>UQRX01000025.1:0-28636 GCA_900543595.1 uncultured Collinsella sp. | reverse complement strand
ACTCATGGAAAACCTCCCATTTCCCGATGTCCAAGAAATGGGAGGCAGTTCACTGTCCCCTTTGTGGTGGTTTTCTAGGTCGTTAGCTCAGCAGCATGCGGTCGTTGGCGAGCTCGCCGCCCGAGACCTCCTCGAACTTCTGCAGCAGGTCGGCCACGGTGAGCGACTTCTTCTCGTCGCCGGCCACGTCGTAGATCACATGGCCCTCGTGCATCATGATCAGACGGTTGCCCAGACGGATGGCGTCGTTCATGTTGTGCGTGACCATGAGCGTGGTCAGGTGGTTCTCGTCGACGATCTCCTCGGTCAGGTTGAGCACCTTAGAGGCCGTCTTGGGGTCGAGGGCCGCAGTGTGCTCGTCGAGCAGCAGCAGGCGCGGCCTGGTGAGCGTGGCCATCAGCAGGGTGAGTGCCTGGCGCTGGCCGCCCGAGAGCAGGCCGACCTTGGCGTTGAGGCGTGTGTCCAGACCAAGGTCCAGGCGCTTGAGCAGCTCAACGTACTCGTCCTTCTCGGCCTTGGTAACGCCCCACGAAAGGCCGCGACGCTGGCCGCGACGCTTGGCGAGGGCCAGGTTCTCGGCGATCTGCATGTCGGCAGCGGTACCGCGCATGGGGTCCTGAAACACGCGGCCCAGGTACTTGGCGCGCTGCGACTCGCTCAGGCGCGAGATATCGGTGCCGTCGAGCTCAATAACGCCCGAATCGAGCGGGTACACGCCGGCGATCATGTTGAGCAGCGTGGACTTGCCGGCGCCATTGCCGCCGATCACGGTTACAAAGTCGCCGTCATTCAGGGTGAGGTCGACGCCGGTGAGCGCGCGCTTCTCGGTGACGGTGCCCTTGTTAAAGGTCTTCTTGACGTGCGAGAGCTTAAGCATCTGCCTCATCCCCCTTCGTGTAGGAGCTGCGGAGCTTATAGCGCTCCCAAACCACGGGCACGCACAGGGCCACGGCGACGATCACGGCGGAGAGCAGCTTCATGTCGTTGGCGTCCATGCCCAACTGCAGCACGATGGCGCGGATAAGGAAGTACACCACGGAGCCAAAGACGGCGGAGGCAAGACGGACGCTAAACTGCGCGAGGCCGCCGGGAAGCAGACGGCCGAGCACCTCGCCGATAACAATGGCGGCAAGACCGATAACGATGGCACCGGTGCCCATACCAATGTCGGCATACTTTTGGCTCTGGCAGATGAGCGCGCCCGAAAGGCCGATGAGGGCGTTGGAGAGCACGAGGGCGATCATCTTGGTGGAGTTGGTGTTGACGCCCAGAGCGCGGATCATGTACTCGTTGTTGCCGGTGGCTCGCAGCGCCGAGCCGATCTCGGTGCCAAAGAACCAATACAGGATGGCAACGATAGCCACGGCGAGCAGGATGCCCAAGATGATGGCAACGGTGGACTGCGGCAGACCGGTCATATTGCTGACGGCCGAGAACACGGTGCCTTTGGCAAGAATGGGCGTATTGGACTTGCCCATGATGCGCAGGTTGATGGACCACAGGCTGATCTGGGTGAGGATTCCGGCGAGGATCGCAGGAATCTCAAAGACGGTGGTCAAAATGCCCGTGACGGCGCCCGCGATGGCGCCGGCGCACATACCGGCCAGCACGGCGAACAGCGGGTCGACGTTGTTATTGACGATGAGCACAGCGCAGACGCAGCCGCCGAGGGCAAAGCTGCCGTCGCAGGTCATATCGGGAATGTCGAGCAGGCGGAACGTGATAAACACGCCAAGCACCATAATGCCCCAGAGGACGCCCTGCGAAACGGCGCCCTGCAATGCAATGAGCATGCTTCATACCTCCTAGGATAGGGTGGACACGTGATTCACCATAATAGCGGTAACAATGCATAGAAGAGTTACGGACAGACGTTTTGTTTTACCTGAAACAAGCAGGGCGGACGCCGGTCTACAGCGCCCGCCCCTGTGGCTCAGATATTGAATAACGCGGCTAAAGCGCGAGCACGGGCTCTAGACGCATGCCGCGTATGGCATTACGCGTCCAGGGCGGAAAGGTCGATGCCCAGGGCCTCGGCCATTTCGTCGTTCTTGACGACGACCAGGTCCTTGCTCGAGAGGTGCTTGATCGGCATATCCTCGGGCTTGGCCTCGCCCTTCAGGATCTTAACGGCCATCTCGCCCGCGGCGTAGCCCAGGTCCTCATAGTTGATGGAGAGGGTAAACAGGCCGCCGGCCATGCACATACCCTCCTCGCCAGTCACGAAGGGAAGCTTGTTTTCCTTGCAGATCTGGCCGACCTGCGAGGCACCCGCGGCGATGGTGTTGTCGGTGGGGGAGTACAGCGCGTCGACCTTGCCCACGGCAGACTCGACGACGGACTGAATCTCGTTGGAGCTCGAGACGGTGAAGTCAGTGTACTCGAGGCCCAGCTTGTCGAGCTCCTTCTTGGCGGCCTTGATCTGGACGTCGGAGTTGGACTCGGCGGTGCAGTAGAGCAGGCCGACCTTTTTAACGTCGGGCAGGACCTTCTGCATCATCTCGAGCTGCTCGGCGACCGGGGTGAGGTCGGAAGCGCCCGTGACGTTGGTGCCGGGCTTGTCGTTGTCCTGGACCAGGCCGGAGGCGGCGTAGTCGGTGATGGCGCAGCCCACGATGGGGATATCGGCCGTGGCGCCGGCGGCAGCCTGCGCGGCGGGCGTGGCGATGGCATAAATCAGGTTGACGTTGTCGCCCACAAACTTGTCGGCAATGGACTTACACGTGGACTGGTCGTTCTGGGCGTTCTTCTGGTCGATCTTGACCTTAAGGCCGCTCTCCTTGATGGCCTTGACAAAGCCGTCGTTGGCGGCATCGAGTGCGGAGTGCTCGGTGAGCTGCAGAACGCCGATGGTGTAGTCGGAACCGGCGGCAGCAGAGCCGGAGCCAGAGTTGCCGCCGCATCCGGCGAGCGGGGCGAGCGCGAGCAGGCCGGCGGAGACCAGAAGGCTCCTGCGGCTGATGGTGATGTCCTTCATATCATTACCCCCAGTATAAAAATGGCTGGAAACACTGCACTGGGACAAAGTGCAAGTGGAACTATAGTAGCGCTGATGTCCATTTTTACAACAGCCTGGCGGGTTTTTTAATACAGAATCGGATGGGCGGTACGGGTAGTCGAATGGGCGGCGGAGGGTCTTATGCGGCGGAGGAGGCGTCGTCCTCGTCTAGGGCGGCGAAGAGCTTCTTGCCGTCGAGGAGACGTGTGGTGACGTTTCTCATTCGGCCAATCTCTACGGTACGCAACGTGTCATCGGCGCCTCGGGCGTCGTAGACCGTTCCCAGCAGATACGAGATGCCATCGCGCTGCCTGATGGCAAAGGGACGGAGTGTCATCCGTGCTGCTTCGGTTTCGCCACGCGTCGTGACGCTCGAAATATCAAAACTCACCGTGGTTCCGTGGTCGATGGCCTGCTCAACGAGCTCGCAGGTGTCGATGCGTTTGACGGGCGTGCGCATGGCCTTGGTGGATTTGCTGCCCACGCTTGGAGCGGGCTCGGGTGCATCGAGGTAGCCGCGAACGTCGGCACTCGCCATGGCGACCAAGTGCTGCGCCATGCTTTTTCGAATGGCGATGGGCGTAGAGCGGTTGCGCATGACCATGCCGTGGAGCCGGATGATCTCCTCGTCGGTGAGCGGGCGGGTCAAGAGCCGATACCCCACGCCGCGCTTGTATTCAATCTCATATCCGGCATGGCGAAGTGCGGAGATGGCGGTGTAGATGCTGCGCCGCGCCGCCGAGATGGGCATGCGGGCGGGGTCGTCGGGATGGGCGAGGCGCCCGATCAACTCATCGGAAAGCATGGCCTTGTCCTCGCCGGTGTTCTCGCTTAATAGTTGCAGGATGCGAACGGCGCGATAGGCTGCCATCGAGGCGGCGCCTCTAGTCGTGGTGTCGTAGGTTTCAACAGCGGCTTCGGTCATGGTGCCCACGTCCTTTCCGTTTTGGGTAGCGACGGTATGGAACCTAGGACGCGGGGCTTTTCCAGGGGCGCAGGGCGCTCTGGGCGGTCGGTAGTCGTCGGCAAACGGCGGTTCGAGTTTTCAACAGCCCTGCTCAACTGACCAAAAACTTGCCAAAAGCTTGACGGATGCTGTTGAAAAAAGCGTCTCTCGACCGATGTCGAGAGACGCTTGTGCGATGAGCGTTGGCGTGTGGCGACGCGAGCTAGCGTCCGACGATTAGAAGTCGGCGTTGCCCACGGTGCGCGGGTGCGGCAGGACGTCGCGGATGTTGCCCACGCCGGTGAGGTACATCACCAAGCGCTCGAAGCCCAGACCGTAGCCGGCGTGCTTGCAAGAACCGTAGCGGCGCAGGTCCAGATAGTACTTGTACTGCTCGGGATTCATGCCCAGGTCCTTGATACGGGCCTCGAGCAGGTCCAGGCGCTCCTCGCGCTGGGAGCCACCGATGATCTCGCCGATGCCCGGCACCAGGCAGTCGGCGGCGGCGACGGTCTTGCCGTCGTCGTTCATGCGCATATAGAAGGCCTTGATCTCTGCCGGGTAGTCGGTTACGAAGGTCGGGCGCTTAAAGTGCTCCTCGGTCAGGAAGCGCTCGTGCTCGGTCTGCAGGTCGATGCCCCAGCTTACAGGATAGTCAAACTTGTGACCGGCGGCGACGGCCTGCTCCAGGATCTCGACGGCCTCGGTGTAGGTAACGCGGGCAAAGTCGGAGTTTGCCACGTGGTCCAGGCGCTCGATCAGGCCCTTGTCCACAAACTTGTTGAGCATGTTGAGCTCATCGGGGCAGGTGGCCATAACGTCCTTAAGGACGTACTTGAGCATGGCCTCGGCATTGTCCATGTAGTCGTTGAGGTCGGCAAAGGCCATCTCGGGCTCGATCATCCAAAACTCGGCGGCGTGGCGCGTGGTGTTGGAGTTTTCGGCGCGGAAGGTGGGGCCAAAGGTGTACACGTCGCCAAAGGCCATGGCAAAGTTTTCGGCATTGAGCTGGCCGGACACGGTGAGGCTTGCGTGCTTGCCAAAGAAGTCCTGGCTCCAGTCGACCTCGCCGGACTCGGTGAGAGGCGGATTTTTGGGGTCGAGCGTGGTCACGCGGAACATCTCGCCAGCGCCCTCGCAGTCACTCGTGGTGATGATGGGGGTGTTGACGTAGACAAAGCCCTGCTCCTGGAAGAAGCGGTGGATGGCGGCAGCCGCGACAGAACGGATGCGGAACACGGCGCGGAACAGGTTGGTGCGCGGGCGCAGGTGCTGCTGGGTGCGCAGGAACTCGACGGTTGCGCGCTTCTTCTGCAGCGGGTAATCCGGGGCGCTGACACCCTCGACCTCGATGGAAGTGGCAGAAAGCTCGAAAGGCTGGGGTGCATCGGGGGTCAGCTTGACGGTGCCAGTGCAGATGAGGGCGGCCGAGACGTTTTGATGGGCGATCTCGTCGTAGTTGTCGAGCGCCTCGCGGTTCATGACGACCTGCAGGTCGCGGAAGCAGCTGCCGTCGTTGAGCGTAACAAAGCCAAAGTTTTTCATGTCGCGGACGGACTTGACCCAGCCGGCGACGGTGACAGTCTGGCCGCCGAGCGACTCGGCATCGGCGTAGAGCTGCGCGATTTTGGTGCGGTTCACGTATCCTCCCATAACGGTTGAATGATAGTTATCCATACAGTTCGATATTCTAGCAGCTCGGCTCATTTGGGCTATACAGATAAGGCATTGGCTGGATGGTTTTCAAACGAAAAGCGCCCGCGGCCAAATGGTCGCGGGCGCTTTTCGTGGTGCCTTTTGGCTGTGTGGCGCGGGGCCTGGCTACTTGGTCTTGGCTACCAGCAGCGGGTCGCCGAGCTTGACGAGCGGGTTGCCGCCAATAAGCGTTCCGGACTCGCCGACATGGTCGATGCTCTTAAGACGATCGAGCTCGGAGACGATGACGGTCACGATATCCTCGTGGCCGGCGGCCTTGATGGCCTCGCGGTCGAAGCTGATGAGCGGCTGGCCCGCCTTGACCACATCGCCCATCTCGACAAAGCGGGCAAAACCCTTGCCGTTCATTTCCACGGTGCCCAGGCCAACATGGATGAACACGCGAAGACCGTCCTCGGTGATCATGCCAATGGAGTGGTTGGTGACGGTGGTGGCGCCGATGCGGCCGTTGGCGGGCGCATAGATGGTGCCGGTAATGGGCTCGATGCCATAGCCCTGGCCAAGCATGCCCGAGGCGATCGTCTCGTCGGGAACCTCGTTCAGGTTGACGAGCACGCCGTTGACGGGGGCGTAGATGACGCCTTCGCGGGTGGCGAAGCTTGCTGCGGGCGGAACGGACGCCTCGCCCGTCGAGGTGAAGGTGGACTTAAGCGAATCGAGCAGACCCATAGTTGCCTCCAACTTAATATAGGCGCATATCGCGCGTTTGGTTTGCCGGAAACGTTTCACATGTGTTTCGCGGCTTGGTCAACGCCCCCTATTCTACGCTGCTCAATAATGGTCCTGAGCTGGGATTATGTGATATATCAGTTGATGGGAAGCTTATTGCGGGAGCGTTTCTGCACCGTGGGTCCAACTGGGGTACGCTTGAAGGCGAAAATGAGTGCGCACGAATCGCGCGAAGGGAGCACATATGATTGTCGAGAACCATGCGCTGTGGGGCGAGGAGCCGACCGAGGAATATCCGGCGACGTTTACGTATTTGGGTGCCGAGCCGCTGCCCGATAAACCGAATGGCCGCCGCCCTGCCGTGATTATCTGCGGCGGAGGTGCGTTTACGCATATCGCTCCGCATGAGCAGGATCCCGTGGCGTTTGCGTTTTTGGATCACGGCTACCAGGCCTTTGTACTCAACTATGTCACGAGTTCTACGGGTGACGTGAGCTTTCCGCGCCCTCAGGCAGATCTTGCCAAGATGGTCGCCACGGTTCGTGCGAATGCCGACGAGTGGCATGTCGACCCCAAGCGCGTGTGCGTCGTGGGATTCTCGGCGGGCGGTATGATCTGCGCCTCGCTGGCAACACAGTGGAAGACCGGCCCCTTCGCGGCGCTTGCCGGGGCGCGTCCGGACGACATTCGTCCCGATGCCGTGGTGCTGGGCTATCCGCTGCTCGACTTTGCCTACGTGCGCGACCTGCAGACGCGCGATCCGCGCATTGACTTGCGTGTGCCCAAGACGGGCGGCAAGACGGGGCGCGATCTGCTCAACGACTACCTGTCGATGGTGACGGGTGGCGAGGCAACTGACGAGCACCTGGCCGATATCTGCCCCACCACACATGTTTCTCGTCAGATGCCGCCGACCTTTGTGTGGGGCGTGTCCGACGACAAGACGGCGCCGATCGCGCAGGTCTATCCGTTTGCGCAGCGCATGGCCGAGGAGGGCGTTGCATGCGAGATGCACGTCTTTGACCAGGGCGGCCACGGCCTTTCGCTTGGCAACGCCAACACCGCGGTCGACAACGAGGGCAAGCAGGTGGCTGTCCGTCCTTGGATTCGCTTAGCCTTCCGCTTCCTGGAGCGCCACGGGTTTTAGTTACGGCGTTTTACCAAACGCCGTAACCACTTGACGCTGCAAGCCCGCCAGGGCGGCAATCTGCCGATTGAACATCGTTGTGTGTTCGCGCTATCATGCGTGGTTAAATGGTTAGCCATGGCAAACGGTTAGCCAAGATAAACAAAATGCAACGCCCTGTGGGCGCCGGGGGAGGAACGCGGACGTGAAGCTCGATACACTCGAGATTGGAAAGGATGCCGTTGTCGCATCGGTGGCATCGGACGATCAGGCACTCCGACAGCATATTTTGGACATGGGCCTAACGCCGGGCACCGAAGTCACCATGATGAAGTACGCCCCCATGGGCGACCCGCTCGAGATTCGCCTGCGTGGCTACGAGTTGACGCTGCGCAAGGACGATGCCGCTCGCATCGAGCTCGTGGGTATTCACGACACCGATACGGGTCCGCGCGCTAACGCCGCAATCGGCACGACGAAGCATCCGGCCCTGGGCGAGGGGACGTATTCACCCCGCGCCGCGAAGACGGCCGTGCCCGAGGGCGCACCGCTGCATTTTGCCCTCGCCGGCAACCAAAACTGCGGCAAGACCACGCTGTTCAACCAGCTGACGGGCTCCAACCAGCACGTCGGTAACTTTCCCGGCGTGACGGTCGACCGCAAAGATGGCGCCATCCGCAACCACCCCGAGGCGAGCGTCACTGATCTGCCCGGCATTTACTCTCTGTCGCCGTACACGGGCGAGGAGATCGTAAGCCGCCAGTTTATCCTGGACGAGCACCCCGACGCCATCATCGATATCATCGACGCCACCAACATCGAGCGTAACCTGTACCTGACGCTGCAGCTTATGGAGCTCGATCGCCCTATGGTTATCGCGCTCAACATGATGGACGAGGTGACGGCCAACGGCGGCGCCGTGGACGTCAACCTGCTCGAGAGCCTGTTGGGCGTGCCGGTTGTCCCCATTAGCGCTGCCCGCAACGAGGGTATCGGCGAGTTGGTGGATCATGCCTTGCACGTGGCGCGGTTCCGCGAGCGCCCCGGTCGCCTGGACTTCTGCGCGCCCGATGGTCCGGACGGCGGCGCGCTGCATCGCTGCATTCACGGCATCGCCAACCTTGTCGAGGACCATGCCGCGACGGCGCACATTCCCGTGCGTTTTGCGGCGACCAAGCTGGTTGAGGGCGACGAGCTGGTAACCGAGGCGCTTCACCTGGACCGTAACGAGCTTGACGCCATCGAGCACATCATTACCCAGATGGAGGGCGAGGCCGGCACCGACCGTCTATCTGCGCTGGCCGACATGCGCTTCGGCTTTATCGGCGACGTGTGTGGGCGTTGCGTCGTCAAGCCGCACGAGAGCCGCGAGCACGTGCGCTCCGTCAAGATTGACCGCATCCTGACGGGTCGCTATACGGCCATTCCGGCGTTCCTGGTGATCATGGGTCTCGTCTTTTGGTTGACGTTTGGCGTGATCGGCGCGGCGTTGCAGGGGCTTATGGAGGACGGCATCGCTGCCATCATCGCCTCGGCCGATGCGGGTCTCAAGGCGTTCGGCACCAACGACGTAGTGCGCTCGCTGGCTGTCGACGGCGTGCTTACGGGCGTGGGCAGCGTGCTGACCTTCCTGCCGATTATCGTCGTGCTCTTTTTGTTCCTCTCCATTCTGGAAGACTCCGGCTACATGGCGCGCGTTGCTTTTGTCATGGATAAGGTACTGCGTCGCTTTGGCCTGTCGGGCCGCAGCTTCGTGCCCATGCTCGTCGGTTTTGGCTGCACCGTGCCGGCTATCATGTCGACCCGTACGCTCCCATCCGAGCATGACCGCAAGATGACGGTCATGCTCACGCCGTTTATGAGCTGCTCGGCCAAGCTGCCGGTCTACGGTCTGCTGTGCGGGGCGTTTTTCCCACAGGCGACGGTTCCCGCCATGGTCTCGCTCTATCTGATTGGCATTGCGGTTGGTTGCATCGCGGCTTTGGTGCTTAACCGCACGGCATTTAAGGGCGACCCGGTGCCGTTTATCATGGAGCTCCCCAATTACCGCCTGCCGAGCGTCAAGACGACGGTGATGCTGGCATGGGATAAGGCCAAGGACTTTATTACCAAGGCCTTTACCATTATCTTTGCCGCTACCGTGGTCATCTGGTTCCTTCAGACGTTCGACATTCGCTTTAATGTGGTCGCCGATCAGTCGCAGAGTCTGCTTGCCGGTCTGGGTAGCATTATCGCGCCGGCGCTGGCGCCGCTTGGCTTTGGCGACTGGCGTGCATCCACGGCGCTCGTCACCGGACTTATCGCCAAGGAGAGCGTCATCTCGACCCTCACGGTGCTTTTGGGCGCGACCTCGCCTGCGGTGTTGTCGACCATGTTCTCTCCGTTTACTGCCTACGTGTTCCTGGTCTTTACGTTGCTGTACCCGCCCTGCGTGGCGGCCATCGGCGCTGTCAGGAGCGAGTTGGGCGCGCGCTATGCCGTTGCCGTGTTCGCGTTTCAGGTGGCAGTCGCCTGGATCGTGGCGTTTGTCGTGCATTCGGCGGGCATATTGCTGGGGTTGGCTTAGTTATTTATTGACGGCGCAACCTCTGTGTATCGAATTGTTTCGGTCCCGTGTCCGTTACTGACGGATGCGGGACCGTTGCTATATAATCGCCTCCGCTCAAAATGATTGGAGATGTTATATATGAGTCAGGCAAGGCAAGACGGCATCACGCTCAGGCAGTGGCTCCCACTCGTCGGGCTCACCTGCTGTGCGTTCGTGTTCAACACGTCGGAGTTTATGCCCATCGGCCTTTTGACTGATATCGCCGCGTCGTTCTCGCTCACCGAGGCCCAGGCGGGCATCATGATCTCGGTCTATGCCTGGGGCGTCATGCTGCTGTCGTTGCCGCTCATGGTGTTCGCTTCGCGTTTCGAGTTTAAGCGGATGCTGCTGGGCGTGCTTGCCGTGTTCTCGCTCGGTCAGTTCCTGTCCGCTGTGGCGCCGACCTATCCCATCCTGGTCTGCGCGCGCCTGGTGGTCGCTTGCGCACATGCCGTGTTCTGGTCAGTCGCCTCGATTATGGCCTCGCGCCTGGTCGACACTCGCCACGGCGCGCTCGCCATCAGCATGATCGCCACGGGCTCGTCCATCGCGCAGATCTTTGGCCTGCCTCTCGGTCGCGCCATTGGCTTGGCCGTGGGCTGGCGCATGACGTTTGCCGTGGTCGGGGGCCTCTCAGCCATCGCGGTCGTCTACCAGGCAGCGGTGTTCCCGGCCATGCCGGCGGGTGAGCGCTTTACAGTCAAACAGCTGCCCGAGCTGCTCAAGAACCCGCTCCTCATCGCGCTCTACGCAGTCACGGTCTTCATGGCGACCGGCTATTACGCAAGCTACAGCTATATCGAGCCCTTCCTGGCGCAGGTCGCGCACGTCGATGCGGGCGCCATTACCATGACGCTGACGGCGTTTGGCTGCTCTGGTTTGCTCGGAAGCTGGCTGTTTGGCCGCCTGTTCGATGGGCATCGCTTCCCGTTCTTGGCTATCACGCTCTCCGGCGTGCCGGTGGCCCTGCTGCTCATGGGGCCGGCCGCATCGTCGCTCGTGACAGTGCTTGCCGTCTGCGCACTGTGGGGTTGCTGCGCCACGGCCTTTAACGTGGCGTTTCAGGCCGAGCTCATCAAGCACACGTCGGCAGATTCATCGGCCGTCGCCATGTCGATCTTCTCGGGCCTGTTTAACCTCGGTATTGGCACGGGTACCGCGATCGGCGGCGCCGTGGTTTCGGGTCCCGGTATCGCCTGGATCGGCTGCGCGGGTGGCGCAATCGCCGCCGTGGGTGTCATCCTCGCCATCACGGTAATGTTCCCGGCCATCCGTCGCGCAAAGCCCGTTGCCTAATCACGTTCCCTCATCAGTTGCGGTGGAATAGTTCCTGTTTAAGGCCTCTGAAGGCCCAAGCGGGAACTATTCCACCGCAACTTATTTTGGGGAAGAGGATGCAAGCCGGGCATACAATGGATGTCGTTGTGTTGAGCTTACCGGGAGGTTGCTATGTGGGCATACGAGACGGCGTTCTATCAGATCTATCCGCTGGGCTTTTGCGGAGCTCCGCGCGAAAACGCCGCCCCCGTTGCCGAGGATGAGCTCGCCCAAGCTGCCGGCACTGCACCCAACCCCGATGCCCCCATCATGAAAATCGCCCAATGGGCCGATTACCTGCAGGAACTCGGCATTGGCGCTGTGCTCATCAACCCGCCGCTCGAATCCGACAGCCATGGCTACGACACGCGCAGTCTGCGCCATATCGACCGTCGCCTGGGTGGGGATGCCGATTTTGCCGCCGTGTGCGAGACGCTGCATGCCCACGGCATCCGCGTGGTACTCGATGCCGTCTTCAACCACGTCGGTCGCGGCTTTTGGGCCTTCCGCGATGTTCAGGAGCGCAAGCGGGACTCGCCCTACAAGGACTGGTTCCACATTAGCTTTGACGGCGACTCCTGCTATGGCGACGGCTTTTGGTACGAGGGCTGGGAGGGCCATTTTGAGCTTGTGAAGCTCAACCTGCAAAACCCCGCCGTGGTCGATTACTTGCTTGAGTCCGTGCGTCGCTGGGCCGAGGTCTTTGGCATCGACGGTCTGCGTTTGGACGTCGCCTACATGCTCGACCGCGACTTTATGCGCCGTCTGCATACGTTTACCCGTGAGCTCAAGCCCGACTTTGTGCTGATTGGTGAGACGCTCCACGGCGACTACAACCAGATCGTCAACGACGAGATGCTCGACTCCTGCACCAACTACGAGTGCTACAAGGGCCTGTACTCCAGCTTTAACTCGGTCAACATGTTCGAGATTGCCCACTCGCTTCATCGCCAGTTTGGCGGCGACCCCTGGTGCATTTATCGCGGCAAGCATCTGCTGTCGTTTGTCGACAACCACGACGTGCCGCGCCTGGCGAGCATCCTGACGGACAAGTCCTGCCTGCGCCCCGCCTACGGCATGCTCTTTGGTATGCCGGGCATTCCGTGCGTCTACTACGGCAGCGAGTGGGGGATTGCCGGCGAAAAGGGCGGCCCCGATGGCGATTGGGCGCTACGTCCTGCGCTCGATGAGCCCGCGCCCAACGAGCTGACGGCATTTGTCACGCAGCTGGCGCACCTGCGCTCGGCAAACGACGCGGCAGCCCGTGCCCTCAACTACGGTGCCTATCGCAACGTGGTGATCCAGAACAAGCAGCTGCTGTTCGAGCGCGCCTGCGATGACGCGACGGTGCTCGTGGCGGTCAACGCCGTGAACGAGCCCTATACCTTTGGAGCCGGCGAGCTCAACGGCTCCTTCGTCGACCTGCTTGCCGACGATGCGCCCACGGTCGAGCTGACGGGTGCCCTTGAGCTTGCGCCCTACGAGGTGCGTTATCTGCTGAGGGCCTAGGCCATGGCTGCGTCTGACGAGGGCTATCAGCATATTGAGCATGGGTTTGAACCCGTGTTTGACGAGCGCTCGCGCGTTTTGGTGCTGGGGTCGTTTCCCTCGGTGCTCTCGCGTGCCAATGCCTTCTACTACGGCAATCCGCAGAACCGCTTTTGGCGCGTGATGGCCGCGTGCCTCGGTGTGTCTGTGCCGCCCAACGAGGGCGATCCTTTGGCAAGCGGTGAGCCCGCGACGCTCGATGCCTCCATTGCCGCCAAGCGGGCCATGCTGCTTAACGGCGGTGTGGCCCTGTGGGATGTGATCGAGAGCTGCGACATTAAGGGCTCGAGCGACGCCAGCATCAAAAACGTTGTGCCGGCACATATCGAGCGCATTACCGGCGCAGCTCCCATTGAGCAGGTGATATGCAACGGTGGTACAGCTGGCCGGCTCTACAAGCGCTATCTACAAGAACGCACCGGGCTGCCGGCCATCGCTCTGCCGTCGACAAGTCCCGCCAATGCGGCATGGCGCCTGGAACGCCTTATCGAGCGCTGGCGCGAGGCCGTTGATTGGGGCGCTCTGTAATTTAGATATCTGACTGGGCGCGGGCGCCGAGGTGTTTCATGATGGCATGCCAGATCGGTGCGGGCAGTGCGGGCTTGACGCGCACCATGCCGTCGGCATCGACGCTACCGGCATTGCCACCGCCAAGCAGCTGCGCATGCCCAATGGAGCAGCCCATGCGCACGGCGCCCACAAGCTTATCCATCGCTTCCGAAAATGGCCGACGCAAGAGGCCCATGCGCGGGGAGCGGCGAAGCGCCGCTATGCCGCTGCCGGTGCAGATGACAACTCCGCCGCACCACAATTGGTCATGGCGCTCGCATGCCTTGTGCAGACGAACGGTGGTCCCACGCGCCTGCTCAGCGCCCTCTTGCGCGGCTCGAATCGCGGCATAGACACGCGTTCCCGTACCGCCAAAGCGCTCAAGAGCCTGCTCGATAGCTGTCAACGTCTCATCGTCAGCCACATCTTCAATGGCCAGTACGATGCCATCGGCAACGCTGCCGGCGTCATTTGCCTTCAAGTCAACCGGGCGGGGGAGCGCGGTGCCAGAAAGCTGAGCATAGGCGGCGATGGCATCCTGCAGGTCCCAGAGCAAAAACTCAAGATCGGCGCTATTGGGAATGCTGATATACGCAATGGTTTGCAACGTTTTTGGTACATCGCCGCGTGCGGTCGTCTCCATGCCGCCTCCTTTCCGGTTGGTTTCCGTTTAGGTTACACCGTCTGGTGACGCCTCGCCGCGCTATCCTAGTGCAACCCTTACGAAAGGAACGCCATGCGTCTGCCCATGAACATCTCGCTTGCCACGCTCAAGCCCTCCGGCATCCGTCGGATTAACGCGCTCGCCGCGCAGCATCCGGGATGCATTGCGCTCGCGCTCGGCGAGCCCGATTTTCCCACGCCCGATGTGATTAGCGCTGAGGTGACTGCTTCGTTGGACCGCGGTGACACGCATTATCCGCCCAACAACGGTCGCCCCGCCCTGCGCGAGGCGCTGTCCGCATATATGGGCGACGCGGGCCTTTCGTATTCTGCTGACGAGGTCATCCTGACCGATGGTGCGACCGAGGCCCTGTCGGCTACGTTTATGGCCATGCTCAACCCCGGCGACGAGGTCATTATCCCCACGCCGGCCTTTGGCCTGTACGAGAGCATCGTCGTGGCCAACCACGCCGAGGCGGTCTTTTTGGATACGGAGCCTGCGCAATTCCAGATTGACGAGGACGCACTTCGTGCTTGCGTGACGCCGGCGACCAAGGCCATCGTCATCTGCACGCCCAACAATCCAACGGGCTGCATCCTCAACGCGGCATCGCTCGACGCCGTGGCGCGCGTAGCGGAGCAGGCGGGCATCTATGTAGTCTGCGACGACGTATACAACCGCCTCGTCTATGTGGACGGCTACGAGCGCTTCGCCCAGCGACACCCGGAGCTGCGCGAGCAGACGGTCGTCATCGAGAGCTTCTCCAAGCCCTGGGCCATGACCGGCTGGCGCTTGGGCTGGCTCGCAGCCGCAGCCCCCGTCATCGCCGAGATTGCAAAGGCCCACCAATACTTAGTGTCGAGTGCCGTCTCCTTCGAAATGGACGCCGCAACTCGAGCCCTCACCGTCGACCCCACCCCCATGCTCGAAGTCTACCGAACCCGTCGCGAACGCGTACTCGCAGCCTTAGACGCCATGGGCCTCGACGTAGTTGAACCGGCGGGAGCCTTCTATGCCTTCCCCAGCATCAAACAGTACGGCCTAACCAGCGAAGACTTCTGCATCAAAGCCATCAAAGAGGCAAACGTAGCCCTAGTCCCCGGAAACTGCTTCGGAACCGAAGGCCACATCCGCCTCAGCTATTGCGTTTCCGACCAAGATCTGGACGAAGGCCTCCGCCGCCTGTCCAACTTCGTGTCAACCCTATAGCCCACCGGGACCCAAAACCATCAGCCCACCGACCCAAGCATTATGAGTGGGGCGTGCCGGTCAACGTAAAACCGGGCTGCCCCATAGTTGACGCAGGCACGCGCCGCCGAAGGCCAGGCGCAAGGTTTTCGTAGATTCCGCACGAGCCGAAGAGCACTTAATGTGCTCTTCGTGCGAGCCAGGACTTGATCGAGCGAAAACCTTGCGCCTGGCCTTCGGCGGCGCGGCCGGATGGTGGAATTGTGTACAGCCCGGTTTTCCGTTGACCGACGCCGGGGTCCCCGCCATAATACTTTCGGTTCACGCACGAATCCGCTGCCAGAGACAGCCGGTGCAAACGGGCATTGCCTGCGAGCTTAATGGGATATCCCGCCAGCCGAGGTGGTCGAGTAGATATGTCTTCTCGCCCCCGTCGCTCATGCAGCGCGGGGGCTTTCTTTTTGGACATGCCCCCGTCACGTCCTTGTGGCGGACCGTGCCCGGAAAGAATTTGAGGAGGTGTAATTCATGCCCCAGCAGTACAAAATCGACAAGGTTGCAGAGATCGAGTCCCGTATCGCCGAGAACGCCGGTCTGTTCGTCGTCAACTACAACGGTCTGACGGTTAAGCAGGCTCAGGAGCTGCGTCATCAGCTTCGCGAGTGCGGCGCCGAGATGAAGGTCTACAAGAACAACCTGGTCAAGATCGCTCTCAAGAACCAGGAGCAGCCCGAGCTCGACGAGATCCTCGCCGGCCCCGTCGCTTATGTGTTCTACGAGACCGAGCCGGTCGAGGCCGCTAAGACCCTTAAGGACTTCTCCGCTAAGTCCAAGGGCGTCCTTGAGATCAAGGGTGGTATCTCCGACGGCAAGGCCGTTTCCGCTGATGATGTTAAGGCTATCGCCGAGCTGCCCACCAAGGATCAGCTTCTCGGCCAGATCGCCGGTCTCATCTCCGGTTTCGCTCGCGACATCGCTGTCTGCGTCAACGGCGTTTCCTCTGGTCTCGCTCGTTCGATCCAGCAGGTCTCCGAGCAGAAGGCAGCCTAGTTGCTGTTTTCACCCGCGGCGGCAACGCCGCACCCCTGGTGCATTCGCGCCGTGTTTTAACTGATCTCCGTGCATCCGCACGGAAACCGAAAGGACTTAGAAATGGCTAAGCTTACCACCGATGAGATCATCGATGCTCTTAAGGAAATGACCCTTCTCGAGGCTTCCGAGCTCGTCAAGGCTATCGAGGACACCTTCGGCGTTTCCGCCGCTGCTCCTGCCGCTGTTGTCGCCGCTCCCGCTGCTGGCGCTGCTGAGGCCGAGGAGAAGACCGAGTTTGACGTCGTGCTCGAGGGCTTCGGCGACAACAAGATCCAGGTCATCAAGGCCGTCCGTGAGCTCACCAACCTTGGCCTGAAGGAGGCCAAGGAGGTCGTCGAGGGCGCTCCCAAGGCTGTTCTCGAGGGTGCCAAGAAGGAGGACGCCGAGGCTGCCAAGGAGAAGCTCGAGGCTGCTGGCGCTGCTGTCACCCTCAAGTAATCAGGCTCTCTCGCCAGATTTCTTTGCAGACGGGGTTCGCATTGCGAGCCCCGTCTTTTTTGTTTTGGCCCCTCATTCCCATTGCTCGGCACGCAGAACACCGCTGTCTTCGCCGTGCCAATCCCGTTACCGCTGGGGCGTAAAATTGCACCATTCGAGCAATAATTTGCGTTGACCTGCTGAAGAATTGCGTTTGCCTTACGGCGACGTATGTCTCCGGCGGTAAGATACTTCGGTATCGCAATTTGGTCTGCGGCCGCCGTGCCGCACGCATAGGGCGCATTCTGCGCCTGCGAAAGGATCCTTGAATAACATGAAGGCAATCATCCCCGCCGCCGGTCTTGGCACGCGTTTTCTGCCTGGCACT
The DNA here is from genome assembly GCA_900543595.1 of uncultured Collinsella sp. GTDB lineage: Bacteria > Actinomycetota > Coriobacteriia > Coriobacteriales > Coriobacteriaceae > Collinsella. Next base: position 11,431 of record UQRX01000025.1, on the reverse strand, counting down.
AAGTGCACGCCCAAAGAGATGCTGCCGGTGCTCGACAAGCCGGTCATTCAGTATGTCGTTGAGGAGGCACTCGACCCCGAGGAGGTCGACGACGCCATCATCGTTACCTCTCCCGGTAAGCCCGAGCTGCTGAGCTACTTCCAGCCCGATCGCTCGCTCGAGAACCTGTTGCGCGAGCGCGGCAAGAACGCCTATGCCGATGCCGTCGCCCACGCTGGCGGTATGCCGGTCGACTTCCGCTATCAGTACGAGCCCAAGGGTCTCGGCCATGCTATCCGCTCTGCTGCCGACGCCGTGGCAGGGGAGAACTTCCTGGTTCTTCTGGGCGACTACGTTGTGCCTAACCGTGACATCTGCGACAAGATGCTCGCCGTTTCCAAAGAGCACGGTGGCGCTTCGGTTATCGCCGTCGCTGCTTGCTCGCCCGAGGAAGTCAGCCGCTACGGCGTTATCGCCGGCGATCGCGTTGGCTCGCTCGAGGGCTTCGAGAATGCTGCTGACGACGAGCCCGGTGCCGTTTGGCGCATCGGCGGTCTGGTCGAGAAGCCTGCTCCCGAGGCGGCTCCGTCCAACCTGTACATCGTCGGTCGTTACCTGCTGAGCCCGCTGGTCATGGACCTGCTCGCCGATCAGCAGGCCGGCAAGGGCGGCGAGATCCAGCTCACCGACGCCATGGCCCGCTCGCTCGATCGCGAGGCCATGTACGCCGTCGTCATCGACCCGCTCTCGGGCTACGATACCGGCACCCCGTCTGGCTGGATGGCCACCAACGCCCTCATGGCCGCAAGCGATCCTCGCTTTGCCGGCGCCTTCTGGGACGCCATCGACGAGCGCGGCGGTTTGATGCGTAAGTAAGCCTTCGGGCATCAACATTTACGGGTGCGGACTTCGGTCTGCACCCGTTTTTTTATGCTAGCTACGATTGCGGGTCCGGAACCTTCATTCCGCTATTTGGCTGAATACTGGGCCGCAGTTTCCGCCTGATCTGTCACGAACAACTTGGCGCTCGTTCATGACGGTGTCGTTCGCTGGTCTTCCGAGCAAAAGGGCCGTCCCGTGAGGGGCGGCCCGATTTGGCTGTGGGTTCGCTTGTCAGATGCTATTCGACCGGATGGCCGCACTTGGGGCAGAACTTGGCTTCTGGTACGAGTGGGGTGCCGCAGTGGCGGCAGAATTTCGGGGCAGAAGATGCGACCGGCTGCTGGGAAATGTCTGCGAGGGGCTCCCCTGACGATTGCCATTGTGTATCAAATGCCGAATCAGCAGAAGACTGTTGAGCGACCTGTTCCTGCTGGGCATGCTTCTTGTGGCGGCTGCGTTTGTGTCTCTTTGCTTTGGGTGCGGTGCCAGCGATGCTTGTTTGAGCTGCGGCGCGCTTTTTGCGATGGACGCAAACGACTGCGATGCCGCCGATGATCATCAGGACAGCCGCAATCCCACCGCCAACAACGATTGGCATGTTGTCCTGGGCAAAGAAGATGAGTTTTTCGATCGGGCTATAGTGGATATTCGACTTGTAGATGTCGATGTGCATCTTCGTGGGGTCTTCGGCATCGGAATAGTCCACAACGATTTTTTGGTCGTTATTGACGAACTCGGGGGAGCAATAGCTATCCGATTTAATTTTACAGTCGACCCTCTGGCCTGTCTTGGTGTCGATGAGGCGGATTGTCTTTGAATTATCGTGCGACTCCCAGGTAGAGACTCTTGCCAGTGCGATATCGCCGTTCCTCGAGATGTCGCTGATATCAAGCGCCGTCTCGTCGTCATTCCTTATTACATAGCGGATTTGCTTCCCAGAATGCGAATCGATGACAATAGTGTCGGTGTTTTCGCCAATATAGGCTAGGAAATATTTTCCCCAATTATCTCCCCAATTGTAGACACCAATTTTATTACCGTCGGCTACTTTATCGATGTTGCCATCGTAATCCGCCATGAAATAGGAGGTTGAATATCGCGAATCGTCATCGTCGCCGAGAGTCTCTATGAATAGTTTATCGGACCCGTATACCCTAGTTACACCATTACATTGGGCGTTGCCTGGTATCTCTTTAATTGACGTGGAGCCATCGGGAATGTCGATTATCTTGAGCTTTCGATTCGAGCAGACATACAAACGCTTTCCATCCCTTGAGAGGACGGCAGTCAAATCGCCTTTTTCGAACTTGTACGTAAATGTTTTCTTATTTGATTGCAGATTGAAAACGCAAAAATCCCCGTATTTGCCATTCGAACAATAGGCAGTCAAGCTGTTTCCGTCTTCACTAAGCTCGCTGAGGCTAACATCTGATTTCTTTGCGTGTATGGGGTGGGCGACCCGTTGTTGATCTTCGACGGAATAGACGATGACTTTGCCGTCTTCCAGCCAATAAAGATACTTGTTGTCCCAAGTACTCTGAACATCGGATAGGCAGGATTTCGGTATGTCGATAGGAGTGACTTCACCGCTTCTGAGATTAAGCCGTGAATAACCGTAATAAGAATTATTATCGCTATCTTCAGAGTCATAGTCATGATCGTCGATGACGGCATAATTGCCGTCATCTGTGAACAATGCATACGAATCCTCTCCTTCGACGTTGACAGTTAGCGACTCCTCCAGTTCCGGTGTCGGTAAGCCGTCAGCTAATGCCGCGGGGGGGTAGCCAGCGGGGTCAGCGCCGCTACGATGCCGATTGTGACCGCAGCGATCCTTCCGCCTTTTCGGATGCTCTTAAACATGGCGATCCTTTCGTCGGGTTATACGTAACTATCTAGTATCTTCATGCCGGATTCGAAGAATCTGTTGCGCAACATTGCCAAACGGGTGCAACAAGGCGGCGGCCCCTTTGCCATAGCCTGCCGGAAAGCGCGTCCCACTATTTGGCCGAATTCTGGGATGCGCTTTCCGTTTGGGACCCCTAGCGGAAAGCGCATCCCAGAATTTCGGCTCAGAACGGGATACGTTTTCCCGAACAGGGCTCAACCGGAAAGTACAACCCAGTTTGAAGCCTCAAAACGGGACGCAGTTTCCGCCTGATCAACCCTTGCCGCCATTCCGCCGTTCAGCGTCCCGCATCAACAGTCTCGTTCACAGAAAATATATGAACAGGTGTTCGATACACATCCATCTACCTGCGCCTTTTCTGTCGAAAAACTTTGCTACTCCAAAAACTCAATCGCGTCAAGGCTTTTCTTGCCCAACGGTCGGTACCTGATAAACTATTAGGTTGCGATAACTGGCGAAGCTATGCCTCGCCAACCCACCGAGCATTTCCGTGAAGGAGGAAAAACCTGGTGACCTACGCATACACTGCCACTGAGCGCAAGCGCGTCAGCTTCGGGAAAATCCCGGAGGCCATGGAGCTCCCCAACCTTATCTCTGTTCAAAGGGAATCCTTTGAGCGTTTTAAGGACGAGGGCCTTCGTGAGGCGTTCAAGGAATCCAGCCCCATCCAGAGCCAGAACCATGTTCTCGAGGTTACCTTCGGCGAGCATCAGTTCGGCGATCCCGCGCACACCGTCGAGGAGTGCCGCGAGAAGGACATGACCTATCAGGCCCCGCTTCTGACCGACGTCCGTCTCACCAACAAGGAGACCGGCGAGATCAAGGAGCAGCTCGTCTTTATGGGCGACTTCCCCATGATGACCGATCAGGGCACCTTCATCATCAACGGTACCGAGCGTATCGTCGTCTCGCAGCTCGTCCGCTCCCCGGGCGTGTACTACAGCTCCGAGATGGATTCGGGCAAGCAGATCTACAAGGCCCAGATCATCCCGTCCCGCGGTGCGTGGCTCGAGTTTGAGGTCGACAAGCGCGACCAGCTCATGGTCTCCATCGACCGTAAGCGCAAGCAGAGCGCCACGATGTTCCTGCGCGCCCTTGGCATCGCCGTCACCAACGACGACATCATCGAGCTGCTCGGCAACTCCGATGTGATCAAGCGCACCCTGGAGCGCGACACTGCCCTCACTCGCGAGGACGCCCTCATCGAGATCTACCGTCGCCTGCGCCCGGGCGAGCCTCCCACCGTGGACGCTTCCCGCAGCCTGCTCGAGGGCCTGCTCTTCAACCCGCAGCGCTACGATCTGGCCCGCGTCGGTCGTTACAAGGTCAACAAGAAGCTCAACCTTACCACCGAGGAAGAGGTCACGGTGCTCACCGACGAGGATATCGTCGCGACGCTGCGCTACCTCCTGTCCCTCGCTGCCGGCGAGCAGGGCTTCAAGGTCGACGACATCGACCACTTTGGCAACCGCCGTATCCGCACCGTCGGTGAGCTCGTCGCCAACCAGTTCCGTATCGGCATGAGCCGTATGGAGCGCGTCGTCCGTGAGCGCATGAGCTCCCAGGACATCGACGAGATCACCCCGCAGTCGCTCATCAACATCCGTCCGATCGTGGCCTCCATCAAGGAGTTCTTCGGTTCCTCGCAGCTCTCGCAGTTCATGGACCAGGCGAACCCCCTGACCGGTCTGACCCACAAGCGCCGTCTGTCCGCACTCGGCCCTGGTGGTCTTGCCGGCCACAAGTCGGGCTCCAGCCGCCGCACCAACGTGCCGACGGCCGTCCGCGACGTTCACAACTCGCACTACAGCCGCATGTGCCCGATCGAGACCCCCGAAGGCCCCAACATCGGCCTGATCGGCTCGCTCGCCCTCTACGCCCGCGTCAACGAGTATGGCTTCATCGAGGCCCCGTTCCGTCGCGTCGAGAACGGCGTTGCCACCGACCAGATCGACTGGATGACCGCCGACGAGGAAGAGAAGCACGTCATCGCGCCGGCCAACACGCCGCTCGATCCCAAGACCAACGAGTTCATCACAACCGATGCCGAGGGCAAGATCGTCCGTCCGCACACCGTGATCGCCCGTACCCGCGACTTCGACGGCTCCTTCGGCGCTCCCGCCGACGTGCCCGTCGAGGACGTCGACTACATGGACGTCTCGCCGCGTCAGATGCTCTCCGTCGCAGCCACGCTGATCCCGTTCCTGGAGCACGACGACGCCAAGCGTACGCTGATGGGCGCTAACATGCAGCGTCAGGCCGTGCCGCTGGTTCACCCCGCCGCTCCCTATGTCGGTACCGGCATGGAGCGTCGCGCCGCTCTGGACTCCGGCGAGGTCACCCTGGCCAAGAACGCCGGCGAGGTCATCTTTGCCGACGCCGCCAAGATCATCGTCAAGCATGCCGGCGGCATGGACGAGTATCACCTGGCCAAGTACCAGCGCTCCAACCAGTCCACCTGCATCAACCACCGTCCGCTCGTGCGCGTCGGTGACACCGTTGAGCAGGGCGAGCCTCTGGCCGACGGTCCTTCGACCGATCACGGCGAGCTCGCACTGGGCCAGAACCTCACCGTGGCCTACATGCCGTGGGAAGGCTTTAACTACGAGGACGGTATCGTCGTGTCCGAGCGCCTGGTGGCCGAGGACCTGCTGACGACCATCAACATCACCCGTCACGAGATCGACGCCCGCGACACCAAGCTCGGCCCCGAGGAGATCACCCGCGAGATCCCGAACCTCTCCGAGGACATGCTTGCCAACCTCGACGAGGACGGCATCATCCGCATCGGCGCCGAGGTCGGCCCTGGCGACATCCTGGTCGGCAAGGTCACGCCTAAGGGCGAGAGCGCTCTGACCGCCGAGGAGCGCCTGCTGCGCGCCATCTTCGGTGCCAAGGCCCACGACGTCCGCGACACCTCCCTTAAGATGCCTCACGGCGCTTACGGCCGCGTCATCGACGTCGTCCGCTTTAGCCGCGAGAACGGCGACGACCTGGCCCCCGGCGTCAACGAGCAGGTGCGCGTCTACGTCGCCCAGCGTCGTAAGATCCAGCAGGGCGATAAGATCGCCGGCCGCCACGGCAACAAGGGTGTTATTTGTAACGTTTTGCCGGTCGAGGACATGCCCTACATGGCTGACGGTACCCCGATCGACGTTATCCTCAACCCGCTGGGCGTTCCTTCGCGTATGAACGTCGGCCAGCTGCTCGAGTGCCACCTTGGCTGGGCTGCCGCCTGCGGTTGGGATACCGAGCAGGCCGACTCCGACAAGTACGTCCCCGGTCCGTTCTTCACCGCGACGCCCGTCTTCGACGGCGCCAAGGAGGACGAGATCGCCGAGGTCATTCGTCGTGCTAACAAGAACATGCTCAACAAGGCCACCGCTGCCTTTGGCGATCATATGCGCCCCGAGTTCGTCACCCAGCTTGACGAGCGCGGCAAGACCCGTCTGTTCGACGGCCGCACCGGCGAGGAGTTCCGCGAGCCCATTACCGTGGGTACGTCCTACATCCTCAAGCTCGGCCACATGGTCGACGACAAGATCCACGCCCGTTCGACCGGCCCTTACAGCCTGGTTACCCAGCAGCCTCTGGGCGGCAAGGCTCAGTTCGGCGGCCAGCGCTTCGGCGAGATGGAAGTTTGGGCACTGTACGCTTACGGTGCTTCCAACGTCCTGCAGGAGATCCTGACCGTCAAGTCCGACGATACCGTGGGCCGCGTCAAGACCTACGAGTCCATCGTCAAGGGCGAGAACGTCCCGGTCCCGGGTATCCCCGAGTCCTTCAAGGTTCTCGTCAAGGAGATTCGCTCCCTCGCACTGGACATCGAGCCCATGCACGATGCCGACGAGGACGCCTCCGCCCCTGTGACCGCCGAGGAGACCTCTGCTCTCGACGACCTGGCTGCGCTCGCCGGCGTTGACGCCGACGTCGAGGCCGAGGATGCCGAGACCGACGAGGCGCCCGAGGCTGTCGCCGCCACGACCACTGATAAGGAGTAGTTGACTGTGGCAGATTTCGAAGCTACTGATTTTGACTCGGTAAAGATCTCCCTTGCCTCCGCCGACCAGATCCGTTCCTGGTCGCACGGTGAGGTCAAGAAGCCGGAGACCATCAATTACCGTACCCTCAAGCCCGAGAAGGACGGTCTGTTCTGCGAGAAGATTTTCGGTCCCGCCAAGGACTGGGAGTGCTCCTGCGGCAAGTACAAGGGCATCCGCTTTAAGGGCATCGTCTGCGAGCGCTGCGGCGTCGAGGTCACCTCGGCCAAGGTGCGTCGCGACCGCATGGGCCACATCGAGCTCGCCGCTCCCGTGTCCCACATCTGGTACTTCAAGAGCCCCACGAGCTTCCCGATGAGCCGTATGCTCGACATCAAGTCCAAGGACCTCGAGAAGGTTCTGTACTTTGCCAGCTACATCATCACCGAGGTCGACTACGAGGCTCGCGAGGCCGACGCCGACGACCTGCGCGAGGAGCTCGCCGCCGATCTGGAAGAGATCGATGCCGAGTGCGCCCGCCAGATCGAGTCCCTCAAGGAGCAGGGCAACCCCGAGAACTTTGACGAGTTCTCCGACGAGGAGCCGCTGACCCCCGAGGAGATCGCCTCTGGCATCGTCGACATCGAGGAAGAGTGCAAGGACGAGAAGCAGCTCCGCACGGACGCCTTCAACGCCTTCATGAAGCTCAGCGAGCGCGACCTCATTTCCGACGAGCCGCTGTTCCGCGAGATGACCCGTTACTACTCCATGTACTTCAAGGGTGGCATGGGTGCCGAGGCCGTCCGCGACCTGCTCGCTGCCATCGACCTTCCTTCCGAGGCCGAGAAGCTCAAGGCCATCATCGCCGACGAGGACTCCCAGAAGCAGAAGCGCGAGAAGGCCGTTAAGCGCCTTGAGGTCGTTGACGCCTTCCTGAAGGGCGGCAACAGCCCCGCGAACATGATCCTGGATGTCATCCCGGTCATTCCGCCCGATCTGCGCCCGATGGTCCAGCTCGACGGTGGCCGCTTCGCCGCGTCCGACCTCAACGACCTGTACCGTCGCGTGATCAACCGTAACAACCGACTCAAGCGCCTGCTCGACCTGGACGCCCCTGCGATCATCGTGAATAACGAGAAGCGCATGCTCCAGGAGTCCGTGGACGCCCTGTTCGACAACGGCCGTCGTGGTCGCCCGGTCTCTGGCCGTGGCGGTCGCCCGCTCAAGTCGCTCGCCGAGGCCCTCAAGGGCAAGCAGGGTCGTTTCCGTCAGAACCTGCTGGGCAAGCGTGTCGACTACTCCGGCCGTTCGGTAATCGTTACCGACCCCAAGCTGCTGCTGCACCAGTGCGGTCTGCCCAAGACCATGGCGCTGGAGCTCTTCAAGCCCTTCGTCATGAAGCGCCTGGTCGAGCTCGGCAAGGTCGAGAACATCAAGGGCGCAAAGCGTGCTATCGACCGCGGCGCCACCTTTGTGTGGGACATCCTCGAAGAGGTCATCGACGGTCGCGTCGTGCTGCTCAACCGCGCACCGACCCTGCACCGTCTGTCCATCCAGGCCTTTGAGCCGGTGCTGGTCGAGGGCAAGGCTATCCACCTGCACCCGCTGGTCTGCTCGCCCTTCAACGCCGACTTCGACGGCGACCAGATGTCTGTCCACGTGCCGCTGTCCAGCCAGGCTCAGGCCGAGGCTCGCGTGCTCATGCTCTCTGCGAACAACCTGCGCTCGCCGGCATCCGGCAAGCCGGTCAACATCCCTTCGCAGGACATGATCATCGGTGTGTACTACCTCACCCAGGTTCGCGAGGGTCTGCCGGGCGAGAACCACGTGTTCTCGAGCTTCGACGACGCGCTGCACGCCTATGACTGCCGCTCCGAGGTCGACATGCAGGCCAAGATCCAGGTCCGCGTGTCCGCTGCCGATGCCAACGTCATCAACGAGGACGGCACCCGTATCTTCCGCGTCAAGAACGGCAAGAACGAGTTTGTCGACTACGACGTCACCGGCAACAAGACCGCGCGCTTCGAGACCTCTATCGGCCGCATCATCTTCAACCGCCAGTGCCTGCCCGAAGACTATGAGTTCATGAACTACAAGATGGTCAAGGGCGATGTGGCCAAGCTGGTTGCCGACTGCTGCGATCGTTACCCCGAGGCCAAGGTCGGCCCGATCCTCGACGCCATCAAGTACTCCGGCTTCCACTACGCTACCCGCGCCGGCCTCACCATCTCGGTGTGGGACGCTCTTATCCCTGCCGAGAAGCAGGAGCTGCTCGACCGCGCCCAGGCCAACGTCGACCAGATCAACGAGTACTTCGAGGAGGGCTTCATCAACGAGACGGAGCGCCACATCGAAGTCGTTAACGAGTGGACCGCTTGTACCGATAAGGTTGCAGCGCTCATGCTCGACATGTTCGACGAGGAGAACCCGCTGTACATGATGGCCGACTCCGGCGCCCGTGGTTCTAAGACCCAGCTGCGTCAGCTCGGCGGCATGCGTGGCCTGATGGCAGACATGTCCGGCGAGACGATCGACCTTCCCATTAAGGCGAACTTCCGCGAGGGCCTTCTGCCGCTCGAGTACTTCATTTCGACCTACGGCGCCCGTAAGGGCCTGGTCGATACCGCATCCCACACCTCGGACTCTGGTTACCTGACCCGTCGTCTGGTCGACGTGGCCCAGGACGTCATCGTCCGCGAGGAGGACTGCGGTACGCACGAGGGCGTCACCTACAACCTCATCATCCCCGGCACCACCGACCTCAACACCGACCTCGTCGGCCGTTGCTTCATCGAGGACGTCGTGGCTCCCGATGGCACCGTGCTCTTTGAGCAGGACGGCTACATCGAGAAGGTCGCCGACATCCAGAAGATGGTCGACGCCGGCCTTAAGAAGGTTAAGCTTCGCGCGCTGCTCACCTGCCGCTCCAAGTACGGCGTGTGCCAGAAGTGCTACGGCTGGGATCTTTCCACTCGTCGTCCGGTCGCCATCGGTACCGCGGTCGGCATTATTGCCGCCCAGTCCATCGGCGAGCCCGGTACGCAGCTTACGATGCGTACCATTCACTCCGGCGGCGTCGCTGGCGTCGACGATATTACGCAGGGTCTGCCTACGGTCAGCCGTATGTTCGATATCGTCGGCAACGTCAACGAGAAGATTCTGGGTCGCGAGGCCGAGCTGGCTCCGTACTCCGGCCACCTCTCGATTAAGCCCGAGAAGTCCGAGTACGTGCTGACGCTCACCGACTCCGAGGATCACACCCGTGTCCTCGACGAGCGTCGCGTCCCCGCTTCGGTGCGCTTCATGCCCGAGATCGAGGACGGCTGCGAGGTTCGCGCCGGCGACCAGATCACCAAGGGCTTCGTCAACTTCCGCAATCTGCGCAAGCTGACCGACATCGAGTCGACGATGCACACCTTCGTCGAGAGCGTCAAGGACGTCTACACCAGCCAGGGCGTCGACCTGAACGACAAGCACATCGAGGTGCTCGCACGTCAGATGCTGCGTCGCGTTCAGATCACTAACCCCGGCGACTCCAAGTACCTGCTTGGTCAGTACGTTGACCGCTACGAGTTCGCCGATGAGGTCGAGCGCGTTGCCCGTTTGGGCGGTCAGGCTCCCGTGGCCGAGCCCGTCATCCTGGGTACGCTCAAGGTCGCGTCCAACATCGACTCCTGGCTGTCGAGCGCTTCGTTCATCCGTACCGCCGGCGTCCTTACCGAGGCTGCCATCGAGGGCAAGGTCGACCACCTGCTCGACCTTAAGTCCAACGTCATCGTCGGTAAGAAGATCCCGGCTGGTACTGGCCTCAAGCCGTACGCCAACGCCAAGCTGACGTATCGCACGGCCGACGGCTACGTGGACATCGACGGCCCGGCTTCGCCCAACGCCAAGTCGCTGCCCGAGTGGGCTCCTGTGGAGCTCAAGGACCTGGACGAGCAGCTCCCGCAGCAGCTCGACTGGGCCGGCTACGACGAGTTCGGCGGTGCTGACGGTTCGTTCACCCGCAACGGCCACACCATCTCCGCCGAGAAGGCTCGCCTGTACCTGTTCGACGACCTGGGCGTGTCGCAGCGCTGGACCAACAAGTTCAGCGAGGTCGGCATCGAGACGGTCGGCGACCTGGTCGGTAAGTCCGAGGAGGATCTGCTGCGCATCGATGGCATCGGTGCCAAGGCGATCGAGGAGCTCCGTGACGGCCTGGAGGCCCACGACCTGCTCTACATCCTCGAGAACAACGACGATGTTGCCGACGAGGAAGACCTCTCGCAGCTGCTGCAGATGGTCTTTAGCCCCGACGGTCCGGACGACATCCTGCTGGGCACCTCCGCCGCGCCGACGCATCACGCCGACGCCGACGAGGAGCTCCTGGGCGCCCCGATCGACGACAAGAAGGCTCCCGCCAACGGTGCCATCAATGAGGACATGGCTTCCCTCGACGAGCTGCTCAACCAGCTCGTGGACACCGACGACGCCGAAGAGGCAAAGGACAACGACGAGGAGTAATTTCCTAGTACGTTAACCGTCCTTCCAAAGACCCGCTTCCCAACAGGGGAGCGGGTCTTTTTTGATGAGGAACGTTGCCCCGACGAGCACGTCGGATTCCCGGAACGGGCCGCCCGCTGTTTAAGTTTGTCGCGAGTTCCGCACGCAAAGGAAAGCACTTAATGTGCTTTCCGTC
>UQRX01000024.1:0-28705 GCA_900543595.1 uncultured Collinsella sp. | reverse complement strand
AAGTTCGCGGCTCCGGCTCCCGCGCCCAAACCTGTAACGCCTGCCCCTCAACCCGTTGCGGCTCCGGCTCCCGCGCCTGCTGCATCGACCGTGCCGGTGTCCAAGCCCAACAACGCCGCCCAGGTTGCCGCCGCCGGTGCTGCCGAGACCCCCGCGGTCGAGGACGCCGGCGAGCTCCAGCGCAAATGGGCCGAGGTTGTCGAGCGCGTCAAGGCTCGTCAGGCCTCCTACGCAGGGCTTTTGCTCAACGCCCGCGCCACAGCAGACGACGGCTCCAAGCTCACGGTTTCGTTCCCCGCGGGCTCGACCTTTGCCATCAAGATGCTCGGACGCGCCGACACGCAGTCGGTGGTCCTGCCGACAGTCAGTGCGGTCTTCGGTCGTCGTACCGTCGACTATGTCCTGGATGGAGGTGGCACGCCGGCTCCTCAACATGAGGAGCATTCTCCATCTGCACGGGCTGCGGCATCTGCGGACCCGCAACCCGTGTCCTCGGCGGCCCCTGTATCCTCGAGCGCCAGTGCTCCGCAGCAGCAAGCGACGCCGGTGATGGCACCGACCCCGTCGGCGCCTAAACCCGCCACGCCCAAACCTGCTGCTCCGGCTCCCGCGCCCAAGCCCGCTGCCGCGCCTGCGCCTAAGTCATCCGACCTGGCTAAGGCCCCCTGGCTGCGCTCCGACAATCCTGCCGGCGCTCCTGCCGCGGGCAAGCTCCCGACCGAGCCCGCGCCCCGTGCGCCCGAGCGCTCTGCCGCTCCCAAGGCTCAGCTGTCTGCGCAGTCCGCTCCGTGGGAATCCGAGCAGGTGCCCTACGACGACGCCATGGTCGGCGGTTTTGCTGCCGATGCCGGCGGGGACGATCTGCCCCCGTTCGACGTGCCGGGTGCGGCGTCCGCGCCCAAGCCCGCTGCAACTGCCCCCAAAGAGGAGGACGCTCCTGCAGCTCCCTGGGAGTCCAACCCCGGCGCCGGCAGCCCCTTCGGCCACCAGGGCGCAGCCCCGAGCATCCCGCAGACCGAGGACGAGGCCAAAGCCCTCATCCGCAGCGTCTTTGGCCAGGCCACCATCTTCAAACCGGTGGAGTAGCCGTGCGGGCGGGCATACTGCTCAAGAAGAGATCTCTTTGTCCGGGCGCATCTGTATTTCGGACATGTGTAGTGTGGTGCCACGTATCTCGCATTCGAGCAGGCAGGTACGCGACGGTCGGCCTAGGATGCTGAGGTCGATACGATACGCCGCATAGCTGTCCGTGTACTCGACTTGCTCGGCGTTGAGGGTTGCTCCGATTGTCAAGAAAGAGCCCGGTTCGGCATCGACAATCTTGGAGTCCTTTATCTTGACCTTGAACTCTTGGTAGAGGGACGGGCTGTTGTAGTAAATGGTTCGGGTTCCGTCGGTGCACTCATCGGTCGCTTCCCATTTGACGACGGGCTGGTCCGAGCTGGCTATCAGCAGTTCTGCTCCAAAGGCTATGGCATGGGTGATGACAACCAGCAATGCCCAGCCGACAAAGAGGTAGAGAACCACATATGCAACGGGGTGTTTTGAGCGGATGTTTTGGAGCGCGTCGGGGGCATTCATGGGGCACCTCCAAATTGCTATCTATGGCAATCAGATTATACCCCACCGCCATGTGCACCGCCTCGAGTAGTGGCTCGGCATTTAGCCATTTAGTGGTACGCATTAAATGTCGGATTCCGGCTCTACAAGATTTAGCTTTCAATATTATGCAGATGCGAATTATTCAACTTTGCATAATCTTTGGGTGCGGCTTGCACTCCAGGACATGTATATCGACTGAGGTAGCGTGTCCGCCCCGCTCGCTGGCCGCGCGCCGTGGTACGATTTTTGAGTTTGAAAGTCCCGCCGCGTCCCGGCTGCCCTTGCAGCTCGTTGCGTGGCCGCACGTAAAGGAGCCATTGTGGCCGGTATGAACATGCAGCAGATGATGAAGCAGGCCCGCAAGATGCAGGAGCAGCTTGCCGCCGCGCAGGAGAACCTCAAGTCCCAGACCGTCGACGCCTCTGCCGGCGGCGGTATGGTCAAGGTGACCGTTAACGGCGAGATGGAGCTCGTCAACCTCACCATCGATCCCGATGCCCTCGATCCCGAGGATGTCGATATGCTGCAGGACATGATCATGGCTGCTGTCAACGAGGCCGTCCGCGGCGTCAACGAACTCGCCAACAAGCAGATGGGCGCCATCACCGGCGGCCTCAACATCCCGGGCATGCCGTTCTAAGACACGCATATATATGAGCGCGAATCACAGTCTGCAAAAACTGCTCGATGAGCTGGGTCGTCTGCCGGGCATTGGTCCCAAGTCGGCTCAGCGCATCGCCTATTACCTGCTCGAGGCCGATGCCGAGGAGGCCCGCCGCCTGGCCGAGGCCATCCTGGAGGTCAAGCAAGAGGTCCACTTTTGCAGCCGTTGCTTTAACTACGCCACGGCCGACGAGTGTTCCATCTGCCAGGACCCGATGCGCGATACCACTCGCATTTGCGTGGTGGGCGAGCCGCGCGACGTTCAGGCAATCGAGCGCACGGGCAGCTACCATGGCCTCTACCATGTGCTGGGCGGCGTGATCAGCCCCATGGACAAGATCGGCCCCGAGCAGCTGCATATCCGCGAGCTGCTGGCGCGTCTGGGCCACGAGGACATCCACGAGGTCATTATCGCCACCAACCCCAACATTGAGGGCGAGACCACGGCGAGCTACCTTGCTCGCACCATCAAACCATTGGGCGTTGAGGTATCGCGTCTTGCGAGCGGCCTTCCCGTGGGCGGCGACTTGGAGTATGCCGACGAGCTTACGCTTGGCCGCGCTATCGAGGCCCGCCGCGCTATTTAGGCGGCGTCAGCTCCGCGGCATGTCCCGTCGGCCTGCCGCACGGGGCGCTCATAATTGGGCACGCGTTCATTCATTTGTTGTGCAACAAACCTGCTTTTCATCCGCTTATCGCGTGGATGGGTCCGCTCGCACCTCGTATTTGCCCATTCGTTGCGCAACCTTTTAGGTTCGCTGATACACTCAAATGTGGATATGAAAGAATGCGCCGCTTTTACGCGGCGTGTTTTTGTTGAAGGAGAACGCATGCGGCCCGGGGGCACTCAGACAAAGCATGGCGCTGTGGTGCGCATGCGACGCCGGCTGGGCCTGGCGCCACGGGCATGCGTGCTGCTTTCCTGCTCGCTGGCGCTGGTCATAGCCGGTGTTTCGGCTTATGGCATGACGGTGCCGTCCATGGTGCAGGCGCATGCTGCGCGTGAGCTGCATATTGGGCGCAAGGCCAAAAGCGACTTGGGAACGACAGCCGGATATACGTGGGCGAGTGTGGTCTCGCACGTTGTGTTCGGTGGCGACGATGCGGACAGTCCCGAAACATCGGACAACGAGGTTACGCTGGCAAACGGCAAGACCATCGTGCTCACCAACACCAAGATCATCACGAAGCTTTCCAACAACAGTGTGGCATCCGTCATAAATAAGGCCGAGCAGCAGAAGGGGCAGGACGCCCAACAGACAGGCAAGCCCGGCGGTTCGGGTTCGTCTGGCTCCAGCTCCGATTCGTCGGGCGGCGGTTCCGGTTCGGGCTCCGCCTCTGGCGGTGGATCTTCGGGTGATGGCTCGACGGACGGCGGTACCGGCGGGGACGCGGGCTCGGGTGGCCTCTCGGCTGCCGAGGAGGAGAGTATTCACAGCTGGCTCGTGACCAAATACAACATGCTCGATGGCTATGTCGCCCGCGCCAACAGCGTGGTTTCGACCTATAACGCTACGGGCGATACCGGACCGTGCGACACCCTGGCGAATGACATGTTTGTTATCCGTGCCGAGTTCGGTCGACAAAGGTTCTCGACCAAATCTAAGTGGTATCGGCAGTGCGCCAATCTGTGGGGCTGCTACACCAACCTGTGCCAATGGGTGGGACATTACGGCGATGACGACGTCGCGCTCAACAACTTCAACACCAATGTGGCGGCGATCGCCCTATGACGAACGACCTCGCTTCTACGGCAGCCCAGTCGCTCAACCGTGATCCCATGGTGGGCCTGCGCCTGGCGCGCGTCGACGGGTTTGAGCCGGCCGTCGCCCTGGGCACGGACGAGCTTCCCGCCTACCTGCGCCGTTTTACGATGCTGTTTGCCGATGATGCCACCATGCGCCGCGGCGGTATCGGTCGTGTGACGCGTGCCGTCAACGCGCAGGGCGAGGCCGTGGCGCTTAAGCAGCTCATCTTGCCAACGCGCGACGAATTTGATGACGATGTCGCCCACGAGGCACTGGTCACCAAGTTCAAGGCGGCGTTTCGCGAGGAATATGAATGCCATCGTGCCCTTTCGGGCCTTAAGGGCTTTCCCCGCTTATACGGGTGGGGCGAGGTCGACGGCGTGCCCGCGATTGTCATGGAGTGGGTCGAGGGCGAGACGCTCGCTCGCCTGCGCCCGCGCCTTGCCGTGGACGATGCCGGGCGCCTGTCGCCGCTCGTGGCGGCGCGCCTGGGTCGCGACCTGTTCGATCTGCTCTGCCGCATGAGCTTGGTGGGTGAGGGGTTCGTCCATCGTGATATCTCGCCCGCTAATATTATGGTGCGCACGGCGCGCCTGCCGCTCGACCGACAGCTTGCCGAAGGCACCTTCGACCTGTGCTTGATCGACTTTGGCTCGTCGCTGGCGCTCGAGCCCGCCTCTGCGGTGGCCGGCACCGGCGGCAAGGCGTCGTTTACCGAGCGCTATGCCACGTTGCGCCGCGCGACGGTGGCCTACGCCCCGCCCGAGATGCTCACCGACGATATCCCCGACCTGCGCATGCTTCGCATGTCGCCGGCGATCGATGTCTATGCAGCGGCGAGTACGGTCTACGAGCTTATTGCCGGTGTCGCGCCGTACGAAGTAGCGCCGGGTGCGTCAGGTACTTCGGGCTCGCGCAAAAAGACGCGCGATATCGCCAGCCCCTATCGCCTCAAGATGGATACGCTGCCCGATTATCCCGTCGGCGCCCACGCGCCCGGCTGCGACTTGACGCAACTGCTGCGACGCGAGCCCGATGTGGCACTTGCCGCGGCCGAACAGGCTCAGCAGCTGGGGCTCGATCCAAATTCCGAGGATCTGCGCGATGCGCTGGCGTTTGTCGACGCTCAGCTGTTCGATGTGGTGATGGCCTGCCTGTCCTGCCATCAGGAAGATCGTCCCGAGCCGGCTGCGGTGGAGGCGGCGCTCTCGGCATTTTGCGACCACTATGCGCAAAATGTCGCGCGCTCGCTTCGCGCCGAGCCGCTCATGCCGTGCCCGATGGAGGTATCGGGGCACACGGCCCGGCGTGCGGCGATGGCCGGTGCGACGGCGGTATGCGGCGTGCTTTGGGCTGTGGTCGTGGTATCAGCGGCACTGTTGGCGTCGGGTGCCCATGTGACGCTCGTCGTGGGGGCGCTTATGTGGTCCGGGAAGCTGCCGGCCATTATCGCCGCGCTGGCGTTGGCGCTGCCGGGCATGGCGGGCATCGCCGCCGGGGCCTTGGCGCGCGACCGCCGTGCGGGATTCCTGCAGGGCGTGTTGGTCCTTTCCGCCTGCGAGGTTCCGGCTCTGGCCGCACTTGCATGTGCCGTGTTTTCCCAGCATGCCGTGGCGGGTTGCCTGGTGGCCGCCATAATTGCAACCTATGCGCTCACGTGGTTTTTGCTGGCGATGGGGTTTGCCTTCGAGCTTCCCGTCGTGTCAGCACGACGTGCAAAAATTCCCATGGCGACGCCGCTTGCCGGCGGAGCCGCGGCTGCCCGTGCCTTTGGCGGGCCGG
Organism: uncultured Collinsella sp.; assembly: GCA_900543595.1. Taxonomy (GTDB): domain Bacteria; phylum Actinomycetota; class Coriobacteriia; order Coriobacteriales; family Coriobacteriaceae; genus Collinsella. The sequence goes on along the minus strand of UQRX01000024.1, from coordinate 22,910 downwards.
CCAAAGCATCCGACACTATCTCTGCGACCAAGGAGGGCTAAGCCATGGCTTCTCAAGCTGAGCTCACCCCGTGCGGGGCAATGTTTGACATCTTTAAGCGCGCAGCGCACCTGAGCCATATCGAACTGTGCAGCCTGGTACTCTCGAGCCGCCCGCTCGCCGACGGCCGTAGTCCGCAGAGCCGTGCCGCCGATCGCTCCTGGGTTTCGCGCTTTATCGTGCGCGCGCCAGTCGGCACGCTGCAGGAACGTTATTTTGCCGATTACGGCACCTCGGCCGCGCGCATTATGTCGCAGCTGGCCCTGCGCCGTCGCAATCCCATGGACGCCGCGGCCGTGACCAATATGGTGTGCGGCCCCGCTGGCGAGCCCATGGTGCGGGCGCTCGAGGAATGCCACCAGGACACGAATCTCTATCGCAATGCGCTCGAGCGCCTGTCGCAGGCGGCTGAGCTCATGCCCGCCGAGCGCGCCGAGGCCATCCTGGTGCTGTTTGTCGCCGTGGGTTGCTCGGCAGATGTCCGCTCGTCGGTGACCTATGCCATCGACTACGCTCATGCGACCTGCGGCGGCGCCACGTCGACGCCGCGCTCGCTGAGCGCATCTTCGGTTACGGGCGAGCACGAGATCGCGCCGGCGCATCCGCTGGGATTGCTGCGCGTGCAAAACGGCTACGTGGTGAGCGCCCCGCGCTGGATTCAGCCGAGTGAGGAAGGCGTCGAGATCGGCGCGCTGGCAACGGGGGAGGGCGACATCACCGACGTCGGCGACGACGTATCGGCCCGCCATGCCCATATCTGGTGCGACGATTCTGGCACATGGTTTGTCGAGGACCTGGCGTCTACGAACGGCACCGTGGTGGTAAACGGGGCCACGAGTGTGTGTATTCAAGTAGAGCCTGGCCGCTCCGCCCAGCTCAACCCCGGCGACGAGCTCAAACTCGGTGAATCCACCACCTACGCTATCCTCCTCGGCGCCCTCTAACTCATCCCCTCAATGAGTTGCGGTGAAATAGGGACTGATTAAGGCCGTTAACAGCAAAAACACTCCCTATTTCACCGCAACTGCTGTGGGGTTCCAGGGGACTGTGCCCGTCGGTGCCGGGCGCACAATAGTCACCCGAGGTAAACCTTTACCGGCCACCTATATTTGCCGAAATTACACTTGACGGCGGGGTACAATAAACCCGCATGCGGATTTCCGTTGCGGGCGCTTCCCATCGCCGGGGCGTGCCCGGGAGCATCCGGCATGCGGCCTTTGCGGCGCTCGGTCATGTGCAAGACGGGTAGCTGGGCCTGTGGAGCGCGTGCAGCCCTCCTCGCCTCGGCATGCCTTCTCTCCACGCCATGTACCTGCTGCTGAGTTCGCCTGCCAGATGATTGGAAGCAACAGCGAAAATCCCATCACGCCAACATCCCGGCGATCGCCGGGGCCTGTATACCTATATGAGAGGAGAGGGGTATATGGCGCGTAAGTTTAAGTCTATGGACGGCAACGAGGCGGCCGCATATGTTTCGTATGCGTACACCGAGGTAGCGGGAATTTATCCCATTACGCCGTCCAGCCCGATGGCCGACCATGTCGACCAGTGGGCGGCCCAGGGTCGCAAGAACATCTTCGGCACCCCGGTCAAGGTCGTCGAGATGGAGTCCGAGGCAGGTGCAGCCGGTACCGTTCACGGTTCGCTGGGCGCCGGTGCTCTGACCACCACCTACACGGCTTCTCAGGGCCTGCTCCTGATGATCCCGAACATGTACAAGATCGCGGGCGAGCAGCTCCCGGGCGTCTTTCACGTCTCCGCGCGTTGCGTCGCTTCGCACGCCCTGAACATCTTCGGTGATCACTCCGACGTCATGGCCTGCCGCCAGACCGGTTTCGCCATGCTCGCCGAGGGCAACGTCCAGGAGGTCATGGACCTCTCGCCGGTGGCTCACCTTGCCGCCATCGAGGGTAAGACCCCGTTCCTTAACTTCTTCGACGGCTTCCGCACCAGCCACGAGATCCAGAAGGTCGCCATGTGGGACTACAAGGATCTGGCCGAGATGTGCGACATGGACGCTGTCCAGGCTTTCCGCGATCACGCGCTCAACCCTGAGCACCCGCACACCCGCGGTAGCCACGAGAACGGCGACATCTTCTTCCAGAACCGCGAGGCCTGCAACAAGGTCTACGACGAGCTTCCTGCCGTCGTCGAGGGCTACATGAAGAAGATCAACGAGAAGCTCGGCACCGATTACGGCCTGTTCAACTACTACGGCGCTCCCGATGCTGATCGCGTCGTCGTGTGCATGGGCTCCTTCTGCGACGTGCTCGAGGAAGTCATCGACTACCTCAACGCTCACGGCGAGAAGGTCGGCCTGGTCAAGGTTCGCCTGTTCCGTCCGTTCTCCATCAAGCACTTTGTCGACGTTCTCCCCGAGACCGTCAAGAAGATTGCCGTTATGGACCGCACCAAGGAGCCGGGTTCCATCGGCGAGCCGCTCTACCAGGACGTCGTCTCCGCTCTCTACGAGGCCGGCAAGACGGGCATCAAGGTTGTCGGCGGCCGTTACGGTCTGGGCAGCAAGGACACGCCTCCCGCGTCCGCGTTCGCTGTCTTCGAGGAGCTTAAGAAGGACGAGCCCAAGCGCGAGTTCACCATCGGCATTGTCGATGACGTGACCAACCTGAGCCTGCCCGAGGCCGAGGATGCGCCCAACACCGCAGCCCCCGGCACCATCGAGTGCAAGTTCTGGGGTTTGGGTGGCGACGGTACCGTCGGCGCCAACAAGAACTCGATCAAGATCATCGGCGACCACACCGACAAGTACGTCCAGGCCTACTTCCAGTACGACTCCAAGAAGACCGGCGGCGTCACCGTCTCGCACCTGCGCTTTGGTGATTCCCCGATCCGCTCGCCGTACTACGTGACCAAGGCCGACTTTGTCGCTTGCCACAATCCCAGCTACATCGTTAAGGGCTTCAAGATGGTCCGCGACGTCAAGCCGGGCGGCACCTTCCTGGTCAACTGCCAGTGGAGCGACGAGGAGTTCGCCGAGCACATGCCCGCCGTGGCCAAGCGCTACATCGCGAACAACAACGTCAACGTCTACCTGATCGACGCTATCGACCTGGCCGCCAAGGTCGGCATGGGCAAGCGCACCAACACGGTGCTCCAGTCCGCCTTCTTCGCGCTGGCCAAGGTCTTGCCCGCCGAGGACGCCCTGCAGTACATGAAGGACGCGGCCACCAAGTCCTACATGAAGAAGGGCCAGGCCATCGTCGACGCCAACCATAAGGCCATCGATGCCGGTGCTACCGCCTTCCGTAAGTTCGAGGTTCCGGCCGACTGGGCAACCGCCGAGGATGCCGCTCCCGTCGAGCTCTCCGAGGAGACCAAGTCCGCCATCGCCCAGCAGGTCAAGAACCTGCTCGAGCCCATCGATCGCATGGATGGCGACAGCCTGCCCGTTTCCGCCTTCGTCGGTTGCGCCGACGGCCAGTTTGAGCTGGGCGCCTCCGCATACGAGAAGCGCGGCGTCGCCGTCGTCGTTCCCCACTGGGACGAGACCAAGTGCATCCAGTGCAACCAGTGCGCCTATGTGTGCCCGCATGCCACCATCCGTCCGTTCGCGATGACCGAGGACGAGGCTGCCGCCGCGCCCGAGGCTACCCGCACGCTCGACGCTATGGGCCCCAAGGCCAAGGGCATGAAGTTCACCATGGCCGTGTCCCCGCTCGACTGCATGGGCTGCACCAACTGCGTCAAGGTCTGCCCCAAGGGTGCTCTCGAGATGGTTCCCACCGAGCAGGAGATGGACCAGCAGCCTGTTTGGGACTATATGGTCGAGAACGTCTCCGAGAAGAAGGAGCTCATCGCGGCCAACGTCAAGGGCAGCCAGTTTAAGCAGCCCTACCTGGAGTTCTCCGGCTCCTGCGCCGGCTGCGCCGAGACCGCCTATGCACGTCTGGTGACCCAGGTCGCCGGCGACCGCATGTTCATCTCCAACGCCACCGGCTGCTCCTCCATTTGGGGCAACCCCGCTGCCACCGCTCCTTACTGCAAGGACAAGGACGGTCACGGCCCGGCGTGGAACAACTCCCTGTTCGAGGACAATGCCGAGCACGGTCTGGGCATGGCTGTTGGCTATGAGGCCGTTCAGCACAAGCTGATCGCCGCTACCCAGGACATCATCGCTGCCGATGGTCCGTCCGATGAGCTCAAGGCTGCCGGTCAGGCTTGGATCGACTCCGTCAACGACGCCGAGGCCTCCAAGACCGCTGCCGCTGCCTACGTTGCCGAGCTCGAGAAGTGCGGCTGTGACGCTTCCAAGGCGATCCTCGCCGACAAGGCTTACCTCACCAAGAAGTCCTTCTGGATCTTCGGCGGCGACGGCTGGGCCTACGACATCGGCTTCGGTGGCCTGGACCACGTCCTGGCTTCCGGCCACAACGTCAACGTCTTCGTCTTCGACACCGAGGTTTACTCCAACACCGGTGGTCAGGCCTCTAAGGCCTCGAACCTGGGCCAGGTCGCTCAGTTCGCCGCTGCCGGTAAGGTGACCAAGAAGAAGTCCCTGGCCGAGATTGCCATGAGCTATGGCTACGTCTACGTGGCGCAGGTCGCCATGGGCGCCAACCCGGCTCAGACCCTCAAGGCCATCCACGAGGCCGAGGCCTACGACGGCCCGTCCCTCATCATCGGCTACAGCCCCTGCGAGATGCACTCCATCAAGAAGGGCGGCATGCAGAACTGCCAGGCCGAGATGAAGAAGGCTGTCGAGTGCGGTTACTGGAACCTCTTCCGCTTCAACCCCGAGGCTGCTGCCGGCAAGAAGTTCTCGCTCGATTCCAAGGAGCCCGCGGGCGGTTATCAGGAGTTCCTGATGAACGAGGCCCGTTACGCTTCGCTGACGCGTTCCTTCCCCGAGCGCGCCGAGGAGCTCTTCAAGGAGAACGAGCAGGCCGCCATGGACCGCTACGCTCACCTGCTGAAGCTCAAGACGGTGTACAACGAGGCCTAGGTCTCTCACCGCAGGATCTGAGGGCTGACCTTCGCGGACGTCCTCGGACATGAAAGAACCCCCGCTGCGCACTACGTGCGGCGGGGGTTCTTTCGTCCTGCGGAGTGTCCGCGAAGGTCAGCCCTCAGATCCTGCTGCGACTACGTCCTCGGATTGTGTGGGCGGATGAAGGACGTAGTTGGTCGGGTATTCCGTCCCCTTCGCTGTTTCGCGGCTTTACCGCGAAAGGCGCGTTACTTTGGGGATGGATGGGGGGCGTGGCTGTTGCAACGCCTTATCCCTTTGCTTTTTCGCGCCTTTGGCGCGAAACGCGCAGCACCTTGGGAAATGCATTGATGTGTGGACGGGGCTGGATTGCGGATTCAAATGGCTAGAGAGATATGGGTGCGAACGAGAAATCGTTATTGGGGTCATCCTTTTCCATAAACTCATCGAGACAAAACGTCATGTAGATTGGAACGTACAGAACCTTGCCCTCTTTGCTGAGATTCTCGTGGCTTAGTACAACGGCTTCGGGAATTTTGTACTCGCCCACACTCATCAGACGATCGAGGGCCGCGTGCGCTCGAACTTTCTTGCCCGATTTGACCTCGATTGGGACAACATGACCGTGGACGCCTTCGATCACAAAGTCAACTTCACCGACCTCACGCGTTTGGTAGTACCATGCATCCGCCCCGAGGGCAACGAGTTCCTGCGCGACCACGTTCTCATAGAGACCACCAAGGTTGGGAGTTTTCATATCAAGATAGACAGCGCGTGCGGTGCTGCCGGGGTATCGCGATGCGAGCATGCCTGTATCAGACTCGTATAGTTTGAAGGCTGTCGTTTTCTCCGTCCTCTTGAGAGGACTCCGTGGCTCCGTCACCCTGGCGACCATCAATCCAACACCTGCGTTAACAAGCCACAGGAAATCCTGCTCATATTTTTTAAGGCGAGCTCCCTCACCCAGAGACGAAACAACAAAGCGATGAGACTCCGCCTCAAGCTGAACGGGAATTTGCTCAAAAATCGACCGAACGTTAAACGCTCGAGTCGATGCATATTTTGAGATATCGCTTTTGTACTGATCGACCAGCTGAGCTTGAAGCTCACGTGTGCTCACGAGCGAATAACCCGAATCAATATAATTCTGAACGACCTCCGGCATGCCGCCGCAAACGATATAGGCTCTATAGTTCTTGAGCATCGCCTCATGAATATAGTTTTCGACAGGATGTTTCTCGACAAGGCAGCTGCGAATGCCTGCAAGCACATTCTCGCTTACGCTGTTTGCCCAACAAAACTCTTCAAAATCCATCGGGCGCATAACAATGTGCTCTACATACCCCACCGGAAAAGAAGAGATCCCCTTAAACTCAGTCCCAAGCATAGACCCCGAGAAGACATAGCTAAAGCGCCCATCCTCGACCAACGCCTTCATGAGTGTAACGATCTGCGGATACTCCTGAATCTCATCGACAAAGACAAGCGTATCGCCCTCAACAAGCGGCGCATCCGCAAGAAGGGCTACGCGGTTGATAAAGTCAACGGAGTTCTTTGCGCCAACAAGTGCATTCCTTGCTTCGACATCGAGTAGTAAATTGACCTCAAAATACGAAGCGTAGTTGCTTTTTCCAAACGCGCGAATCGCATAGCTCTTGCCAATCTGACGCGCACCAGTAACGAGTAATGCCTTATTGGAGTTATTCTTCCAGCTCAAAAGCCTATCAGTGACCTTACGGCGTAGCATTAAACCCCCAAATGACAAAAATTGACAGATAGAATCGCCTAAAATCATACAAAAATTGGCAGATAATATTGTCGTAAATATACAAAAATTGGGAGATAGCAAAGGTTCGAATAGGCCTCAAAGCCACTGAAACAGTGCTCTACTTTGCGAAGGGGCTGGGGACGCTGTTGGGTGCGTCTCCAGCCCTCTGATTCTTACTTTGGATCCCGATGGTGGGGTGTTGTCGGTGCTGCTTGCTTGGTTACCTTGTCTCGCCGGACTCCGTGCGTAGGCGGTAGCCGTGGACGAGGTCGCTAATGGCCGGCCAGGGAATCTGGCGGTCGACCCAAAATTGGAGCTGGACCAGATAGCGCTCGGTGGCGCGGGTGAGGGCTGCAAACTGTTCGTGAGTCTCTACCTGGGCGTAGAGGTCGCGGCTGTGGGCGAGGATTGCCGTGGTGTCATCCATTTTGCCGGTGACGTCGAAGGCGCCCGAGAACCAGTCGCACAGGCGCGCGGCGCTGTTGTTGATCGTTGCGAGGTCGGCGGTGCCGTCGTTGGCGTTTTCGTTGGCCTGGGCTCGCAGGAGGGAGAGGGCGTCGGCCGCGTTCATGCAGTAGCCGACGGTGAAGTTCCAGACGGCGAATTCGCGGCCTGTGTCAAGCTTGCGGCGGCGCATGTAGTCGATATCGCGCGGTTCCTCGAGCGTCATTTGGTCGGCGAGGGCCTCAAGTGCAGTGGTGTACTCGGCAAGGTCGAGTGCGAGCAGGGTGTTGATATCCATCATCTTTAGGCCTCCGCTTCGATCTCGACGATTTCGTTTTTGATGCACATGCCCTGGTTGTCCCAGACATTGCGGCAGGCGGCGGCAAAGCGCTCGCGGTCGGCTTCGCAGATGCGGGCGAACATGTTGCAGGTGCCAAAGGGCTCGCACACGTCAAAGAAGATGCAGATTGACGACCATCCGCCATACCAGCTCACGGCGCCCGCCGGCTCGTGAAAAACGGGGTTCTCGATGTGCTCATAATTGGCAATGGGGCCCGATACGGGATAGGTTACCTCGGCATCGCAGATCTTGGCCGAAAAGATACGTGACTCGACCGGACAGGACGATTCGAACAGCTTGCATGTCTCGGGAGCCTTGTCCCAGAGCATATCGGCGAGAAACGTCTCGCCATTCAGCGTGATCTTGAGCATTTTTGTCATAGTAAGGACCTCCTCAATCCGTCGCTCAAGGGGTTCGCTGGCGGATAAGGAGAAGACAGCGGCGGGGTCGCCGAACCCAAACTTCACGACAGATCTCTGTCGCCCCAGCCCGCGCTGTTCTTCGCTAAAGTACCATGCCGCAATTGCGCGCGCAATATCAGTTTTTGATTTTCTGGAAGCGGCAATCGACGAGACGGCTCGCCGGCTGCCGGCCGACGCGCGGCAAAGGCACTCGTCTATTCCTTAAGTTGGATGAAAAACGCCATGTTATTGCAGGGCTGCATACTCGTCCAATAAGTGCATAGAATCTCGTATAGTGCGAGTAAGATTTTGCGCTGTCTGTTTTATGTTTAGCAAAGATATAGTTTGCATAATCTGGTCTAATCCCTGCTCTATTAAAATAAAGTTGCACGTAAATGACGTAGATATGCTTGAGCTGGGTTTCTTTACGCTGAGCGGGTAAAAGCGACCGTTCACCGTTCAACTATTTTCAAAATGAATAAAATGAGCGATAAAGAGAATATAAACCTTAATAAACTCGCGTATCGCACGGGCGCGGGTTATTAATGGGTTGTAGGCCTTTTACAGAAAGGATTCCAGCAATGTCTAAGCCTCTTGGCAAGCCCGATCGTATCGTCGTCGCCCTTGGCGGCAACGCCCTCGGCAACAACCCCGTTGAGCAGATCGAGGCCGTGAGCAACACCGCTCACGCTCTCCTCGGCCTGATCGAGCAGGGCAACGAGATCATCATCACCCACGGCAACGGTCCGCAGGTCGGCATGATCCAGAACGCCTTCGCCGCTGCCCACGACGCCATCGGCACCCCCGAGATGCCGCTGCCCGAGTGCGGCGCCATGTCCCAGGGCTACATTGGCTATCACCTGCAGCAGGGCATTGGCCGCGAGATGCACAAGCGCTATAAGCGTTGGCACGCCGCCACCGTCGTCACCCAGATCGAGTGCGACCCGGACGACCCCGCGTTCAAGAACCCGACCAAGCCGATCGGCCCCTTCTACACCGAGGAGCAGGCCAAGGAGTTCATGGCCGAGGATCCCTCCAAGGTCTTCGTCGAGGATTCCGGTCGCGGCTGGCGTCGCGTCGTCGCTTCCCCCGATCCCAAGAAGATCGTCGAGGCCGACTCCATCCTCAACCTGCTCGACAACGAGTTCATCGTCATCGCCTGCGGTGGCGGCGGCATCCCCGTCGTCCGCGACTATGAGAACAAGGGCTGCTACAAGGGCGTCCCCGCCGTCATCGACAAGGACCTGGGCGGCGAGCTGCTGGCCGAGGACTGCGACGCTGACGTTCTGTTCCTGCTGACCGCCGTTGAGCATGTCGCCATCAACTTTGGCAAGCCCAACCAGGAGGAGCTCGAGGACATCACCGCCGACGAGGCCGAGCGCCTGGCCGACGAGGGCCAGTTCGGCAAGGGTTCCATGGAGCCCAAGGTCCGCGCCGCCATCAAGTTCGCCCGTTCCCGCAAGGGCCGCACCTGCATCATCGGCGCCCTGGACAAGGCCGCCGAGACCATGGCCGGCCTCTCCGGTACCCGCATCCACGAGTAGCCTCTACTCCATTGCCTCTCTCGTGGGCGCCAGGCAAGGCGCCCACAAACTAGCCTCTCTTCATGAGCCCCGCAGTCCGCTCCGACTGCGGGGCTTTTGTTTCAACCCGGCACTTGGGGACGTTCCTTTCCTGCCGGCAGCTTGGGACAGTCCCTAAAGGCTGTCCCCAACGACCACTCATTTAAGTCTGTCCCCAATGGCTAGTAGTAAGCCCACATGGCTTCGACTTCGTTAAGGACTTCTACGACGCCCCAGCGGCGGGCGCTGCGGCTGGCCGAGTTGGGATCGAAGACTCCAATCTGGTCGGCGTCGTCAATACCGTAAAGCACAATGTAGTGGCCCACGTTGGTAAAGGTGCCCGGCCGAACGGCGGCGATGACGGGCGCTCCCGAACGCAGCGCCTGAGTCATCGATTCGCGATCGTTATGGAGCTCCGTTCCGTTAAGTCCCAACTGCCACGCGCCGCTCGTCATAAACGACCATTCGGTTGCACCGGTGGGGGCGTAATTGCCCGCCTCAGAAAGCGCGCACATATCGACGGGGGTCATATCGGTGCGTCCCGTCTTAAAGATGTAGACCATGGTGAGGCACGTAGGCCCGCAGGCATTTTGGCGGATGGTGCCGCCGGCGTAAGGCAGCTCCGACCACGCGGGGTCGATCTGATAGATATGGGGCATCGTGCCGGCTTGCCATTGCGAGCGTGGGGTCGAAAAGGCGAAAGAATAACCGGGTGCGACGGGGGCCTTGAGCAGCTTGTCCTCGGCGGTGGGCTCGAGACCGGCCGAGCCGTGGGACATACAGGAGCTCATAAGCACAAAGACCAGACAGGTGAGGATAGAGCACAGTGCGAGGCGAAGTCGACGAGCCGGCAGGGCGGGGGCATTCACGTGCGATGTCGAGCGGTAGGGCTTGCCGTCGCGTCCACCTTGGGGATGCGAAAAGAAGCGGTTGATATGGATGCCGGGCTGACGTGCGCCGTTGCGGCGCAGTTGCGGAACCTCGGCCTGACGCTGTCGAGTGCGCGCGCCAAAGCGGCTATCTTGCTGCGCGCTTGTGCCCGTGCTCAGACGGCCGCTCTGCCGTGTTCTGCTTGACTGCTGCCGAGACGAAGGCCTGGGTTGCTCTTGAGGACGTTGCGGATTGCTGCTTGTGGCACTTCCGGGCGTCGGCGTGGTACGGCCAGCAAGGCGAACGCTTTGTCGCCGTTGATCACCGTCGTTGTATCCGTATGCCATTCGTACCGCCTTGTCTCATGTATAACCTGTCCATCCTACAAAAAAGATGTGCAACAAATGGGTCCGCGCGTCAAAAGCTCGGTAAACGGTACGAAAGGCGCAAAACACACGGCCTCAAAAACATCTCTATATGCGTCCGATGAGCGTACGCCCGTCGGACGGGCGGCAACAATGAGCGGCAAACCGTGCCGTTCGTCCCAAAAACGGCGCCGCTCGTTTTGCAGTTCTGCCTTCGGTCGAGCTACAAGCGGAGCTGCTGCGCCAAGGCCGTATCTTAAAGCCACGAAATAAAAGAGCGCGGCAAAACAGACCGCGCAAGGGGTGACGTCAAGGGGCGTCAAAAAGGAAAGGAGGGGAACAATGGCGGACAAGAACGCAGAAGTTGCAGTCGAGGATAACGGCGGCATGAAGAAAACGCTTTCGCTCTGGAACTTCTTCACCATCGGTTTCGGTGCCATCATCGGTACCGGTTGGGTTCTGCAGGTCGGCGACTGGATGGTCGTGGGCGGCGGTCCCGTTCCCGCTATGATCGCATTCCTCTTGGGTGCAATCTTCCTCGTGCCCGTCGGAGCTGTTTTCGGTGAGCTCACGGCTGCTATCCCCATCTCGGGCGGCATCGTCGAGTATGTCGATCGTAGCTTTGGCCGTACGCTGAGCTACATCACCGGTTGGCTTTTGGCCCTGGGCAACGGCATCCTGTGCCCGTGGGAGGCCATCGCCATTTCGACCCTCGTGTCCGAGATGTTCGGCAGCCTGCCCGGTCTTGAGTGGCTGCGCGCCGTTAAGCTCTACACCATCCTGGGCGCCGACGTTTACCTGTTCCCGACGCTGATCGCGCTCGGCTTCGCAGCCTACGTCATCTTCCTCAACTTCCGCGGTGCCAGCTCGGCCGCCAAGCTCCAGGCCTTCCTGACCAAGGCTCTGCTCTGCGGCATGCTGCTCGCCATGGGCGTCTCGCTGTTCACCGGCTCGCCGGACAACGCCATGCCCGTGTTCTCCCAGGTCACCGGCGCTGGCGGCGGTAAGGCCGCTACCGAGGGCACCAGCCTGTTCGCCGGCATCGTGTCGGTCCTGGTTCTGACCCCGTTCTTCTACGCCGGTTTCGACACCATTCCTCAGCAGGCTGAGGAAGCAGCCGAGGGCCTCAACTGGAACAAGTTCGGCAAGATCATCTCCCTGGCTCTGCTGGCCGCCGGCGGCTTCTACATGGTCTGCATCTACTCGTTCGGCACCATTCTCGACTGGCATGAGTTTGTTAAGAGCCCGGTTCCCGCGCTTGCCTGCCTCAAGGGCATCAACATGCTTCTGTACCTGGCCATGCTCGTCATCGCCACGCTTGGACCCATGGGCCCGATGAACTCCTTCTACGGCGCCACGAGCCGCATCATGCTTGCCATGGGCCGCAAGGGCCAGCTGCCCGAGAAGTTCGCCGAGGTCGACCCCAAGTCCGGCGCTCCCAAGCTCGCCTGCGTCGTTCTGGGCGTCATCACCGTCATCGGTCCGTTCCTGGGCAAGAACATGCTCATCCCTCTGACCAACGTGTCGGCTCTCGCCTTCATCTTCTCCTGCGGTATGGTCGCCCTCGCCTGCCTGCGCATGCGCTTCACCGAGCCCGACCTGCCTCGTCCCTACGAGGTGCCCGGCGGCAAGTTTGGCATCGGCCTCGCTATCGCTGCCTGCGCCATCATCATCGGCCTGCTCGTGATTCCGTTCTCTCCCGCCTCCCTCAACATGGTGGAGTGGAGCATCGTGATCGGTTGGTTGGCTATTGGCCTGGCCCTCATGGCTTTCACCAATTCCCGCAAAAAGTAACGCCTAGCCGGGGCGGATCGGGTGCGCGGAATCCTCTCTCCCGCGCACCGAACCCGGCACCACTTGGGTAGCTTTGTGAGGCCTTAACCCAACACGGCCTCGCCCACTATATGGATCCATAAGGAGGAACCATGTCCACTAAGTATGCAATCGTTGGCGGCAAGCTCATCGACGGTACCGGTGCCGAGCCGGTCGAGAACTCCCTCGTTCTCGTCGACGACAACGGCAAGATCGAGTACGCCGGCGCTATGCAGGACCTTCCCGAGGGCGTTGAGGTCATCGACGCCGCCGGCAAGACCGTCCTTCCCGGCCTGATCGACACCCACCTGCACTTCTCGGGCAACCTGACCGACGATGACACCGATTGGGTCATGCAGCCGCTCCTCGAGAAGCAGGCCGTCGCCGTCAAGCAGGCCTACGACTGCCTCACCCATGGCCTCACCACCGTCTGCGAGATCGGCCGCTTTGGTATCCAGATCCGTGACTGCATCGACAAGGGCGTCTTTAAGGGCCCGCGCGTTCTGGCCACCGGTCTCGGCTTCTGCCGCGTTGCCGGCCACGGTGACTCCCACCACTGCACCCAGGAGCTCAACAAGGAATCCCATCCCTGGGGCGACCAGGTCGACGGTCCTTGGGATCTGCGCAAGGCCGTCCGTCGTCGCCTGCGCGAGAACCCCGATGCCATCAAGATCTGGGCTACCGGTGGCGGCATCTGGCGCTGGGACTCCGGTCGCGACCAGCACTACTGCTCCGAGGAGATCCAGGCCGTGGTCGACGAGGCAAAGATGGTCGGCATCCCCGTGTGGAGCCACTGCTACAACAACCACGCCGCTGCCTACGATTCCGTTCGCTTTGGCTGCGAGCAGCTGATTCACGGTTTCGATATCGATGAGCGCACCATGGACCTCATGGCCGAGCAGGGCACCTTCTTCACCCCGACGATCGCCTTCCTGCCCACCTGGTACGCCACCTATCCGCCCGTCTACGTCCCCGAGCTGCACGACAAGTACGAGGGCACCCTGGTCGAGAAGGAGCTGCAGCGCAACTACGACTGCCTGCGCGAGGCCAAGAAGCGCGGCGTCGTCATGACGATCGGCTCCGACTCCTTCTCCTTCGTCACCCCGTACGGCACCTGCTCCATCGAGGAGATGTACGAGTTCGTCGACAAGATCGGCTTCACCCCGGTCGAGACCATCACCTGCGCCACCCTCAACGGTGCCAAGATGTGCCACATCGAGGACGAGACCGGTTCCATCGAGGCCGGCAAGTGCGCCGACCTGCTGGTCGTCAACGGTGACGTCGCCGCCGACATCCACGTGCTCAACACCGACAACATGGACGTCATCATGAAGGACGGCTGGATCGTCGAGGCTGGCACCTTTGGCGAGGCCAACAAATACAGCGCCTAAGATACCGTTTGTCGATGGCTGGATGTAAAACACAGTTTTTGATTGCATAATTCAATGGAGAGGGTCGCTTGCGGCCCTCTTTATTGCTATGGGTGCTACGGACAAGAGGGGATGACGGTGGATTTAAACAGGCTGATTCTGGGCAAGAGCTACAACTCTACCAAGGTCTTTCGTACGGCCCAGCATGTGGTCCAGGCCATCCTGCTCGGCGTTGTCGTTCCGGCGCTTATCCTGCTGCTTATCTGGGATTTAACCGATAACCCCAATCCCGTTCCGGGCGTTGTCGTTATTGCCGGCATGGTCATGCTGTGCTTCTTTTTCTCGTATGTCTTTGTGGTCCCCGACGACCTCACATCGAGCGCAACCGACCGTACGCTCGCCATCGCATCAAAAATATTCGCCTACACGTCGCGCGGCCTTACGCCCGAAGCGGCCCTGGGCGCCTCTAAAATTATCCTGTCCGAGACCATCGCCTCTGCCATCTGCTTTACCGATGGCAAACAGGTGTTGGCAAGTTGGGGCGAGGACTCGGCAAAGTGCCCCGCCGGCACCCCGGTCGTGCTCAAGACCACGCTCAGTGTGATTGAGACGGGCGAGCAGAGCGTGTTTTCGCGTGACACCTCCAATGAGACGGGCGGCTATTTTCCCCGCCTGCGCGCCGGCATCGTCGCGCCGCTTACCGTGCGCGGGCATTGCGTGGGCACACTCGAGCTGTATTACCCTCGCCTGAGCAGCATCGATATGCGCCAGACGGCCCTTGCCTCGGGTTTTGCCGACCTAATTTCCACGCAGCTCGCCAGCTTTGAGCTCGAGCGCCAGGACGAGCTCACAGCCCGCGTTGAGCTTCGCGCCCTGCAGTCGCAGGTCGACCCGCATTTTCTATTCAATACCATTAGCACGATCGTGTCGCTCGTTCGAACCGAGCCCGACAAGGCGCGATCGCTGCTGATTGACTTTTCCAACTACTATCGTCAGACGCTTTCTGACTCCGATACGCTCACCACGCTCGAGCACGAGGTGGAACAGGGCACTCGTTATATCAATCTTATGCAGGCCCGGTATGGCGACGGCCGTCTGCGCGTTTCGGTCGACATCGACTTTGAGGTGCGCGACAGCCTGGTACCGCCGTTTATCTTGCAGCCGCTGCTCGAAAACTGCATCAAGCATGCGCAGCGCGAGATCGAGCCGCTTTCTATTCGTGTTAGGGCTTTTGAGACCGATGACGGCTTGGAGATCATCGTCGAAGATGACGGCATCGGGATGAGCGAAGAAGTCTGCGCGCATCTGTTTGAGCAGCATCGCCGAGAGGAACCCGAGAGCATTACCGCCGACGGCTCCGTTAAGCGAGGTTGCGGCCTGGCGCTCTTCAACGTGCTTCAGCGCATCCATTTCTTTTACGGAGAAGATTCTGGTATGCGCGTGAAGTCCCAGGAGGGCGTGGGAACGCAGGTCATCGTTGAGTTGAACGGCGAGCCACATGAGCCGGCGCCGTTGACGGTGTAGCACGCGGTTGGATTGAGAGAAAAAGAGGGAAAGCGCATATGTCCGAAGGCTGGAACATCCTGGTGGTTGATGACGAGCCCCCAATTAGGGCTGAGCTACGCTATCTGTTGGAAAAGGATACGCGTGTGGGTCAGATTGCCGAGGCGGGCAATGTCACCGAAGCCGTGGAGTCGATTCTGTCGAACAAGCCCGACGTGCTGTTTTTAGACATTACCATGCCCGGTCGCTCGGGAATTGAGCTTGCCGAGACCCTGCAAAACCTAAAGAGGCCGCCGGTCGTGGTGTTTGTGACGGCATTTGCCGAGTATGCGGCCGATGCCTATAACCTCGATGCGGTCGATTACATCGTCAAACCGGTCGAGGATGCCCGCTTGTCAAAGGCGCTCGACAAGATCGAGACCGCCCTGGGCGCTCGCCGCGTCGTCCATGCTCCGCGTCAGCCTTTGCGCCTGACGGTGGATCGCGGTGGCAAAAAGGTGTTCATTCCCGTGGCGGATGTCTGCTACTTTGAGGCGCGCGCCGATTTTTGCAACGCCGTCTGCGCCGAGGGGACATACCTGATCAATGAGTCGATTTCCTCGCTCGAGCGGCGCCTGGCCTCCGAGGGCTTTATCCGTGTCCACCGCAGCTATCTGGTTAATTTGGAAGACGTGCATAATGTCGAGATCGGCTCCACGGGCCTGATGGAGCTCAGGCTCGACCGCGTAACCTCGACGGTGCCCGTGTCCCGCCGTCGCGCTGCCGAGGTCAAATCGCACTTGGGGCTAGCGTAAGGGTCGGTGTGTCATCGTTTGCCGTTACAGGTTTGGTATGACTGTGCGGTGGGCATAATGGATTGCATCGAATGAAATCGAAAGGATTATTATGCCCGCGCTCATTACGCATCATCTGTTTGGCGAGGAAAGCATCGACCGTCTTCCGCAGGGCGTTATCACGTCCGACGAGGAACGTATCGCCTTTATCCTGGGAAACCAAGGTCCCGACCCGTTCTTCTTTCACATGCTCACGCCGCGCATTTCCGACTGCATGTCGCTTGCTCAGGTCATGCACCGCTCGCGCATGTCGCGCCAGTTCTCGTGCCTGCGCGACGGCGTGTCGCACCTGCAGCCGCGCGATGCCAATCTGGGTCGCGCCTTTGCGCTGGGCCTGCTGTCGCACTATGTGCTCGATCGCAATGCCCATCCCTTTGTCTACGAGCAGCAGTTTGGCATTGTCGAGTCCGATCCCGAACTCGAGGCTTCGGGCAGTCAAGTTCACGCCGTGCTCGAAAGCGACCTGGACGTGCTGATGCTGCAGCTCAAACGTGACGGGGCCACGGTCGAGGATTATCCGCCGGCGGGCGAGATCGTCACTACCGACCGCATCAATCGCGTTGCCGGCGTGCTGATGAGCTACGTCGCCGGGCGCGTGTACGGTATCGACATCCCGGCGGGGGAGTACGGTGGCGCCGTAGCCGACATGCAGCTGCTCTACCGCACTATCGAGCCGGCCGGTTCGGCCAAGACGCGCGCGATTGCCCTGCTCGAGGGCTTGGTGCACGATTATTCGCTGCTCGACGGCCTTGCGCACCGCGTGACGACCGAGCTGCCCGAGCGTACCGGCAACCTGGGCCACTTGGCATGGAAGAACCCCTTTACCGACGAGGTCTCGAACGAGAGCTTCCCCGAGGTCTTTGACCGCGCGCTGGTCGATTACGAGCTCACCGTCGCCCGCTTTATCGAGACCGGCGATATGGAAGCCGTGACCAACCACGTCAATTACAGCGGTCGCGTGCTCGGCGCCGACGAAGAGTTCGACCGCGAGGAGTAGGGCTCGTGCGTGCCCCTTTGCCGATTCCTTACCGGTGCCTCTGGACAATTGGGGTACGATGAACTAACTGCATATCGGGCGAATACGAAGGGGCCCTGTCCATGAAATACACCAAGCTCGAGCGTAACTGGGTTATGTACGATGTGGGCAACTCGGCCCTCGTGCTGCTCAATACCTCGGTGGTGCCCATCTACTTTAACGCCATCAACACCGGTGCTTCCTCGGCAGACCTGGTGGTCGCTTGGGGCAACGCGCAGACGATTGCCTCGCTGGTCATTGCCATGCTCATGCCCATTCTGGGCGCGCTTGCCGATTACGCCGGCAACAAGATCAAGTTCTTCTTGGGCTTCTTCCTCACGGGTCTGGTTCTTTGCCTGGCGCAGGCTATCCCAATGTCCGCCATGGCATTTTTGACCGTGTACGTGCTGTGCACCATCGGCCTTAACTCTTCTATGACGTTCTACGACGCCATGCTGCCCGACATTACCACCGACGAGCGCATGGATGCCGTGTCCAGCTCGGGTTATGCCTGGGGCTACATCGGTTCCACCGTGCCGTTCATCATCTGCCTGGCACTTATCATGGGTGGCCCCGCTCTTGGCGTCCCCACCATGCTGGCAACGCGTCTGTCGTTTGTCATCACCGGTGCCTGGTGGCTCATCTTTACCCTGCCGCTCATTCGCACCTATAAGCAAAAGTACGGTCGCGAGCGCGGTCCCCAGGACACCATCGGCCACATCGTGGGCGGCGTGTTCTCCGAGGTCGGACACACCATGCGCGAGATCGCCCACAACAAGACCGTGCTGGTCTACATGATCGCGTTCTTCTTCTACATCGACGGTGTGCACACGGTCATTTCCATGGCAACCAGCTACGGATCGGCTCTGGGCATCGACTCGACCCAACTGGTGCTGGCGCTGCTCGTTACGCAGTTTGTGGCCTTCCCGTCCGCCATCATCTACGGTAAGCTCGCCGGCCGCGTGGGCACGCTCAATATGATCTTGGTGGCCGTCGCCGCCTATATGGGCATCGTGCTCTTTGCCGCGTTTTTCCTAAAGACCGCCTTTGAGTTTTGGGTGCTCGCTATTTTGGTTGGCCTGTTCCAAGGCGGCGTGCAGGCGCTGAGCCGCAGCTACTTTGGTCGTATTATCCCTAAGGAAAAGTCCAACGAGTACTACGGCTTCTTCGATATCTTTGGCCGTTACGCAAGCGTTATGGGCACCTTCCTGGTGTCGGTTGTCACCTCGCTGACCGGCAACCCGTCGCTGGGCGTCCTTTCTATTGGTGTTCTGCTTGTTGTTGGCTTTGTGCTGCTGGTCCGTCTGTCCCGCATGGCTCAGGCGGCGGCGTAAGGCAACCGGGCTCAGTACAGCATTTGTGCCTATCTGCAGTACTCTTTTGGAAGTAGCCGCATAAATCATTCTGACTTCCGAACAATGTTTAGCCCAAGTGGGTATGATGGAACCAGCTAGGTCGCGGGGCGTCGCCTGTGTTTGGCGGCGCC
Source organism: uncultured Collinsella sp. (assembly GCA_900543595.1). Classification (GTDB taxonomy): domain Bacteria; phylum Actinomycetota; class Coriobacteriia; order Coriobacteriales; family Coriobacteriaceae; genus Collinsella. The sequence goes on along the minus strand of UQRX01000024.1, from coordinate 4,154 downwards.
CCGTTTTTGTGTTGCAAGGAGGGTAAAGGTATGAACGCCACGGTTGTGATCCCAACATATTGGGCGGGCGATGATACCCAAGCAAACGCTCCCGGCACCTACGATCACTCGACGTCGCTCAATGCCGCCAACCCGGAACTCGATCGCTGCCTGACTTCGCTCGAACAGGTGCGCGACATTCCGCGCATCATTCTCTTGGTGGTCTGTCCGGTTTCTGCCACGGCCGACGTATCCCATCGCGTGCACGAAATCGTTAATGCTCATCCCACACTTAAGGTCACTATCGTTACCAATAGTCAGGCTTCGCGTGTTGCCGACCGCGTGGCGCAGATTGCGCCCAAAGGCTCGGGCGAGTGCGTGAGCCTGCGCGGCTACGGCGCCATCCGCAACATGGGTCTTGCCTGCGCGGCGGTGCTGGGGCACGACGCGGTTGTGTTTTTGGATGACGACGAGACCGTCATCGATGCCGACTTTATGAAGCGTGCGACCTATGCACTGGGCCAACAGACGCGTCAGGGCCTGCCGATTTTAGTCAAGAGCGGATACTTTTACGATCGCGACGGGTCGCCGCTGGCTCCCACGGACAAAGTGGGCATTTGCCATCGCTGGTGGACCAAGCGTATCGAGTTCAATCGCTGGATGAAAAAGGCACTCTCGGGCACCCGCATCTCGCGCTCCAATTACGTGTGCGGCGGCCTTGTGGCCCTGCACGCCCGCGCCTTTACGCGCGTGGCCTTCGACCCGTTTATCACCCGCGGTGAGGATCTGGACTATCTCTTTAACATGCGCATGTTTGGCTACGACGTGTGGTTCGACAACGAGTGGACCGTGCGCCACCTGCCGCCCGAGTCCGAGAAGCGCTCACCGCGCTTTATGCAGGACGTGTACCGTTGGTACTACGAGCGGGCCAAGCTGACGTTCGCTGCGCACCAAAAGGAGCTCATTCCGGTTACGGCCGCATCACTCATGCCCTATCCGGGTCCGTGGATCTCGCGCGAGCTCGACGACCGCGTGCGCAAGACCGCCATGGTTCGCAGCATGTTTACCCGCGAGCACGAGGGGTATCTGCGCATCTGGCGTCATGGTATTGACGAGGCCAAGACCTATGCCCGCCAAAACGCCGCAAGCTACCTGCGTTTTCAGAGTTTCTGGCCCAAGATCATGGACGAACTTTGGCGCGACGCACAACTGATTAGCATCCTGGAGGGGGCTGAATGATCGACCGCCGCGCCCAGCGCGATAATTCAATTTCAATCTTTCGCATCATCGCCGTTGTCTGCGCCGTTTGCGTGTTGGTGTACTTTATCTTTGCCCTGGCGACTGGCATTGAGCCGATTGCCACGGTGATTGCCTGTGCGCTGCTGTGCATCTTCCTGTGCATCTTTATCTATTTGACGCTCAATCCCGATTCGGTACGCTCCCAGTACACCGAGGAGACACTCTCGGTTGCCTCGGCCATGCTCGAGGACATTAAGGGCGGTCTGACGCAGGAATCGGCGCTTTTGGTGTGCCGGCGTATCCTGCCCGAGACACGTGCCATGACCGTTGCCATCACCGATGAGAGCAACGTGCTGGCCTGCGCGGGCGAGTTCGAGGAAAAGCTGCTGCCCGATTCGCCCATCCACACGCTTGCCACGCGCTACGTCATTGAGCACGGCATCGTGCAGTCGTTCAACCGTGTGGTGGACGTGGTGGGTTCGGATGGCTCGCACAACCATGTTCCCGCCGGTATCATCGCGCCCATCAAGGTGGGCGACCGCACCGTCGGCACGCTCAAGTTCTACTACAAGACCCCGCGTGCCGTCGACCGTACCCAGTATGCGCTCGCCTCGGGTTTTGCCGAGATCCTGTCCACGCAGCTCGCCATCCACGAGCTCGAGGTGCAAAAGGAACTCACGGCCCGTGCCGAGGTGCGTGCCCTGCAGGCGCAGATCAACCCGCACTTTCTGTTTAACACGCTCAACACCATCGCGTCGTTTACGCGTACCGACCCGCTGCGTGCCCGCGAGCTGCTGCGCGAGTTCTCCTCGTTCTATCGCGCCACGCTCGACAACTCGGGGTCGCTTATCCCGGTCTCGCGCGAGGTTGCCCAGACCAAGCGCTACCTGACGTTTGAGAAGGCGCGCTTTGGCGAGGACCGCGTACTGGCGACCTTCGATGTCTCCGAGGATGTCGAGGACACGTTGGTTCCGGCCTTTGTAATCCAGCCCATTGTCGAGAACGCCGTGCGGCATGGCATGGGCGATGGCGATGCCCTGCAGATCGATGTGACCGTCCATCAAGACGGCGACGACGCAATCCTGATTGCCGTGGCCGACAACGGCGTGGGCATGGACGAGGGCACCGCCGCCAGGCTGTTTGATGAGCGCTCCGCCCGCCCCGATGCCAGCTCTCCGCAAGGTGGCGGCGCCGGCGTGGCCATGCACAATATTTCTGAGCGCATCCATCGCTTTTATGGACCGCACTCTTATACGCGCGTCGAATCGGCGCCGGGCAAGGGCACCAAAGTGCTCCTGCATCTTGATTTGTCAGAGAGCATCTTTGACATTCAAGAGTAAAATAAAAGGCTATGGGCTCAACGCCAAGCGGCGGATGCCCAGCGTAGTTTGTTGACGAAAGGTTTAATCCCTATGCTGCGTGCGATGATTGTGGATGATGAGGCCCCGGCCCGTTCGGAACTTCGCTTCTTGCTCGAGCAGACGGGCAAGATCGGCACGATCACTGAGGCGTCGAGCGTCCGCTCCGCCATTGAGATGCTGATGGAAAGCCGCGTCGATGTCGTATTTCTCGATATCTCGATGCCCGGCGCTTCTGGTCTGCAGCTTGCCGAGGCGCTGCATAAGCTTAAGAATCCGCCGGCGATTGTGTTTGTGACCGCGTATAGCGATCATGCCGTCGAGGCGTTTGACGTAGATGCCGTCGATTACCTAATGAAGCCGGTTGAGGAGGCACGCCTGGATCGCGCGATCGAGAAGGTCATGCAGCACGCCAAGCCCGTCACGGACAGCAAAGCCACCATCGAGCGCATTCCGGTGGAAAAGGGCGGCCGTAAGGTCCTCATCCCCGTGGATGACATTCGCTTCATCATGGCCAAGGACGATTACTCCTGTATCTATACCGTCGATGATCGTTTTCTTTCGACGACTTCGCTGGCGCAGTTCGAGGCCAAGCTTTGCGACTTTGGCTTCTTTCGCGTTCATCGCCGCTATATCGTCAACTTGGCGTGCGTCACAGATGTCGAGACGGTGCCCTCGGGCGCTATCCAACTGGGCATTACGGGCGTCGACGAACGCGTGCCGGTCTCGCGCCGCCGCGTCGTACCGCTCAAGAAGGCCCTGAGCCTCTAGCACACTGGCCCCGCAGCCCTGTAGACCAATTGTCTGCGGAGCCGTGGGGCTTTTTGTATATACGTCGAATCGGTTTTGAAGAAGGGATCCCATGAACAGTGCAAGCGCCAAGCGCATCGACATCATCTCGGACACCCACGGCTATCTTTCGCCCGCGCTTCTGGACGAGCTCAAGGGCGCAGATCTGATCATCCACGCGGGAGACCTCACCTCAGAGATGGATTACGAGCATCTATGCACCATCGCCCCCGTGCGAGCGGTCCTAGGAAACAACGACTACTACCGCGACTACGGCCCGGATGTAGACCGTCTGGCCCTCTTCACCTACGAAGGCCTCAAATTCGCCGTAGCCCACTACCGTGAAGACCTGCCCGTGGGATCCGTAGACGTAGCCATCAACGGTCACACCCACGTAACCAAAGAAGCCCAAGTGGGCCGCTGCCTGGTTCTCAACCCGGGTAGTGCCAGCTACCCCAGAGGCAGCCGAGGCCCCACCATGGCCAGAATGCTCGTAAAGGACGGCAAGATTTTGAGCACCAAGTTTATTGACTTGGAGTAACCGCAACAAAAACGGGGGATGCAGATTGCATCTCCCGTTTTTCTTTCAGCAAAAGGCAGAGCTTCAGCGACAACCTTAGACAACCCCGCCGAGGAGCACGCGGGCTAGCCGCGCAGCGGCGCACGCCCGCAAAACTGGTTGAATAATGTGACGGCAGGGAGGGTCTCCGGGGCTGGGGGCGGGGGTTAAGTTTGTCGCGAGTTCCGCACGCAAAGGAAAGCACTTAATGTGCTTTCCGTCTTGCGCAG
>UQRX01000023.1:0-29351 GCA_900543595.1 uncultured Collinsella sp. | reverse complement strand
ACGACCAGCGAAAACGTCAGCGATGCATCGCCCGCGCTCCACGCGCACCAGCCCGCGGACACGCCCTCGCGACCCGCGTCGCGCGCGGCGTCAAGCTCGGTGCCAGCGGCAACAGTATTCATCTCGATCATCTACATGCGCCCCAATTCGCCCACGATATGGCCCACGCGGTCCTCGGGCTCCTTGACCTCGACGCCGTTGTAGCGGAAGAACCGCGCCGGGTCGTGCATCAAGTCCTCGAGCGGCACCAGCACGAAGTCGCGCTCGCCAATGAGCGGATGCGGCAGGCGCAGCTTTTTGCCGCCGTGGGTCTCGCCGTCCATCCACAGCAGGTCCAGGTCGATGGTGCGCGGACCGTTGGCCTTGGCCTTTTTGGAGCGGTCGCGCCCCAGCTCGGCCTCGATCTTCATGAGCTCGTCGAGCAGCACCAGCGGCGCCAGCTCGGTCTTGATCTCGATGACGGCGTTGGCAAACGCGTCCTGGCGCGTCTCGTAGGCCGGCTCGCTCTCGTAGATCTTGGAGGAGTTGGACACGCAGGTGAGTGGAATCTCGGCGATCATGTCGCGTGCGGCGCGGATGTTGTCACAGCGATGCCCCAGGTTGGAGCCCACGGCCACAAACGCGCGGCGCGGCTGCGGCTTGGCAACCGCCCAGTAGCCGTTCAGGAACTGCGCAAAACCCGCGGCGTCGTGCACGCGCACGATGTTGGCACCGGCCTGGATGGCGCCCAGGCACACGCCAAACGTAGCGGCATCGCGCTCGGCGGCCTCGGTCACGCCCGAGACGGCGCCCACAAAGCGCTTGCGCGATACGGCGCACATGAGCGGATAGCCCAGTGACGCCATCTTGGCAGTCTCGCGCTGGATGACGATGTCTTCGTTGGCCGTCTTGCCAAAGCCCGGGCCGGGATCGATGCAGATGCGGTCGCGCGACACGCCGGCATGGATGAGCGTGCGGGCCTGATCGGACAGAAAGCCCATGACGCGGCGCATGATGGGTGCAGAATCGGGCAGGGTAAAGCGGCGGAGCTGCGAAGTGGGCACATAGGCTTCCTCACGGCGGGCACTGCGGCGCATCATGGCGGCCAGGTGATCGCTGGGCTCTGGTGCGGCTTCGGCAGCTGCGGGCACGGTCTCGGGCGCAGCGGCGGCAGGGGCAGCCTGCTCGGCAGCCGGCTTCTCTGACTCGGACTCGGGCGCGGGCTCCGATTCGCCAAGCGGCAGCGAGGGCTGTACCACACCGCCCGGAAGCTTGGCTTCAACCTTGGGCTCGCCCAGCAACTTGCCGCGACGGCGACGAGCCGGCTTCTCGGCCTCGCGCGCGGCCTCGACAGCCGCTTCGCGTGCCTTCTCGGCAACAAACGCCGCAGCCGAGGTATCGAGCTGCACCGTCGCGTGCGTGCGTGCGGGTACGGCGACCTCGCCGGCGTGCATTACGATGACGCCGCAGGTGCTCGTCTTAACAAACTCGACCATCTTGGGATCGGTGAAGCCCGTCACGTCGTTGACAATCGAAGCACCGCAGCGCACTGCCGCCTTGGCAACCGCCACATGACGCGTATCGATCGAGACGATGGCGCCCTCTTTGGCGAGCGCGCGCACGACGGGCAGCACGCGACGCGCCTCCTCGTCGGGGTTGACCGGGGTAAAGCCGGGGCGCCACGTCGACGTGGACTCACCGCCCACGTCGATGATGTCGGCGCCGGCATCGAGCATCGCCAGGCCGTACTCGATAGCGGCATCCTGGTCAAAGTGCTCACCGCCGTCGCTAAACGAATCGGGCGTCACGTTGAGGACGCCCATGATACGCGGACGGTCAAAGCTGAGCTCGTACTTTCCGCACCGCCATGTCTTGCTGTCGTTCGCCATGAACATCCTCCTAAAATGCCCACGTCGCCGCGCTCGGGCACAGGCGGCGGGGTCGCTTTGCAATCAGTCTTTCTATTGTATCCGCGCGCGCGGGCTAGAATGCAAACGCGGCCGCGATGTCGCAAGAAATCAGCAGGTCGGCATTTGCATCCTGATCGGTAGGCGCCAAATTGCAGATGGCCAGCGCATCGCCAGTAAAGTAACGCGTGAGGCCCGCCGCCGGATACACTACGAGCGAGGTCCCGCCCACGACGAGGGCGTCGGCTGCGGCGATAGCAGCAACGGCGCCGGTAAGCACACGCTCATCGAGCGGTTCTTCGTAGAGGACCACATCGGGCTTGATGCGACCGCCGCACGCAGGGCACACGGGCACGCCCGCGGCATCCTCGTGCTCGCGCGCGCAAATCCATTCGGCGCTGTAAACCGCGCCGCACGTCTGGCAGATATTGCGGTGGACCGAGCCATGCAGCTCAAACACGTGCCGTGAACCAGCCGCCTGATGCAGGCCATCGATGTTTTGCGTCACCACGGCGTCGAGCTTGCCGGCGCGCTCCAGCTCCGCCAGCTTGGCGTGGCAGTGGTTGGGCTTGGCGCCCAGCACGATCATCTTGGTCCGGTAGAAGTCGAAAAACTCCGCCGGATGCGCCTCGTAAAAGCTATGCGAGAGCATGGTCTCGGGCGGATAGGCAAACTGCTGGTGATACAGGCCATCCACGCTGCGAAAATCGGGGATGCCGCTCGCCGTGGAAACGCCCGCACCGCCAAAGAAGACCACGCGCTTGTGGGCACCGAACAGCTCCGCCAGCGCGGCGGAGGCCTGCTTGGGATCCGTTATTGCCTGCGTCATATGAGTCCTCCGTCCTTGTTGGTCGGGCAGCGTCGGGCGACGTCCCAGCATGCGGCCTTTGGGTCAGCACGCGCGGAGCCCACCACCGCCCCTGTTGCGCTAATCTTAAGCCTGCCAACCCCGTCGAAAGGACACCATGCCTCAGACTTACACTTTCGCCTCGTGGAACGTCAACGGCCTGCGCGCCGTGCTCAAAAAGGACCCGAGCTTTATCCAGATCGCGCAGGAACTCGACGTCGATATCCTGGCGCTGCAGGAGACCAAGCTGCAAGAAGGCCAGGTCGATATTGACCTGCCCGGCTATCATCAAACCTGGAGCTATGCCGAGCGTAAAGGCTATTCGGGCACCGCGGTCTTTAGCCGCCAGGAACCGCAGCGCGTGCTGCACGCCGACGCGCTGCTACCCTACGCCGGCGAGGGCGAGGCGGCCGAGCTCGTCGCCCAAGCCGCAACCGAGGGCCGCGTCTGCGCGCTCGAGTTCGACAAGTTTTGGTTCGTGGATGTCTACACGCCCAACGCCCAAAATGAGCTCGCGCGCATCGATGTGCGCATGGCCTGGGACGATGCCTATCGCGGCTTTTTGGGCGCGCTTGAGCGCGAGACCGGCAAGCCCGTCGTAACCTGCGGCGACTTTAACGTGGCGCACGAGGAGATCGACCTTAAGAACCCCAAGTCCAACCGCGGCAACGCCGGCTTTTCGGACGAGGAGCGCGACAAGTTTACCGAGCTGCTCAACGCCGGGTTTACCGATACCTGGCGCGCGGCAAACCCCGACGTCGAGGGCGTCTACAGCTGGTGGAGCTACCGCTTTAATGCCCGCAAGAATAATGCAGGCTGGCGCATCGATTACTTCCTGGTGAGCGACGCAATCGCCGGCAATGTGCGCGACGCCGGCATCCGTGGCGATATCTTCGGCAGCGACCACTGCCCCGTCACCCTCGCGCTAGAGCTCTAGCCCCAGCTGATCCCCTGGGGACGGAGGAAAACGAATCATCCTCCCATCCCCATATGAGTTGCGGTGAAATAGTTCCTGATTGGAGGCCATATGGCCGAAAACAGGAACTATTCCACCGCAAGTTCGGAGGGCGTAGCCCTACGGCCCAAATTAGCTGTCTCGCTCCCCTTACAACCCGTACTTCACGACAACGCGGTTGATGCGGCGACACCAGGGTTTATACAAGGCAGCCAAAAACACACAGGTTGCCAGGCCGTGTGTGATGTCGAACGGCACTGCCGTGGCAAGACGCGCCACGGCGCCCGCCCAGGTGAGCGGCTGCACAAAACCGATGATGTCATACGCGTTGATCACAACGCCATAGAGCAAACCCGAGGCAAAGCCATACGCCAACAGCGCCGGCATGCGCACGATGCCGTCGGCGCGGTCGAACGCGCCCACATGCGCCAGCACGCCGCCAACATAGCCCACCAGACCCCAGGCATACATCTGCCATGGCGTCCACATACCCTGTCCAAAAAAGAAATTGCTGGTCAGCGCCGCCAGCGCACCGACCATAAAGCCATTACGTCGGCCGAGCGTCGCCCCCGCGATAATGGCGATGGCGCTCACCGGCTTAAAGTCGGGAATGGGCCCGAACAGGATGCGCCCCGCCGCCGCCAACGCCGCCAAAACCAGCGTGGGCATAATCTGGCGCAAGCCCGGACGCGACGCCTCGTAACCCGCAAAGAACAGCGCAAGCACCAGTGCCACCACGACAAGCATGGCAAGCGCCGCCTGCTCAACGCCCGCCAGCAACGCCGCAGCCATCACCGCAGGAACCGCCAGCAGCAGCGGGATTTCCAGTTTTGCAAGCAAGCGCGAGAAACGACAGTCCGTCATCCCATCACGCCCTATAGAACACGTTGTCGGCAAAGAAGTCGGCCGGGGGCTCCACGCAGGCAATCTCGCCGTCAAACATCATGGCGATGTCGTCGGCTACCTGCTCGGCAAAATCCAGGTCGTGCGTTGCCATGATGACGGTGCCGCCAGCCCGCGCATGGTCGCGCAGGGCGCGGGCGATGATGCGGCGGCTGGCCAGGTCCAGACCCTTGGTGGGCTCATCGAGCAATAGCAGTTCGGGGCCGATTAGCAGTAGCTTTGCCAACGCAAGCAGTTGGCGCTGTCCGCCCGAAAGGTCATAGGGGTGGCGTTCCCCTAAGCCCGCGAGCCCCAGACTCACCGCGCGCTCCCGCGCCATATCCTCGCCGTACCCGCAGGTCGAAGCCCATTCCATCAGCTCGTCGCGCACCGTCTCGGCAACCAGCAATGCTTTGGGATTCTGAGGCAGCAGCGCCGCCGAGGCCGCTCCGCGCATCATGCGGCCGCGCTGCAGCTTGGCGGTCTTCGCCAGCACCGAAAGCATTGTCGACTTGCCGCAGCCGTTACCGCCAACAACCGCATGCACCGCGCCAGCCGAAAACGACGCATCGAGCCCGCGCAGCACCCAACCGCCCGCGCGATCGTAGCGAAACCAGCTCCCTGCCAGGGTGGTAGCCGACCCAGCGTGCATTTTTTGGAGTATTCTGCTTCCATCCGTGCGCGGGAAGGCTTCCGAGCCGTTCTTGAGCGACGTTTGCGCCACAAATTCGGACGATTTGTCCAATTCCGAACTTTTTTTCGCGCTCGATGCGTCTACGGGCGACTCCAGAGAGCCCAAACTGTCCTCACGCCTGCTGAATACTCCTGTTTTTGCACATCGGATGGCACCCCACCCCAACATGTCATCGGAAAACAGCGATTCTCGGCGTCCCAAAGAAGCCATATCCGCCACCTCGCGCACGCGACCGCCCTCAATCCGATACGCACACGTCGCATACTCGAGCATTGGGCGCGGCTGGTGCGTTGCCACGACAACCGTGCAGCCCAACTCGCGATTCACGCGAAACAACGCATGCAGAAAATTCTTCTCGGCAACGGGATCGAGCTGAGACGTGGGCTCGTCGAGCAGCAGCACACGCGGACGCAGCGCCAGGACGGCGGCAAGCGACAGCAGCTGCTTGCGGCCACCAGAAAGCGTATCGGCATCGCGGTGAAGCCAATCTTCCAGCCCAAAGAAATAGCTGGTCTCAGCTACGCGACGGCGCATCTCGTCGCGCGACACACCCAGACTCTCTAGGCCAAACGCCATCTCGTGCCACACGGTTTCGCACACGATCTGGTTCTCGGGATCCTGGAACACATAACCCACGCGCTCCGCCGATGCCCGCACGTCCATGTCGGCGACGGGCTCGCCCAGCACGCGCAGCTCGCCGGAGCGCGTACCCGCCGGAGCGATCTCGGGCTTGAGCAGCGACAGCAGCGTCGATTTGCCCGACCCGGTACCGCCAACAAGCAGCGCAAACGCACCTTGGGAAACACGCCAATCAAGTCCCTCGAGCACCGGTGCCTCGGCCCCGGGATAGGCAAAACTAAGGTCTCGCACCTCAATCGCCGGCGCGGCCGAGCCATATGCCACACCCGCCGCCGAGCTCCTATCAAACCGAGCCATCAGCCAAACCTCTTCTCGTCAATCGCGTGCAGCACACAGGGCAACACCATCCAAGCCGCGTACACAATATAGCCAGGCCACGGCGCCGGCACCGAAAGCTGCGGGTAAAACGAATACTGCGTTGTCGCGGTCCATGCCACCGCCACCGCGGCGGCACCAAACACCGCAAGTCCAACCAGCGCGGCAGCGTCGCCGCGCCTCAGCCGATACCGCGCATACGTCGTACGACGCGTCGCGGCACCCCACCCGCGCGAGCGCATCGCGTCCGCGCGCTCCAGCGAATCTTCCATGCCCCAGCCCATCAACACACTCGATGCCCGCAAGCGCGAACGCACGGGGTCGGCCGGCGCGCGGTCCGGCACGTCAATCGCATCTTGCACCGCCAGTACCGTGCGGCCGCGGCGCAAAAACTGCGGGATAAGCCTCATGCACATCGAGATCATGAGCGCAATCACCGGCGCGGCGTTACCCAAAAGCGCAAGCACCTTGTCGTAGCTAAGAATCGACGCCGCCGCCTCAAACCACAGCACGCTCGCCACAAACAGCCCGCCCATGCACAGGCCGTATACCATACTCTCCAAATACACCGCACGCATGCCAATACGGAACAGCTCCGTCGAGCCCGAGGCGCTAAACAGCGGATTGAGCACCGCAACGATCAAAATCACCGGCAGCTGCCAGCGGAGCGCGCCCAGCGTGCGGGCAGCCCCACGCGTCGCAAATCCATACGCCAGCCCGCCCGCAAGTGACAGCGCAATCAGTACCGGCTGCATCGAGAACATAGTGAGCCCCAGCGTCAGCACTATATAGAGTGCCGGCACAGCCGGATGCGACATCGAGAATGCCGCGACGGGCTCGCCGCCAAACTCCTCTCGTATGTTGTCCACGGGCACCCCCGTCCCCTCGCTCAAACAACAGCTCCGCAGCACCGCCAACGCCGCACACAAGCAGTGCAAACGCCACGCCGGCGGCGCAAGCCTCAACCGCCGCAAACCAATCGTTACGCGCTCATCATATGCCTGCGGTATCATATTGCGCCGTGTATCGTTTCCAAACACACGTCTCTATAACGTAACAGGAGATCACATGGACGCAACCGCAATTATCCTCGCCGCCGGCGAGGGCACCCGCATGAAGTCGAACCACTGCAAGGTTTCGCACAAGATCCTGGGTAAGCCCATGGTCCAGTGGATCGTCGACGCCACCATCAAGGCCGGCTGCAGCCGCGTCGTGGTCGTCATCGGCAGCCACGCCGACGAGATGCGCGCCCTCATCGATGGCGCCTACGCCAACAGCGCCACCAAGGTCGAGTGCGTCGAGCAGACCGAGCGCCTGGGCACCGGCCATGCCGTCAAGGTCGCGCTCGAGGCCTGCGGCATCACGCAAGGCCCCGTCGTCGTGCTCAACGGCGACCTGCCGCTCATCACCGCCGACACCGTCGCCAAGTTCGCGCAGACCGTCGCCACCGGCGAGCTCGCCTGCACCGTCATGACCATGACCCCGCCCGATCCTTTTGGCTACGGCCGCATCAAGCTGGGTGCCGACGGTCAGATCGAGCGCATCATCGAGCAGAAGGACTGCACGCCCGAGCAGGCCGCCACGCTGCTGGAGTGCAACGCCGGCTGCTACGCCTTCGACGGCGCGCAGCTTGCCGCCCACATTAACGAGATCGGCAACGACAACGCGCAGTCCGAGTACTACCTGCCCGACATGCTCGAAATCCTCAAGGGTCACGGCCAGGCAGTCTCCATCTTCCACTGTGACGACTACCGCGACGGCCTGGGCGTCAACAGCCGCATCCAGCTCGCGCAGCTCACCGCCATCGCGCGCGACCGCATCAACGAGCACTGGATGGCCGAGGGCGTTACGTTCATCGACCCCACGCAGGCCTTGATCGGTCCCGACGCCACCATCGGCCGCGACACCGTCGTGTGGCCGCAGACGCATCTGATCGGTCACGTCACCGTGGGCGAGGAGTGCCAGCTCGGCCCCAACAGCCGTCTCACCGACACCACCGTCGGCAGCGGCTGCACCATCGATGAGACCATCGCCATCGAGGCCGTCATCGAGAACGGCGTCGACTGTGGCCCGCGCGCCTACCTGCGCCCGGGCACCCACATGCTCGACGGATCCAAGGCCGGCACGCATGTGGAGATCAAGAAGTCCACGATCGGCGAGGGTTCCAAGGTGCCTCACCTGTCCTACATCGGCGACACCACCATGGGCTCCGGCGTCAACGTGGGCGCGGGCTCTATCACCTGCAACTACGACGGCGTCCACAAGCACAAGACCGTCATCGGCAAAGATGCCTTCATCGGTTCCGACACCATGATGGTCGCGCCCGCCCAGATTGGCGACGGCGCACTCGTGGCCGCCGGCTCCGTCATCACCGAGCCGGTCCCGGCCGACGCACTCGGTCTGGGCCGCGCCCGTCAGGTAAATATTGAGGGCTGGGCCGCCGATTATCGCCGCCGTCTGCACGAGGACGACGAGGCATAACGTTTCGCCAAGCACAAAAGGAGCTGTTCCATGGGGACGGCTCCTTTTTCTATCGTGACCTGCGCGACCGGATGAGTGGTCGGTTCGTGTCCGTTGACGGTAAAGACGTTATCAAGACCCGATTAACCCCGCCGCACGGTTACAATGCAAAAAGGCATCTATATGGCATTCGATGTATAAAGGAGAAGGGTAATGCCGATTAATGATCCCGAGAAGTCGGAGAATATGCGCAAGTCCATCCGCGTGTATTCCGGTTCCTCCAACCGTCCCCTCGCTCAGAAGATCGCTGAGTACCTTGGGGTCGAGCTTTCGGGCCTTACGCTAAAGCAGTTCGCCAATGGTGAGATTTACGCCCGCTACGACGAAACCGTCCGCGGCGCCGACGTCTTCCTGATTCAGTCCGTGGCCGGCGGCAACGTCAACGACATGCTCATGGAGCTGCTCATCGCCACCGACGCTGCCAAGCGCGCATCCGCCCGCTCCATCACCGCCGTTATCACCCACTACGGCTATGCCCGCCAGGACCGCAAGGCCGGCCCGCGCGAGCCCATCACCGCCCGCCTCGTCGCCAACCTGCTCGAGCGCGCCGGTGTCAACCGCATCATCACCCTCGACCTGCACCAGGGCCAGATCCAGGGCTTCTTCGATATCCCGGTTAACCACCTGTCCGCGCTGCCGCTGTTTGGCCAGTACTACAACAACATGCACTTCGACACCGACAACCTGGTTGTCGTCTCCCCCGACGTGGGTCGCGCCAAGGCCGCCAAGAAGCTGTCCGACATGCTCGGCTGCGACCTGGCCATCGCCCACAAGGGCCGTCCGCGCCACAACGCCGCCGAGGTCATGGGCATCATCGGTGACATCAAGGGCAAGACTTGCGTCATCAACGACGACATGATCGACACCGCTGGCACCCTGTGCGCCAACGTCAAGGAGCTCAAGGCCATGGGCGCTGGCGACATCTACGTCTGCGCCACCCACGGCATCTTCTCCGGTCCGGCCATCGAGCGCCTGAACGATGCCCCCATCGTCGAGTGCGTCGTCACCGATGCCATTCCCGTCGAGGTCGGCGGCAAGATCAAGACCATCTCGGTCGCCGAGGAGTTCGCTCAGGCCATCTCCGCCGTTTACCACGAGGAGCCCGTCTCCACGCTCGTCGGCGGCGACTTCGCGCTGTAGTCCAACGCGCATCGCATCATCTTTGATGCTTTTAAAGGGTCGGAAGCTCGCTTCCGGCCCTTTTTCTATCCCTCGCCAACCTTCCCTGGACAATTAGTTCAGATACGTATTTTTTAAAGCCCCAAAGGGCCGTTCGGAGCCTTCTGAGCTCCCCGGCGGATGCCATGCCGCCCAAAGCTCATCGTTTTCGAGTACAACCGCCGCATATTTACCCTCAAATCACCCTCGAAGGCCCTTAGAAACGCCTCGAATGCCCGTCGCCTTATACGTATCTGAACTAACTGTCCAGTAGCTATCGTCAACCTTCGCGGCAGAGCTCAATTTCCTGCAATCCCCTCAGCCGATTCCACCGATTTCATAACACCCAGCCGTTCATGGCGCACAGCGCGCCGCTGAGCGAAAAGAACGGTATGGCGGTCGCATTCTGCCGCCAACTTAGTACGTTATAGCTATGACGACCGTGATTTCACATCTCTCCGCCCTCCGCGCAATTCGTCGCGCACGACGGGCGTACTCTGCCCTACCCTGGGACTCCGTTGATAGCGAACAGCAAGCACATGCCTTGTCTAGCTGCATTCCCAACAATGACGCGATAGACTTTGGCGCACTTTCGATACTCGACGCCTGGAATGAAGATGATTCCGAACTGCTTGATCTTCTCGTTTCAAGCGAAGACAACAGACGTCCCGACAAGCGACTTCTTCAGCATATTCTCTCCGCTTCGCTTCCTGAAGGTGCAATTATGCACATCGAGGCCGACATCTACGCAACGTCTCCTGCCATGACAGCCATGCTTTGTTCCAAAAATGAATCAGTCGCCAAAACCTTGATGCTTCTCATGGAACTGCTCGGAACCTACTCCCTTCCTCCCGGGGCAACATACCCCATTGCTTATGACGACATCTGGCCCAAGGGCGATGTCTACGAAGCGATGGACGACCTCGATTGCCGGGACGACCAGTCGGCGACCGAGCAGCAGAACGAAACCCGCTATGAACAAGCGCACTACAAATGCGAGCCCGCCACGACCATCGAAGAGCTCGAGGCGGTCGCACGGTTCGCCAAAAGTAGCTCATACGCCTCGTTTCGCACGGCAGTCAAACTCGCCCGAGCTGGATCCGCATCCCCAGCCGAATCCCTAATGTTTGCCGTTCTCGGAGCGTCCATGCGCTTTGGCGGATTCGGATGTTGCAGCCTGCCCATGGGAGGCCTGCTACTCAACTATCGAATCGACTTCGACACTCTTGCGGTCAACATGTCCTCCGGCATCCCTTACGCCATCTGCGACCTGTATTGCCCGGCAGCCGGAGTCGACAACGAATACAACGGAATTGGGCATGAGCTTCAAAACGCTCGCATCCACGATGGCAATCGAAATAATGGCCTCAAGGCAATGGGCATCCACGTCCTGGTTATCAATCGCGACCAAATGAAAGACCTTGTTGCACTCGAAGCCTTCGCCCAAACGATGCATCGACTCGCAGGAGTCCGATTCCGATATCGCATCAAGGGCTATCGCAAGCGTCAGGCCGCTTGGCTCAACGCTCTGCGGGCCGGAATCGGCCTTGCGCCGGTCTAAACGGCGAATCACCCGTGCGCCGTCGAACAGGGCTGGACAGTTAGTTCAAATACGTATAAATAGACACATTGAATTAGGCTGTTTTACAGCTATCTCTATACCATTCGCCCTATTTGAAAGCGGGGTAGACTTCAAAACAGCGTCATATGGACTAACTAAAGTTCCAAAACAACGTATCGGCATTGAATTGAGCAATTCGAGTCCTCAGAACTTATACGTATCTGAACTAACTGTCCACCTCGGATTTTGACGGCCGTCCAAACGCCCCCAAACAACCTCAATTGCCCTCCATTTGACAGCGGCAACAGGGTCGCTCACCATAGCAGGCGACAAATCAACGAAAGGATGAACATGGCAGCTGCACAGCCGCTTAAGATTCGCATGGTTGCCGGACTTGGCAACCCTGGCGATGAGTATGCCGAGACCCGCCACAACGCCGGTTTTAAGGCGATCGACGAGCTGGCCCGTCAGGCCGGCGTCACGTACTGGAAAAACCAAGCAGGCGCCGAGGTCGCGCTCATCAACATCAACGATGCCGAGGAAGAGAACGGCAAGCGCCAGATTGTACTGGTCAAGCCGCAGTCGTACATGAACACCTCGGGCGGGCCCATCTCCAAGCTCTGCCGCGAGTACAAGATCAAGGCCGAGGAGCTGCTCGTCATCCACGACGAGCTCGATATTCCCGCCGGCGACGTGCGTGTTAAGGTGGGCGGAGGCCATGCCGGTCACAACGGCCTGCGCTCCATCATCGACAAGATGGGCAGCCGCGACTTTAGCCGTATCCGCACCGGCATCGGCAACCCTCCCGGCAAGATGGCCGTGGCAGACTACGTGCTCAAGCAGCTGCGCGCCCGCGAAGCCGAGGATTTCCAGGACACCTGCGCCCGCGCCGCAGATGCCGCCGGTCTGGCCATCGTCCACGGCGTAATCTACGCCCGCGATCACGTAAACGGCGCCGCTTCCGCCAACGGCAAGCACTAAAACCTACCATTTAGAGATGTTTATTTTGGCAGGTTTCATCTGCGGAAACGCCCCAGTTGCGGCATCGCAATCAACCGCGCGCCGACATACATGCACAGCACCCCAAAGGGGGCCGGACTCATCACAACCCGAGGCCGGCCCCTTTGCCGTTTTACCTGATAAAACCGACCAAAATAAACCTCTCCCCCTTTGGTAGGCCAAAGTGGATAAACCCTGCTCCCAACCGCCGAAGACACACGTAAGTGACATGTCCATGAGGGTATAATTTGCACCGTATGTCTGCACAACGCCTGTGCGCGTACGGTTTTATTCGGGCTACCGTCCATTTCCGTGGAGGCACGGTTCGGCGGCCCTAACAAGAGAGGGGTTCTATGTATAAGATCCTGGAGAAGACGCAGTTCTCGGAGAAGGTGTTCAAGTTCCGCATCGAGGCGCCCGCAATCGCCAAGCATGCGCACGCTGGACAGTTCCTCATGGTTCGCGCCAACGAGACGGGCGAGCGTGTCCCGTTTACCCTGGCCGGCTGGAACGGTGACGAGGGCTGGGTCGAGTTCATCTTCATGGTGATCGGCAAGACCACCGAGATGCTTTCCACCTACGAGGCCGGCGAGTCACTGCGCGACGTCGTGGGCCCGCTGGGCGTTCCCACCGAGATGGCCGAGGGCCCCTGCGCCGTCATTGGCGGCGGCGTCGGCTTGGCAATTGCCTTCCCGGTCGCCAAGCACCTGGTCGAGACCGGTCACGAAGTTCACGCCATCATGGGCGCCCGCACCAAGGACCTCCTGCTCATGGAGGACCAGTTCCGCGAGCTCCTCGACGAGGACCACATCCACATCACCACCGACGACGGCTCCTACGGCGAGCAGGGCGTTGTTACCGCTCCGCTGGAGCGCCTGCTGCAGGACAAGGCCGTGAGCCAGGTCTTCTGCGTCGGCCCCGTTCCGATGATGAAGTTCTCGACCCTCACCGCCCAGAAGTACGACACCCCCATCACCGCGTCCCTCAACCCCATCATGGTTGACGGCACCGGCATGTGCGGCTGCTGCCGCGTCGAGGTGGGCGGCGTGACCAAGTTCGCTTGCGTCGACGGCCCCGACTTCGATGCCACTCTGGTCGACTGGGATGACCTTCGTGCCCGCCAGGCCGCTTACCGTTCCGAAGAGGGCGAGTCCCTCAAGGCCTATGAGGAAAAGAGCTGCGCATGCCACTAGTTAACGGTCGTTTCGTTGCCGATATGAAGTCGCCCCGCACCCCCGATAACGAGGAGCCGGCTGCCGAGCGCGCCTGCGACTTCCGCCCCGTCGACAAGGGCTTCACCGAGGAGATGGCGCTGGCCGAGGCCGAGCGCTGCCTCAACTGCAAGAAGCCGTTCTGTGTTGAGGGCTGCCCCGTCAACATCAACATTCCCCGCTTTATCGAGCAGATCCGCGCGAAGGACTTCGGCGGCGCTCTCGATACCATCCGCGAGGACTCCATGCTTCCCGCCATCTGCGGCCGCGTCTGCCCGCAGGAGAACCAGTGCGAGGGCAAGTGCATCCGTGGTAAGAAGTCCGAGCCCGTGGCCATCGGCCAGCTCGAGCGCTTCCTGGGTGATCGCCCCGAGCTCGCCTCCACGCCCAAGATGGCCCCCAAGAACGGCAAGAAGGTCGCCGTCGTCGGCTCCGGCCCGTCCGGCATCACCTGCGCCGGCGAGCTCGCCCGCAACGGCTTTGACGTCACCGTCTTTGAGGCATTCTTCACCGGCGGCGGCGTGCTGGTCTACGGCATCCCCGAGTTCCGTCTGCCCAAGGCGGTCGTCAAGCGCGAGATTGACGGCCTGGAGGACATGGGCGTCAAGTTTGAGTACAACTCCGTCGTGGGCAACATGGCCACGGCCGAGGAGCTGTTCGAGCAGGGCTTCGACGCCATCTACGTGGCGACTGGCGCTGGCCTGCCCAAGTTCCTCAACGTCCCCGGCGAGAACCTGCCCAACGTCTTCTTCGCCAACGAGTACCTCACCCGCGTGAACCTGATGAAGGCCAACAAGTTCCCCGAGTACGACACCCCCACCAAGCACGGCAAGAACGTCGTCGTCTTTGGTGGCGGCAACGTGGCTATGGACGCCGTCCGTACCGCCAAGCGCCTGGGCGCCGAGCACGCCATCATCGCCTACCGTCGTACCGAGGACGAGATGCCCTGCCGTCGCGCCGAGCTGCACCATGCTAAGGCCGAAGGCGTCGAGGTTCTGCCGCTCGTCTCCCCGCTCGAGTTTGTCGCTGGCGAGGACGGCTCCGTGTGCGCCGTCAAGGTCCAGAAGATGGAACTCGGCGAGCCTGACGAGTCCGGCCGTCGCCGCCCGGTGCCCATCGAGGGCGCCATCGAGGAGATCCCCTGCGACGTCGCGATCTCGGCTATCGGCACCAACGCCAACCCCTTCGCAAAGAAGATCGGCGGCAAGATGGAGCTCAACAAGTGGGGCTACATCGTCGCCGACGAGGAGACCGGCCAGACCACCGATCCCCGCATCTGGGCCGGCGGCGACATCGTCACCGGTGCCGCTACGGTCATTCTGGCGATGGGCGCCGGCAAGAAGGCCGCCGCTTCCATCACCAAGAGCCTGCTGGGCGAGTAATCACCCTCAGCGCTAGCCATCAAACGGCAAAGTCCCCGTCGAGCACACGCCCGGCGGGGACTTTTCTCTATGCCGATCGCCCTACCACCGCAAAGGTGCCTGTCCCCCTTGCGGTGGTTTTGGTCGGCTAGCCTTCGAGCTGCGCCACCTTGTAGCGGTAGGCTGCGGCGATGACGTCCTTGCAGCCTTCGCGGCCCAGCTTGGCGCGGTTGACGACGATGTCTTTACCGCTCGTCATCTTCCACTTGCCGGCGCTATAGCGCTTATAGAACGCCTCGCGCGCCTTCTGCTGCTGCTTGACCAGCTTGGCACCCTTCTTTTTGTTGAGGCCGCGCTTTTTGCGCACGATCTCGACGCGGTCCTCAAAGGGAGCGGTCACCAACACGGCAATGTGGTTGGGGTTGTTACGCAACAGGTAATCGGACAGACGACCTTCGATAATGCAGCTCTCGGTCTCGCCCAGATCCAAAATCACCTGGCTCATCTTTTGGAACAACTTATCCGAGTACGAACGCGCATCGTAGCGGTCGGGCAGAAACGCCATGTTCTCCACGGCCAGACGCTCATCATAGGCGGCCATCTTGTCGAGCGACTCGCCCGCGCGCAGCGACGCACGCACCAGCAGCTCGTTATCGTACAGCGGAATCCCCAACTCGTCGGCAAGCATGCGACCAATCTCGTGGCCCTCGGCGCCAAAGTCGCGCGCGATGGTAATGACCACAGGATTCTTCTTGTTCTCCAGATCGCTCATCGCGATTCCTTTCTAACAAATGAGAAATAGGCGATTCCTGATTCTCATTTTGTCACTTACGACCGTCCTGGTTTCCCAAGTGCGGCAGATTGCCCCGAAAGAGGAGCGCCGCGTACTAAATGTACGCAAGCGACGATTGAGGGGCAAGATGCCGTGCTTGGGGAAGCAGGACTACGCTGCCACAATACGACGTTGATACGCTCGGACCAGCAGCGAGATACCAAAGTTGAGTACAAAGTACATCGCAAACACCAGGCCGTAGAGCATAAGCACCTGCGACAGGTCGATCGCGTGGGCCATCACGACGTTTGCCGTGTACATGAGCTCGGCCACGTTAATGCCCGAAAGATACGAGCTGTCCTTGATGACGGTCGTGCACTGGCTAAACAGCGCCGGAATGATCGTCTTAAACGTCTGCGGCAGAATGATGTAGCGCATGGTGGCAAAGAAGCCAAAGCCCTGGCTCTGCGCTGCCTCAAACTGGCCGCGCGGAATCGAGTTGAGGCCGCCGCGCACAATCTCAGCCATAACAGCGCTGGTAAACAGCGTAAAGGCGATGGTCGAAATCACAATGTCCAAACCCTGCACCGTAAAGTAGATAAAAAGGATCCACAGCAGGTTCGGCGTGCAACGGAACAGCTCGATATAGGCACTCACCAAAATACGGAACGGGCGGGGCGCATAGCTTTTAACAAGCGCCAGCACCGTGCCAAAGATGAGCGAGAAAAAGATCGACAGCGCCGAGATCTCGATCGTCTTAACAAAGCCGCCCCAAATGTAGAGCAGGTTGGTCGCGTTGAAGATTTCCATGCGCTAGGCCTCCTCTACGTTGTCGAGCCCCAGCTCGGCCAGGCTCACACCGCGCGGACGCTCCTTGGAGCGGCGCTCGAGCCACTGCACCAGTATGGCGAGCGGAAAGCAGATGATGAAGTACATAAGGCAGCAGACGATGTATCCCTGCAGGTAACCGTACAGACTCACAAAGTTGTCGGAACGGTACATAAGGTCGCCGCCGGCCACAAGCGCCAGCACCGACGTATTCTTGACCAGGTTGAGCGCCTGGTTGCACAGCGGCGGCAGAATGATCTTGAATGTCTGGGGCAGTACGATGTACCAGTACGCCTGCGCACGGGTGAAGCCCTGGCTCTGGGCCGCCTCCATCTGACCGCGCGGAACCGCCTCGATACCAGTGCGGATGACCTCCGAAATGTAGGCCGCGTGATACAGACCCACGCCCAAGAAGCCCAGCACGAACGGCGCGATGCGCACCGGCTGGTCGGCACCGGTTATGGCCTGCAAAAACTGCGGACCGGCCATGTACATAAAGAGCACCTGCACGGGCAACGGGGTGTTCTGGTAAAACTCCACGTACACGCGGCTTATGGCGCGCAGCACGCGCGAGCGAGTGGTAGAGAACACGCCCAGCAGCGTGCCCAGCACCAGCGACAACAGCAGGCCGGCAACGACCACTTGCAGCGTCACGCCAAAGCCCTCCCAGAAGGGCCCCATATTTTGAAATGTCGTCGACCAACGGTCGGCGTCAAATAATCCTTCGAGCATTTGATTCCTTCCTTGGACGATGCGCCTATACAAGACCCCAGGTCTTGACCTCTTGGTCGAGCCAGCCGTCGGCCAGGCGATCGCAAATCACCTGATCGACCACGGCCGAAAGGTCGCAGCCCTTCTTGGTCGCCACGCCGTAGCCCTGCTCGCCAAACTTGACCTCGGGCTGCAGCAGCTCAACGGTCTCGTTCATGTAACCGGCCAGCGTGGAGCGGTCCATGGCAAAGACGTCGATATTGCCGGCGTCGAGCGAGCTCTTGATGATGGGATAGCCGCTAAAGGCCCTAAACTCTGGCTTGCAGCTAAAGCCGTTGTCCTTGATCATCTGCTCGATCAGGCCCTGCGTGGTAGCACCCTGGCTCACGCCGATGACCTTGCCGTCCAGATCCTCAATCGAGGTAAAGCCCGAACGCTTCTTGACCATGAGCCCCACGTAGTCGGTGCGGTACGGCGTCGAGAAATCCCAGCTCTTCTTGCGCTCGTCGGTGATGGTGTAGGTCGCCGCGACCACGTCGAGTTGGCCGTTATCGATCAGCGGGCCGCGTGTCTTGGGCGTTACGTCGGTAAACTCGACAAGCTCCTGGGCGCGGGCCTCCTTGTAGCTCACGCCAAAGACGGCAGCGGCGATCTGGTAGCACAAATCGACTTCCATGCCCTCAAAGCGGCCCTTGGCGGTGTCGTAATAGCCATAGCCGGGAACGTCCTTCTTAACGCCGGCATTCAGATGGCCACGCGACTTGATGGCCGCAAGCTTGGACCCCTTGTCGGAACCCTCGCCGCCGGCGGAGTTGCCGCAACCGGTAAGCGCGGTCCCCGTCAGCGCGAGCATGCCGGCGCCCGCCAGCTGCAAAAAGTGGCGGCGCGACACGGCCGCCCTCGTCATATCCGTCATGTCCATCACCGCGCCTAGTGCAGAATCTTGGACAGGAACTCGCGGCAGCGCGGGTTCTCGGGGTTATCGAAGAAGTGCTCGGGCGTGCCCTCCTCCAGAATGCGGCCGTCCTCCATAAAGATGACGCGGTCGGCCACCTGACGCGCAAAACCCATCTCGTGCGTCACGCAGATCATGGTGATGTCCTCCTGCGCGAGCTCAATCATAACGTCCAGAACCTCCTGGACCATCTCGGGGTCGAGCGCCGAGGTCGGCTCGTCAAACAGGATGATGGGCTGCTTGGTGCACAGGGCACGGGCGATGGCGATGCGCTGCTGCTGACCACCCGAGAGATTCTGCGGATACTCGCCGGCCTTATGTGCCATGCCGACGCGCTTGAGCGCAGCGATGGCGATCTCGGTCGCCTCCTCCTTGCTCTTCTTTTGCAGCTTGATGGGCGCGAGCGTCAGGTTGCCGAGCACCGTCATGTTGGGATACAGGTTGAACTGCTGAAACACCATGGAACTATACTTGCGAGCCATCTCCAGGTGATTCTTTTTGGTGAGCGGCGTACCGTCGATGACGACCTCGCCCGACGTGGGCTCCTCCAGATAATCGACGCAACGGATGAGCGTCGACTTACCCGAGCCGGAAGGCCCGATCATTACGAGCTTCTCGCCGCGCTTGACGGTGAGATTGATATCTTTGAGCACATGCAGGTCGCCAAAGTACTTGTTGAGATGCTTGATCTCGATCATGTCTGCCATGAATGTCCCTTCCCTGCGTTTACACGAGTTGAACTATTGTACGGAAAGAACCGCGTTTCCGCAGCCCACACTACATTCCCGTAAAGAACCCGCAACCTTCCACCCACTCATTGGGGACAGGCTTAAATGAGTACCCACCCATTGGGCACTCATTTAAGCCTGTCCCCAATGAGTGCCCAGCCCAGCAAAAAGGGGCGCGACCATGACGGCCACGCCCCTCAACATCAACTATGTACCGCTCGGCCCCTACGCAAGCTTTGCGCCGACGATCTTTGCTGCTGCCGGCTTATCGAAGTTGCCGCCGGTGGCCTTGCCCAGAGCACCCATGACCTGGCCCATCTGCTTCTTAGAGGTCGCACCCAGCTCGGCGATGACCTGCTCGATCAGAGCCTCGAGCTCCTCGCCCGAAACCTGCGCGGGCAGCAGGCTCTCCAGAATCTTGACCTGCTCGGTCAGGTTGTCGGTACGCTCCTGGTCGGTACCGGCCTTAATGGACATCTCCAGCGTCTCGCTCGTCTGCTTAATCAGACGCTTGATCATGCTGTTGACGTCTTCCTCGGTCACGTCGCGGCGCTCGTTAACCTCGATATTCTTCACCTCGGCCTTGACCTGGCGAATGATAGACAGGCGAACCTTGTCCTTGGCCTTCATGGCCGCAATCATTTCCTTCTGCAGCTCTTCGTTGGTCATCTGCAAATCCTCCTCAATAGCGTGGGCGGCACCCGCACGAGCGCCGCTCCATGATTACTCAGTCGTCGACGAATCGTCGGTCGAACTCTTGGTGACGCCCTTCAGGCTGACGTTGTACGGCACGTCCTTGGGCATGGGGTTAACGGTGATGTCGGCATCCTTCTTGTACTGCTCCAGCCACTCGCTGTACGCGGTGCTTGCCGCCTGCGTCTTCACAACGTTGGAGACGTACTTCTTGATGTCCTTGGGCACCTGCTTAATGTCATCGACCTGATTATCGACATGGAAGTAGTCGGTGCACTTGATGATGTGATAACCATAGGTCGACTCGACGACGTCGCTCACATCGCCCTTGTTGAGCCCCTCGAGCGCCGCCTGGTAGCTGTCGACGAAGGTGGTGAGCTTGTCCCAGCCCACATCGCCCTTCTTATCCTTGGAGCCGGTATCGTCGGAGTACTGCTCCACGGCATCCTCAAAGCTCAGCTCGCCGGAGTTGATCTTGTCCAGGCACTCCTGCGCCTTGGCCTTGGCGGCAGCCTTGTCCTCGTCAGATGCGTCGGAATCAACCTTGATCAGGATATTCGACGAACGACGGGCGTCGTTGTAGTTGGACAGGTTCTCATTGATGTAATCGACAATCTCGCTGTCCTTGGGCTTGCTGGTGGGTGCCACGGCATCCTTGAGCTTCTGCTGCGCCAGGCTCTCCTTGAGCGAATCCTTGTAGGTGTCCTCGGTGTAGCCGTAGGTCTTAAGCGTCTTCTTAAAAGTCTTGGCGCCGCCCGCGCTCTTGCACGCGCCCTTCCAAGCCTTCTCGACCTCCTCGTCCGAGACGGTTACGCCGTTTTCCTTCTGCGCCTGCTGAAGCAGAATCTGCTGCGCGTAGGAGTCGATGAGCTGTTTGCGATACTTCTTGGGCGTGAGGTCGTTGTCGACCAGGTACTGCGCCCAGTCCTTGTCCTTGGTGTAGCCATAGGACGTGCGCATGCTCATGATCTGCTTGGTCACGGTGTCCTCGGTGAGGTTGGTGCCGTTGATAGTGGCAGCCACGCCACCAGTAAGCTTATAGCCCGAGCTGGCACTTTCGGTCTGTGACATCAGGCCGGAGCACGCCATGGCCGAGACGGAAAGCAGCATCGCCAGCACGCCGATGACCACCAGGACAATCTTGACGGTCTTGGACACATAGGTCTTGCGCTGCTTCTTGCGAGAGCTGGAGGCGGCGCGAGCCTGTTGCTCGGGCGTCGGCGTGACCTCGGGGTTCTTTTTCTTATTTGCCATGTTTGGCCTTTCGCATCACGAATCGAACAAACGCCATTGTGTCACAACGCAGCCCCCGCGGCACACCTGGTGCATGGGGGACAGGTTAATCTGCACCATTTTGGTGCAAAGGGGACAGGTCTGGCAGTTGGCAGTTAGGGACGTTCCTTTTCTGCCGGCAGATGGAGACTGTCCCCGGCTGCCGGCAGTCCCCCAGTGCCGGCCTTAAAAGTGTCGACGGATGGCGTCGACCATGTCCTGCTGCGTGGTTTGGCCGAGTACATCGGCTGCAGCGTCGGCATCCATAAAGATATTCATGAGTGCCTGAAGTGCCTCGACCTGACCGCCCGGCTCGGCAATGCCCAGGTTGATGATGATCTGCGCCGGCACGGGGGCGCCCATGCCCGCCATCGCGTTAAACGTCACAGGTGTGGCAGGCTTTACCACCGCGATATAGGGCTTGGCCACAAATCCCGGATCGGTATGCGGAATGGCGATGTTTGCCGCCGGCATAGCGAGACCCGTGGGATAGGCGTCCTCACGTGTGCGAACGGCGTCGAGCCAACCGGGCGCAATGTAGCCACGCGGAGCGAGCTCGCCCTCGAGTCGCGCAAACACCTCATCCGGCGTCGCACACTCCCAATCAAAAAACACCAGCTCAGGCGTAAACAATGCTTCGTTATCAGCCATGGGCCCACCTCTCTCACCTAGTCACCTGGGACGTTCTTAAACGACTAGTCATTCAAGAACGTCCCCAATGACTAGTCGTTTAAGAACGTCCCCAATGACTACCTAAAACAAAGGGTGGCCACTTGCGCCTTGGCGCCAATGACCACCCTGACTACTCGGCTAAATTGTACTGTGTGCCACTAGCCGCGAGGCGCATCAATTGCGACCTTGCCGCTCTCCAGCACGTGGACGCGGCCGTCGGCGAGCATCTGAACAACCTCGGGATACAGCACGTGCTCAATCGCGTGGATATGCTCCTCGAGCGTGTCGACGTCCCAGCCCTCCTCGACAGCCAGCGCGCGCTGGGCGATGATGGGGCCGTTGTCGTAGATCTCGTTGGCAAAGTGCACGGTCACGCCGGTCACCTTGACGCCGCGAGCAAACGCATCGTCAATCGCATGGGCACCGGTAAAGCTCGGCAGCAGCGCCGGATGTAGGTTGACCACGCGATTGGGAAACGCCGCCAGCAGCGGCGTGTGCACCATGCGCATGTAACCGGCCATCACCACGTACTCGCAGCCGCGTTCGAGCAGCTCATGCGCGATAATCTCGTCAGCCGCGATGGGGTCGGCATAGACATCCTTGGACAGCGTGAGCGTCTGGATGCCCGCGCGCTCAGCGCGCTGCAAACCCTTAGCCGAAGGACGGCTCGACACCACAAGCTCAATCGAAGCGTTGAGCTTGCCGGCGGCGATCAGATCGATCAGCGCCTGCAGGTTGGTACCCGAACCGCTGATGAGCACACCGATCTTGAGCGGCTCGGCCGTATCGGTGCCGGTCGGACGGGTGTAGGGCACAAAGCCCAGGCTCGCGGCAGCAGCCATCTGCTCGTTAGCGCTCATCGGAGTACACGACCTTACCGGAGCCCTCGACGCACTCGCCCACGCGGAACGGCTTCTCGCCCAGCGCGACCAGGGCCTCGGTCACGGCAGCCTCGTCCTCGGGGGCGACGATCAGGCACAGGCCAACGCCCATGTTGAAGGTCTTGCATGCCTCGTTGGGCGCGAGCTCGGCCTGGCGCGACACGTAGGTGATGACGGGCGGAACGTCCCAACCCATCTCGGCGCCGTTGCGGGTGACCACGGCGTCGACGTCGTCGGCGAGCGCGCGGTTGAGGTTCTCGGTAATACCGCCGCCAGTGATATGGGCGATGGCGTGCACCGGAGCGCCACCGCGCAGCAGCTCCAGAATCGGCTTGACATAGATGCGCGTGGGGGCCAACAGGGCGTCTGCCAGCGATGCGCCGCCGAGTTCCTCGAGCGGACGGCTCAGCTCCTCGGCCTTAGCGGCGGCCTCGGGCGTGCCCGGCTTAATACCGTCGACGCCAATGACCTTACGCACGAGCGAGTAGCCGTTGGAGTGCACGCCGGTGGAAGGCAGGCCCAGGATCACGTCGCCGGGACGGACATTCGCGGGGTCGAGCATCTTGGGACGGTCGACGACGCCCACGGTAAATCCGGCAAGGTCGTAGTCGGCAGGAGCCATGACGCCGGGGTGCTCGGCCATCTCGCCGCCCACGAGCGCGCAGCCCGCGAGCTTGCAGCCGTCGGCCACACCCTTGATGATCTTTGCCATGTGCTCGGCCTCGATGTGGCCGATGGCAACGTAGTCCAGGAAGAACAGCGGCTCGGCACCCGAAGCCAGAATGTCGTTGACGCACATAGCAACCAGGTCCTGGCCCACCGTCTCGTGACGGTCCATGATCTGGGCGAGCACGAGCTTGGTGCCCACGCCGTCGGTACCGCTAATCAGAATCGGGTCTTCCATATCCTTAAGCGCGGCAGCCGAGAACAGGCCACCAAAGCCACCGATGCCGCCGATGACCTCGGGACGGTTGGTGTCCTTAACCATCTGCTTAATAGCGTCAACGGCGCGGCCGCCCTCGGCGGTATCGACGCCGGCATCCTCATACGTCACATGCTTGCTGTCGCTCATCTGAGCCTTCCTCTCCCACTACCGTGGCGCCGCCCGGGCGCCAAACGGTGCTCATAGTTGCGTTCATTTCGGCGCGCGCCATAACAACGCGCGCCGTCATATCAACAAAACAGCAGGTAAAACCTACCAAAATAAACCTGTCCCTTTTTGGCAGGTTTTAGGCCTCGCCGTGTTCCTCTTCCCAGCTGCGATCGTCGTATTTCTCGACCACGGCGTCGTCATCAAAGTGCAGCGGCTTGTCCAGGTTGCGGGGCTTAAAGCCCTCCATGAACTTGTCGCGGCCAAAGCTCTCGGGAATCGCCACGGGGTAGCGGCCGGTAAAGCACGCATCGCAGTAACCGCCCTTGGGCATGACCTTAAGCAGGCCCTCGACCGAAAGGAAGGCCAGCGAATCGGCGCCGATATACTCGCAAATCTCGTCGACCGTCTTGTTGGCGCTGATAAGCTGCGACTGCACGTCGGTATCGATACCGTAGAAGCACGGCCAGATGACCTCGGGCGAGTTGATGCGGATATGAATCTCCTTGGCGCCGGCGTTGCGCAGCATCTTGACGAGCTGCACCATGGTGGTGCCGCGCACGATGGAGTCGTCGATGACGACCAGGCGCTTGCCCTCGATGTTGTCACGCAGCGGGTTGAGCTTCATACGCACGCCCATGGCACGCAGCTCCTGCGTAGGCTCGATAAACGTACGGCCCACATAGCGGTTCTTGATGAGGCCCTCGCCAAAGGGAATGCCACTCTCGTGCGAATAGCCCTCCGCGGGCGGCAGGCCGGAGTCGGGCACGCCGATGACCAGGTCGGCCTCGACGGGCTCCTCATGTGCCAGCTGACGACCCATGTCATAACGGCAGGCGTAGACGCTCTTGCCGTTCATGATGGAATCGGGGCGAGCAAAGTAGACCTGCTCAAAAATGCAGTTAGCAGGCTCTTCGGCGGCAGGCACGCCCTGCTCGGACACAAGGCCCTCGGCGCTGATGCGCAAAATCTCACCGGGACGGACGTCGCGGACGTACTCGGCGCCCACGATATCGAGCGCGCAGGTCTCGGAGGCAACGACCCAGCCGCCGGCGCGCGTGACATGGGTGGTGGCGTCGACCGTCGCGGCGCCGTCCTGCGACGGCAGCTGCGAAACGGATGCGGCATCGGCCTGGTCCAGACCCTCGTCCACCAGCTTGCCCAGCACGAGCGGGCGAATGCCGTGCGGATCGCGGAATGCGTAGAGCGCCTGCTCGTTGATGAGCGTCATGGCGTAGCCGCCGCGCACGAGCTCCATGGTCTTGCGAATGCCCTCGCGCAGATGGCCAGTACGCTGAGTAAAGTAGCCGATGAGTTTGGTCGCGACCTCGGAATCCGAGTTGGAGAGGAACGGTACGCCCAGCTCGATCAGCTGGCGACGCAGCTCGTCGGTGTTGACGAGGGTGCCGTTGTGCGCGAGCGCGATAATGACGCTATTGATGGTAGAGAGGTGCGGCTGAGAGGCTTCCCAGCTCTTGGCGCCGGCGGTGCCGTAGCGCACATGACCCACGGCCAGCTGACCGGAGAGCGTCGACAAGTCGGCATTGGAGAACACGCGGTCGAGCAGGCCCAGATCCTTGCGGACCATAACCGTACCGCCGTCACCAACGGCGATTCCCGCCGATTCTTGGCCGCGATGCTGCAGTGCACGCAGGCCAAAGTACGTCAGTCGAGCCACGTCGCGATCGGGCGCCCAGACACCAAAAACGCCGCATTCCTCATGCAGCTGGTCAGAGTCCGGATCATACGTCGACATGGCGTTCACCTGTCCCGCGGCACGCTCGGCCGCGCGGATGGTTTCTTGAGACATGGCATCCCCTCAGAGCCTCGTATTTTGGCGTTACCCGCCTTATTATACGCACGGCGCGACGCGCTCCCCCGCGCATGAGCAGCGCTTTTTAAAAGCCCACCGAGCTTATTATCCGTTTTGCGACCAAACATTTTATTGGGTAGTCCACTCTCAGGGGCAACGGCCTCGAAGACTTCCCGTGCGCCGTGTCTCGCCCGCGCTAGGGGCTACATTGTTGCAATTGGGACGTTCGTCCTGTCTTTTAGCTGGTCGTCGGCGTATCCTTGTAGGCTACTACAAGACGAGAAAGGTAGCGTATGGATCGAAATCAACTCGACCCCAGTGTCCCCAGCACCACGGAGGCCAAGAAGATCCCCCTTATCATCAAGGTCTACGCAGTCCTGTGCACCCTATCTGGCGTGGGCACGCTCCCGTCAGTCGCCGTCTTTATGTGGCAGGTCATCACCGCACTCATTAACGGCAACGTCGCCGCTAAGCTCGGTGATAACACCCTAGTCGCGGTTGGCCTTATCGTCGCCGGCATTATGCTCTCGGCGGCAAGCGCGATCATCTTGATCGTCTTTGGCCTGGACCTCATCAAGGACCAGCGGCGCAATGCCGCCCGCCTGTCTTACGTCCTCATCGCATTTACCGTCGTGGAGCTTTTAGTTGACGTGATGCTCCAGGGCATCGGACCCTTCCTGCTGCGCCCCGCCGTCCAGCTTGTCATCCTCATTGCGCTGTCGGCCACCGTCGACCCCACGCTACGCCAGGAGCGCGAACTGCAGCGCCGTCTGCAAGAGATGCTCGACCGCGATGCCGCCGCCGAGGGGATGCTCGGCCGCGACGAAACCGGCGAGGGCTACATCAAGCTCAACTACTTCAACCTGTTCTGGGTATTCTTCGTCTGCAGCGTGTTAGGTCTCATTCTCGAGGAAGTCTGGCATATGGTCGTCGTCGATCCCGGCGTCTATCAGGACCGTGCCGGTATGCTATTTGGCCCCTTTAGCCCCATCTACGGATTTGGCGCGGTGCTCATGACCATGGCGCTCAACCGCTTCTATAAAAAGAATCCTCTGATCATTTTCCTGGTAAGTGCCCTGATCGGCGGCGCTTTCGAGGTGTTTGTAGGCTGGTTTATGCAGACCTCATTTGGCGTGGTGTCGTGGAGCTATTCACACATTAGGCTATTCGGCATGCCCGATCCCATCGCGGTATTGACCGGGGGACGCACATGCACGCCGTTTGCCTGCATGTGGGGCCTGGGTGGCCTCATCTGGATCAAGGTCTTGCTGCCGCGCCTGCTTAAGCTCATCAATATGATTCCATGGAAACGCCGCTACTCTGCTACCGTCATCCTGACCGCCGTCATGTTGATCGACGGCGTCATGACGTTGCAATCGCTCGACTATTGGTATCAGCGCGTCAACGGAACCGTTCGAAATATTCCCGTCGCACAGTTCTATGACAAGCATTTCGATAACGAATATATGGAGAACCGTTTTCAGAGTATGACCATGAGCCCCAAGGACGCCACACGCGTGTAGCAAACGCCAGAGCAAAATAGCTCCAACACATCAAAGCCCGCTGGCAGATCTACATGAACTGCCGGCGGGCTTTCGCTATAGACAGACTCGGATTGCCGACGAGGCCTTACGCCTCGCGCTCGACCTCACTCACGCATTCGTTCTTGATGGTGCCAACGAGCGCCTGCAGCGCATCGACCACGTGCGGGCGAATGTCCCCGCCGATGAGCACGAGCATGATGTCGTCACCTACGGCAAGCTCGCCGCTTGCCAGCCACACGCGCACATAGCCGATACCCGGCATCGCGCGCGTGGCCTCGATAGCAGCCTGCACCTTGCTGGCGTCGTAGCCAAACACCATGCCGCCCACCTTATGGCCCGGCGCCACGCCATCGGTCTCGACACCGCGCGCCTCGGCCTTGGGCGTCGCGCGCACCACACCGTTATGTGTCAGATACATACCGCACGCAGGTGCCGACGAATCGGCCTTGGCCTCGCGCAGCCAAGCATCAACCGAAGGCATCGTTTTGCCATTCTCGAGCATCATTTCCCCCTTACCGTCGTCGAGTAGCCAATTTGGAACGGGGCTTTTTTAGCTACTTTCGAACAACTTATTCCTCGACCGGCGTGAGCACCATGACAGCACGCGTGTTGCTCAGCGATAACGAACGACAGGTCACAAGCGTCACGACCTTGGTTGCCGAAGCGGCACGATCGGTGGCATCGCTCGCCACGGCAGAGGCACCGTCGAGCATCTCGGACAGGTAGTTCTTGAGCCCGTCATCGCCCTCAAAATTGGGCGTGCGCGCCTTGGCATACGTGTCCTCAACGACCTTGGTCGCCAGTGGTCGCAGCTTATACGTAGCATCCCGTGTGATGTAGTACACATATTCAATGCTATCGAACGTTGCCTGGTCAGTCGTATCCGAAATCACGTTGAACATCGACCCATCGTTCATATGGTGTCCGTAGATCGTGGTCTGCTGGTCAACCATTCCCGGCGCGGTGTCATCGCTATCCAGGAAAATGGCCCCAGATGCATTGGCTGTACCGTCGAACAGCGTGTTGAGGTATTTGGAGTTGTTGTTGGTCTGCACCACGGGATAGTTGATGTTGGTTCCCGGCGCGTAAATCCAACCCACAACCTCGGGATTTGTCTGGGCAAGTGCATTGAAGTCGATAATCGGCACGCCGCTGGCGTCCTTATCGCTTACATATTGCTTCTCGATTTTCTGGTACGAATCGCTTGCCTGTTTATAGCCAATCTGAGCATTGATAAAGATGGCAGCGGCGGCAACAATCAGGCCGATGCCGATGATGATGAGCAGAATGGGAATAATGGAGCGGCGCTTTTTGCGCGGCGGCTCGGTGTAATCCGACGGCGCGGCATGCGATGAAGACCGGGGCGGCTTCTTAGCGTTGCTATAAGATGAAGGTCGATATGCGGCTGGCGCGTCCTGTCGACGATGCGTCGCCGGCGTCACGGGGCGCGGCGCGCGCGGCTGCTGAGGAGAGGATGTCCGACCCTGCTGTGCCGCATGGGCAGCACCCGGCTTCGACGGATCGGGAATCTGAGAAGCCTTGAATCGTTTTCCCTGATAGTCGGACATGGCTCTCCTTATACTGCGGTGAAACGGCGGAACGCCTAGGCGTCGGCCATCTCCTGCTTCATCTTCTCGATAACCTTGCGGTACTCGGGGTCGCAAGCGCCCAGAATCTGTGTGGCGTAGATGGCGGCGTTCTTGGCGCCGTTGATGGCAACGCAGGCCACGGGCACGCCCGAAGGCATCTGCACCATCGACAGCAGCGAATCCATGCCGCCCAGGTCACTCGTCTTCATAGGCACGCCGATGACCGGCAGCGGCGTAAAGGCAGCCACGACACCACCCAGGTGAGCGGCCTTGCCGGCGGCGGCGATAATCACTTTGATACCGCGATCGGCGGCAGTCGAGGCCCACTCGTGGACCTTCGCCGGCGTGCGGTGTGCGCTCGCAATGACGAGCTCATAGGGCACACCGAGTGCCTCGAGCTCGGCGGTGCAACCTTCCATAACACCCAGATCGGACTTGGAGCCCATGATGATCCCGACAACCGGCTTTTGATCTGCCATAAACAAAGACCTCCTGTTGAGAGCGGTGACGCGGCCAATCCGCGACCCTTAACTACTGAGAGTAGTATAGCTGCTCCCGTCCCTGCGGTCTGCGTGGTGCTTTGCGGGCGGGCCAGGCTTTATCTTCACTCCGGTTGCTTTGCAAAGTCGTTCAGATAAAGCCTGTCCCGCCCGCAAAGCACCCCTCGACCTACCGGGGATTGCTATGACGTACGTTGGCTGATTTGATTTGAAATGGGAGGTTGACGAGACTGACAGGCCCCATACAAAACGTGGGCCCTGCCGTTCGAACGAAC
>UQRX01000022.1:0-29887 GCA_900543595.1 uncultured Collinsella sp. | reverse complement strand
GCGATGACCGCCGCGCCCGCGCCCGTCGCCGACGCTTCTGCCCAGGGAGCCGCTGCCACTGAGGCCGACGCGCATGCCGAGGGCGAGCCCGCCGATGTTCGCCCTGGTCGTAGCCGTCGTACCGCTTCCAAGCGCTCGTCCAAGGCTAAGGTTTCGAAAAAGGACGCGTCCGAGGATTCTGGCAACGAGGCCGTCGAGGCAACCGTCGACTCTGCTCCCGATGCCGAGAACGCCGGTCAGCCGGCAGCCGAAAAGCCCAGGCGTACGCGCAAGAAGTCTGCAAAGGCTAAGGCCGTCGAGCAGCAGGCCGATGCCGAGCCCAATGCCGATGCCGATACCAAGGCCGATAACGAAGCCCTGGCCGACACCGACGCAGCAGCTCCGGCGGCCAAGGGCGCCACGACCGCCGAGTCCGACGAGAACGCCCGCCCCAACCGCCGTCAGCACAAGCGCAACGACGAGCGCAACGAGCGCAAAGACGAGCGCAACAACGACCGCCGCAACCGTCAGCGCGATCGTAAGCAGCGCAACAAGGAGCGCAACGCCGCCCCGACCGAGCCTACGCTTTCGCGCGAGGAGCTCGCGGCCATGAAGGTCGCCGAGCTGCGCGAAAAGGCCAAGGAGTTCGAGATCGAGACGACCGGCAAAAAGAAGGCCGAGCTCGTCGAGGAAATCTACACTACCGCTGCGAAGGCCGAGGGCTTCCGTGACATCAAGGGCATTCTGCAAATTCGTCCGGATAGCTCCGGCATCATCCATGCCCACGGCTACATGAAGTCCAGCGACGACGCCTTTGTTCCCGCATATCTCATCCGCTCCGCACGCCTGCGTACGGGTGATGTGATCGAGGGCTCGCTTCGTCCCTCGCGCGGCGGCGACAAGCGCGCCGGCCTCGCCAAGATCACAACCGTCAACGGTCTTGATCCCGAGCAGGCCCGTAACCGCCCCAAGTTTGGCGACCTTACCCCGGTCTATCCCAATGAGCCTCTGCGTATGGAGCACGGCAAGGATTCCATCACCGGTCGCGCTATCGACATCGTGTCGCCGATCGGCAAGGGCCAGCGCGGCCTGATCGTGTCGCCGCCAAAAGCCGGCAAGACCACGATCCTCAAGAAGATCTGCCAGTCTATCTCGATCAACAATCCCGAGGTGCACCTCATCTGTCTGCTCGTCGACGAGCGCCCCGAAGAGGTCACCGATATGCAGCGCTCCATCAAGGGCGAGGTCGTGGCCTCGACCTTCGATATGCCCGCCGAAAACCACACTCGCGTGGCCGAGCTCGTGATCGAGCGCGCCAAGCGCATCGTGGAGCTGGGTGGCGACGTCGTGGTGGTGCTCGACTCCATCACGCGCCTTGCCCGCGCCTACAACCTGGCCGCTCCCGCCTCGGGCCGCATCCTTTCGGGCGGCGTCGATTCGGCGGCCCTGTATCCGCCCAAACGTTTCTTGGGCGCTGCCCGCAACATCGAGAACGGCGGCTCGCTCACTATCCTGGCTTCCGCCCTTATCGATACCGGCTCAAAGATGGACGAGGTCATCTTTGAGGAGTTCAAGGGTACCGGCAACATGGAGCTCAAGCTCGACCGCGACCTGGCCGACCGCCGTATCTTCCCGGCCATCGATCCCGTTGCCTCGGGCACGCGCAACGAGGATCTGCTGGTCGACGAGCAGATGCGCCCGTTTGTCTTTGGCCTGCGCCGTATCCTCGCCGGCATGAATAATACCGAGCGCGCGGCCGCGTCGTTTATCAAGGGTCTCAAGGGCACCAATACCAACCAGGAGTTCCTGGTGCGTTCGGCAAAAAAGCACAGCGATTACGAGCAGACGTTCTAGGCCGTCCGCCGCACGCGACAACAACCATAGACATGTCAGAAGGGCCGGGGTTTAGATCCCGGCCCTTTTCGTATAGCCGCTCGCCAACAATTATTGACCTCACGACCGGCAAGCAGCGATTTTCCCGTTTCAATCCCGCTTCGTCGCTTGCAATCCCCAAGGGGGTTTCGCATAATAGCTGTTAAGCTTCGCGACGGAAAACGCAGATGAAACGAACCATATACCGTTGCTTTGGGGCATAGCCCCGCTTCATCTTCTCTCGCGCAGCCAACTGAATGATGCGATTTGGGTGCTGGAAGATGGGGAGAGCTCATGGCTTCTTCTGATGCAACACAACGAGCAGTCCTTGCTGGACTTTCCTGCGGGATCGGCCTTGCCGCTCCCGTGGTGATGTATGCTGCCACGCTGCCGTTTTCGTCGGTGAACGAGACGGTCGTCGCGGGCGCTGTTCCCTTTGCCGTGGGTGCGGTGGCGGGCGTGGGTATCTATGCCGCCTCGCTCGGGATTTCTGAATATCGCGCGCAGCATGCCGAGCGCCTGTTCGAGCCCGACGCCATGGGTGGCGCTGCGAACGTCAACCAGCATCAAAATGAGTTCCAGACCGCTTCGATGCCCGCCCAACAGCAGTGGGCTTCCCCTCAGGGCGTTGCTACTGCGGCTCCTGCTGTTCAGGCAAACGCCGCGCAGCCCTCTTCGGTTTTCTCCGGCCTGACTGGTGCCTTCCAGCGCCGTCGTGCCGACGATGGCGTCCCCACCATCGCCCGCGCCGCAGACGCCATGAGCGAGGCCGACGCCTGGTCCATGATCGATAGCATGCTCGACGACGATTCGCCGGTCAGCTGCGATCCCACGCGCTCACGCGACGTCTACCAGGTCGCTATCGACGAACTCACCTACGGCGGACAGACCGGCTCCTATAACCGCGATGACATCGCTGCCGCTGCGCGCGCCGTCTCGGGCTCTCATGCCGCCCCTGCGGGCAGCACGGCCGCCTTTGTGGCGGCCGTGGCTAACGCCGCCAACAACGCCGCCACGGCTCAATCCGTTACGTATGACACTGCCGTGCCCGTGACTCCGGCCGCCGCCACCGCCGCTGACCCCTACGCCGACGAGCCGCTGGCCGTCGACGAGGAGACTATTGCCGCCCGTCGTGCTGCCGAAAGCTCGCTGTGGGGCGCTCCTGCACAGCAGCAGGCGGCGGAGGCGGTGCCGTACAACGCGAACCTTGCCAACATGCCGATCATCAGCGACGCCTCTGCTGCGGCCATCGATCTCGATGACCTTGACGAGCCGGTCATCTCGAACGACATGCCGTATGTTGTCGATGCCCCGGTCGATGCCCCGGCCTCCGCGTCCCAGTCCGTCGTAGTCGACGAGCCTGTCGATGCGACTTCCGAGGAAGACGTCCCCATGGCCGATTATTCGGGCCACGAGGGCATGTGGGCAGCCGCTGCCGCAATTTTGGACGAGGCCGTCGAGCCTGCTCCCGTTGCCGCTCCGGTGTTTACGCCTGCTCCTCAGCCCGCTGCCCCCGCTTACGTCGGTCGCCACAGCGCCGTGTTCCCCGAGGATACCGCCCGCATCTCGCGCGAAGGTATCGAGCGTGCCGAGGCCATCGCTGCCGGCATCATGGAGAACCGTCGTCACGAGCGCGTCAATCAGATTCTCGAGGAGGAGATCGACCGCCTGCAGTCTGCAGCGGTGAGGCGCACAGGCCGTGCCTATCTGAGTGTTATCGAGGGTGGCACCGCCAGCTTTGAGCCGCTCTGTGCGGAGGCATAACTTCTGCATGCTTAAACTCGATCGAAAATGGGCGGTCGCGACCTGCCTGATGGTGCTGCTCATCTGGGGCAATTCGATGGTTCCCGGCACGGGGTCCGGTTCATTGAGCTTGTCGATTATGGAGGCCGTTCGCGGCTTTCTGCACGGCATGGGGCTTCCGTATGAGTGGGTTACCAACTTCGTCGTTCGCAAGTGCGCGCATTTTACCGAGTACATGGTGCTCGGCATTCTGGCGACGCACGCTTTCGATATCGAGGGCCGTCGCACCTTTGACGTATTGCTTCCCACGGCGGTTTTCCTACTGCTGATCCCCTCGATTGACGAGACGATTCAGCTCTTTGTGCCCGGTCGCGCCGGTATGATTACTGATGTGATGATCGACTGCTGTGGAGCGATGACGGGCGTTGTGCTTCGGTATCTTCTACGATCGCTCATATGTGCCAAAAAGGCCGCCTAGGACACATTGCTTGGTCCTAGGCGGCCTTTCTTTGTTTGGGGGCTTATACGGGGCGTGGCGGCGTTATCCCGTAGGGTGGGATTGCTGGATGTCGTGGCACCCCTTTGGCGCGCCTACTGCTGAAGCGCGGCGGCACCCAGGGCAAGGCAGCCCATGATGCCCTGCTTGCCCTCGAGGCTATTGTTGACAATGTAGGTGTCGATATCGTTGACCTCGGGCGTGACGATGTAGCCGTTGAGCATCTCGGCGCACTTTTTGCGGGCGAGCGGCACGATAGGGGTGTGGTCGGCCACACCGCCGCCGATGATGATCTTCTGCGGCGCGTAGCACAGCGTGTAGGTCATGAGCGCCTGTGCCAGATAGCCCGCGAGCAGGTCCATGGCCTCCGGGTCATCGGCCATATCTCCGGCGCTCTTGCCATCCCAGCGCTTTTTAACGCCGGGACCGGCGATGAGGCCCTCGAGGCAGTTGTCGTGGAAGGGGCAGGCGCTATGCTCGCCAATGGTGTCGCGCGGGTCGCGCGTGACCAGGATGTGGCCGGCCTCGGGATGCATCATGCCATGCACGAGCTGACCGCCCGAGAGCACGCCAGCGCCCACACCGGTGCCGATGGTCAGGTACACCACGTCGGTGAGGCCCTGAGCGCAACCAAAGGTGACCTCGCCCAAGCAAGCGACGTTGACGTCGGTATCGTAGCCGCAGGGGACCTTGAGCTCGTTTTGGATGGTGCCCAGTAGGTCAAAGTAACGCCATGCGGTCTTGGGCGTCTCCAAGATCTTGCCGTACTGGGGCGAGGCAGGGTTGACCGCGGTGGGGCCAAAGGC
Organism: uncultured Collinsella sp.; assembly: GCA_900543595.1. Taxonomy (GTDB): domain Bacteria; phylum Actinomycetota; class Coriobacteriia; order Coriobacteriales; family Coriobacteriaceae; genus Collinsella. The sequence continues at coordinate 24,991 of UQRX01000022.1, read as the reverse complement.
GCCGATGCCCAGGGCGGCGATGCCCTTGTCTGCAAACCATGCGTTGACGGCCTCGACGGTTTCCTGCGGGGTCGTGGTCGCGATCTGCTCACGCTCCAGGACCGTACCGTCTGCGTAGCCCGTGGCGCACACCATCTTGGTGCCGCCGGCCTCGAGCGCTCCGATAAGCTGCTGCTCTGCCATAGTATTCCTCTCTCTGGGACGAGTTGCTCCGTGACTAAAGTATAGGGCTCTAACCAAATTAAGAAAGCGCTATAAAAAGAAGCCCTGCAACGCGGCGGGCGGTGCGGGGCTTCTTTGGTTGCTTTAGTTGCCGGGCCGTCCTTACCCGCGCGGCTTGATTTTATCACGTAGCGACTTGAGGTTCTCCAGCGCCGCGTTAAGCGTCTCGTCTCGCTTGGCAAAGTGGAAGCGAATCAGATGGTTGACGGGCTCACGGAAGAAGCTTGATCCCGGCACGGCGCCCACGCCAACCTTGGAGGCGAGGTCCTCGCAGAATTCGAGGTCGCTGTCATAGCCAAACTCAGAGATGTCCATCATGACGTAGTAGGCGCCCTGCGGCACGTTATGCTCAAGACCGATGCTATCGAGGCCCTGACAGAACAGGTCGCGCTTGGCGGTATAGAGGTCGAGGACTTCATCGTAATAGCTGTCGTCGAAGTTGAGTGCGGTGACGACGGCTTCCTGCAGGGGAGCGGCGGCGCCCACCGTGAGGAAGTCGTGGACCTTCTTGATGCGCTCGGTAATCTCGGCCGGGGCGATGGTGTAGCCCAGACGCCAACCGGTGATGGAGTAGGTCTTGGACAGCGAGCTGCAGCTGATGGTGCGCTCGAACATGCCGGGCAGCGTGGCCATATAGACATGCTTGTGGGGCGCATAGACGATGTGCTCGTATACCTCGTCGGTGATGCAGTAGGCGTCGTACTTTTTGCAGAGGTCGGCGATATAGGTGAGCTCCTCGCGCGTAAAGACCTTGCCGCAGGGGTTGGACGGGTTGCACAGGACGATGGCCTTGGGGTCGTTGTCGCGGAAGGCCGCCTCGAGGACCTCGTGATCGAAGTCGAACGTGGGCGGGTTGAGCGGCACATAGATGGGCTCGGCACCCGAAAGAATCGTGTCGGCGCCGTAGTTCTCGTAGAACGGCGAGAAGATGACGACCTTGTCTCCGGGGTTCGTGACCGTCATCATGGCGGCCATCATGGCCTCGGTGGAGCCGCATGTGACTACGATGTTCTCGTTGGGGTTGATCGGCATGCCCATAAAGTGCTCCTGCTTGGCCGCGAGCGCCTCGCGCATGGCCTGGGAGCCCCAAGTGATGGAGTACTGGTGATAGAGCGGCTTGGGGTCGGTCGCGATGGTGCTGAGGCTCTCGAGCAGCTGTGCCGGAGGATCGAAGTCAGGGAAGCCCTGCGAGAGGTTGACGGCACCGTACTTATTGGAGATGCGCGTCATGCGGCGGATGACCGAATCGGTAAACGTTGCCGTGCGATTGGAGAGTTCTTTCATGCTTGTCCTTTCGAGCATTTGCAGTGGGGCAAGTTTACTCCTATAAAACCGGTGGGAATTGCTCGAAACGCGCTCGAAAAACTCTTTTCAAAATTCTTGAAAATTGGGGCTTGCATCGCGTGGCGTTCCTTGCAATAATAGTCGAGCGCGAAGCGCACAGGACACGGTGGGTGTAGCTCAGTTGGCTAGAGCGACGGGTTGTGGTCCCGTAGGTCGAGGGTTCGAGTCCCTTTACCCACCCCAGTTCTTGCTTCGTGTTGATATCGGGTCGTTAGCTCAGTTGGTAGAGCAGGGGACTCTTAATCCCAAGGTCCAGGGTTCGACCCCCTGACGGCCCACCAAAGCATGTTAAAGCGACTGGCTTCGGCTGGTCGCTTTTTTGTTGACCTCGCTTGGGGCCGAACCCGAAAGGGCACAGACGCTTTACAAGTCGAGCCTGCCCTGGGGGTCGGTGAATCCGTCTGTGCCCTCTTTGAGCTTTTTCTCGTCTGCTTTCACGCGACGTTCGAGCTTCTTTGTATCCTCGGCAGGCGGTAGATTCTCGGGGACAATTCCACGGTCGATGAGGCTACCACGCACGCTTGTGTTGTTCTCGATGTGCTCTTGCTTGATCTGGTCCAGGCCATACAGATCGTGTTCCTCGGCGTTGAAGGCCGTCATCGAGTTCGTAAGGTCCTTTGCTTTGATGAGAACATCGGCTAACCTGTCCGCCAATGCCGCGCTCTTGGGCACACCAAGCTGCCGCTTCATGTCCGCCGTGCTTCTGCCGCCGAATAACGCCTCATCGCCCTTCGACTTGATGATTGCGAATCCTTTGGAGTCCACGCCTCGTTTGAATGCAATGCCCGAGAGCTGTTTCTCTGAATCAGATAGCGAGTGGCGCGCCTGCAAGCGCTGAATCTCTGCGAAGCGCTGCTCTATGAGCTCTTGGCGGCGCGTCTGCACAGCAAAGTATGCCTGGGCGAGCGCGATCTCTGGCTTGTTTGAATCTCCGTTCTGGGCGATTAAATAGCATGCATAGCGCGTAAGTTTGTAGTCTTTAACCGCGCGAGCGGCGACACCGGCAGTTACCATTTTCGTGGTGTCACGAAAATGGGAATCAACTGGAGTTTTGTTTGTTTCGCACGAGACTTTTGCCCTCTTAATAACTTCGGCGAAGTTCTCCCATCGAGTGTACCCCATGGGTTCCATTAAATCGCGTGCAAGCCAATACTCAACGCCGTCTTCTACATGGGCGTAGCTGTCAAGTTCGACACGCCATTTCTCGATATCCCTGCTGTCCATATCTCTTCCTTTCTGTTCATTTGTCTACGTGGACTATGTCGACTCTGTATTAAGAATAAGGATACGCTGCCGTGCGGACACGAATGGGCCCCGTGTCGCTTTGAGCTCACGGGGCCCATAGATATCGATTAGTTGTGTTCTGCTCTAGATGGGTGCTCAACTTAGTCTGCTCGATAGTGCGATCCTTGGCTTTCAGTCCGTGCGCGCATGGCTTTGACCATTTCCTGTGCTAGTTGAATCTGCGATTGCAAGCGGGCGAGGGCTGCGACTTCGCTGTCCTGGGCTTTCTGTGTGCTCAAGGTCGTTGCTTCCGTCTTCAAGCCATCAAGCTCGTGTAGTGCCTCGGATAGGCCGGTCTCGGTGCGGTTGATCATGCAATGGGTACTCATCGTGTGCTTAAGGCTGCGTGTCAGGCGTTCGGCATCTGTTGTGGCAATGCCGTACTGGGGGAGGGCGATATCCGCCTTCGGGTCCTCCTCAGGTGTATTCGGTGCTGCTCGCGCCGCTGATGCGCCTGCGATGCGTCCGAACACGATGCCGTTGGCGCTTGACAAGCCACCTATGCGGTCGGCTCCGTGCATGCCGCCTGTTGCCTCGCCGCAAGCGTAGAGGCCCTCAACGCCCGTATACGCGGTCTTGTCGATTTTGATACCGCCGTTGGCGGCGTGGGCATACATCGACACGCGCATCTCGTCGGTCGGCGCGATGCCGTGCTCGTCTTGCAGCCAGGTGGCAAAGGTCTGCACAAACTCAGGGACGTCCTCGCGGGGGAAGTCGTAGTGGAGCGCGAGGCCTTCGGCGCCTGCTTGATCGATGGCAAGATCGATGGCGCGGGAAGCCAAGCGTGACGTGAAGGGGCCATATCCGGAGCGTTGCTCAAGCAGATCGTCTAGCTTGTCGTCGGCGATATCGACCGGCTGGTCTACATGTACGTAGCGCAAGGTCTTCTCGTTAAAGACAAGGTTGCGCTTAGGCTCAATGAAGCCGGGCATCATCTGCATGAACTCTATATTAGTAAGGGACGCACCGTGCGCCAGCGCGATGGCCTGTGATGAGCTGAGCACGTCGGCGGAAGTGAGGCTTCGCTCAAACAGGCCACCCGTGCCGCCCGCAGCGATGATAGTGGCCTTGGCTGCCATAGGCACGAGATGCTCGTTTGCGCGGTTGTAGAGCACGGCGCCGACAATCTTTCCGTTCGCATCCTGAAGAAGATCGATAAGCTCGTGACGGGGGAGTAGGCGAATTCCGAGTAACTCGATCTGTGCCGTACACGCGTCTTCAAGCGGCTTGCGGGTCAGGCCGCGCCACATACGCGTTTTATGGTCAAAGCAGGGGATAAACTGCTTCTGCCGGGCGCTCTCGGCACTTTGCGGACGCTGGAGCTCAACACCTAGATCTTTCTCGAGCCATTGGATGGCCTGAGGAATACCGTGGACAAACGTCTGGACGAGTTCGGGGTCGGCAACGCCGCCGCCGACGGTCTGGATGGTGTCGATGAGGTCCTGCTCGTCGTCTTCGTCGACGGGACCAATCAGGCCGAGGCCCCAGGTGCCAGGGAAGAAGCTCGATCCACTCATAGTCTTGCCGGCGCTTGCCACAGTGACGGTTGCACCCGTGCGTGCCGCTTCTATGGCGGCACAAAGGCCCGCAATGCCAGATCCAATTACCAGTACATCAGTCGATTCCATCGGATTCCTTTCTCGTCCGGCGCATTGTCGCACGGGTGATCGGCAAATGTCTTGCAAAGGACTCACGTTTCGGTAAAGGGCAAATATGGCAGGTGGGCGTCGAGAGTGTCCGATCGCTCTGCCCCCATCCCCTCAATAAGTTGCGGTGAAATAGGGACTGTTTTGGCATGTGAAGGCGTTATTCAGTCCGTATATCACCGCAACTGATATACCGGTGATGGACTACTTTATGGCAGCGTGAATAAAAAGAGCCGCTACCTCGAAAGGTAGCGGCTCTAAAGCTCAACTATATGAGCATCGCGCGGGCGCGATTAGGCCTTGAGGGCCTCCTCGACGGCGACAGCGCAGGCGACGGTGGCACCGACCATGGGGTTGTTGCCCATGCCGATGAGACCCATCATGTCGACGTGCGCAGGCACGGAGGAAGAACCGGCGAACTGGGCGTCGGAGTGCATACGGCCCATGGTGTCGGTCATGCCGTAAGAGGCAGGGCCGGCGCCCATGTTGTCCGGGTGCAGGGTACGACCAGTGCCGCCACCAGAAGCGACGGAGAAGTACTTCTTGCCAGCCTCGAGGCGCTCCTTCTTGTAGGTGCCAGCGACGGGGTGCTGGAAGCGCGTCGGGTTGGTGGAGTTGCCGGTGATCGAGATGTCGACGTTCTCGTGCCACATGATGGCAACGCCCTCGCGGACGTCGTCGGCGCCGTAGCAGTTGACGGCGGCGCGGGGACCATCGGAGTAGGGGATGGTCTCGACGACCTTGAGCTCGCCCGTGAAGTAGTCGAACTGGGTCTTCACGTAGGTGAAGCCGTTGATGCGGGCGATGATCTGAGCAGCGTCCTTGCCCAGACCGTTGAGGATGACGCGCAGCGGCTTCTTGCGAGCCTTGTTGGCGTTCAGAGCCAGGCCGATAGCGCCCTCAGCGGCAGCGAAGGACTCGTGGCCAGCCAGGAAGGCGAAGCACTCGGTGTCGTCGGAGAGCAGCATAGCGCCCAGGTTGCCGTGGCCCAGACCGACCTTGCGGTCCTCGGCGACGGAGCCGGGAACGGTGAAGGCCTGGATGCCCTCGCCGATGATGGCAGCAGCCTCAGAAGCGGTCTTGGCCTCGCGCTTGACGGCGAGAGCGCAGCCGAGGGTGTAGGCCCACTCAGCGTTCTGGAAGGCGATGGACTGGGTGTTGTTGACGATCTCACGCGGGTTGAAGCCCTTATCGGTGCAGATCTGCAGAGCTTCCTCGAGGGAGGCGATGCCGTTGTCGGCGAGGCACTTGTTGATCTTGTCAGCGCGGCGCTCGTAACCTTCGAACGTAACAGTCATAGTTATTTCCCTCCCTTTCTACTCGTGAACCGGGAACACGCTGGCGACGGAGTGAGTCTCCTCGTCGGTGCGCGGGTCGATGTACTTGGCAGCGTTCTCCCACTGACCATAGTGGCCCATAGCGCCAGCGATGGCCTCCTCGGGGGTCTTGCCGGCCTTGACGGCGTCGGTGAACTTACCGAGGTTCAGGAACTCGAACGCGATGATCTCGTTCTTGTCGTTGAGAGCCATGCGGGTGACGTAGCCCTGAGCGAGCTCGAGGTAACGAGCGCCCTTGGCCTTGGTTCCGAACATGGTGCCGACCTGAGAGCGAAGGCCCTTGCCGAGGTCGTCGAGGGAGGCGCCCACGGGCAGGCCGCCCTCGGAGAACGCGGTCTGGCTGCGGCCGTAAACGATCTGCAGGAAGATCTCGCGCATGGCAACGTTGATGGCGTCGCAGACGAGGTCGGTGTTGAGGGCCTCGAGGATGGTCTTACCGGGAAGGATTTCGGAAGCCATGGCGGCAGAGTGGGTCATGCCCGAGCAGCCGATGGTCTCAACGAGGGCCTCCTCGATGATGCCGTCCTTGACGTTCAGCGTGAGCTTGCAGGCGCCCTGCTGAGGTGCGCACCAACCCACACCGTGCGTAAGACCGGAGATGTCGGAAATCTCCTTAGCCTGGACCCACTTGCCCTCCTCGGGGATGGGTGCGGGGCCGTGGTATGCACCCTTGGCAACGGGGCACATGTTCTCCACTTCCTGTGAGTACTGCATGCCTCTCCTCTCTATCGTGTTGGCGTCCCGTCTGGGGGTCGTGGCTGGCGATTGCCGGGCGACCCTTCGAAAGGGACATGACATGCAGCCCTTATAATACCGCGAAATGCACGGAATATTCGGCGAACGGCTCAGTTTTCGTAACGAGATGCGTGGAACTTTCAATTGAAACGATTTAACTCTATGTTCTGAGGTCGCGAACTTCCGTAGAGGGGGTCCGTCTTGGGCAAGCTTTTGCTCAGCTTTTGTAAGCGTTGCAGGGGTTGACCTGTTGCAACGGTGCCGTTCGCCGCCTGTTTACTGCCTTTGGCCGCGCGAGTGTATTGTTTTGCGTGAATGTTTTGATGGCACGCTTCAATCGTGCTGTATTGGATGGCAAGCAGATCCCGGCGAAGGGAACGTCATGCAGCGCGTTTGGAAAACGATCACCGGTTTTTACCACGTTTGTGCCCGCGGTATAGGCAAGCAACTGATCTTTGAGAACGATGCGGATCGCTGGGAGTTCCTGGAACTGATGCGTGAGTGCTGCCGCGATGCCCGGGTGACGATTGTGGCGTGGTGTCTCATGGGCGACCACGTGGATTTGGTGCTTTTGGATTACGAGGACGAAATGAGCGCGGGCATGCAGCGGCTGCTGTTGACGTATGCTCGTCGGTTCAATAAACGTACCGGGCGCACGGGCCATCTGTTTCGTGAGCGTTTTGAGCGCCGCTCGCTCGATACCGACTGGCAGGTGATGGAGGCTATTCGCTCTGTACACGCTGGTCCGCAGGAGGCGGGTATTGCTCTGATCGAGCACTATCCGTGGAGCAGCATTGCCGAGTATCTACGGGCCTATGACAACGATATGACGAGGGGATTTTCTGATCCTTCTTGCGTGCTTGAGCTTTTTGGTTCTACCGAGGGCTTTATTGCCTATTCGCTCTCGACGTCCGACGGCGGCGAGCCAGCGATGCCCGATATGGAAGAGACGGAGTGGGAGCGGCACGCCTTTGCCGAAAAGTTGGCGAAGGGGCTCGGGGTTCCGCTCCGCGGGGTTAAAGCCGCACCGCCGGCGCAGCGCAATATCGTTATCCTTGGATTGCACGATGCCGGCTTTACGGTGCGTCAGATTGAGCGGTATACGGGGATTGGCAAAAGCACCGTTTCTCGTATTGTGCGCGCCCGTGCGCGAACGGCGGTGAGGACTGGCTGAAACGTGGTGTAGGGCCGCCCGGGCACCGCAGCTGGGGTCGCCCATACGCCACAACCACTGTTCTAAAAGCTCGGTACGGTAACTGCACTTCTTAATTTGCATAGAACGATCGCCGCCATGCATATATTAACGCCTCAGCTCGCTTTTGCCCGTACCTACCCCCGTCTGCGCCGTGCAAAAAGCGGAGTTTTCTGCATCGTGGTGCTGTCGGCACCGCCGCAATTTTGCAACATACGGACCCTGAAGCTATTTATCCCTGCCGATGCGCCCCTGAAGCCCATGTTTGGGCCCCCGAGACCACGATGTTTGTTCTAAAACGCAATATAAAGGCGCCTGGAGATGTTGATTAACGCTTCCGATGCGTATGCACACGACTTGGCGTGCAGAATACTCGATAAAATGCACGCCGCACCCTATGGGACCCGTCCGCGGCAGGCACGAGTCGAGCCGGAGCCCGGCAAGACGAGGCTTGGGACATTGCCTGGCGTGCCTGTGGTCATGTCGCAAGCCTTTGGTACGGTGGAAAACGCTCGTGTTTGCGGTTGGCCGTGCGATAAATGACAGATGGGGCGCCGGACGCGTGGGCTGTGTGCGCTCGTTATGAAAAAACCGGGCCGCCCGTATCGGGCGGCCCGGCAATCAAAATCCTTGGATTCGGGGCATCCGCTATTGGTTAGCTTGCCCCTCGAGCATGCCGTCGAGGGTGCGCCAGGCGAGCTCGGCGCACTTGACGCGGGCGGGCATGTGCGAGATGTCCTGGAGCTGGGCGGCCTCGTCCAGATCTTCCAGGTCTTCCTCGGAGAGCTGCTCGCCGCGGATCATGGCCAGGAAAAGCCCTGCCAGGCGACGAGCCTCCTCGACCGTTTCGCCCGTGATGAGATCGGCCATGATGTCGGCGCTGGCCTGGCTGATGGCGCAGCCGTGACCGGTAAACGAGGCCTCCTCGATCACGTTGTTCTCGACACGCAGCTGCAAGGTGAGCTCGTCGCCGCAGCTGGGGTTGATGCCTTCGTGCTCGTGCGTGGGAGCGTCCATCTCGTACTTATAGTCGGGGTGCGAGTTGTGCTCCATAAACGTGGTGGAGGTGTACAGATTACCCATTGAACGTGCTCCAAACGTGATGCAGGCCGGCGATGAACTTATCGATGTCGGCCTTGTCATTGTAGAAAGCCACGCTGGCACGGCAGCAGGCGAGGTTCTCGACGCCCAGCCAGGTAAGCAGCGGCTGCGCGCAGTGGTGGCCGGCGCGGATGCACACGCCGTCCATGTCCATGATGCTCGCGACATCGTGCGGGTGGATGCCCTTGACGTTAAAGCTGACGACGCCGTGATGGTTGTCCCAATAGATGGAGCCGATGATCTGGACAAAGTCGAGCTGCATGAGCTCGCCCATCAGGTAGTGGACGAGTGCCTGCTCGCGGGCCTGGATGTTTTCGTAGCCCACCGTGTTGACGAGGTAGTCGAGGGCGGCGCCTGTGGCGAAGATGCCGGCGGCATCCTGCGTGCCGGCCTCGAACTTCTCGGGGACGGGCGCCCAGACGGCGTCCTGCTCGGTGACCGAATCGATCATCTCGCCACCGGTGAGCATGGGCGGCATGGCGTTGAGCAGGTCCATCTTGCCCCACAGCACGCCAATGCCCATGGGACCCATGGCCTTGTGAGCGCTAAAGGCAAAGAAGTCGGCGCCCAGATCGGTCACGTTGACCGGCATGTGCGGCAGCGACTGCGCGCCGTCGACGACCAGATAGCCGCCGTACTTGTGTACGAGCTTACCGAGGTTCTTGACCGGGTTCTCGACGCCCAGCACGTTAGAAACCTGACCCACGGCCAAGATCTTGGTCTTGGGGCCCACCTTGGACAGAACCTCCTCGGTCGTGAGCTGGCCGGTCTTGGTGGGGTAGAGGTAGACGAGCTTGGCGCCGGTCTCGCGGCAGACCTGCTGCCACGGGATCAGGTTGGAGTGGTGCTCCATGATGGTGATGACGACCTCGTCGCCGGGCTCCAGCACCGTGGGCGCAAAGCTCTTGGCGACCAGGTTGAGCGACTCGCTGGTGTTGCGGGTGAAGACGACCTCGTTGGCCTGGGAGGCGCCGATGAGGTCGGCAATCTGCTGGCGGACCTTGGCGATGGCATCGGTGGCCTCGACGGACAATGAGTATAGGCCGCGCAGGGGGTTGGCGTTCATGCGCTGGTAGAAATCGCGCTCGGCGTCGAGCACGCAAGCGGGACGCTGTGCGGTGGCGGCGCTATCGAGGAAGGCGATCTCGGGATGCTGCTGGAACAGCGGGAACTGCACCTTGTAGGGATTAGTCTCTATGTCCACGGTGGGCCAGCCGCGCGAAGCCTCGTCGCTGGCGTCGAGCTCCATGGGCTCGGGGGCGGTGCAGGTATCGCATTTAACGTGCTCGGTATCGATCATGCGAGCTCCTCTTCAAAGTTATCGATCAGGTTGTTACCCAGGCGGACGACGCCGGCGCGGGTGCGCTCATCGGTGGTGGAAAGCGCGGCGTCCTCCAGCTTGGCGCGGATGAACAGATCCTCGGCGGCGTTTTGGTCAAGACCGCGGCAGGCCAGGTAGAACAGCTGCTCGTCGCGGACGTGACCGATCGTGGCGCCGTGGTTGCCGGCGACGTCGTCCTCGTCGCACAGGATGACGGGGATGGTCTTGTTGTCGACGCCCTCGTTGGCGAGCAGTACGGTCTCGCGCTCAGTGCCGGTTGCGCCCTTGCAACCGTGCACGAGGTCGATTGTGCCGCGGTAGACCTTCTTGGATGTACCGGTCAGTACGCCGTTGGCGTCGATCTCGCACTCGGTCTTGCGGCCGCGGTGGCGCAGCTCGTAGTTAAAGTCGCGCACCTGCTCGCGGGCACCCAGGTAATCGGTATCGATCGTCACCTTGGCGGTGTCGCCCAGCAGGTCGCCGGCAAGGCCGGTGGCGCTGGCGCCGGCACCCAGGACAGTGTGCTGTACGTTGACGCGCGCACCCTCGTCCAGGAACAGGCCGGTGTCGTCGAGTGCAATCCAGCTGTCGTCGAGCGTCTGCGTGCAGGTCACGTTGACGGTGGCGTACTCGTGGGCGCACACGCGCAGCACGGAACCCACGACGCCCTCGCCGGCAACGGGAGAGTCGAGGGCGATCTGCAGGTTGAGCGTTGCCTGCGGACGGGCGACGACATCGATAGCGGCGATGGCCGCCGCCGCGTCGACACCGCTCACGCGCACGGTAACCGTGGCGTGCTTGTACGCGGGCACGTCGATGACGATGCGCTTGGTGGCGTGCTCGGCCAGGTAGGTGTAGGCGGCCTCACCCATACCGGTCTCGAAGGCCTCGGCGGGGGAGAGTTCCTCCTCGAGCTTGATGGCGCCGGCCTGGTAGACGGAGGTGGCGGGCACGTCGAGCTCGGTCTCGGGCGTGATGCGGGCGCGATCGGCGGCATCGCCGGGGGCAGCGGTACGGCGCTCAGGGAAGCGCTCGGCCATGGCATCCATGGCAGCGTCGAAGACGTCGGCCGAGCCGGCGAACTGCTCGTCCAGGCCCTCGACCTCAACGGCCTCGGTGGGAGCGGCGGCAAGTTCATTCGAAAGCTCGAGCTTGGTCTGGTTCATCTTGAGCCAGCCCCAAGTGGCGGCAGGCATCGCATTGACGCCCCCGATCTCCTGCAGCACGCCGTCTCGGGGCTCCGACCCTCCTCGCGTACCTTTAGTACGCGTCGTCGGGCTCGTCGCTCCCGATACGTCGCACTGCAGAAGCTCGGATGACGTAAATGCGTTCGGCGTGTTCATGGTCTGTTTCATTATCCGATCGCTCCTTCCATCTCGAGCTTGATCAGGTTGTTCATCTCGACGGCGTACTCAAGCGGCAGTTCCTTGGAGACCGGGTTGGCAAAGCCGTTGACAATCATGGTACGGGCCTCTTCCTCCGAGATACCGCGGCTCATCAGGTAGAACACCTTGTCGTCGCCAATGCGGCCGATGGTTGCCTCGTGGCCGATGTCGACATTCTTGGCGCGGATGTCCATGGCGGGGATGGTATCGGAGCGGCTTTGGTCGTCGAGCATGAGCGACTGGCAGCTCACGGTTGCCTTGGAGCCCTCGGCCTTGGGCGTGGCCACGATGGAGCTACGGAAGGTCTGGATGCCGCCGCTCTTGGAGATGCCCTTGGTCTCGACGGTCGCCGAGGTCTCGGGCGCGTTGAGCACGACCTTGCAGCCGGTATCGAGGTTCTGGCCGGCGCCGGCAAAGGTGATGCCGGTAAAGCTCGAGCGGGCGCGGCGGCCGTTGAGCACGCTCATGGGGTAGAGGTAACCCACGTGGCTGCCGAAGGAGCCGCTGATCCACTCGATGTCGCCGTCCTCGTCCACGCGCGCACGCTTGGTGTTGAGGTTGTACATGTTCTTGGACCAGTTCTCGATGGTCGAGTAGCGCAGGTGCGCGCGCTTGCCCACAAAGAGCTCCACAGCGCCGGCGTGGAGGTTGGCCACGTTGTACTTGGGTGCGGAGCAGCCCTCGATAAAGTGCAGGTCGGCGTCGTCCTCGACGATGATGAGCGTGTGCTCAAACTGGCCGGCGCCCTTGGCGTTGAGGCGGAAGTAACTCTGCAGCGGGAAGTCGAGCTTGGTGCCCTTGGGCACGTAGACAAACGAGCCACCCGACCACACGGCGCCGTGCAGGGCCGCAAACTTGTGATCGGTGGGCGGGATGAGCGTCATGAACTTTTCGTGGATGAGCGGCTCCCACTGCGGATCGTGCAGGGCCTCCTCGATGCCGGAGTAGACGATGCCCATCTTTGACGCCGTGTCCTGCATGTTGTGGTAGACGAGCTCGGAGTCGTACTGCGCGCCGACGCCCGCCAGGTAGCTGCGCTCGGCCTCGGGGATGCCCAGGCGCTCAAAGGTGTTCTTGATGTCGTCGGGCACCGACTCCCAGTCGTGCTTTTGGTCGGTGTTGGGCTTGACGTAGGTGACGATGTTGTCCATGTCCAGGCCCTCGATGGAGGGACCCCACGTCGGATCCGGGAAGCGGTTGAAGATCTCGAGGGACTTGAGGCGCAGGTCGAGCATCCACTGCGGCTCGTCCTTCTTGGCGCTGATCTCGCGCACGATGTCGGGCGTGATGCCGGCGTCGAGGCGCTCGAAACCCTCCTCGCCATAGGTGAAGTCGTAGAGTCTGCGGTCGATGTCCGCGACCTCGGTGCGGTTCTTGGTCATTGCGTCGCCCCTTTACGCCTGCTGCTCGGCAGCGGCGGCCTCGGCCTGGGCGCGCTGCTCGGCGGCCTCGCGCTCGAAGGTCTCAAAACCGTTCTTGTCGATCCAGGGGATGAGCGATGCATCGTCCTCGCGCACGATATGGCCCTTGACCATAACGTGGACGCGGTCGACATCCAGGTGCTCCAGGATGCGCGTGTTATGCGTGATGATGAGCATGGAGCCGTCGCAGCTCTTGCGGTAGGCGTCCATGCCGTGGCTGACGGTGGAAAGCGCGTCGACGTCCAGGCCCGAGTCGGTTTCGTCCAGGATGGCGAGCTTGGGCTGCAGCAGCAGAAGCTGGAGCATCTCGACCTTCTTTTTCTCGCCGCCCGAGAAGCCCACGCCCAGCTCACGGTTGAGGTAGGCAGTATCCATGTTGAGCTCGGCTGCGAGCTCCTTGACGCGGCGGCGGAACTCCTTGCCCTTCATCTCCAGGCCGGGGCGGCCGGCGATGCTGGCGCGCAAAAAGCTCGACAGCGGCACGCCCGGAATCTCGACCGGGGCCTGGAAGCTCAGGAACAGGCCAGCGCGGGAGCGCTTGTCGGTGGTGAGCTCAGTGATATCCTGGCCGTCAAAGACGATGCGGCCGTCCTGCACGGTGTAGACGGGGTCGCCCATGACCAGGTGGCCCAGGGTGGACTTGCCGGCGCCGTTGGGTCCCATCAGCACGTGGGTCTCGCCGGCGGCGACGTTGAGGTTGACGTTGTGGAGGATGGTCTTCTCGTCCACGGAGGCGGTCAGACCTTCGATGGAAAGCAGCGGATTTGCACTCATGCTGTCCCTCTCTGTATATGGTGTACTCATAGGTGTACTAAACCCTAGGAATCTTCTCGGAATAAAGTTACTATGGGTTCGGCGTTAGTCAAGGGAAAACCCGACTAATCCACTCGACTTTTCAGATTGTGGGACAAATTCATCGGAAGTGCTTGTCCCCAGCGCTATGGAAGGCTAGGTATGCTCATTTCTTCTAAGGGCCGCTATGCCCTCCGTCTGATGATCTATATCGCAGCGCTTGGTGACGTCGAGGGCAAAATCGCCCTGCGCGAGGTTGCCGACCGCGAGCACATCTCGCAAAAGTATTTGGAGCAGCTGGTCCGTCCGCTCATGAAGGCGGGCCTGCTTAAGAGCGTGCGTGGCAAGGGCGGCGGCTACATGATGGCCAAGGACCCGGCCGAGGTGCGTGCCGGCGACATCCTACGTGCCGTCGAGGGCAGCACGGCTCCGGTGGCGTGCGATGGCATCGACAACAGCTGTACCCGCAGCGACCTGTGCTCCACCGTCAAGTTCTGGCGCGGCCTAGACGACGTGATCGAAAAGTACGTTGACGGCGTGACGCTGGCCGACTTAGCCGCCGTCCCCGAGATTCACTTCGATATCAAACTGTAGCTCGAGCGCAATTCCTTAAGATTTAGCGGAGGGTTGTTGCCGTTTACCGATGGGTTGTTGTGCAACAAACGGCGAGCTGTAATACTGAATCCATCTTTGCAAACTGTACTTTACCCACACCAATGCAGGGAGGATGTATGCAACCCAAGCATTCCGCGATTGTTGCGGGCCTGACGCTGGCGCTTTCGTTTGGCGCCGTTGCCGCACCCGCAACCGCTATAGCCGAGGAGCCCACGCCGGGCGTTGCCTCGGATGCCACCGATATTGATAAGGGCCTCTACACCCAGCAGTCTTTCTCGGGCGTGCTGAGGTCGGTTCAGGGTGTTTCGTTTGTCAATGTGACCGACGAGATGAAGTACTTTACCAAGTACGAGAGCCACGGAAATTACAACCAGGGTTTTTCGTATGGCGATGGCTATAACGCGCTGGGTTATTACCAGTTCGATCGCCGTTGGTCGCTTATTCCGTTTATGAAACAGGTCTATAACTACGACTCTGCTAAGTACGGCATGCTTAAGGGCGCGATCGATCGCGGTGGCGAGATTTCCAACGGAAACAACCCCATGTATGCGAACGGGCAGCTCACCGAGCTGGGCCGCATCGCGCAGGATGCCTTCCTGGGTGCCTACAACACCGATCCGGCTGAGTTCTCGGCGCTGCAGGATGCCTATGCGTACAACTCCTACTATGCGGTGACCGAGTCGTGGCTTAAGAACGCTCTGGGCATCGATATTTCCGGTCGTGCCGATTGCGTCAAAGGCATGGTTTGGAGCATCACCAACATGTGCGGTACCGGTGGTTGCCAGGACTTTTTCCGTTGGGCGAATCTTTCCAACAGCATGACCGACCGCGAGTTTGTGACGGCGCTTTCGAACAGCGTGGTTGATAACGTGGCGCGCAAGTATTCGAGTCAGCCTCAGTACCATGAGGGATGGAAGAATCGCTATAAGAACGAGCTTAAGGATTGCCTGGTCTACATTGCCGAGGACGAGGCTGCCGCGGCAACGCCTGTGGAGCCTGATCCTGAGCCTAAGCCTGAGCCCGCGCCGGCACCTCACCCGAACAAGGTCCCTGCTGCGCCTGCTGGGCCTGCTGGACCAACGGTGGAAACCGATGGCGATACGGACAATGGCGGCGAGACGGGCACGCCTTCGACTGGTGCTGGCAACAATGGTGCCGGTAATGGTGGGACTGCTTCGGGCGGCACGGAGTCTGCTGGCGGTGCTGGTGATTCGGGCTCTGGTTCAACCGGCGGTTCTGTCTCTGGATCGACCGGTGGTTCCGTTTCTGGCTCGACCGGTGGTTCCGTTTCTGGCTCGACCGATGGCGGCTCCTCCAATGGCTCCACCGATGTTGGCGAGGGCTCTGGCACTGATTCCGACTCGACCGAGGACTCCGATGTCGGCAATTCGTCGACCGAGAACAAGCCCTTCGTTGGCAAGCAGCTTGGCGCCTTGATTGGGTCTTCGATGACGGCTGGCAACAACATCGGCTCGTCTTCTGATGAGAACACTTCTGGCGAGGCTCCCGAGTCCAGGACTGATGGCGATGCCGATGCTTCGACCAATGCAGGCGCTAGACAGTCCGATGCCGATGCTCAGAAGGGTGACGACAAGAACGTCACCTCGAACACCACGACGACTACCACGACCACGACGACCAAGGCCTCGGGTGGCAATATGCCCAAGACGGGCGACCTCATCGTGATGGCGAGCCTTGCCAGCGCGAGCTTGGCGACACTTGGCGCCACGTCTATTGTGAGCGGCAAGCACAAGCTTGATCAGCAGAAGAAGTCTGCTGGCGAGGACGGATCCGAGGAGTAAGATCCTGGTCGCCTTATAATCTAAGAACTAGGACGGGGTCCGGTACGGCTGTATCGGGCCCCGTTTTGTTGTGCAATGATTTGTTATGCCCCATCGGGGTTCTTATTGCTACCGTTGCCCGAAACGTCTGCATGACGGCATCATTGCGGTTGAGTTGCTCGATACAATGGGCATCGTGCTGCGTTTTAGGGAGAAGTTACGGTGTCTGAACAGGCGATTTACGGCGATACTGCCTACTATGGCGTAGAGTTGATCAACCGTTCGGGTAATGGGGCGCTACCGGTCGGCGAACATGACTTTGCCGAGGCCATGGATCGATGCGTGCTAGTCGACAAGACGATGTTTATTGCCGATGTCTTGGATGCTGATGCTTCCGTTGTGGCGTGTTGTCGGCCCGAAGGCTTTGGCAAGAGCATGAACCTGTCGATGCTTAAGGCTTTTCTGGAGCGTCCTGCGGTCGGGCAGGTCGATCGGGGCCTGTTTGCTGGTTCCCAGATTTGGGATGCGGGTGGCGGGCGCTATCGGGATGAGTTTGCCTGCTACCCCGTGATATCACTGGACTTTTCTGGCGCCGCGAGGTGCGGTGCCAACGTCGGCGGCGTCGTGCCTGAAGCTCTTACGGGTGAGTGCGCTCGCCTGTTGGCGCTTTTGGAGGCTCCGGATTTGCCCCGAGACAAGGTGCGCCACATCGAGCGCGTTGCGCGTGGCGTGGCGGGCGAGGACGAGGTTGCCTCGGTGCTCGGTGTGCTCATTGAGCTGCTGGAGATTGCCTGCGATGAGCAGGTCGTATTGCTTGTTGATGGGTACGACGCGGCGTGGTCGGGCCGTGCGAGTGCGGGGGACGTTTCCGGCGTCGGTCCGGCGGAGCTGCTCGACAGTGTGTTGTTTGACGCCATTGCCGCTGCGCACGATTCGTTGCGGCTGGCGTGTCTTATGGGGGAGCATCCCGGTCCTGCTGAGACGGCGCTTTCTTTGCGCGGGTGTTCGTACTGCATGTCGACTTCGCTTTTGGGGTGCTGCGACCGGTGGTTTGGCTTTTCGGACGACGAGGTTCAGGCTCTGCTAGGCCATGCTAGACGCGGGGAATACCTGGATGACGCACGTGAATGGTTCGAGGGATACCGATTTGGCGGGTTTTATTGCTCGAGTCCGGCGCGCGTGATCGATTTCTTGAACCGCGGTTGCACGCCGCCGGTGCGGGCCGATTTGTATGGATACGCTGATATCCTGAGCAGGGCGGTTGGTGATTGGGATCTCGAGAGGCTTTCGACTCTGTTCGATTTACTTGAACCGCATGGATGCGTTGAAACCCCGCTTTGTCTGGGCGCCGTCGTGTCGAATGACGCTTGCGTCGATGATGTTTGGACCGCGTTATACCTGTCCGGCTTCCTAACGACGGATATGGTTGAGGAGCCGGGAAACAGCGCTCGCTCCCGTGCTCTACGTCTGCCCAATGGCGAGCTTCGTCAGACGGTGCGTCTCGTGATTATTGAATGGTTTGAGTGCGCCGCCGAGGATGTGCGGGACGTCGATGCGTTTCGTGATGGGTTGTGTCGCGGTGACGAAGACACGGTGAGGCAGGCGCTGCGTCGAATTCTGGGTGACGCGGGAGTCGGCGCGGTCGAGACGGATTCGCCGTTGCCATACCACCTGCTATTGCAAGGGCTCTGCTTTGGTATGCCGGGGTATGCCAATCCGTCATCTAATCGAAAGCGCGGGGCGGATCGCTGGGATATCCAGGTGTTCCCTACGGGAAGGATGCTCGATGTGGCCGATACCCTCGGCATGCTCGACGAGCGCCCGCTTATCACTATGAACATGATGTATGACCCCGACGTGGATGCCCTGGGTCTGGAGCTGTTGGCGGTTCAGGCGCTACTCGACATCGAACGTGACGGTATCGACGAGATTCGCGTGCCGCGACCAGGTATCGGCCGCGTGCGCTGGGGCTTTGGCTTTGACGGGCAGCACGCGTCTGTAGTGTGCCAGCGGCTTTAAGAGGCGGGATGTTTTCGGCTTCTGTTACTCCGCGTCCTTCATGGGCGGCATGGGCTTCCAGTCGGGATCCTTGATGATCTTGCGGGCGTCTTTCATGCCGAGGCGCAGCGCTGGGATACCGGTCTTAAAGCATTTGTCGACCGCAGCCAAGCGGATGAACTCTTTGCAGAAGGTCGCGGCGTTGCCCAGACGGAACAGCATGGGGTGGTAATCGCCGTAAATCTGCATGTAGCGGGCCAAAAAGCCTCGGTTGCGCATGATGTAGTAGCGGTTGGTGTCGCTCGTGGAGTTGAGCTGTCGTTTGCCAGCGATGTCCCAGTTAGAGACGGCGCGGGCGCGCTTGAGGACCACGTCGGCAACCACAGCGGCGGGGAAGTGTTGGCTGGCGACATAGCCGTAGCAGGCATCGTCGCCGTAGATGAAAAAGCGCGCATCGGGCAGGCCGATCTTGTCGACTACGCGACGGGAGAACAGGCCGCCTTCAAAGCACAGCTGTTTCATGGCGCGGTAGCCCTCGGGACCCAAATCCCACTTGGCGATGGGGTTGGGAATACCAAGCGAAAGGATGAGCTGGTACTGCCAAAAGAAGGCGCCGCCGTCGAAGTCCAGGCGCGAACCCTGGATGACGTCGTAGCGGCCCGTCCACTTTGCTAGGCGTTTTGCTTCGCTGGACATTTGCGGAACGGTCGAGGAGACTGAGACCCCATTTGTCTATCGCATGCGCTATGCTCTGCCTAAACCTGCGCCGCTGGTGAGCATTGTGATTCCGACCAAGGATCACGTCGAGACGCTCGATGCCTGCGTGATGTCGATTGCCGAGAATGCAACGTATGCCAACTACGAGATCGTCTTGGTGGAGAACAACAGCGAAGCCCCGGAGACGTTTGCGTGTTACGAAACCCTGCCGGAACGCGTGGCTTCTGCATCAGAAGGCAAGGGCGTCGCGCGCGTTGTGTACTGGCCGGGCGAGTTCAATTACTCTCAGATCATCAACTTTGGCGTGGAGCACGCCAAGGGCGACTATCTGCTGCTGCTCAACAACGATACCGAGGTCATAAGCCCCGACTTTATTGAAGAGATGATGGGCTATCTGCGGCGCCCCGATGCGGGCGTGGTGGGTGCCAAGCTCTTCTTTACCGATCATCCGGTGCAGCACGATGGCATTTTGATTGGTGTGCGCGGCGCACTTGCCCATGCCAACTAGGACTTCTCGGCAAAGCGCGAGGGATATCTTGCCCGTGCTGTGCGCCCAGGCAACTTTAGCGCCATTACGGGCGCCTGCCAGATGGTTCATCGCGACGTATTTGAGCAGGTCGGTGGCTATAACGAGGAATTTGCGGTTGGCTTTAACGATGCGGACTTTTGCCTGCGTGTTTGGGAGGCGGGTTACCGAGCCATCTTTACGCCTTATGCAGAGCTGTACCACTACGAGTTCACCTCGCGCGGCAGGGAAGAGGCCAACGAGGAAAAGATGCGTCGCTGGAAGCGCGAACAGGCCCTGTTCATGCAACGCTGGCCGGAGTTCTTCTTGACGGGCGATCCGTGGTTGGGGCCGAACTTATCTGCTGAGAGTGAGTACTTCTCGTATTAAGGCAATGGTTTTTAGGAAGTCCTAATCTTTCTTTCGGTAGTAGCTTGGAAGAAAGCAGCGTTGGACTACTTACTAAGGTAAATTACGAAAGCTTGATACTTTCGCGATAAGTTTATACACACTTATACAGTTCGATATTATTCGATATAGTCTGCGATAATAACTTAAACGATGATTGACCATTAATCGATTCCCTTGAAAGGCAGGCATGTGAGCGCCACAGTATTCCATAACCCGTTTCGTCCCACTGTCGGCGCTGAGCCTCCGCGCATAATTGGTCGTGATGATATTGCCCTTGAGTTTACTGAGAGTTTGAATGCGGGAATTGGTGCACCTGCGAGGCTCATGCGCATTGCTGGACCGAGGGGCTCCGGAAAAACTGTTTTGCTCTGTGATCTTAGGGATCGTGCTCGAGAGCTTGGATGGAAGACCGCTATTGTCTCTGCTGGCCCTAACCTATTGCTGGACTTGAGGGATCAGGTTGCTGATTCTTCCCTTGCGACTAATGCTTCGGTCGGCGTAAACGCCGGCTTTGTTTCCGCGAAAGTCGACGTTGTGCCCAAAGAGTCGAGCCTTAGAAAGTTGCTGAGTTCGGCAGCGAAGTCATCCAAGGGCCTTTTTATTGCCATCGATGAAGTTCAGGACGCCCCGATTGACGATATGCTTGCCATTGCGTCTACGGTTCAGCTTTTGATAGGGGAAAAAGTAGATATCGCACTTGCCTTTGCTGGTTTACCCGCCGGTGTTATGGATCTTATTAACCGCAAGGCGCTTACGTTCTTGCGTCGTGCCCTCCCCGAAGATCTGGCGCCTATCAACCAGGTGGAGGTAGCTCTCTCTGTGGGCGATAGTTTTGTCGCGACTGGTTTGACCATAGAGGACAATCTTCTGTCGAGAGCCGCTAAGGCCACTAAGGGCTATGCCTATTTGGTGCAGCTGGTCGGTTATTCCATTTGGCAGCGCGCCAACTTGCATCGTGCCAAAAGTGCCATTGTGAGCGAGCGCGACGTCACCGAAGGCATTGCGCTGGCAGAGGCTCGTTTTCACGATGTTGTTCACGAGCCAGCGATTTCCGGACTGGGGCCTAACGATATCAAATACCTTTTGGCGATGTGCGAGGACAAACAACAGTCCAAATCATCCGAGATTGCTAGGCGCATGGGTAAAAAGACCAATGAGGTCAGCTCCATTAGGGCAAAATTGCTACAAAGAGAGGTTATTCAGGCGCCACAGAGAGGCTACGTGCAGTTTGCCGTGCCGGACCTAGATATCTATCTGCGAGAGAATGCCGAGGAGATTCTCGAACGGTTCTAGGTCGAGGCTTAATTAGGTTTTGATTTTACTTGGGGGCATTATGGCAAAAATACGAGATTCCCGTATCGAATTACTTCGCATTGTCCTTATGTGGACGGTAATGGCTCATCATTTTGTTGTTCACAACGCTGATTCTGTTTCCGTATTTCCTGGTTCGTTTACTAGGTTTTTCTACAATATCTTTTTCTATCCAATTGGAAGAACTGCGGTCGGCTGTTTTGTTGCAATAACAATCTGGTTTGTTGCGGGGAAAGCTGGATACTCCATTAAACAAGCTGTCAAACAGATAGCTTCAATCGAAGGCTCGGTTCTCTTTTATAGTATTGCGCTGGGTTTTTTCTTCATGCTTCGCGGCGATATTCAAGTAAGTCCAACCAATTTGATAGATATTTTTGCACCAATTCTTACTGGTTCTAGTTGGTGGTTTGTAACCGTCTATGCTTGGCTTGTATTTTTACTGCCTTTTTTAATTCCGGCTTTGCATGCGTTGGACCAGAAACTACATCTTTATCTATCAATCTTTCTGGTCTTCGCCTTTGGATTCCTGCGTTATGTGCCGCTCTTTTGGATTCCCATCGACGGGCTACTAGTGGATTTTATTATAATTTGCGTTCTTGTTTGCTATATTCGCTGGTATGTAGATTTGTCAACAGTGAATATAAGGCACTTGGTTGCTTGCTGCATTGCTTCTTTTGTTGGAGTTGCAATCTCGTTTTATGGTCAATTCCATTTTGATGGTTTGCTGGGCTCGATCTTTACGAATTTGTATAACGGCTTTTTTGGTTCACCGGCGTCTATTTTTTCAGTAGTTATAGCAATTTCGGTCTTGTTGATCGATTTCAAGATGCCGCATTTTTCCTCCCGTTTCGTTAACACTGTCGCGAAACTTTGTTTTGCCACTTATCTTATTTCTGACTATGGGCCTATCCAAAGTTGGCTCTGGAGCTCGCAGTTTCCCTTTACGCGTGTCGGCGTTGGACTGGGAATGTTGCAGGTGCTTCTGGTTCCAACAGCTGTGTTCGCGATTTGCTTAATGTTGGAAGGTCTCAGGAAGCTCTTGGTCGGCATCTTCATACGTCTTGTCGGTCCTTACGATTTGTTAAATAAAGCTTTGTCGTAGAAGCAAGGTTTTTGACATTTTCTACCGCTTACGTGATTTGACGACGATTCCTCTACACAGGTGATGGAACGATTGGGATTCAGAACCAGCGTTCTCTGGTTGTAGTGGATTAGTCGATAATCATCTAGGAAAGCGCGTTGTGGGCACGCAAAGCCTGTTGTAGGCATGGTAACGCCCACGGTTGTTGCAACTAAGACGACACTCATCGAGGTTGCTGTAATCTGGCCGGTTGAGTCGAAGGCCGACATGGTAACCGTTGCGAATTATTTGAGATCGGTGATGATGGCTAGTTTGGTATGTCTCTGGTGCTGATGCTGTCTAGGGCGCTATTAATTGCTGTAGAGGCTCCAGTTTAAATCAATGACTCGAACCGGTTTCCATACCAATAGAATGCGCTGCTGGCATATGACGTATCGATATGGGCATAGAATTGCGTTTATTTAATTTGCAGCCACAAAGATGTCTTTTGCAAAGCGTGAGGGCGATCTTGCCCGTGCTGTGCATCCGGGCAACTTTAGTGCCGTGACGGGCAACTGTCAGATGGTCCGTCGCGAAGTGTTTGAGCAGGTCGGAGGCTATAACGAGGAATTCGCCGTTGGCTTTAACGACGCGGACTTTTGTCTGCGCGTGTGGGAGGCCGGCTATCGAACCATCTTTACACCCTATGCCGAGCTCTATCACTACGAGTTCACCTCGCGCGGTAGGGAAGAGGCCAACGAGGAAAAGATGTG
This sequence comes from uncultured Collinsella sp., assembly GCA_900543595.1. Lineage (GTDB taxonomy): Bacteria > Actinomycetota > Coriobacteriia > Coriobacteriales > Coriobacteriaceae > Collinsella. The sequence goes on along the minus strand of UQRX01000022.1, from coordinate 2,040 downwards.
TCGCTGGAAGCGCGAGCAAGCACTGTTCATGCGGCGCTGGCCTGAGTTCTTCTTGGATGGCGATCCGTGGCTCGGGCCGAACCTATCCTCCGACAGTGAGTACTTCTTGCTTTAGGGCGAAGTAATTCCAAGATCCGGCAAAGTATCCTCAAGAGCTACAAGAGCGGTGGGGTTCAAGTGCTCCTTGTTGAAGCGGCTCTTGTCATATCGAAAACGTGTGTCAGGATTTTTCAGGTGGCCGTATTAAATTAGTTCGCTTATGTGCTCAGTTTGATTCAGAAGCTATTTAGCGTAACGGTTGAGGTGTGGTGACTCATATTTAAATTGGAGTCACAAAGACACCTTTTATCGATTTCCCGTTGAAATACTGAATTGATAGTTTAAAAATAACTTAAGAGAGCCTTAAATCTCGGAGAAAGGATGTCGTATGAAAAACCTTCGAGAAAGATGGCGCGGACTAACAGTGCTGGGAGTTGTTGCATTTGCCGCTGCCTGCATGACGGTTGCCCCGGCGCCCTCATTTGCTGATATTGCTGGCGGTGGCGGAGGCGGTGGACCGATTACGGAATGGTGTTCCGACGGTCATCCGAAGACTGGACTCGTTCGGTGCGAGGACGGCAGCCTTCGCTATTTCGATCCCGAAACTGGCGCCATGGTCACGAACCAGTGGCATAACGAAGACGAAGTTGTCTGGTACTATTTTGGCGCTGACGGGACCGCGGTGTCGGGCTGGCAGTCTATCGGTGGGGACAAGTATTACTTCTATCCCGAAACCCATGAAATGGAATACGGCCTAGTTCAGATTGACGGCAAGAACTACTTCCTGAACACCCCTGGTGCCAACGCCGATGGGCGCATGCAGCATGGCGGCTGGATCTTTGACTCCATTTATGGAAAGTGGCTCTATGCGACTTCCAACGGCGAGTTGTTGACCGGTTGGCAAAATATCGATGGAACTTGGTACTATTTCAACGAGTACGGTGTTATGTTGACCGGATGGGTCAACGATTCGGGGACATGGTATTACGCTAACGCCTCCGGCGCAATGGTCACCGGCTGGCTCAACGTTGGCAGTACGTGGTACTACCTCGACGGCTCGGGCGCCATGGCCGCTAACAGCTGGCGTAGCCTCGGCGGCTCCTGGTACTGGTTCAGCGACTCCGGTGCAATGGCCACTGGCTGGTTCTTGGCAGGCGGCTCTTGGTACTATGCGAGCGGTTCGGGCGCCATGGCAACCGGCTGGCTCAGCAATGGCGGCGCGTGGTATTGGCTCGGAGGTTCGGGCGCTATGGCATCCAACTCTTGGGCTAACGTTGGTGGAGTTTGGTACTGGTTCGACGATTCCGGCGCGATGGCCACCGGCTGGCGTCGGATCGGCGGCGCCTGGTACTACTTTAACGGTTCCGGCGCTATGGCCCACGACGCCTGGGTCGGCGACTACTACCTCCAGTCCTCTGGTGCTCTGGCTACGAACACCTGGATCGGCTTCTATTATGTCGGCGAGGACGGTAAGTGGATTCCGGGCTACGGCCTAGTTTGGTATAAGAACGGTAGCGATGTTTACCATACGCATAAGTGCCGTACCGTTGGCAAGGACGCAAAGGGCTATTTGCAAATCTCTATTCAGGAGGCCCAGAGGCGTGGCGCTTCACGAGAGTGCAAAAACTGCCAGCAAATTGGCTAGCATATTACTGAGCTAGTTTTGATTGAGGCCCCGTTGCCCTGAGGTGACGGGGCCGCTGGGTTCTAATGACTATGATGATGGCCTGCTTCTACGGTTGTCATTGCTTCTGTCGATTTGAGCGGTTCGGGCATTGGCGCTTAGCGTGATTTGACTTTGAATGTCGAGTTGAGCTTTCAGTTAATTAACGAAGTCTTCTCTGAGGTTTCGGACCGTATCACTTGGCATCTGGGTTGGATATTGCCCGAGGAAGAGGATGGATGTTGTCTTTTGGCGTTGCTCGGCGGAACGATTACCATTTCTTCTCGGAGCTATACTAACGTTAATTGGTGCTGGTTCGAAAGTAATTCCAATTCGTT
>UQRX01000021.1:0-31293 GCA_900543595.1 uncultured Collinsella sp. | reverse complement strand
GCCAGCGCGAGCTGCGCGAGAAAATCGCCGCCGAGGACAAGGCACGTCGAGAGCAAGAGCAGGCTATTGCCAATGCCCAGGCGGATGTAGCGCATGCGCAGTCGATCATCGAGCAGGCGACCGAGGTGCACGACCATCCCGAGATTACCGAATCGCTCGCAGGCTCCTTGGCCCGCGATAAGGCCGAGCACGCCGAAACCGAGCGCGAAGTGGCTCAACTCGAAGCCGCCGAGGACGACGTGCGCGAGCGTACCCGCGACTCACGCATCAAATTCACCGGCGCCATCGTCTGCATTGTCGCCGTAGTCCTCGTGATCGTCCTGATCGGGCTCTTCGCGGGCAAGTAAACTAGCTGCCAAAAAACACTCAAGGCAGTTGCGGTGAGATAGTTCCTGTTTAGCCATCAAAAAGGCCAATTCAAGAACTATCTCACCGCAACTTTTTGATTGGTACAAGGTAGTCATTGGGGACGTTCTTAAACGACTAGTCGAACAAGAACGTCCCCAATGACTACACCTTTTGGCAGGTTGAATCACGGCAACGCCAATGTTTAGGCGAAGTCAGCGAAAACGCCCCTAAGCGAGCAAGGTGACGTGAAAGAGGAGGGCATTGACCTTTTGGTCATGCCCGACGATTGAACGTCAGATTGCCGCTTAGGGGCGTTTGCAGCGTCGACTAGTTACGCGGTTCGTAGAACCGCGTAACTACAAGATGAGCATGGCGTCGCCAAAGCTGAAGAAGCGGTAACGCTCTTCGATAGCAGCAGCGTAGGCATCCATGATCTGGTCGCGGGTGGCAAGTGCGCTCACGAGCATCATGAGCGTGGAGCGCGGTACATGGAAGTTCGTGATCAGAGCGTCGACCACGTGATAGGTCGAGCCGGGCATGAGGTAGAGCTGCGTTGTCGCGTTCTCGTGCACCACGATGTCACCGCGGCCGAGCGTGTCAGCGCCGTCCTCGCGGCCCTCAAAATAGCGCGCCGTCACAGCCGGATCGGACACCGGCGCCTCCGCATCGAACGCACTCTCGAGCGAACGCACTGCGGTGGTGCCGACGGCGATTACGCGGTGCCCCTCGGCCTTCGCCTTATGCACGGCGTCGACAACTTCCTGCGACACGTGGTAGCGCTCGGTGTGCATGACGTGCTGCGTAGGGTCGTCCTCCTCAACCAAGCGGAAGGTGTCGATGCCCACCTCGAGCTCAACGGCGGCAAACTTCGCACCCTTGGCCTCGATAGCGGCCATGAGCTCGGGGGTAAAGTGTAGGCCCGCCGTGGGAGCGGCAGCCGAGTGCTCCTCCTTCATGGCGTAAACGGTCTGGTACTTCTCGGGATCTCCCTCGTAATCGGTAATGTAGGGCGGCAGCGGCACGTGGCCGGCAGCATGGATGGCCTCGTCGAGCGTGCGCGGGTCGCCGGCGGCATTGCACCCGGCCGGCTCAAAGCGCACCAGGCGGCCACCGCGGCTATCAGTGACAAAGTCGACAACCTCGGCTGTCAGCACCACGGGAGCCCCCTCGGGCGCATGGGCGCCACCGGCGCGATACTCAATCTGAGCGCCGGGCTTCAGACGCTTGCCCGGCTTGACCAGGCACTCCCAAACGTGACCCAGCGGGTCAACATCTTCGCGGCGCTTGAGCAGCAGCGTCTCGACCACGCCACCCGAGCCGGCTTTGCGACCGATCAGGCGGGCCGGCATCACGCGCGTCTTGTTGATGACGAGCACATCGCCTGGCTCGATATAGTCGATGATATCGCGGAAGATACGGTGCTCAACGGTACCGCCGTGCTCCAGCGGCGTTCCCGCCTGGGAGCCCTTGCGATCCACCACCAGCAGACGGCAGGAGTCACGCGGCTCGGCAGGCGCCTGGGCGATCAGTTCCTCAGGAAGGTTGTAGTCAAAATCATCGGTACGCATAGACACGTCGGATTCTCCTTATATAGCTAAAGTCCGCTCTACATCCTAGCAGGCTGACGTCCCAAATGAACTACTTTTTGGCGGCTTTGCGCTCGTCGCGGATGCGGGCTCGATCCATGGCCGCCTCGACGGCCGAGAATCGGCAGCCGCAATAATTCTGCCGATACATGCCCAGCTCGCGCGAACGACGCGTGGCCTCGGGGTAATACGGGCGAAAATCGCGAATCACCGGAGTGAGACCGCGGGCGGCAGCCAGACGCTCCAACACATCATTGCAGGTTTCGAACAACTGATACGGCGAGACGGCGAGCGTCGTGCCCACAAACTCAAACCCACGCTCCTGAGCCACACGGCATGCCTCGGCCAGACGCAAGGCATAGCACGCGCGACAGCGACGGGGTCGATCGGCGCCCAGCGGGGCCACGCCGACCTCCCAGCGCTCGCGGTCCTCCCCCGCCTCGATGAGCTCGATGTCGCCATCGGCACACCACCGGCGCAGCTCGTCCAAACGCCGCTGCCATTCATCACGCGGTTGAATATTGGGGTTTGTCCAGCAGATTGTGGGCTCAAACCCTTCCTCGCGCAGCAGGCGAACCGGCTCCAGCGAGCACGGCGCGCAGCAAGCATGCAGCAGCAACGGCTTCATGGACATCTCCTCTCCCACAATGATTTTTTAATCCCCGTCCCAGAAAAATCATCCCAAAAAGACTACCTTGCGAAAAAGCGCACGCCAAAGGATGTGTCCTCGCAGGCGACAATGCGACGGTCGCGCAGGATGGTCCGCACGTAATACCAATCGCCCACACAGCCCGACAAATGCAAGCCGGCCGCCAGGTAGCACAGCAGCGGATAGCACGAGAACGCAAACCCCAGGGCAAACGCCGCAGTCACAACAACCGTCGGCGCCAGGCAAACCGCCACGTACCGCCAGCGCGAATACACCACGCCCTCGGCGCAGGCATAGATCATCGCCGTCTCGCGATTCGCTCCAAAGGTCACCTTCGCGCCCGCAGGCGCCAGCAGCTTAAAGAACACACCGTGCACCAGCTCATGCACGGCAAATGACGCCGCCGAAACCGCAGCCAAGCCGACTATCCAGCCCAAAACCGCCGTCCAGCCGCCCGCGTCCGCCACATCCAAGTCTGCGGGCCCGCCCAGCAGCATAAACACCGGCACCAGGCACACGGCAAACACCACAAGCACGGCCATCCCCCACACGAAGCAGGCGTGCAGAAAATCCTCGTCCTCAAACGCATGTATGTTGGAAATCTCATTCATAGCATCTTAGGATAGCGCCCCTGCCACGTACCCGTCCGCATGTGCGATAATGTCGAACGATATGCACGAATTGACCACCGCGTCGTCAGGCCTTGCGCCCGACCGCGCTCTCACCATATGCGAAGGAGTCCCATGGCATCCAAATACTCCATGAACGACCGTCCCAGCTGGCCTCGCCGCGCCATCGTTACCGCCGGCGAGCCCTACGGCAACAAGGGCCTTCACTTTGGCCACGTTGGCGGCGTCTTTGTCCCGGCCGACTTCTTCGCCCGCTTCCTGCGCGACCGTCTGGGCCGCGAGAACGTCATCTTCACCTCGGGCACCGACTGCTACGGCTCGCCCATCATGGAGAGCTACCGCAAGCTCAAGGAGAACGAGGGCTACGACAAGTCCATCGGCGAGTATGTCGAGTCCAATCACTCCCGCCAGGCCGCGACCCTCAACAACTACAACATCAGCTGCGATATCTACGGCGGCTCGGGCCTTGAACCGGCTGCTCAGATTCACAACGAGGTGACCGCCGAGATTATCGAGCGCCTGCATGAGCAGGGCACCATCTCCAAGCGCTCCACGCTGCAATTCTACGACGCCAAGGCCGGCACGTTCCTCAACGGCCGCCAGGTGATCGGGCGCTGCCCCATCCAGGGCTGCAAGTCCGAGAAGGCGTACGCCGACGAGTGCGACCTGGGTCACCAGTTTGAGCCCGAGGAGCTCATCGCGCCCAAGAGCCAGCTCACCGGCGAGGTGCCCGAGCTGCGCCCGGTCGACAACCTCTACTTCGACCTGCCGGCCTACCTCGACTTTATGAAGACCTACACCGCCAAGCTCGCCCAGAACCCACAGGTTCGCTCCGTGGTCTCCAAGACCATGGAAGAGTGGCTGCTGCCGGCACAGCTCTACATCCAGAACAAGTTCCGCGAGGCCTTCGACGCCGTCGAGGATCAACTGCCCGAGCACACCGTGCTGGAGCCCGAGGGCAACAAGAGCAGCTTTACCGTCACCTTCCCCAGCTGGAAGGAGCGCGACGACGCCCACGCGGTGCTCGCCAACGGTGGCGTGCGCTTCCGCAGCGGCAAGGCGCTCGTGCCCTTCCGCATCACCGGTAACATCGACTGGGGCGTTCCGGTGCCCGAGGTTGACGGCGTGAACGACGTCACCTGCTGGTGCTGGCCCGAGAGCCTGTGGGCGCCCATCAGCTACACCCGCACCGTGCTTGCACGCGATGCCCGCGCCGCCGGCGTAACCGAGGGTATCGCCGCCCAGGACGCCGCCCTCATGGGCGAGCCCGCCGCCGATTCCACGCAGGTCCCCGCGCCCACCTATCAGCACAGCTCACTCGACTGGCGCGACTGGTGGTGCTCGGACGACGCGCAGATCTACCAGTTCATCGGTCAGGACAACATCTACTTCTACTGCATCGCGCAGACCGCCATGTGGGAGGCCCTGGGCTGGGACCTCACGCAGAGCACCGTCAGCGCCTGCTACCACCTGCTCTACATGGGCAAAAAGGCCAGCTCGTCCTCGCAGACGCCTCCCCCGCCGGCAGACGACCTGCTCAACCACTACACTTGCGAGCAGATGCGCGCGCACTGGCTGTCGCTCGGCCTGTCCGAGAAGCCGGTGAGCTTTAGCCCCAAGGCATACGACACACGCGTGACCGGCAAGGACAAGGACGGCAACGAGGTGCGCGCCTGCGATGACAAGCGCGTTATCGACCCGGCCCTTAAGGAGAGCGCCCTTTTGACCGGCGTGTTCAACCGCCTGGCCCGCAGCTGCTTCTACGGCGTCGCCGTCAAGGAGGGCGACGAGAGCCCCTATCGCAACGGTTGCATTCCGGCCGGTGCCGCCTCTGCCGCCGTGGTCGAGGCTGCCGAGCAGGCCGCCCTTGCCTTTGAGCAGGCCATGTACAAGTTCGAGACGCACCGCGCGCTCGCCGTGTGCGACGACTACCTGCGCGCCGCCAACAAGCGCTGGAGCGATGCCTCCAAGGCCGCCAACAAGCTCGAGGGTGAGCCGGCAAACGCCGCCATGAAGCAGGCCCTGGTCGACGCCTTTACCGAGCTGCGCGTGGCGACCGTCCTGATGCACGGCATCGTCCCGGCCGGCTGCGAGCTCATCTGCGAGTACTTCGACGTCGACCCGGTCGCCTTCTTTAGCTGGGACAACATCTTTGCCTCCACGGACGAGTTTGTGGAGAGCCTGGGCGAGAAGCCCGGCGAGCACCGCGTAAAGCCGCTGCCCCCGCGCTTCGACTTCTTTAGCAAGCACGAGAGCCAGTACTAAAGCACGCCAGCAGCAGCGTACCCGGAAAGTAGTCAAATTGGGACGGGAAGGAAAGACGGATGTCCAAGCCGCGTCGTCGTAAGCAGAAAAAGCAGGTTAAGCCCGAGCTCAAGCTCAGGCAGTTTGCCGCCACCGAGCTTTCCGACCAGCTTACTGCCCTTCCCTGCGCTGCCGACCTGCCGCGCTTTATGGTCGACACGGTTGCCGGTGCCTATACGCCTGCCGATGCCGAGCTCATGATCGAGGGCTTTGGCGCCGCAGCCACGCGCCCGGTCACGCTACGCGCCAACACGCTCAAGACGACCGCCGAGGACATCGCCGCGGCACTCGACGCCGCCGGGATCGCCCACCAAACCGTTGCCTGGTACCAGGATGCCTTCGTCCTGCCCGACGCCCAAGTTTCCGACCTGTGGGACCTCGACATCTACCGTGACGGCAAGATCTACCTGCAGAGCCTGTCGTCGATGATGCCGCCGCTCGTGCTGGGCGCTCAGGCCGGCGAGGACATCCTGGACATGTGTGCAGCCCCCGGCGGCAAGACAACGCAGATCGCCGCCCTCACCCAGGGCCAGGCACACCTCACCGCCTGTGAGATGAGCATTCCCCGCGCCGAAAAGCTCGAGGCAAACTTGGGCCGCCAGGGCGCCAAAAACGTGCCCGTCATGCGTATTGACGCACGCGAGCTTGACGAGTTCTTCCGCTTTGACCGTATCCTGCTCGACGCCCCCTGCACCGGTACGGGCACCGTCATCAGCGGCAACGAAAAGAGCTTGCGCGGCCTTACCGAGCAGTTGCTCGTCAAATGCGCCCGCTCGCAGCGCGCGCTTCTGGACCGCGCCATGGGGACCCTCAAACCGGGCGGCACGCTCGTCTATTCGACATGTTCAATCTTGCCGCAGGAAAACGAGGACGCCCTGCAAGAGGCCCTCGACAAGCATATGGACTGCGAGCTCATCCCCCTCGACGGCACGCCGAGCGAAAGCGAAGCGCGTCGCGCACAGGATACCGGCGACAAGCCGCATATCGAGTGCAACACCCTTACCGAGGCCATTGCCGCGGGCCACGTCTCGGCCATTGCCAACGGCATGCCAGGCACGCTGACCATTCCGCCCAGTCGCGACTTTGAGGGCTTCTATATCGCCCTGGTCCGAAAACGCAGCTAGCGCACGGATTCAAAACTCAACAAGCTATCGCCGTGCGCACTTGTCCTGCTGGTCACGATGCTGTTTAAGTGCCTCGCGTTCTTTGCGCTCGGCCTTTTTGCCCTTAATGACCGTGACCGCAAAGTAGATGACCGCGGCGGCAACGATTGCGCCCACGCATAGGCCAATCGAGCCCAACATTGCCGAGAATTCCATACCGCGTCACCTCTCTTTTGTATACGGGACATTCAAGATAGCACCTCGATTCCCGCCACCACAGCTCCTTCACGTTCGCCGGCCCTTCAGTCTAACGGATGGCGCAGCGGGGAAAAATCAACTCGTCAAACGATTTAGCACTCGCAACGCCGGTCGTACACTGCCGACCGCACAACATAGAAACGGACCGCCATGGATTCTCTCAACGATTTGAACGAGCGCGTCGACGCCTTTGTCGGCACCAGCTCCTTCGAGACGCCTGCCGCGACTAGCGACCAAGCCCCCATCGATGTTCCCGCCGAGGTTCACGAGGACATCGTCGCCTCGGTCGACTTCTCCGAGGTAGAGCTTGCAGACGAATTTACCGAGCCCCAGGTGGCCGTAACTCCCAACGGCCTTTTACCCATGGAGCCGCTGCCCATCGACGGGCGCCTGCGCAAGGCGGCCCTCCGCATGCCCGACGAGATCGAGGAGGCCAGCGGTTTTACGCTCTTTGGCCGCCGCATCAAATCGCTCATCTACACCACCGACGTGGCGGTCATCCGCAACTCCAATGCCGACGCCGTGTTTGCCGTCTACCCCTTCACGCCGCAGCCCGCCATTACGCAGGCGCTGCTGACCGTTGCCGAGTGCCCGGTCTTTGTGGGCGTGGGCGGCGGCACCACCACCGGTAAGCGCTCCGTGCAGATGGCGGCCGTTTCCGAGATGCAAGGTGCGGCGGGCTGCGTGGTCAACTCCCCCGCCACTGCCGAGATGGTCGAGCACATCACCAACATCGCCGACATCCCCGTCATCGCCACGGTCGTACGTTGCGACGACGATGCTCACGCCAAGGTGCGCGCCGGAGCCAAGATCCTCAACATCGCGGCCGGCAAGAACACGCCCCAGGTCCTGCGCGAGCTGCGCGAGCACTATCCCAACCTGCCGCTCATCGCACCGGGCGGCAAAACGCCCGAGAGCATCCGTGAGACCATCGCCGCCGGCGCCAACGCCATCATCTGGACGCCGCCTTCGGCACAGCAGCTACAAACCGACATGATGCAGCGCTATCGCAAGATGAAGGAAGACGCCACGCCTGTCATCTCGCGCGACGATGTGCCCATTATCGACCAGGTCGCCGCCGCCGAGGTCAGCCAGGTCGAGAACATGAATCCCGACGTGCCGATCCCCGACGAAGTCATCGAACGCGTCGCTTCGATCCACGACCATATCGAGGAGCGTCGCGCTAACCGCGGGCTCAAACCCTCGCTGCACGGCTTCTTCTTCCGCGGAAAGAAACGCTAGCCGCAACAGCAAGGCCCGTCCCGCAAACAACGGGACGGGCCTTTTTCTGTTATCGAATGTCAGGAGGGACAGGCGCAGCCGTTAAAACCGTCAGCCAGCCCACGAACGTTAGTCCACGCGCTTGTCGCCCATAAAGAAGACGGCCACCGTGCCAGGGCCGGTATGCGAGCCAATCAGAGCACCGATGCTGTTGATCTCAATCTTGCCTTTGAGCTGCGGAACCTGTTCCTCTATCAGTGCCGCAACGGCCTCGGCGTCCTCGCGACACGCCGAGTGCGACATGATGCACTTGCCCGAATAGTTCGCACCGTCCTGCACATGCGCCATCACAGTCTTGGCCATCTCGGAGATCGCGCGCTTCTTGGTGCGAATCTTCTCACGCGGCGCCAGCTCACCTTCGCAATCGACCGTCATAAGCGGGCAAATCTTGAGCGCCGTGCCGATGATCGCGCTCGCGGCCGAAATGCGACCGCCGCGCAGGTAGCTCGACAGATCGGTCGAGAAGAACCAGTGGTGAAGGTTGAGTTTATGCTCCTCAATCCAAGCGGCCGTCTCGTCGAGCGAAGCGCCGCTATCGCGAACGTCGGCGGCACACTCCGCCAGCAGGCCAAAGCCCGAAGACGCAGCCAGCGAATCGATGACGCGCACCTTGCCGCCCTGGGGATAGCGATCCGCGAGCATCTGCGCCGCAACGCAGGCCGATCCATACGTGCCCGAAATACCCGACGACAACGCCAGGTGCAGCACGTCTTTGCCCTCGGCAACAAACGGCTCCCAAAACTTCTCGTACTCACCTACGCTCACCTGAGACGTCTTGGGCCTGGCGCCCGCGGCAATCTGGGCAAAAAACTCGTCCGGCGTAATCGACTGATACAGATCGTCCGTATAGACAACATCGTCGATCTCGTAATGAAAACACACGACAGGGATATTGCGCGATTCAAAGAACTCGCGGGTTCGGTCGGCGGCGGATTCACAGGTCAGGACAAAATCACTCATATGAGGCTCCTTACTCATTGCTGCGCAAATTATCGCACAGCAAGCGTGAATACGGTACAAATGTCCACTATTTACCAAATTGAACCAAAGGTAGTGAACATCTTTACCGTCATCCTCTCTATCGATCCAGGAGGCATGCGCCTGCAAAACGACCCCACGTCTCCATTCAACCGCCATATCTACCTCAACTAAATCGATTTACCAAACCGTTCGGCCAACAATTCGACTTCCCATCCCCAATCGAAACAAAAGCAGCGCATACTGATAAACGTTTGACGCTGTCTGTCAGTTTTACCAACCACATCGGAAGGTGCTTCATGGTCGCATTCGATCGCAATCCGCAAGACTTCAAGTATCTTCGCCTACTGTCGAGACAGTTCCCCACCGAGCAATCCGCATTCACCGAGATCATCAACCTCTCGGCCATCCTCAACCTGCCCAAGGGCACCGAGCATTTTATGAGCGATGTGCATGGCGAGTACGAAGCCTTCATGCACATCCTCAACAACTGCTCGGGCGTCGTGCGCGAGCATGTCGACGAGATCTTTGGCGACACGCTCTCCTTTGACGAAAAGGGCGAGCTGTGCACGCTCATCTACTATCCGCGCGAGAAGATCGATCTTGTCCGCAGCCGGCGCGAGGACTCGCCCACCTGGTACAAGACCATGCTCGACCAGCTCATTGTGGTTGCCCGCTCGCTTTCGAGCCGCTACACCCGCTCCAAGGTGCGTAAGGCCATCCCGCGCGATTACGCCTACATCATCGACGAGTTGCTGCACACGCATCCGGATGAGAACAACTACCGCGTGCGTTATCACGAGCGCATTATCGAATCCATCTTGGAGACCGCCAGCGCCGACGACTTTATCGAGTCGCTCGCCTCACTCATCAAGCGCCTCGCCGTCGACCACCTGCACTTGGTGGGCGACATCTTCGACCGCGGTGGCGGCGCGGCCAAGATTATGGACCGCCTGCTCACCTATCATTCGCTCGATATTCAGTGGGGTAACCACGACCTGCTGTGGATGGGCGCCGCTGCCGGCGAGCCCGCCTGCATCGCCACGGTGCTGCGCAACAACCTGCGCTACGACAACTACGAGATTCTCGAGAACGACTATGGCATCTCGCTGCGCGAGCTTGTCGCCTTCGCCGACACCACCTATACCGCCGGTGAGTCCATCAGCCCGCTGATCAAAGCCGTTAACGTCCTGCTTTTTAAGCTCGAGGGCCAGATTATCCAGCGCCACCCCGAGTTCGACATGGCAGACCGCCTGCTGCTCGACAAGATCGATCACGACGCCGGCACGGTCACGCTTGCCGACGGCAGCGTATGGCCGCTCACGACCAACGACTTCCCCACCGTCGATCCGGCGGACCCCTACACGCTCACGCCCGAGGAGCAGCACATCATCGACAAGCTCGTATCCGAGTTCGTCACCGCCGATCACCTGCATCGACACATCGATTTCCTCTATACCCACGGCTCCATGTATAAGGTCGCCAACGGCAATCTGCTCTTCCACGGCTGCGTGCCGCTCAACGAAGACGGCACCTTTAGCAGCATGAACTGCCTGGGCACTTGGCACGCCGGCCGCGATTATTTTGATTTTTGCGACCATATCGCCCGCCGCGCCTGGCGCGCTGGCGACCGCGATGCCCTCGACTGGATGTGGTACCTGTGGATCGGCTTTAACTCACCCGCCAGCGGACGCGTGGTGCGCACCTTCGAGCGCGCCTACATTGCCGACAAGAGCACGTGGGTCGAGCCGATGGACCCGTACTATACGCTCACCACGTCCTCGTCCGTTTGCGACGACATCATGCGCGAGTTTGGCGTCGCCCCCATGGCTTGCTCCCCGACGGGCCACATCATCAACGGCCATACCCCGGTCAAGACCACCAAGGGCGAGCAGCCCATCCGCGCCAACGGTAAGCTGCTGGTCATCGATGGCGGTTTCTGTCGCGCCTACCATCCCAAAACAGGCATCGCCGGCTACACGCTCATCTCGAGCTCGCGCGGATGCCGCCTCAAGTCGCACCAAGCCTTTACCACGGTTGCCGAGGCACTTACCCGCAATGTCGACATCGAGAGCGAGACCAACCGCTTTGACGAGGCCGACCGCCGCCGCATGGTCAGCGATACCGATACGGGCGCCAAGATTCGCAGCCAAATCCAGGACCTGCGCCAACTGCTCGATGCATATAGAAACGGTGCTATCGAGGAGCGCGCCTAGCCCCGCCTGCGGGGATTGGCTAAACTTGCTGAGTTTGTCATCCCCACGGCGCTGCAGCGCCACCCTAAGGCAGGTACCATGCAAAAGCTCCTTGCGCAGATCATGAAGTTTGGCGTCGTCGGCGTCATTGCCACCGTCATCGACTTTGGCATCATGAATCTGCTCCACTACGGCCTGGGTCTCAATATCCTGATCGCCAACACCAGCGGCTTTATCGTCTCGCTCATCTTTAACTACGTCGCGAGCATGAAATACGTATTTGCACACAAGGAGGGCATGAGCCGCCGCCGCGAGTTCATCATCTTTGTCGTGTTGTCCGTTATTGGCTTGGCGCTCAACGATGGCATCGTGCTGGCCCTCAACGCCGGCCTGGGCCTCGAGGCCAATATCGCAAAGATTTGCGCTACCGCGCTGGTCATGGTCTACAACTTTGTAACGCGCAAGATCTTCCTGGAGGGCGAGCAAACCAAGTAGCCCGGCCTCCTCGTTGCACTACGGGGCCCACGGACGACGCGCGTCGAGCGCTGCGTTGTTCGTGGGCCTTGCTCGTTTACGGCAAGATTTGCAACGTTTGCGGATTGCCTCTTGAATATTTGGCGAGTTCGTATAGTTCTTGCCAAAGACCTTACGTTTCCCATGCAAAAGCTCTAAAGTATCTCGTTGCTCGATTCGTCAACGCATTGGATGTGATTACGTGCGCAAGGCACTGGCACAACCTCATACCAAGCAATTCCTCAAGTTCGCTGTCGTGGGTCTTATCTCCTTTGGCATCGACTGGGGTATGCTCATTGCGCTCGTCGAGCTGTTCCACCTCGACTTTTTGATGAGCACCACGATCTCGTTTACCACGTCCGTCGTGGTCAACTACTGGCTCAGCATGAAGTACGTGTTCGACCACCGTGAGGGCATGAGCCGCAAGCGCGAGTTCACGATCTTCACCATCCTGTCGGTGATTGGTTTGGGCCTCAACGACCTGTACATGTTTGTGGGCGTCACGTTTTTGAGCATCGGCTACCAGGCCATGAAGGCAATCGCAACGTTCTTGGTCACCTGGTACAACTACTTTAGCCGTCGCTTATTCCTCGAGGGCGCACAGTCATAGTTTGTTCGACATTTGCTTGAAGGTATAACCGGTTGGAATTCTCGTTCCGACCGGTTTTTTGTTTGCCGAGAGACCCGGCGACCCAGTCCTCTACGCATGAAAAACGGGCGGCCCGGATGTTTGTCCGAACCGCCCGTTTGGCGCGTTATGTCGAGGTATCTAGCCCGTTACGTAATACCAGACTACGCTGTCGCCATTGGAAAGAACGTAACTGCTGCAAGCCATTTTGGGCGGTACGCCGTTGACGGAATACATCCAGCCGCTCGTGCTGCCGTGCTCCTTCTCAGCCAAGCCGCCGATAGCTGCGACATACGTGCCATACGGCGAACCATGCGCATTCACGGAAAGGCCCAGAGCGCACAGGGCATCGTAGACCGTGGCGCCCTCGTTAAAGGTGAACGTGCCGCCAGACGAGACAGGATTGCCCACGGCGCTCGAAGTTACCGAGACCGTCACTGTGACATAGCCATGCTGCTGCGAGCCGCCCTGATTGCCCGCAGAGGCGCTGCCGCCGTTGGATGCAGACCCACCGCCAGACACCGAGCCGCCGCCCGAAGAAGAGCCGTCAGAAGAACTCGATCCACCGGTGGATTCAGGGCCCTGTCCAGCAGATGCGTTGTTGGACGTCTTGCCGTCCTTGCTTTCGGACTTCTTCTCCTTCGAATCCTTTTTTGAGTCCTTCGACCCGTCCTTCGCATTGTCCGAAGATTTGGAGTCCTTGGGCGCAGCCTTGCCCGAAGCGGTAATCGAGCCGGAAACCGACGCATCCTTGGCAACGACGCTCTCCCCTGTCACAGCCTGAGCGATCCAATCGATGGACCATGCACCGCTGGAAGAAGGTTGGACAAAACCCAGCGACACAACGATCAAGACGATGCAGACGGCCGTCAGAGCGCCAAGCAGCGTCCTGCGCCGAGGGGCGGACGCCGCCGAGGCGGCGCCCTTTTTCTTTGCATCGTCGAGTTGAATGAACGACGAGTCGGGCTGCTTGGAGTCGGCGTCCTGAGGTTTATTGGACACAGTCCTCACCTACCGACGCTTGGTGAATACGAACACACCGATGACGGCAAGACCGATCACGCCGGCCGCCACACCAGCGATGGCGAGCGGATTGAAGCCAGACTGCTGCACAGGAGCCTCAGCGGACTTCTTATCAGACTTCTTGCTGTCCTTCTTGTCGGACTTGTCGGAATCCTTCTTGGAATCCTTGCCGTCCTTGGTTTTGGTCTTGGTCGTGGTCGACGACACAGGCTTCTGCCCAGGCGAAACGGCACCGCCGCTCTGCTGGCCGTTTGTGCCGTTACCGGGGTCAGAACCAGCACCGGCATTACCCGAGCCGCCATTAGAGCCAGAGCCACCACTACCGCCAGGGTTAACGGCATTCTTGGTCCACTTGGCATAGAGCGTCATATCGGCCGTCACGACGTCCTTGGCGAAGTCCCACTTCTCGCCTTCGGCGGTGTACCAGCCGAGGAACGTATATCCGTCGCGGGTTGGGGCAGCCGGCTCGGAAACCATCTTGTTCTTGGCAACATAACGCGGTGCGACGTACGAACCGCCCTGTACATCGAACGCAACTCTCCAGGACTCGGCACCCGCTAGCTTAAAGAGGCGTCCCGAGTCATTGGCGTAGTACAGGTTGCCCTTCTCATCACAGATGATAGAAGCGGTGCAGTATTCACGATACTTTGCGTCGGGCGTGAATATCATTTGCGCCGCATCGTCGCCCAGTTTATAAGCGTAAACGCCACCGGGCAGAGCGTTGCAGGTGAAGTACACGTACGTGTCGTTACCTTGAACCGAGACGAGCGGGGTGCTCTTGGACTCGCCCTTGTCTGCGCGGATGCTCTTTTTAACGCTCATAGTGCTCAGATCGATGACAGAGAGCGTTCCGTAACCCTCGATGTCCATGCCGCAGACATACGCCAGGCCGTTGCTCACTGCCGGCGTAGAGGTGGAGATGGCCGCGAAGGCAACGGGCTTGCCCTCGAGGGTCAGCTTGCCCCCGCTGCGACGAATCTTGTAGAGCGTTCCGTTATCGCGGGAGACCGCGAGATACGTGCCGTCGCCGTTCTCGCCAACCTCGACGGCAATGATGCCGGAGCGAACGGGCGTGCCTACGCTTACGCTCGAGAGCTCTTTGCCGTTGGAGCCATCAATGAGGGTAACCTTACCGGACTCGTTACCGATGATGATGTCGTCACCGGAGGCCGCAGCGCCCGCCCAGTAGTAGCCCTCGTTCTCGTTGGTCTCGGACTTCTTTTTGTCTGTTGTCCAGTCCACTTTGCCTGAAGCCAGGTCAACGCACACGAGCGCACCTTCTGAACCGTCGACAACAGTGAAGCCTGCGTAGGCCTTGCCTCCGGAGATGGTCACGGACGTGAGAGCTTGGGTATCTTTGATCCCGAGCGAAGGGGTCTTGTATCGACAGGCTATCGAGTACTGCCCATCCTTCTTGTCCAGAACAAAAATGCCGAGCGAGCCGTCCTCAAAAGGAACAACCAGATAGCCGTCTTTATAGGCGGGACGGCAGAAGTAGCCAATGTTCGCGCCAATAGAGCAGCTCGCAAGCTCCTTCTTTCCGGTTTCAGAATCTATGAGCACAATGCGGTTGCCCTTAACCGCGCAAATATTACCGTCGATAATGAGCAAGTCCGAAACGCCTTTTGCATCGCCCTTGATATCCGCGGGCTCATCCCACGCAGATTCAGCCGCACCAGACGGAGTCGGCACTTCGGCAACCGAGCCATTGACTTTGCCGCCGGCAAACGCAGGCCAGGCAGAGTCGAAGTTAGACTTAGGCGCGTTGGGGTCGGTCGTGAGGGCATCGGGGTCAGGCAGCTTGTCGCCAGCCGTATAGACCCAGGCGATAGACTTCGCGTCCTTCAGCTGGACGCTGCCCGCGCCCAAATCGGAAGGCTTGCCATCGATAAAGAGCTTCCAGTAAGCCCCAGTCGTGGAGTCCCATGCGAGCGTTCGCTCATCAAACGGCGATGTAATTGAGTTGAGGAACCAGCCCCATGTACCCGTACCATAATCCGCAGAGATGCCACTCTGCTTGAAGGCAAGTTCAGTCGCATCAGCCACGGTCGCGGTATCAACCATGGTGTAGTCAGCTGCAGGCGCCCACGTCTGAACATTACCGCCGCTGTCAACACCGATAATCTGCAGGGAAGCCTTTGTCTGCCCAGGCATAGTACCGTCAGAGCCGTAGACCCAGGAAACTTTGTCACCGGCCTTGAGCGTGTAGTTACCGGCGCCCACATTTGCGAGCTTGCCGTTGACAAAGAACTGCCAGTAATTCCAAGTGGAAGCGTCAACCTTTTCGGTCGAGAGCTTTACGTCCTCATCAAACGGAGAGGTGAGCGAGTTGAGGTACCAGCCGTAGGAGCCCGTCCCGGTGTCGGCGCCAATGCCAGCCTGCTTGAACACCTGCTCAGAGAGCTCAGCCGCGGTCGAGCCCTCCTTCACTTGGATAGTCGTGGGCTGAGCCCAGGTCTGCTGGCTACCGTCCTTAGCCTGGCCAACAACCTCGCAGCTCACGGAGAGCTGGTCGGTGGGCGCCGGGTCGCCGTACTTGGAGTAGCACCAGACGACCGAGTCGCCGGCCTCGAGCACGTAGCCGCCCGCACCAACCGATGCGGCCGTGCCGTTGATGAAGAGCTGCCAGTACGCTCCGGTCTGCGAATCATAGCCAAGCGTTCGGCCCGCGTCGACAGGCGAGGTGATGGAATTGAGGTACCAGCCCCAGGTTCCCATGCCGTAATCGGCGGTGAGGCCGTGCTTCTTGAAGAGCGCCTCAGAGAGGTCGGCGGCGGTAGACCCCGTTTTTAACGTGTACGGCTCGGCGGCGGTCCAGGTCTGCTGGTTGCCATCGGCATCGATGCCGATAACCGAGCATGTTGCTGTAACCTCAGGAGCGACCTGACCACTCGTTCCAAGCACGGTCACTGTCGCAGAGACGTCCTGGTTGGCGAGCTTTGCGTACGTGGCATTATCCGGATAGCGCTTGGCGTAACGCGCGTACTTCTCACTGGAAAGGCGAGAAGTAATGGTGACCTTGGTGTTGTACTCAGGCTGCGTGACAAGAAGGTTCTCCGCAGAGACGACACCAGTGTCGCTCGACTTGAAGAGGCGCCACTGCTGGCCGCTCATGTCGTCGTAGCCCTCGAGCTCAACCGGGACGATGCCCGAGCCCGCAGCGTCGGTAGACGCCTTGTCGTAGCTCCACGCGAGCTTACCATCGGCGTCGAGATACGCCTTCTGGAAGGCATGCATATTTGCGGTCACGCCGGCGGCGTCCTGGCCGTCGAGGATGGCCTCGGCGTAGCCCGCCTTGGCGGCCTCCATGAGCTTAAGCTCATTGTCGAGGTCGGCCTGATCCTGCGGCGCAACCGTGAAGTCAAGCGTCTTTGTGGCAGTGACCTCAGCGTTGTTCTTATCCGTAACCGTGCAGGTGAGTTTCGTGGAGACGGCGCTCTTACCGGCCTCGGGACGGAAGACCGTGCCCTTATAGCCGTTGAAGGTCACGTCATCGGTGCTCGCGGAGTACTCGACCTTATAGTATTTTCCGTCGACGCCGAGCGTGCTCGTGCGCGGCATCTGGAGGTCATCGGTCAGGCCGTCCTTATTGGCAACCGCATCGGTACCGGAGTACTTGATGTTGTTGTAAATAAACGCCGCGTCGACCTTCTCCTGCAGCGCCTTCTTGTCGGCAGCAACCTTCTCGGGGTCGCCCTTGACGGTCACGGTGAAGTCGTGCGTGCCCTCGACATCGCTCGGGCCGCCCTTCACAAACGAAACCGTCGCGGTCAGCGTAACGGCGCGATCGCTCGAGGCGCGCGTCACCTTGCCGGTGTAATCGCTCCAGCCATAGCCGGACGGCCAAATGGCGTCGCCGTCGGAGCTCTTCCAGCTAACCTCGAACTTGCTCTTGGAGCCCGCGCGGTACGGAAGCGTGAGGTTGGACGTAACGGACTCGGCCGAATCGCCCGCAGCGTAACCGATGGCAACCTGCTCGGCGGCATCGTCGAGCATCTGCTGCACACGAGCCTCGTCCCAAGCCACCTGAACCGTCTTGTTGGGCTGGTAATACTCGGTCTTCTCGCCATCGCGCGACAGTTCAAACGCCACATCGGCGCTACGCAGACCGTCGATGTTGTAACCGGTGTAGTCGTTGGGGTCAATGAAGAAGAACGTTACATCGCCATTGGTCTTGTCCTGCGCATCGGAGATGCCGACCGTGGCCTTGGCGTCCTCAGCCTTAAAGAGCACGCCGCCCTCGGAGACCTTAACGTCAACGTCGGTAAATCCCAGATCAGCAAGCTGTGCCTTCAGCGCATCATTGACGTTGCCGCCCTTGGCGCTGTAGTCAACAACAATCTGCTTGTTAGCATCGTTGAGCTTTTGGACTGCAGCCTCGAGCGAACCCGCGGCGATAACCTTGTTGGTGGAGACGAGCTCGACCGTCGAGCTTCCGCTCGTGGCGACAGCCTTCAGATACTTGCCAGCAGCAGATGCCGAGACCGTCGCCTCGGCGCCCGACATATCGGACAGCAGCGTCCAGTCGGCCGCGGGAGCCTTCGCGTCGTCGGCCGCATACCAAGCAACAGTCGCCTGACCGGTGACGTCGATACCATTGGTGGCCGAACCGTCGGCGCGCTTGGCCTGCGCCGTCGCCTTAACGCTATCACCTGAGACGAGATGGGTCGTATCGCTATTGATCTGCGGCGTAGTGGTCACGCGCAGCAGGTTATACTCCCCCGCCGCGGTAACGCTGTCCGACGAAACCCATTCAACCGTGTTGTCGAGAGCGCTCGCCGTGAGTTTGATACGCTTGCCGATGAGGGGATCGTTGAGCGTCAGCGCACCGGTCTCGGCGTCAATGCCGTCGGTGACTTCAACCCAATCCGAATCATCCTCGCCCTTGGCATACCAAGCGAGCGTGAGCTTAGCGTCCTCGGGCAGATCGGAATCAGACCAGCTCGAGGAGCCGGGAATCTTCACGCGCGGCGTGAGCACCGTGCCAACGGAGAGCGTCGTCGAAGAAGCCTCGTTGGGCGCAACGGACTTGAGCTTGTACTGACCGGCAAGCGTCACAGGGCCAACGGGGTCGACGGACTGCGTACCGCCGTAGGTGCTCTTCTTCTCGGTGCTCTTCACCGAGTTCTTGCTCGTGGCGATCACACGAATGTACTTGCCCACCATATCGGCCGTGGGCGTGTACGTTGCGGAGTCGGTCGAATCGGGAATGTTGACGAAGTGGCTGTCGTAGGAGCTCTTGTCGTTGGAGTACTGCCACTGATAGTGGACCGTGTCCGTCGCGGAGACGTCAGTGTAGTAGTTGCCCTTGGTCGCCTTGGCCGTCAGAACCTTGCCTGCGGCAATCTGGCCAGATGCCAACGCGCCCTCAACCGTCACACCGTAAAGCTCAACGGAGCCAGCCTCGACAACGAGAACAGCACTCGACTTCTCGTCACCAAAACCGCCGTTAGCACATGCCACGACATATTTACCGGCGTAGGACGCATCGGGTGCAAAGGTATTGGTGGCCGCGCCATCGATCTTCGTCGTGCACGTCTTCGCTGTATCGCCGCAGTACCACGACCACGCGACGCGCTCGTTGGCGGTCACATCACCCGAAGCCGCATTGGCGGTCGCCGTGATAGCTTCGCCCGCATTGACCTCGCCCGTCTTATCGAGCTTAACGCTCGTGATGTTGACGGAGCCAGCGGCACCAATGCGGCTCGTGCCCTTAGTAGTGTAATCGCTGCCGCCAATCTTTGCGGTTACATGGCAACGGACCGACTTGCCCTCGTAAGCCGCGAGCTTAAGGGTACTCGACGTCGCACCTTCAATATCGGTGTAGATGCCGCCCTTGACATCTGCGACCTGCCACTGGTAGCTCAGCTTCGAGGAATCGATGTAATCGGAGGCGTCCTTCTTCTCTTTAGCAAGGGCTTGGACGGTGTCGTCAACGGTATAGACAAAGGTGCCGGAGGTGGAGCCTTCGGGGGCCAGGATGGCGGAGTAGATGTCCACAGCACCGGCTTGCTTGAAGGGACCCACGCCGTAGCCGGTCGACCAAGCACCAAAGGCTACATCATTGGCGCCCGCGTTCGCAGACACTGAGACATAGTAGCCCTCAAGGTCGTCAGTCACCGTAAACGTGGGGCCGGACTCCCCCTCGATGGTCTCCCACTTTGTGGAGCTGCTGGGCGCCGGCGTGCCCTTGTACTTCTTCCAGGTGTAGGTGACCTTGGAGTTGTCGACGTAAGAGGGGCTGTAGCTCGAACCGGTGTACGCCTTAGCCGTGAGGGTCGCGCCGATCTCCGTGGAAGGCGCAGAAAGCTCGACGCCGGCGAGCTTGACCGCGCCGGCCTTGAGCACGGCGTCGCTCGTCGTGGCCTCAACGTCGTTTACCCCGGCGCTTGCCTTGACCTTGACGTACTTGCCCTCGAGAGCGTCGGTTAGCGTGAGGGAGGCAGTCGTCGCGCCTTCAATCTCGGCCCAGCCGGAGTTTTTGTTGGTCGACTCGTACCAGGTGTAGGTCACCTTGGTGTCGCTCGCGGCGGGCGTGTTGTACGCAGTGTACGGCGTAGCGGTCAGAGTGTCGCCAACGGCGGGAGACGAGCTACTCAGCTTGACGGAGTAGAGGTTTGCCTGCCCAGCGCCCAACACGGGACCGGGAATGTAATTGGCATTGATGCCCGAGCCATAAGAGACGGAGGGGCCGTAGTAGTCCTTGCCACCCGCCGTCACCTTGCAGATGAAGTACTTGCCCACCATGGCGTCGGTGACGGTAAGGGACTGCTCATGGCCTACGACCTCGGTGTAGTCGGAGACGTCGTTGCTTGTCTTAACCGTGCCAGCAAGCCAGGTGTAGGTCCAGGTGCCGGGGTTGGAAACAGACTGAGTTTCGGTGGTGGGGTCACCCCAATAGTCCTCGGTCTCCACCTCGTCATACATGTTGGCCCAAAGCGTGTCGCCCGCGCTGAGCGCACCAGACTTCCACTGGAAAGAAGAGGCGTTGTCCTTATCCTTGGAATCCTGAATGTAGACCTTGGCATCGCTCGTAAGCGTCGTGGCGGAAGCGGCAACGGCCTTCGGCTCGCCCTGCTCCGAGGCGACAGATGCTGCCGCCGCAGGGTTCTCGGCGTTGGCGGCGTCATCGGCTGACGCGCTATCGTTGTCTGCGGTATTCGTGCCGTCCTCGGCGGCATTCGTGCCGTCCTCAGCAGCGGCGCCATTCGAGCCAGCATCGGCAACCGCGCCCTCGCCGGCAGCCGAACCCTCGCCCGGCGTTGTCGCCTGCGCCACGGCCTCGGCAATGCCCTCGGCGCCCTCGGCCCACATCTGGGCGGGCGTGGTGCCAAAGGCCATCGCGAAGGCCAGGAATGCCACCAGGCCGCGCTTGGCTACTCCACGGACAATCGCTCCATGACGACGCCACGAGGCGCGCTGGCACTCGTCCTCAAACATATCCATTTGTCTCCTATTGTCTGCACTTGGAGCATTGCCCAGCGGCTGCCCCACGTCATCGCGCATATTGCGCTTGAGTACCCCCATCGGGGTCCCCCTTCTCTCCAGAGCCCAACGCGTACCGGCGGCATGCGCCGCGCCCGCGTGCAAGATGGGAGGCGATCCGACTTAACCTTACCGACCCGGGCGCGTCGTCCGATCTGCGACGCGAACATCCCGGGCCAAGAGGAATTACGGTTACTGGTACAGCCGGGGACTTGCACCCCGATTCTCCCAAACGCGCAGGAAAACCGCGCGTTCGTGCGTCTCCGCACCACCATCTAGGCCATCGATTATTACTGTCAGTATGGTAGCACGCAAAAGGGCCCCGCACACAGGCGAAGCCCAAGGTAAAAGCTATGGTTTGCGATAGAAAAGGGCGTGGATGGAGTGCAGAGCAAAAGGATCCGTCTTTCTCTGATTCCGGGGAATCGCTAACGCTTGCCGCCGTGACTGTTGCGCCAGATCTCGCGGCCCAGCATCAGCGCCAGTACCAGCGCGCTCACGTAGCCCATAAAGCCAATGACCGGGATACCGAACACAACCGGCTCGATGCGCGCGTAGTACACCACCGACGAGCCGATAAACAGGCCGGCAATCACAATTGCCATCGACATGCGGTCGATAATTCCACCCAGCTGTCGCAGCGCCTTATCGCTGCTCATGATCTGCGTGTTTATCTTAAGCTGACCGCGCGTGAGCATACGCGACGCCAAGCCCAGATACTCGGCCGCCTCGAGCGAGCCTTTTGCCGCGCGATAGCTGCTCGCGGCAAGATCGCGCCCCATTTCGCGGACGCGCGCATAGGCGCTCTTCTCGTTTTTGATGTGCGCTTGGATGATCTGGATCATGTTGACGTTGGGCATGTACTCGGTCAGCAGACCCTCGAGCGTCACCATGCCGCGGGCGAACATCGTCACCACGCTCGGCAGCTCAACGTCGTTTTTGCGCGCCAGGTTTAGCAACGAGGTCAAAAACTCGCCGATATCCAGGTCCTTAAGATCGAGTCCTGCAAAGTCGGCTACGATAAAGTCCAAATCGGACAAAAAGGCCGAATGATCGAGCTCGGCCGAATCACCGCGCGTCACGGCAAAACGCATGAGCGAATCCTTGAGCTTGGGCACATCGCCCTCGGCCACGGCGAAAATCATATCCTTGACGATACCGCGGTCGTGGCTCGACATGCGCCCGACCATGCCCAGGTCAATAAAGTAGACAATGCCGTCTTTGAGGATGATGTTTCCCGCATGCGGGTCGGCATGGAAAAAGCCGTCGTCGAGCACCTGCGTCGAATAGTCCTCGACGATCGCGGCGCCAATCTTCTCTAAGTCATAGCCCTCGGCCACCAGGCGCTCGGGATCGGCAATGGAGATGCCGTCGATGTAGTCCATGACCACCACGTGCTCGGTGCAAAGATCTAGGTAGGACTTGGGGCACGACACGCCATGCACGCTTTTGTGGAAGTCATAGAAATCGTTGAGGTTTTTGGCCTCGGCCAAAAAGTTGGTCTCCTCGCGAAACGAGGTCCACAGCTCTTCGACCACGCCGTGCAGGTCAACAAACTGATCGGTGTTGACGAACTTGGAAACGATGCGCACCACCGAACGGATGATGTCTATGTCCTGCGCCATGACCTGCTGCGCGCCGGGGCGTTGCACCTTAACGGCCACGTCCTCGCCCGTCACCAGGCGGGCACGGTGTACCTGCGCGAGCGACGCGCTTCCGAGCGGGTTGGGGTCGATCGCGTCGAACATCTGCCCCAGGCGCTGGCCGTACTCCTCTTCCAGACAGCGGAGCACTACCTCATACGGCACCGGGTCTACGTCGGAGCGCAGGCGGCGCAGCTCGTCGCAAAACCGCTGCGGCAAAATCTCGGAGCGGTTAGCCAGAATCTGCCCCATCTTGACGAACATGGGGCCAAGCTCTTCGAGCAGACGACGCAGGCGCACCGGCGTGAGGTTATCCCATACGCGGTACTTTTTGATCAGGCGAACGATCTGCCCAATGCGTTCGCGGCGGCCTGCCGGCGTGAGCTGGTATTCCTCGTCCGGCGCCATCGCGTCGGGCTCTTCGGGAACCATATCGACAGCACGCGGCTTCTTGCGAGCGCCCGAGACGGCGGCATCGACCTCATCGACAACCGCCGCCTCGTCACCCAAGGGATCTAGATTGTTGTAATCGGTGGTGGAATCTGCCATCTGCGCTGCTACTCGGCCTCTTCGGTGTCCTCTGCATCGTCGGGCTCAACGGACTCGACGGGCACCGAAGTCACGTTGTCCTCGACCGAATCGACGATGTCGCGCACATGGGCCAAAAAGGCCGTGCGCTCGGGGGCGGTCATAACGCGGACGCGGGCCAGGATGAGCTCGTCGAGCACGCGCTGCGCCGCAGTCTCGCCCTGCATGCCCAGACGCTCGGTCAGGTCGGAAATGGTGCCACCGGCCTGCTCGAACATATCGGACACGCTGCGGGCGATATCGGGGGTTCCGGCGTCCTTGCGAACCTGCTCGCCTTTGGTATTGAGGTCGTCAAGGACCTTCTTGCCGCCCTCGACGGCAACGGCGGCGGCGCCGAAGCCCACGTTGATGGCACCGTTAACAAGCTGATCGAATTTCATAACCATGGTTGGCTCCAATCATGAACAACTGCATTGGCCTTCTTGTACCCAAGATTGAGCGAACGACACAAAATCGTTTTACCGCCGAGATAGAAATCGAGCGGGGCAAAGCCTTTGACGGCGTTTGTCCCGCTCGCTCGCTGCAAGGTTGTCTTTACCTTACGTTGTCGTTCATCGCGAAGGAGTTCTTCATGGCACAGCTCGTGGTGTAGAGCACCTTGCCCAACAGAGCGTCGGTCTCCACGCGCACAAGCTCGGCAAAGGCCTCGTTAGCACGGGCGAGCTCGGCAGGCACCTCGGCCTCGGGCAGCGCGGCTACGACAGCGTCAACGTCGTGAATCTGCTTGTGGCCCATGCCGCCGACCTTCTCCTGATAATCCTCGACCGCGCGACCGCACTCACGGAAGCGAACATCGGCCAAGGCACCGATCAGGCGATTTGCCCAATAGAAATTCTCCGACGTCACGCGAGCCTGCGTGCCGGCGTAGTACTCGGGCATGGTCTCGACATTGGCGTACAGCGGCACGAGCGCGTTAAACGAGTTAGAGCCAAACGCCATCCACTGCACGGCGCGATACGCCGGCTGCGCATAGGGGCGCAGCTGCAGCACGGCAAGCTGGCTGTTGCGGTTGATGCCGATGGGACGATAGGCGCCGCGCGTGGCGGGCGTGCCCTTGCTGCCGTAGCAGTCGTACTCCGTGCCCTGGTAGTGGCTCGAAAGCACGTACTTGATGTCCTCGATGGTCACCTTGCGCTCGGGCACGCGGCTCCAGGGGATGTCGTCGCTCTCGGGCGTGTAGTCGGCCTCGGGACCATCCCACACATCGCTGGGGTTGAGGCAGCGTTGCATGTACCAGGCGCGCGGCGTGTTGTAGACGTGGTCACTGTCACTGTGCGAGCCAAAGGCCTCGCGCGGGCTGAAGACCGCAGCGGGACCGTCGCCCTCGACGCCCAGCGTCAGATCCAGATGCCACTCGGCCATCCAGGAGCGCAGGTCGGCGGAGCACATATGATCTGCCTGGGCGCCCTCGGCGTCGTCCAGGTCAAAGCTATCGATACCCAGCTGGTTAGGCATGGTCACATAGGCGTCATCGGGCACGCGCTTGGCGATCCAGTGGTGGCCGCCGATGGTCTCGAGCCACCAGACCTCGTCAACGTCACTAAAGGCGATGCCGTTGTTCTCGTAGGTGCCGTAGCGCTCGAGCAGGTCACCCAGGATACGCACGCCATCGCGGGCAGACTTGGCGTACGGCAGCACCAGGGTCACCATATCCTCCTCACCCAGACCGCCGGGCTGCGCCGGAACATAGCCGTCCTCGCCCTCGTCGCCCTTGGCGGGCACGTAGTCCACGAGCGGATCGGCGCCGCGGACGCGCTCGTTGGTGGTAAGCGTCTCGGTTGCGGACATGCCAACGTTGAGCTCGTTGAAGCCGGCCTCGGCCCAAACGCCATGACCCGGGACAACGTCGGGGACGCTTGTGTAACGCATGGGATTGTCGGGCAGTTCAACGGTCAGGTGGCTCAAGACGCTTGTGTAGACACGCGGCTGCTCGTCGGGGTGCACAACACGCATGCGCTTGGGCTCAAACACCCCGTTGGACGAGTCCTCATTGCGGGCAACCAGCGTCGACCCGTCGTAGCTCGCGTTCTTACCAACCAAAATCGTTGTGCACGGCATGCGCATCCTCCTTGAGCGAAGAAATCAAACGGCAACAGTGTATCGCTTCGGCGCAAAAAGGGCGAAACAGCCGCCCCGGCAACCCCTGTGGTCAAAAACGACTATTTCGATGCGCGCTCCGCCGCCTCGATCACGTGCTTGGCGAGAATCGCGGTGGTCACAGCCCCCACGCCGCCCGGCACCGGAGTAATTGCGCCAACGATTGGTTCCGCAGCATCAAAATCGACATCGCCGACCAGCTTGCCAGCGGCCTCGTCCCAATTAATGCCAACATCGATGATCGTCTGGCCCCCACGAACCGCATCCGCGCCAATCGTGCGCGCGCGTCCAACGGCCGCAACCACAATATCAGCTGCACGGCACTCGGCAGCCAAGTCGCGCGTATGCGTATGGCACGTCGTCACCGTGGCATTGCGAGCCGTAAGCATGGCGGCTACGGGACAACCAATTACCAGCGACCGACCAACAACCGCAACCTTGGCCCCATCCAGCTCAACACCGTAATGGTCCAGCAATGCCAACACGGCCTCGGCCGTGCAAGGAGCAAAGCCCTCGCCACGACCCGAAAGCGTGGTAAGCAGCGAGGCCGGTGTCATGGAGTCAACATCTTTGGCGGGATCGAGTGCCGCGGCAACCGCATCCTCGTCAAGCCCAGCGAGCAACGGACGAAACATCAGGCAGCCGTGAACAGCCGAATCGGTATTAATGCCCTCGATAGCCGCCAGCAACTCATCCTGCGAAACATCGGCGGGAAGCAAGACGCGGCGAGCCTCAATGCCAACCTTCTCGCAGCGCTTGAGGGCGCCGCGCTCGTAGGACAGGTCGTCCTCGCGCTCGCCCACACGCACGATGGCCAGCGTCGGCACGATGCCCTGTTCGCGCAGGGCGGCGCAACGAGCGGCAAGCTCCTCGGTCAAAGCGCGGGCAACGGGAGCACCCTTGAGCAGCTCGGCCATGGCTATCCCCTCTTCCTTGCGGCGTCAGCAGCACGGCGCGCCAGTGCATCGGCGCGCGGCAGCCACGTATCCAGCAGTTCATCGCACGCCGCCTCGAGTTCCTCGGCGCGCGCCCGGTCTTTCATAGATGTGGTGTTGGCAAAGAGCGTCAGGCTCGCGCCTTGCATGGCGGCGCGGCAGAACACGGCGCCGCATGCCACGTCGGACAGCAACTGGCGCGAACCCTTGTCGGCCATGTCCTCGAGCAGCGCCAGCGCACGACCACAGGCATCCATAATGCGATACGGAGGCAGGGCCGCCACGCGCAACGCGTCCTGAATCGCCGCGGGTCGAGCCGGGTCATCACGAGGAATACCGTATGCCGCAGACACCTGGCCGTATGCACGAACATCCTCGGCAACCAGACCCACTAGTTCCTGCGCCAACTCGTCTGCCTGGGCAAATGCACGCGTCAGATCGTCCGCCCGATCGCTAAGCGCGGGATTGGTCGCCCCGTAGCGAGCGACCATCCCGCAAAGCGAGGCGCCCAGCGCGCCCACAAAGGCGCTCGCGCTACCGCCGCCGGGAACCGGCTCGCGCGCGGCCAGCGCCTCGGCAAACCCACGGCAGGTCTTGTCCATCATCTCTTGGCTCATACGTATGCACCTTCAAGTCATATAGATCGGTCGGGCGGCAACCGCCGACCAACCGCATCAAACACGTAATGATGCTAAGTCTAGCCCATAAGCACATGAGCGTCAGCACACCTGGCCATCGCGGATTTCTATGACGAACGATAGGCGTCGGCGCTGCAAACATGGGACACATGGCCCACCTTTCGAGACTCCCGAACGGCACAAACTGGGGCATATCTATAAGTAAGGAACCCGTTGGGGCACGGCCGCGCAACGGCCACAAGCGATGAACGGAGGCATAAGCCGCACAGTACACAGAGACATCCGCCGCCAGCGCAATCAGTACCCCAACAGCATGCGGCGCCGTGATGTCATCGGCAGACAAGGAGGACGCCACCATGAAGAAAAAGACCCTATCGATCCTTTCCCTTTGCATCGCCTTCTTTGCCGCGCTCGCCCTCGTGGGCTGCGGCGGGAACGCATCGGGCGGAGGCAGCAGCGCCGCCAAGGGCGAGAGCAAGGAAAAGGCCCCCGTCGCCGAAAAGACTGACTTCATTTGGTTTAAGGTCGAGATGCCCGAGGGCGTTGGCGTAAGCGACTCCGCTGGCAAGAATGCCGACAGGGTCCAGCTCACCTTCCCCGAAGACGAGAACGGTTCGGCCGATCGCTTTATCCCCGTTTGGAAAAAAGCGCTGACGGCAGAGGAATCCCACGCCGACCAGGCAGAAAAGAAAGGTGATACGTTCCAGTGGAAGGATGGCGGGTCCGTCGAGTATAACGGCAGGACGTGGCTCGTCGGAACGTACGAGGACAACAGCGGCGTCTCAACCCTTCTCTTTACCGACGTTGAGCCGGGAAGCGTCTACGTCCTCATCTCGAACTTCGATCTGCATAAGAAAGAAGCCGAGGCGCTCCTCAACTCCATCGAGTTTCCCGATGACATGGCGAAGGCAGTTGCCGAGGCACGCGAAGTCGAGATTTCGAGCATCGAGATCAAGCATTAGGGGCTCGCACGCAGCATCGCGTGCGCATTCATTAAATGATCGGACGCCCAGCCAGGGGAGGATTGGATCGGCCGACCCTCCCCTCTTTTACGCCCGAGCATATTGCCACTTGTCGGCGCAAATCAGGCCCCCAGAATGGGACACATGGCCCACCTGAACGAGCCGCCCGCGCGTACAGTAAAGGCAGGTAATCCATGGGAGGTTACAGATCGAGGAGGACACGACCATGAAAAAGAAGGCCTTTGCGATTCTCACCCTCTGCATCAGTCTCTTTGCCGCAGTTGCCCTGGTGGGCTGCGGTGGCAGCGGCGGCGCTACCGGAAGTGGCGGTGGCGGCGGAGCAGAAAAACCAGCCGTGGATATGAGGACCGACTTCATTTGGTTTAAGGTCGAAGTCCCCGAGGGCGTCGAAATCACGGACGTCGCAGGCGATACCGCCGACAGGGCCCAGTTTAAGTTCACCGAGAGCGAGCATGCCAGCGACCGCTTCATCCCCGTCTTCGATCCTGACAAGAACGCCGATGAACTGTTTGACTACGAGGCAAAGTGGAAGGCCAACTCCGGATGGACCGAGAGCGATCCCGTTAAGTACAACGGCAAGACCTGGCGCAGCGCCTACTTTACGCACTCGGGCGGCGTGACGACCGAGTACTTCACTGACGTTGACGGCGGCAGTGTGTACGTACGTATCGACAATGTCGAGGAGCACAAGGACGCCGTCGAGACCATGATGAAGTCTCTGGAGTTTGCCGACGACATCGCCAAGGCCAAGACCGAGGCCATGGACGTCAAGCTCGAGGATATCGAGATCAAGCGCTAAGCGACTGGCGAGCACAACGGGAAACACGGACGCAGTGCAAACAAGCGACGGTATCCCAGCGCTTCGTACCCAGGGAGGGCCGGTAAGCCGACCCTCCCCATTCTTATGCCGGTAGCCGACGAACGCAGGATGCCGGGCTCCAAAACCATCCCAGACGTGATAACAGCACAAATAGACAAGTGCCCCAACACGTCCGCCCGCCGATTTATAGCGCCGCGCAGGCAATTTAAACCGGCGTCTTTAAACATCTGGGCAGTATAGTGACCAAAACAAGTGCATAACCGCACCCTGCGAACGGAGGAGATATGACCGAACACCATGCCATCAGCCGCCGAGCGTTTACGCTGGGCCTAGGGCTTGCGGCGTTGTCACCACTTGCAAGCCTGCCTGAAACCGCAGCGCCGGGCATTCCCCTGCGAACGGCATTTGCAGACAACACACCCGCACCGTCGGACAGCCTCGACAATTTCGTCATTCGCCTTCGCCCCGCGGGCTATTTTCGCACCGCGAGCGTCAACCAAGACGGCAACGTTCGCGGCAACGTCTGCCACCTGTTTAACGACGGCACGTCCAGCAAGCTCATCCTTGAGAACGTAACGACCAAGAATGACGATACAAACTGGTATGCTATCCGCACCTTGCTCAATTTCGAAGAGCATAAAAAGACGGGCTACAGCATTTGGTCGGTCGACGACGACTCGGACAAAGATGGAAAGGTCATCCACGTATGGGGCGGCGAGTATGACAACAAGCCCAGCCGCGCTTTTGCGTTCGAACGTCAATCAAACGGAACCTATATCATTCGAGACCGCACGGTCGAGAAAGAAACCGAGAAAAAAGACATTAAGTACCTGGCAATAGAATCGGACGGCAAAGACCAGGACAACAATAAGATCTGCCATAAGAGTAAGAGCATTCCGTGGGAGCTAGAACTTGTCGGTTACGACATGGGCAAGATCAATACCACAGTTAGAAGTATCGACTGGACCACGTATAGCAGCTACGTCGACGGACCATGCTGGATGAAATACGTCGACGACAACAAGTACCTCGACGAGCTGAGTATCCCGGGCACGCATGATTCGGGCACCTGCAGCGTGGACAACGACACCGAGCCCCAATCCTCACAAGCAAAGTGCCAGCAGGATTACATCCCGACGCAGTTGCTCGAAGGCATTCGCTATTTTGATATCCGACTCGGAAGGAACGACGAGAACGGCGACCCCGGTATCGACCATGGAAGATGCTACCTGCTCAAAAAAGACGGGGGCTTTATGCATCTCTCCGATGTCATCGGTTACTTCAAAACATTTTTGAACGAAAACCCGTCAGAAGCGCTCATCATGCTTGCGTCACGAGGCAACGACGAGGCTACCGACGAAAGCGTTACGACGGCTTTCGCCAAGGTTATGCACGATAATCCCGATCTGTTCTACACGTCGAGCCGAATCCCCACACTGAACGAGGTGCGCGGAAAGATCGTCCTGCTGCGTCGATTTGTACTCGCCGGCAACAGCGTAAGCAGCCACACGTGGGGCCTCGATCTCACCCAATGGGACGACAAAATCAAGGCGCATTCCGGGCAGTCGATGTGCCTCGTCCAAGACGCGCGAGGCTTTGAGACTACGGGCAATGCGGGCGACAAAGAGCCCTATTGCACCAAGGTATACGCCCAGGACCATTTTGAATGCACCGGAACCGACAAGATTAGCTGGGTCGATATGGCGCTGCGAGAGACGACCAATCTCACCCGCGGCAAGGTTGACGTCATGGACAATGATGGGTCCAAGGAGCAGGTCTTGGAGCGCTGTTGGTCCATCAACTACACCAGCTGCACGAATCACAAACAAGGAAGCAACCCATTTACCGCAGCGCGAGTGGTCAACGAGCATCTGTACAAGAGCCAGTACATCAACCCCAGCGGCAACGAGAAAACAAAGTCAGATTGCCTCAAGCACATTGGCATCATCGCATCCGACTTTGTTGATGCGGCACTGGCGCGGAGCATTTACCAGCGCAATTACGCACAGCACAAGCAGACAGCTTCGTACTACCTCCCGACCCGCATGCACATGACATACGGCGACTCGCTGAGCGATGCCTCACTCCAAGATGGCAAGACCGTTGGCGAGGGTCATTTCCGCCTTGTCAACAGCAGCAACGTACTCAACGTGGCGGCTTCGGGCCATGCGTTTGCCATCGAATATGTGGACGTCGACGCCTTGGGCAACGAGACCGTTACGGAGCTGCGGGGCTCCGTGCCCATCGATATCGATCCACGCGCGCTGACGCCCCATTTTGAGGGACTCGAAGGCCTTAAGGCCGGCGAAGACGTGCGCGCCAAGATTGCGGCATCACTCGAGGGCAAGCTCGAAACCGATGCCTGCACGGCCCAGCTCGAGTTTGTGCACGACGCGAACGGCGCTCCGGGAACGGCGATGGCCGAGGGCGAGGCATTTGCCGCGGGGACGTATTGGGTGCGTGCGAAAGGCCTGTTGGGCGACGCGGCGCAAAACTACACGCTTGCCACCGACGGAGCCGCAAGCTTTACTGTGACGACTTCGGGCAGTGCAGGCGGCACCGGCACCGACAGCGGAACCAACGCGGACAGCGCCGACAAGAACGGCAAG
>UQRX01000020.1:0-33718 GCA_900543595.1 uncultured Collinsella sp. | reverse complement strand
TCATCCTACGCTGAAGCGGGATGAGATTCCCTTCGCAGTGGCGCTCGGCCCTAGTGCTTCTTCTTGCTCTTCTTCTCTTTTGTTGGTAATGATGCTGCTCGGACTGTTCTGCCTGAGTGGCCCTTCTTGGGCCGAGGCTGCCTTTCCTGAAGGTGAGCCTCAACAGTCTTATACGGGCAGCCTGCTGATAACTGCTAAGGAGGGCGATGCCGACTCTCAGTCTGGGGTAAATCCCCTTGCCACTTTTGAGGGGGACGGCGGAACGGTCAAGCTTGACCATATTGGTAGCGGGATTTTGAGGTGGCAAGTTCTTCCGGACAAAATTGCGAACGATCCCTTCTCTTTTGCTGAAACGATATATCTATACAAGGTTGTGAGCGGAAAACAAAAATACGTCGATTGCTATCCGACAAACGGGTCTAGAATTGCATTCACCGGCATTTCGGGGCAGATTGATACACATGTAAGAAAGGGAACCTATGTGGTGCGTTGGGTTGGAGCTGCTGCAGGCCCGATATGGATTGCGGTCTTACGCCCCGATGTCCAAATAGGTTTCTCTCACTAGACGGGAAGTTGCTCATGGACGCCATATATGACGGAGATGACTGGGTCGATCATTATACTTGGCGCCTGGTCGGCTCGGATGACAATGGGGATGTGGTGTTTGATGGACTATGTCCAAAGCATCTCCATCCTTTTGTCTCGTCGTTAATTGAGAGTTCCGCTCGTGTTGCCCCCTACAGCTCGGCATCGCTTCATGATACGGACGTTTTGAAGACCATAAGGGAATCAATTGACGAGGGCACGATGAGCGGCCCGCTGTTTTCTCGGCTTGTGGGGCTAGATGAGATTGGCTCGAAACGACTGCTTGCGGGCGAAAAGGTGGAACTCACTTATCGGTCGATGATTTCAATCCTGCGGCTAGCCGATGTTCTTCGCAAATAAATGAGGCTTCCATGGCCATGTAGCAGCTTGTCTCACCGATGGGTGGGAGCCGAGTACTTGTCTGACGATTTACCTGGCCTCGGCGTAGTCCTGGACGGGATCCGCCGGATCATCGCAATCCTCGACGAGATATTTCAAAGCAGCACCTTCTTAAACGGTGAACGTGACGGCGGCCCTCCCTGAATTCTATAAAATCAAGTCCTGACGTGGGCGGCGAATTGGCGGAGTTCCTCATCGCCCATATCGTCGAAGTGCGGCAGCTCCGCCAGCGCGGTCCTCTGCTCCATCAGGTACCTGCCGCTCGGAGACTTGCGAATCGTCTCCAAGATGACCTCGGGGGCGAGAGCTGGGAAATCCACGCCCTCGGGAGCGACCGAAGAGATGGATTCATCTGCCCCTCCCATGCATAGGGACCGCATTCAGGGCATCGACTGCATCCGGCCTTTCGCATTCGCCGCACAGCTCTCCGGTCCTGCCAAGACGACGGGTTTCCCATCTATGGCAAAACGATCGCACTTATATATATGTGCATTCCCGGATTGGGGATATGTTTCAGCCTACACCGCTACAGGGCTACATCCGTAGCGCACTACATCGCTACACGGCTACACGCCTACGGGGCTACACGCCGCCGCCCGGCCGAACGGCGGAAGGTTCGCCCACGGGCGCCCTCGGGCCATGCTCCCATTTTTGAGAGAGCTGCCGTCGGGGTTTCCCGAAATCCGTCTGCATCTGCAGGCCTTTTTTCGAAATCGGGCGGCGCGGCGGAAAATCCCCGGGTTGAACCGCGGGGCCTCATCCACAATCGCGCAGACGCATTATGCAATCGTAAAAAAGAAGGGCACGGGCGTCCGCGTTCGCGGAAACCCGTGCCGCGTTTGCGTAACCGAGATGACCGAGTAGAATCTATCTAAACGCTATTCCACATTCCCGTACTTGCACTACGGATTTGGGAAAGCGCATGTCTCAGCCTCTACTCGACCACGGTCGCCTCGGTCGGGATGGCCCCCAGCACTGCCGCGTACTCGGTGGGGTAGAGGCGGCTGATAGTCTGAACGTCGCGGATGAGGACGTTGCGGTCGTCAGGCTCGGTGATGCCGTAGCCGAACGCCTCGAGCGTCTCGATCGCCTCGCGGATCTTCTGCTGGAACATGGGGCCGGGGTCCACCCTCAGGCCGAGATAGCCGCGCCACAGGCTCGGCGACACGCGCAGCATGTTCTGGATCTTGGACATCGGCTCGATGTCGGCGTAGACGTTGAGCGTGACCATGGCGTCCTTGTGCCCCAGGATCGACTGCAGCGCCTTGATGTCGCCGCCGTGGCGGATCCACTGCGTCGCAAAGGTGTGGCGCAGGCCGTGGAACGTTATCAGCTCGTCGTTGGTGCCCATGAGGCCGTTGGTCTCCGAGAACGTCTTGAACGCCCTGCGGATGTAGCTGGTGGTGGCGAAGGAGCCGTCCGGCCGCGACACGACGTAGCTGTCCGCGAGGTCGCGCAGGCCGAGGGTCGACGCCTACCGGAGCCTCTGCGAATCGATCTCGTGGATCTCCTTCAGGAAGGGGAGCAGGCCCACCGGGTCGATGGGGATCGTCCTCAGGTCGTGGTTCTTGGTGTCCTTGATGAAGGAGCCCCTGTCCTTGACGTAGGCCACGGAGTGCCTGACCGTGATGAGCCCCGACTCGAAGTCGACGTCGCACCACCGCAGGCCGCAGACCTCGCCGATGCGCATCCCGGTGTGCAGGGCGAGCACGACCGCCCGCCTGAAGGTCGAGTCCGACATCATCGAGGTCACCGAGTTGAGCTTCGGCACGAGGTCGGAGCGCAGCGCGTTCCTGGGCCTGGCGATGACCCTGGGCGCGAGGGCGCCGTCGAACGGGTTCCTCCCGATCGTGTCGTTGCTCCTCTTCAGCAGGACGGCGTAGAGCCGCTTGCCGAGCTTGAAGGACTTGTTGAGCGTG
The DNA here is from genome assembly GCA_900543595.1 of uncultured Collinsella sp. Taxonomy (GTDB): domain Bacteria; phylum Actinomycetota; class Coriobacteriia; order Coriobacteriales; family Coriobacteriaceae; genus Collinsella. Next base: position 30,815 of record UQRX01000020.1, on the reverse strand, counting down.
TCGGGCGCCGTGCCCAGGGCGATCCTGCGCCTCGACCACGCGTTGACGTCGTCGGTCGTCACCTCGTTGACGGGGACGAGGCCGAGCTCGTCGCGCTCGATGTGCAGGGCGCTGTAGTGGTAGTCGTCGCGGGTCGTCGGGGTGATCCTGTTCATCTCCAGGCAGAAGTCGATGAACTTCTCGAGCGCTTCGGAGAGCGGCAGCGCGGCGTAGTCGTCCCGCTGTTCGGCAGGAAGCCCGGTGCCGACAGCGGTCCTCGTCTTCTCGGCCTCGGCGAGCTCCAGCTCGACCTCCGACCTGAATTCCGCGAGGACGCGCATCGCCGCCGCCTTTCCCCGCGTGCTCTGCTTCAGGCAAGGCACGCCGGTGTTCTTGGTCCTCTGGACCTTCTTCCCGGTCATCTCGTCGGCCACCGTCACGACGGCCTGCCATTTGCCTTTGTTCTTCCTCACGCCGCCGGCTCCGCATACGCGTAAGGTTTTATTGCTGCATTTCTCATTTTGCATGTCTGCTCCTAAATCCGCAGTTGATTAGAAACAGGCGGGCCCACCTGTGGGAACCCGGAACGGCGACGATTCGGGGCTCCTACCCCCGTTGATTAAATCACCGGCTGCACCGCGCTCCTCGAAGCCGATAATATGCTATCTGGACAGACCGCGCTGAGCTGGTAAAATTTACTTATGCGGAAATGCGCTACTTGCGCTATTTGAGCGTGTTTTAACAAAATAAGCACAGGTCAGGGTCATTCTAACCCCGCTGGGGGTCAAGGGGTCGCTGGTTCGAATCCAGTCGTCCCGACCAGAAGTTTGCAGGTCAGGCACCTAGTGCCTGACCTTTTTTGTTTTAAGCAATTGCTTAAGCAACGTAGAATCAACGACTTTCCCGCTCAATACGTCTGCGCTACAAAAACCTGTACATCAGCCACCAAAAACGACATTTTTCGACATGTTTGGAGGCTGACGTACACAAATGCAGAATCTCATGCAGCCCGATACCGTCCTCCACATGTCTGGACTCTCTATGCTTACGCTGGATAGACATCGCTAGAACGGGTATAGTATCGAAAGTATTGTCGTTTACCAGCGGGGGAGTCCTGTGGGCATCAAGAAGAAGATCAAAAAGGAGCTTATCGGCACTTCCGATTACCCGTCGAATAAGATCTTCACGATCTCCAATTTCATTACCTTTACGCGCCTGGTCCTCACGCTCGTCTTCCTGTACCTGTTTGTGACGGACAACAACCGTGTCGTCGCCATTGTCATCTATGCCATCGCGGCTTCCACCGACTGGATGGATGGCCAGATTGCCCGCATGACCAAGACGGTTTCGTGGCTCGGCAAAGTCATGGACCCCATCTGCGACCGCGCGCTATTGTTTACCGGCGTGCTGGGCCTGGTGGTCCGCGGCGAGCTTCCCATCTGGGTCTGCGTGCTCATCATCGGTCGCGATATCTATCTGGGTATCGGCACGCTCATCGTGCGCCATTACCACCGTCGCCCCATCGACGTCGTCTTTCCCGGAAAGATTGCCACGGCACTGCTCATGACCGGCTTCTCGCTCATGTTGTTGGGCTTTCCCGTCGTGGACGGCTGGCATCTGCTGCCCGCCACGTTCACGGCATTCCCGGGCCTCAACGGCAGCTCGGTGCCCCTCGGCATCTTCTTTGTGTATGGCGGCGTCATCTTCTCCATGCTCACCGCTGTCATCTATTCCATTAAGGGAGGGTTGGCCATTAAACAGGCCATCGCGCATCCCGAGGACGAGGACATCGACTTTCTTAACCCCGAAATCAAAGACTAAGTCGTTGGGGTATGATTACGTACGGTTCATTCTTTGCGGCGTAGCCGCGTTAGATAGGGGTTGTCATGGACAACAAGGTTAACAATATGCCTCAGAACGATAAGACTGCGGACGCTACCTGCGTTTTCCGTGTTCCTTCGAGCGATGTCACCGTTCCCGACCTCATGGCCAACGTGCGCATCACCGCTCCGGTTCTGTCCATCGTCAAGGGCCCGCAGACCGGAGCTGCCTTTGAGCTCGAGGACGACGTGACCACCATCGGCCGCGATCCCGCGAACGGCATCTTCCTCAACGACATGACTGTCTCGCGCAGCCACGCACGCATTATTCGCGAGGGCCTGGGCGCCCGTATTGAGGATCTGGGCTCGCTCAACGGCACCTGGGTCGACGGCGCCATCGTCAACGGTGCTCCGCTGCACGACGGCTCTTCCGTTCAGATCGGTACGTTCACGCTCATCTACCACGAGAGCACGCCGGAGCGCATCGAAACCGGTGAGTAGGTAATGGCCGAACGCAACTATCTGAGTATCGGCCAGGTCGTCAATCTACTTCGAGGCGCATACCCCGATCTATCGAACTCAAAAATTAGATTTCTAGAAGATGAGGGGCTCATCACCCCTCATCGTACGCCTAAGGGGTATCGCCAGTACTCCAAGGAAGACGTTGACCGTCTCGAGGTCATCCTGCACCTGCAGAAGACCCGCTATATGCCGCTCAACGTCATTAAGCAGCGCTTGGAAAACGCAACGGACCTTTCCACTCTGGCTTACGAGGTGGGTCTTCTGTCCGATGTTCCGCTTAAGACGGAGCCCAAGGAAACCAAGCAAAAGCTGCATCCCATCGAGACCATTCCCGACATGCTCGGCGTCGAAATCTCGTTTATCCGCTCCCTTGCCGAGAACGATCTAATCCGCATCATCAAGAGCCCGCAGAACCGTGAGCTCGTCGATGGCCGAGATTTCCCGATTATCCGTTACTGCTCGGAGCTGTCGCGCTTCCACATTGAGCCGCGCAACCTGCGTCAGTACGTATCGTCGGCAAACCGCGAGTCTTCGATGTTTGAGCAGGTTCTCGTGAGCATGCTCGGCATGGATACTTCCGATGACGAGCGCGACGCCAAGCTCGAGCGCGCTTTTAAGAAGCTGCACGACCTCACCGAGGGTGTGCACACCGCGCTCCTTAAGAACCGTGTCTTTGAGTCGCTCAACGCAGTGGTCGAGGACGCTGACATCGATGCCCTCGATGAGGAGATCGCGCGCTCCGAATCCACCAAGGCTAAAAGCGATGCGACAAGCGTCCCCGCGGTTGCCGCGCACGACGAGTCGCTCGTGCAGCCGTCCAAGGTCGTCGTTCCCTCGCATAGCTCGTCTGCTAACACGGGCAAATAACCGCCGTTCACCTGGCAATCCATGAAAGGTCATGTCATGTACGACTTCGAATCTCATATCGTCGATATCCCCGACTATCCCGAGCCCGGAGTCGTCTTTAAGGACATCACGCCGCTCTTTGGCAATCCCGAGGCTCTGAAGGCCATGGTGGATGCCCTGGCCGAGCATTTTGCCGACATGGGCATTACCAAGGTCGTAGGACCCGAGGCCCGCGGCTTTATGGTCGGTGTGCCCGTGGCCGTCGCCCTGGGTGCCGGCTTTGTTCCTGCACGTAAGCCGGGCAAACTGCCGCGCAAGACGGTAAGCGAGAGCTACGAGCTCGAGTATGGAACGGATTCTATCGAGATCCACGCCGATGCCATCAGCTCTAAAGATACCGTGTTGATTCTGGACGACTTGGTCGCGACGGGTGGAACCGTCGAGGCAACAGGTAAACTGGTGCGAGATATGGGCGCAAAGCTTGTGGGCTACGGTTGTATCCTTGAGCTTGCGTTTCTCAACCCGCGCAAGAAGCTCACGCCTTCTAATGAGGACGTTGAGCTCTTTAGCCTGGTAACGGTGGACTAGCCGCTACCCTTAGATACCGGAAAGGAAGCTACATGCGCACAGCAAATACGCACAAAAACATGGCACGCTGCGCTGCTACGGCAACCCTCGCTTGTGTTTTGGGCCTAGGCCTCGTGGCTCCGGCCTACGCCGATACCGCATCTGACCTTGCCGCTGCTCGAACTAAACTCGAGCAAATTGGTACCCAAACCCAGCAAATACATGAAGAACTCTCCGCACAGACGCAGGAGCTTGATCAGACTGCAGGGGAGATCACGCAAAAGCAGCAAGAAATTGCGGAGGGTCAGGCAAAACTTTCGAGCTACGTTGCCGGTGAGTACAAGACCGGCGGCCTGAGCCTTCTTCAGATTCTGACGGGCGTCGACGATCTGGGCGACATGCTCAACCGTCTGTTCTACTACGGCAAGGTTTCCGACAAGCAAGCCCAGACCATTCAGGAGGTCAAGGACCTTAAGCAGCAGCTCACTGATAAGCAGACCGAGCAGGAGAAGAACGTCGCCGCGACGCAGAAGAAGGTCGACGAGCTCAATGCCCAGCAGGCTGAGGCTCAGAGTGTCGTGAACTCCTTGGATTCACAGCTGCAGGCCGAGCTCGCTGCCGAGGCCGAGGCTAACGCCGCGCTGCAGGCTGGCATTAATGCCAGCACCGCCGAAAAGGCCACGGTGAGCAACGATACCGCCGGTACGACCGAAAACACCAACAATGGTGGCGGTACGACCAACAACGGCGGCGGCAACACGCCCGCGCCTGCGCCCGCTCCTGCTCCCACGCCGCAGCCCGTGACGCCCGCTCCGACTCCGACGCCTTCCGCACCGAGCCAGTCCGTTGACGGCGGTTCCGTTGTTTCGCGCGCCTACAGCAAGCTCGGTTATGCTTATTCTTGGGGCGGTATTGGACCGAACAGCTTTGACTGCTCCGGCTTTGTGAGTTACTGCCTCACCGGTCGTTATTGCCGTCTTGGCACCACGGGCACCTTTATGGGCTGGACCCGCGTGTCCGATCCCCAGCCTGGTGACGTCGTGGTTAACTCTTACCACACCGGCATCTACATTGGTAACGGCCAGATGATCCATGCTTCCGACTACAAGACGGGCGTCATCATCAGCTCCGTCGCAGCCGGTATGAACAACAACTACATTTTCGTTCGTTACTAATTTATTACTACAGCGAACGAACGTGGGCCTTGCGATCTTGAGTCGCGAGGCCCATTCTTTTTGCCCCTACCGTTTGCCTTAAGATCAGCACGGCTATCTAGTATTCAAAACTAGATAGCCGTCCAATTGATGAGAAAGACGGCTATAATTGTTGAGGAACAAATAGAAAGGACCCTCAATGAGCTGGGCGCTTATCTCCGATTCGAGCTGCAATCTTCGCGATTGGCAGCCAACCGCACCTCATACCACCTTTGCATTTGCACCCCTTAAGATCCGAGTAGGGGAGCGCGAGTTTGTCGATGATCTCTCGCTCGATGTTCACGAGCTCAATTGCGCCGTGCAGGCGGAGTCGTGCGCTTCTTCGAGTGCCTGTCCAAGCGTAGGGGAGTGGGCCGAGCTCTTTAAGCTCGCCGACAAGACGATCTGCATGCCAATCTCGGAGGGTGTCTCTGGAAGCTATAATGCTGCCGCTACGGCGCGCGATATGGTACTTGCCGAGGAGCCCAACCGTCAGATTCATTTGGTTAACTCGCGAGCCGCAGGCGGCAAGATGGATTTGATCTTCTTACTGTTTGATCGTTATCTTGCAAGCAACCCGGACGTTTCCTTTGAGGACGCCTGCGCTTACTTCGATAGCCTCGAGCAAAACAGCAAGATTCTCTTTAGCCTGTGTAATTACGAGAACCTTGCAAAGGCTGGGCGTATTCCTAAGGCAGCCGGCGTCATTGCCAACAAGCTCAATATCCGCATTTTGGGAACGGCGAGCGAAGCGGGCAAAATTGAACTCGTTGGGCACACGCGTGGCGCGAAAAAGATGCTCGCCAAAATTGTCGACACCATGGAGGCAGAGGGCTTTACTGGCGGGGTAGTCGTCATCGATCACGTGGAAAACGAGGAGGGCGCCCAGGCGCTTGCCGACCGCATTGTCGAGCACTGGCCCGGAACCAAGACGATTATCATGCCCTGCAACGGCCTGGATTCCTATTACGCCGAGATGCACGGCCTCATCATCGGCTACGGCATGGGTGTGGCTTCGGGCCGATAATTTCCAACTAGTCAAACACACGGGCGGGATAAGGGGCCAGTGGCTCTTTATCCCGCCCGTCTTATACCTCGGTTAGCTATTAAACCCATTGAACTTGAGGTAGCTCATCAGGTACGCCTTCGAAACGAAGGACGATACCGCACTGCGTACGAGCAGCGACTCGCGCGTAACCTGATGTGCGGTATCGGGCACGGGAGTCTGCTCGAGGGAAAACGCCGCACGAATCGATGCCTCAAGTTGATCGACAACATAATCGAAAGCCGTCGGAGCGTCGTAGCTCAAGCGCTGAATATTAAAAAGCGCCTGAACCGCAGCGATGGGCAGCACCTGCTTAAAGATACAAATGGCGATGAGACGCGCAATCTGCTCACGGCCATACTGTTTTTTAACCGGAGCAGGAACGAGGCCGACCTTCACGTAGTTGTTGATCATCGAAGGCGTGATAACGGGCTGCTCTACACAAATCGAAAGCGGCTCCATCCACAGTTCGATGTACTCAATAACCTGATCACGATAGAGCGTTACGTTGGGCAACTGGTCATAGCGTGGCAGGCTCAACGCGTTGAGTTTACCCACCATATCGGACTGAATAAATGCATCCGGCAGCACCGTCGGCTGAATATCCTCCGGCTTAATGCTGACCGATGTATCGGACATCGGGATAACGTATTTAGCATGGTTCATAAGAGGCCTCCGTTCGTTTTCTATATTGTATTCTAGGTTATCTAGTTTTGCATACCACATACCCGCTAAGTAAAAGTGGTTGGACAGCACATTGACGCACCGTCCAACCACTTTGTTTAAAGATAGCAACCTTACATAAGATATATTATCGTACTTATCCGCGTAGGAAAGCGTATGCGCTGGTTGCTGCTATGGCTCCGTCCGAAACGGCGGTCACAACCTGGCGTAAACGCTTGGAACGGATATCGCCGGCTGCGAATAAGCCGGGCGAACGGGTGGCCATCGAATCGTCGGTAACAATGCCGCCGTCCGGAGCCAAATCGACTAGGTGCTCAACGAGCCCGGTATGTGGCTGCGTCCCCGTAAAGACAAAGATGCCAAAAGAGCCAGGATCAAAGGACTCAGTGTGCATTTCACCAGTCGCATTGTCCTTGAACGTGATTGTCGTGGGCATCGCTTCACCAGAAAGCTCAACAATACTAGTTTGGTACCTAACTGAAATATTGTCGTTAGCAAGCACCTTATTCACAACACCCTCGGGTGCACGGAATTGATCGCGACGCAGCACGATGGTCACGCTGCTGGCGATTTCTGACAAGAACAGGGCTTCCTCGCAGGCAGCATTGCCGCCGCCGATGACAAAGACCTGCTTACCACGAAAGAACATGCCGTCACACGTCGCGCAGTACGAAACGCCACGACCGCGATACGTGTCCTCGCCAACAAAACCCGCAGGACGCGGCGTGGCGCCCATGCACGCAATAACGCTCTTGGCTGCTGTATCGCCCATATCATGATGGATGGTAAATTGTGCCGCATCGGCATCGTAATCGACGCCTGTCACCATACTCCATTCAACCTGAGCCCCCAGACCTTCAGCATGCTGTTGGAATCGCTCACCAAGTTCAACACCGCTCAACAGCGGAATGCCAGGATAATTCTCAATCTCGTTGGACGTGGCGATCTGTCCGCCAGACATGCCCTGCTCAAGGACAGTCGTCGTCAGGTTGGCGCGCGCCGCATAAATGGCGGCAGCATAGCCCGCAGGGCCGCCGCCGATAATCGCAACATCGATTGTCTGATCGGTAGTCATGAAGAGTCCTCTCGTCGAAACGTTGTCGTTCTTTGCGCTCATACCCAAATTTACGTAAACGTGACACTCATGCACTACAATGATAAATCCGTGTTACAACGTCGAAGGGGAGTTATCGATGGATCAGACGCAGACGAGCGACGACGCTCCCCTGCTCACGCACAGCACTCCCCAATCGGAGCAAACCACGCTCTTGGCACAGCAAAAACCTCTCGTGACCATCGTGCACGCCTCGGTCGGCTCGGGTCACAAGGCCGCCGCAAAGGCGATTGCGCAGGCATTCGACCTCATCCGCGGCACCAATGGCATCCCCGAGGATATTGAGATTGAAGTGCTCGATATCCTTGATTTTGGACGTATTAAATTCGACGGCAATAAGACCGCGGCTTCTTTTACGGGAGCCACGCGCCCCATTTACGACCTGACCTGGCGATATACGCTTACGGGGCATCTTCTCTGGGGTGGCGGCACGGCATGGTCGCGAATTATGTTCCCCGCCTTCAACGAATATATTCGTAGCCGCAGGCCCATAGCCGTGGTTGCAACGCACATCACGGCAGCCAATGTTGCCGTGGGCGCTCGCGTAATTACGGGTATCGATTATCCGGTCATCTGCGTACCGACCGACTACGAAGTCGAGGGCTGGTGGCCCCACAAGGACACCGATCTATTCTGTGTTGCCAACGAATTTATGGCCGAAACCCTGCGTCCGCGCAAGGTGCCCGAGGCAAAGATTCGCATTACCGGCATTCCTATTCGCGCCGGATTCGACACGGAATACGATCGCGAGGAAGAGCTAGCCAAGTTCAACCTCCCCATCGACAAGACCGTCGTACTGGTAATGGCCGGTGCCAGCTTGCCTCAGCCCTACGTCCGCTTTCGCGCGGCGATGGACCACACACTCCCCTTCCTGCGTAGCTTCGAAGACATGCACTTTGTCTTTTTGCCTGGCAAAGACGTGGAGTATGCCACCCGGCTGAAGACGCTCTTCGATGCCATGAAACTCGAGAACGTCACGGTGCTGGACTATGTCGACGACATGGCGGCCCTCATGCACGGCTGCGACCTGGCAATCCTCAAATCGGGCGGACTCACTGTCACCGAGTGCCTATGCGCACATCTGCCGATGATCCTGCTGGGCAAGTCCTATGGCCAAGAAAAGGCCAACACCACCATGCTCACCGGCATGGGCGCCAGCATGCACGTCACCACGGCACGAGAGCTCATCGTAACCCTGCGTCACCTGCACGACCATCCCGAATCACTCAAAGCCCTACTCATCAACGGCGAAGTACTACGCCGCCCCCATGCAGCCGCAGACATCGCCGTCGCCACCATGGAACTCATAGGCAAACCCCAAAAGCGCAAACGAGCCTTCTGCCGCTTCTACTGGGGCGGAAAACCTGCGCATATCCGCTAGAGTCTTAATGTCCGCTGCTCGGCGGGAGCCGCCCATATATCATTCCATGCTCAAACATTCTCGCTGCGCTGCGAAACTGCGCGTGGAACGATATATGGGCGGCTTCCGCCGAGCAGCTACGTTTACGTACTAGCAGCTATACCAGATTCCCCACCATTAGAACCTGCAAAGGCGAAAACGGAAATCATAAATATAGTAAGCCGATGCGAGAAAGGAGGTTTTCCTTTATCGCATCGGCTTACTAGAAAGAAAGGCTTTTATTTTTCAAGCGAGTAACCGCCCGCCCGCCTCTCCCACATATCGTTCCACGCGCAGTTTCGCAGCGAGCGAAGCGAAGCGAGAATGTTTGAGCATGGAATGATATATAGGGGCCTCCCAGGGGCGAGCGGACATTACAATAAGCCGCTGGAGCCGAAGCCTCCTTTGCCTCGATCGGTTTCGTCTAGTTCTTCTACTTCTATGAGGTTGACCGTGGGAACTTCTTGGATGACGAGTTGGGCGATGCGGTCGCCTTTGTTGATTTGGATGTTGTTCGCGGGGTCTAGATTGATGAGGATGACTTTGAGCTCTCCTCGGTAGTGGGCGTCGATGAGGCCAGGAGTGTTGACTATGGACAGGCCTTGCTTAATGGCTAGGCCGCTGCGGGGCTGGACGAAGCCGGCATAGCCGTCGGGCAGGGCGATAGCTAGGCCCGTGGATACCAGACGACGCTCAAAGGGCTTCAGAATGCAATCCTCGTTGGCTCGGAGGTCAAGACCGGCATCCGTGGGATGTGCGTATTTGGGAAGTTCGACGGTTGGGTCGAGACGTTTAATGTTAACGGTAATGTTGGACATGAAATCACCTTAGCTTGTCGAGCTCTTGCAGAAACTCATCGACGTCTTTGAAATCGCGATAGACCGAGGCAAAGCGGATGTAGGCCACTTTATCGATCTTGGCCAACCGCTTAAGAACCATATCGCCCAGCTCATGGGACGTAACGGCCGTAAGCGTACGGGAGCGAAGCTCAACCTCAATATCGTCAATGATCTCGTTGAGCTTTTTAGTGTCGATATCTCGCTTGATCGTGGCGCGCATCAAACCGACCAGCAGCTTATTGCGATCGAACCGTTGCTTGGATCCGTCTGACTTAATGACCTCGATAGGGTCTTCACAACGCTCAAATGTCGTAAAGCGATAATTGCATGAGCAACATTCGCGACGGCGCTTGATGGTGTTATTAGATTCCTGCATGCGGGAATCAACGACGCGGGTATGTGCCTTGCCGCATTTGGGACAGCGCATGGTACCTCCTCTAAAACGATTACAAGGGTACCATGCGACGGTGCTTAAATCTTAGGAACGAGCGGGAACTTTAAGATGCGCACCGGCATCGAGCGAGCCATGCTCCAGGTGATTGACGTTGCGGATCATATCAGAGGTCTCCTGTGTGGAAAGACCCTCAATCGGATGCTCCTGAGCAAGCGACCATAAGGAATCGCCAGACTGAACACGGACGGTCTCGTAGGTAACGTTGGATACCGACTCGGCATATGCCGCATGACGAGCGCTGAAGATCGAAGTAGCAAGTACAAAGAAGAGCGTAAATGCAACGGCCAGGGCGACAATCGTCGAAACTTTTAGGGCAACGGGGGCCGAAGTCGTGGCGACACACTGGCTGCGGACGGGCTTGCCAGGCAGTGTTTGGAAACCAGATCGGCCGCCTTTGACAACCGTGAAAGCCGGCGCCACAGGCGTCTCGAGCTTAAGGGCAAGGTTTCCCTGGACCATATCCGTTGCGTTCATCATGTTCTCCTCTCGCGTGTTTTGCTGAGAACAGTTTTATCAAGCCGCGCGGACAAAAATGTCTAGCGCGAGAACGAATGTTCGGTTATTATTATCTTCGAACAGTTGTTCCTGTCAAGCAATAACCGAACATTTGTTTGACATTGGTAGAGAGGATCCCCTGATGGCTCGCAAAATTACCAAGCGTCAGCAGCAGATTTACGACTTCATCAAGGAATATCAGCAGGAGAAGGGCTATCCGCCCAGTGTGCGCGAGATGGCATCGGCCGTAGGCCTCTCCTCCCCCAGCACGGTTCATGCTCATCTCTCTGCCCTGGAGGCTCGAGGACTGCTCAAGCGCGATGCCACCAAACCGCGCGCCCTAGAGCTCTTTGATGAGGACGGATCCTCTGTCTCGATTTCCAAATCCGATGAACCCACAGCGCCCCGCGGAACGGTCTCGCTGCCGCTCGTCGGTCGCGTCGCGGCTGGGATTCCCATTCTGGCCGAGCAAAATATCGAGGACACCTTTACCATCCCGACCGAAATCGCCACAGACCAGGGCTCCTTTATCCTTGAAGTGCACGGCAGCTCAATGATCAATGTCGGCATCTACAACGGCGACTACATTATCGTTCGCGAGCAAAAGAGCGCCATGAACGGCGAAATCGTCGTGGCCATGATCGATGGCTCGGCGACCGTCAAGACGTTCTACAAGGAGCAGGGGCGCGTGCGCCTGCAGCCCGAGAACGACACTATGGAGCCCATCTATGCGACGAACCCCGTTATTTTGGGTAAGGTTGTCGGATTAATGCGCCGGTTCTCGTAATGCAAAAACGCATCACCATATTTGATACCGTCCGCGGGTTTACGATGCTATCGATGGCAGGTTTCCACACTTGCTAGGATTTGGCCTACCTATATGGATGGAATATGCCATGGTTTACCGAAACGGTTTTCCAGGATATCTGGCGCGCTAGTATAAGCTGGGTATTTTTGTTTATCGCCGGTTGGATGTGCACGCTCTCGCGTAATAACGGTAAGCGCGCCCTCAAATACGCGGCCGCAGCCTTGATCGTATGGATGGCAACTACATTGGTATCAGTCGACGATTCGGTAAACTTTGGCATCATCTATTGCATGGCAGCATGCACCGCGGTGGTTGCACTCACCCGTCCGTTACTCCAAAAAATACCGGGCTCATGGGGCATCGCAGTGTGCCTTGTTCTTTTTGCCCTAACCTGGGGCATTCCAAAGGCGGTATACCCACTCCCCTACCTGGCATGGCTTGGATTCCCGGGGCCGGGCTTTGTTTCGGGAGATTACTATCCGCTCATTCCATTTATCTTTATGTACCTTACCGGCTTTTTTGCTGCCCAGGCGGCACAAGCATCAAGCCTCGACGCGCCAGCATGGGCATACGCCAATCCCATCCCAGCGCTCGCAGTCCTCGGTCGGCATGCCTTACCGTTCTACCTGCTTCATCAGCCTGTCATTCTAGGCGTGCTAGAGCTCATTTATTCCGTACGATAGCGCTCAAGACGCGGCGCGATTCGGGCCGGCAACTTCGCCACAATGCGAACGCCGTCCTCAAGATATTCCTCATGCAGAAGGGTTCCCTGCTCATGCACCAGCGTAATGAGGGCGCCCTCGCGATACGGGATATCAGCGGAGAGCAAGACATCGGTGGCAGCCGCCTCACGAGCAATGCGGTCGACGAGATCGTCGAGCCCCTCGCCCGTCTGGGCCGAGAACAGCACGGCCTCGGGATAGCGTCGATGGAAACTCAATCGATCGACGCTATCGAGTAGGTCAATTTTATTGAACACCGTAAGCGTCAAACGCTCGCCGGCACCGATCTCGTCAAGAACGCGATCGACTGCCTCGAGCTGGCGCTCGTAGTCCTCATCAGAGGCATCAACAATTTTAAGGATCAGGTCGGCACCAAGGACCTCGGACAGTGTGGACTTAAAGGCATCAACGAGACCATGCGGTAGCTTTTGAATAAAGCCAACCGTATCGGTAATGGTCATACCACGACCGCCGGGCAAGCGATACGAGCGCGTCGTCGGATCGAGCGTGGCAAACAATTTGTCCTGTGAAAGCACCGTAGACCCGGTCAGGCGATTGAGCAACGTCGACTTACCGGCATTGGTATAACCGGCTAAGGCAACGCGAAACGCTGGCGACTCGATACGGCTCTTTGACTGGACATCGCGGCGCTGTTCAACCTGCTTAAGCTCGCGACGAAGCGCGGCGATCTTGTTGCGAATTAAGCGCCGGTCAACCTCGAGCTGGCTTTCGCCCTGACCAAAGCGCGAACCAATGCCACCGCGTGTCTGCTCTTTAGCAAGGTGGCTCCACATACCGCGCAAGCGGGGCAACAGATACTGCAATTGGGCTAGCTGCACCTGCAGGCGACCCTCACGAGTCTGAGCGTGCAGGCCAAAGATATCGAGAATCAACGCCGTACGGTCGATAATCTTAACCGGTTCGCCCACGGCTTTCTCAAGATACGACTGCTGAGAGGGCGTTAAATCATCGTCGAAGATAACAACATCGGCATCCATACGATGCACGAGCCCGCAAAGCTCCTCGACCTTACCGGAGCCGATAAACGATTTTGGATACGGCTTAACCATACGCTGCGACAAACGCGCCACGCACTGAGCGCCAGCCGTATGGGCCAGGCGCTCAAGCTCGTCAAGCGAGCGATCGAGCGGCCAGGCGTTATCGCGCCACTCAACTCCGACAAGAACGGCACGTTCGGGCGCAGGAGCCGTTGGAACGAGGGGAAACCGAGCCATTAGACCGCCTCGATACGGTGAAGGATATCCTCAATGACCTCATCGATCGTAAACTCGTCCATATCGAACCACACGATACGGTCATCGCGTTTAAACCACGAAAGCTGACGCTTGGCATAGCGACGCGAACGCGTCTTGATGAGTTCGCGAGCCTCATCCATAGAAATCACGCCGTTAAGGGCATCGATAATCTCTTTATAGCCAATCGCCTGCATCGAAGTCAGGGCATCCTCCAGCCCCTGGTCCATAAGACCGCGAACCTCATCAACAAGACCCTGCTCAAACATCAGATCGACGCGTAGGTTAATACGCTCGTAAAGCGCCTCACGATTACGCATCAACCCAAACCACAGAGCGTGATAATGCTCGCGCGGAACACTAAACTGCGACTTTTGCTGCGCGTAAGACACACCATCATCGTGCATTTCGAGCGCGCGAATCACACGACGAACATTATGGGGGTGGATCACCGCAGCGGACTCGGGGTCACGCTCAGCAAGCAGCGCGTGCAGCGCTTCCTCGCCAATGCGCTCGGCTAGCTCCTGATATCCCGCGCGGCGATCATCCTCAAGCTCGCCCGAGGGAAAATCCATCTCGTCCAGGGCGGCCTTGAGATACAGGCCTGTACCCCCGCAAAACACCGGTAGGCGGCCCTCGTCCAGCAAGCGCTCAACATGCACACGAGCGTCTGCCTGATACAGCGCTGCAGAATATGCAACGCCCGGTTCAACAATATCGACCAGGCGTAGAGGCGCCGTGCACTCCTCGGGTGTCATCTTGGCAGTGCCGATATCCATACCTCGATAGATTTGCATCGCGTCACACGACAGCACTTCGGACGAAAGACGAGCCGCCAAACGATCTGCGACATCACTTTTGCCAACCGCGGTCGGACCGACAATCGCAACGGCGGAAAGGCCTGCCCCGGGAGAAATCATTAGCGCGGCTCGCCCACAACGGATCCGGACAGATACCAGGTCTTGGCAACGTCGACGTCAACATCGACAATCTTGCCAATCAACTGATCGATGCTGTAGCCCGCGGGAATCGGTGCATGAACGGTCTGATTCTTAGGACTCTTACCCAGCAGCACCGCATCATTCTTTTTGCTCGTACCCTCAATAAGCGCCGGCACAACGGTGTACAGCTCACCTTGGTTATACTCATGCGCCGTGGTCTCGATAACCTTCACCAGACGGTTGAAGCGCTCAAGAATTACCTCATGCGGCGTGGGATCGTCAATCTCAGCGGCCGGAGTACCGGCGCGCTTGGAATAGATAAACGTATAGGCCTGAGCATAACGTACGGTCTCGGCAAGCGAGAGCGTCTGCTCAAAGTCTTCCTCGGTCTCGCCGGGGAAGCCCACGATGATATCGGTCGAAAGCGCGATATCGGGCATGCGATTGCGGATGCGATCGACAAGCCCCAGATAGTCTTCGCGCGTATAGCGACGATTCATCTCTTTAAGGATGCGCGTCGAGCCCGATTGAACTGCCAGGTGCAGCTGCGGCATGACGGCAGGCGTCTCGGCCATAGCGTCGATAGTCTCGGGCAGCAGGTCTTTGGGGTGTGAGGAAGTAAAGAAGATGCGCTCTACACCCGTATCGCCCACGGCACGCAACAGGTCGGCAAAGCGCGGCTTGCCAAACAGGTCGCGACCATAGGAGTTGACGTTTTGACCCAGCAGCGTGACCTCTCGCACGCCCTGGCGCACTAGACCGGTTACCTCGTCGACAATCTCCTCGAAAGGGCGGCTCTTTTCGCGACCGCGCACATACGGCACGATGCAATAGGTGCAGAAGTTATTACAGCCCGTCATAATGGGGACCCAGGCGTGATACTGGGTCTCACGATGCCACGGCATGCTCATAGCATCCGTGTCCTCGTGTTCATTGGTGCGAATATGACGCTTGCCGTCCAAGAACGCCTCGGCAATGAGCTCGGCAACATGCGCGATGGAATGCGTGCCAAAGATAACATTGACGTTATCGACATTGGTGAGCAGACCTTCGCCGTCGCGCTGCGCGATACAGCCGCCCACGGCGACCACGCGCTTGCCCGAGGGCGAAGGCGGGAGGCTCTTACAAGAGTTGCACTGACCGTACAGACGGGTGTCAGCGGCCTCGCGAACGCAGCACGTCATGAACACGACAATGTCAGCATGCTCCGGATCGAGCGCCATGAGGCAGCCATACGAGTCGAGCAGGCCGCTCACGCGCTCGGAGTCGTGCTGATTCATCTGGCAGCCAAAGGTGCGGATAAAGTAGGTTTTACCGGCAAGAATATCGCGTACGGAACCCTGGTCCATGTGTATAAGTCCTAACGAGGTGGAATAGGCAGAATCAAAGAGCGCGGGCAAAGAGCAAACACGCTAGGCCACAGGTTTAACGTCGTCCATCACAACGTTATCCATAGCAGCTCGATTAATCTGATGAACGTAAATAGAAAGACGGATGGCCGTGCGCGACTCCCCGTTGATGAGGATGTCGGAGAACACCGGCGCGCAGGAAATATCAAACCCGGTTGGAATCAAAAAACCGCGTGCAATGGCCACGGCCTTGATGGCCTGGTTGACGGCACCCGCGCCGACACACTGGATATTGACGGGGACACCATCTTTGACCATGCCGGCAATGGCGCCGGCAACGGACGCGGGCGATGATTTGCTTGATACCTTCAGGCAATCCATGAAGAAACTCCTGCGTTTAAAAGTACGTTTTAACTGCAATAACTGTATCGTACCGAACGGACTCGGTAAAGATGCTATTCCTCTTTGGCAAGATCGAACGTCACGGTAATACGATCACGCGAAACACGAATCTTGGGGTCGCCGCAAAGGTTGAGATAGTACCGCGATGCAAGATCGTTAAAGTCGCGTTCGACGGCTCGCGAGAACTGCGCCATGTCGTCCTTGGCGATACGCAGCCCGCGACGATCCTTGGCAAGATCAACCGGAGCAGACGCATGTGGAGATGAATCGCGCTCGCGAAGCAGGCGTGCGGTCACACCGCGAACGGGCTTAATCTGGCCCGCCAAGATACGATGCGCCGTACGCTCGGACATCTCAAGGCCCAAACCCGAACAGATACGGATAAAGTCTTCCGCATCCGAAGCAAGACCCAGACGATCGACCACGGGAAGCTCGGCTTCGTCGTCGATAAACAGAAGACGAGAAGCATCGAGACGACTGGAGGCCTGCGCATGCAGCGTCGCGGCGATCTCGGACGGAGACCCCAGATAGACATCACAAGCGCGCAGCTCCTCGAGGGCAAACTCGCATGCGGCGCGAATGATGTTGTGAGGGCCACGGGCGCAGACATAGCGACCGTCCTCGTCCTTCACGGCCTGAGGCCAGCTGGACTGGTCGGCGCGCTCGCCAAGTCGGTCGGTAGCGACGCTCACCTTAAAGACCGAGCCAAGATCAACATCCGACGCGACAACGCGTGCCTCGTCGGTGTTTTGCTTAATCGAGAACAATGCCATGCCTCGACCGTGAACGCCCCAGCGATCCATCTTCATGCTCTCGAGCTTGGAGGTAACGCGGGCATCGAAGATGCGCTCCTGCATATCCTGCGGCACGCCCGACCCGTTATCCAGAAAGACGAGCGTACGTACGCCATCTTCCTTGGTCGTGGCGAGATAGACCTTGTCGGCGCCGGCATCACGAGCGTTGCGCAGCATTTCGATGACAATATCCTCGACATGCTGAATGTCGTGCTTTGCCTGGCGCCGTTCGGCCTCCGAAACGCGGAGACGGACATACCCCTCGCCAAGGTTCTCCTCGACGCGAAGGTTGCCCTCCCCCGACATCGACGCGATAAATGAGATGAGCTCGTTCGCGTCGTTCATGTTATTTAGCGATATCGACAGCGCGGCTCTCGCGAATCACGACGACGCGCACCTGACCGGGATACTCCATCTCTTCCTCGATCTGATGGGCAATGTCATGAGCCAAGACCGTGGACTGGGCATCGGAAATCTTGTCCGGCTGAACCATGACGTGGACCTCACGGCCAGCCTGCATGGCGTAGGTACGCTCGACGCCGTCATGGGAGTTGGCGATCTCCTCGAGCTTCTCAAGACGCTTGATGTAGTTCTCGGCCGATTCGCGACGGGCACCGGGGCGAGAGGCAGAAACGGCATCGGCAGCCTGGACCAGAACATCGAGCACCGTATTGGGGTCGACGTCGGCGTGGTGAGCCTCGATAGCGTGAACGATAACGGGCTTCTCGCCATAGCGACGGGCGAGCTCAGCGCCGATAACGGCATGCGGACCCTCGACGTCATGGTCGATAGCCTTGCCAAGATCGTGCAGCAATCCGGCACGCTTGGCAGTCACAACGTCCAGACCAAGCTCGGAAGCCATCACGCCGCACAGGTCGGAAACCTCGAGGGAATGCTGGAGTACATTCTGACCAAACGAGGTGCGGTAGCGCAGAGCACCCAGGGTCTTAACGATCTCGGGATGCAGATCGTGGATACCGGTATCGAAGGCAGCCTGTTCGCCAGCCTCGCGCACGCGCTGCTGAACCAAGTCGGCGGCCTTGTGATACATCTCCTCGATGCGGGCAGGATGAATGCGTCCGTCAGCAATAAGGTTCTCGAGGGCGACGCGGGCGGTCTCGCGACGGACCGGATCGAAGCTCGAAAGCACGACGGTCTCAGGCGTGTCGTCGATCACAAGGTTGACGCCGGAAACCTGCTCGAAGGTGCGGATGTTGCGACCCTCGCGGCCGATGATGCGACCCTTGAGGTCATCGGAAGGAATGTGCACGGAGGTAACAGTAACCTCGGCGGTGTGGTCGGCGGCGCAGCGCTGAATCGCCAGGGACAAAATCTCCTGAGCGGTCTTGTGGCACTCGGCGCGAACCTGCTGCTCGGACTCGCGGATGATCGTGGCGGCCTCGTGGGTAACCTCGCCGCGAACCTTGTCGAGGAGCTCCTTGTGAGCGTCCTCGCGGGTCAGGTCGGCGATGCGCTCGAGCTCCGAAGTCTGCTTGGCGCAGAGCTCCTCAAGCTCGCGGGAGCGCTTCTCGACCTGGCCAGCCTGGCTGGACAGCTGATGCTCGCGCTTGTCGAGGGCATCGTTGCGGCGATCGAGGGACTCCTCGCGCTGCATCACACGGTTCTCGAGCGTGCGAATCTCGCTCTTACGCTGCTTGTCCTCGGCCTCGGCAGCCTGCTTATTCTTGATAATCTCTTCCTTGGCCTCAAGCAGAGCCTCTTTTTTGAGGGTCTCGGCCTGACGCTTTGCATCACCGATTAGGGACTCAGCCTGTGCGTGAGCCGACTGGATCTTTTCGTCGGCCTCATGAAGACTACCCTGCTTGGCGGTGCGCATGTAGGCAATGGCGGCGATGGCACCCAAAACGATGCCAACGAGCGCTGCAATGATAGGCATGCTCACTCCTTTTTATGTATTCGTTACACAACAAAGCGAACCGTCCTTACGAACGGCTCGCGACATTTGAGTAATATGGGCGCAGCTTATGCGGGTCGGATACAGATAAACATATAAACAAACTCATCAAAGATGAGCACATATCACAAAGCAAATGACAGTGTTTATCGTACGTTGAACCGCAACAACTGTCAAATAAATGGACCCAGCACGGCGGCTAAAACGCGGTGAACGGTAGGTACGCAAAACGCATATGTCTAAACTGCACATTCCTCACGTTCGGCATCGAGACGCACCTTAACGGCATCGGCGGCGATGTGGTACGAAAAGCCCTTGCCCATCAAAAACCGGACGAGCTTTTCGAATCCACGCGTCTCGGGAACACGACGCTTCGCGAGTAAAGCCGATGCGCGAGCCAAGTCGTCCTCCACGGCAAAATAATCCTCGGGATAGCCGGGGATATCATCGAGTACGACATGGCGGCGCTTGAGCTCGGTCTCAATCTTACGCTGTCCCCAGCCGCGTCGTTTGCGTTCCTCGATAAAGTACGAACAAAAGCGGTTCTCATCTAAAAAGCGGTACTCAGTGGCACGCTGGACGGCGAAATCAATTGCGGGCTGGCGAAATCCGTAACGAGCGAGCTTGTCACGGACCTCACCCGTGGCATGGTCGCGGCGCGACAGCATCTCAGTCACCATGGTAAGCGCGCATTTACGCTCAATGAGCTGCACCGCCTCGCGAAACTCATCCCAATCGCAGGGAAGATCGGGGCGATTTTTAAGGAACAGGCGCGCGACACGAACAGGAATCCAGATGGATCGTTCAAAACCGCCCTCGAGCTCACAGTCGATATGTGCACAAGGCTTTTTTGATGCATACCCACTCGAGAACGAGGAGGCCGCCTTCTTATCGGGAAAGACGACCGTGGCCTCGGTCACCGTATACGACATGAGGGCAACCGCTACTCGTCGTCGTCATCGAGCATCGCGGAGCCATCAATGGCGTAAAGCTCATCGAACTCCTCAGTTTCGGGCTGATCGGTCAGCTCGACCTCGGACGGAGCGTCGTCATCGAATTCAAGGCCGCAGGCGAGGCGAACCTTATGCTCGATCTCGTCAGCACAATCGGGGTGTTCGCGCAGGAAGGCCTTAGCGGCCTCGCGACCATTACCGAGCTTGTCCTCACCGTAAGCAAACCAAGAGCCCATCTTTTTGCAGATACCGCACTCGACGGCCATGTCCAAAATCGAGCCCTCCTTAGAGATGCCCGTGCCGTACATGATGTCGAACTCGGCAGAGCGGAACGGAGCAGCCACCTTGTTCTTAACGACCTTGGCGCGCACACGATTGCCGATGACCTCGTCCTTGAGCTTGATGCTGTCGATGCGGCGAATATCGATGCGTACCGACGAGAAGAACTTGAGAGCGCGGCCGCCCGTCGTAGTCTCGGGGTTGCCGAACATGACGCCGATCTTCTCGCGTAGCTGGTTAATGAAGATGCAGGTCGTTTTAGATTTGGCGAGCGAGCCTGCGAGCTTACGGAGCGCCTGGCTCATCAGACGGGCTTGAAGGCCGACCGTAGTGTCGCCGATCTCGCCCTCGATCTCGGCACGCGGAGTCAAAGCGGCGACAGAGTCAACGACAATGGCGTCGATGGCGCCAGAGCGCACGAGCATGTCGACGATCTCGAGCGCCTGCTCGCCCGTATCGGGCTGAGAAATGAGGACCTCGTCGATGTCCACGCCGATACGCGCGGCATACGTGGGATCGAGCGCGTGCTCGGCATCGATAAATGCCACGACACCGCCCATAGCCTGGGCCTCTGCCAAAATCTCGAGCGAAAGCGTTGTCTTACCGGAGGACTCGGGACCGTAAATCTCGACGATACGGCCGCGCGGCACGCCGCCGATGCCCAAAGCGGCATCGAGGGCCAGGGCGCCCGTGGGAATGGCCTCGACCTCGAGCTCGGGACCACCGTCGCCGTACCTCATGATAGAACCCTGGCCGAATTTCTTCTCGATCTCGGCCTTGGTGGTGGCGATCATCTCATCGCGCTCTTTACCCGTCGTGCGAGCATGAACGGTACGTACGGGACCTGAATTCTTGGCCATGAATAGCCCTCCTCTTAACAACCTGCATCGATAATAAACGAACGGCTGTTCGTGGTCAACCGTTCAGATAAATCATATGCAGCCGACCTTTCCAAAACCCAACCAAACGCCGACCAAACACTGACCAAAAACTTGACCGCAGGCGAACCAAGCAAGGTATGACGAGCAAGATTACGCCAACTACCTGCACAAAGAGTAAATTCGGCCGAGGTCCCTATCTCCACAATTAAGGGGCCCAGAGGCCCCTCAAAACACGTCTATTCCATAGAATCGAGCACGCGGACAATGCGACCCAATGCCTCCGCGACCGCATGGGCACGAACACACGAACGATCGCCCTCATAGCGACAACGAATGGAGTCCACGACCGGCACTCCCCCATCGGCCGAGCGATACGCCCAGCCAACATAAAAAGTGCCAGCCGGATCGTCCTCGGTGCCTCCACCGGGGCCGGCATAGCCCGTCGCGCTCACGGCAATATCGCTCTGGTACAGCTCCAGCGAACCGGCAGCCATCTCGCGCGCCGTCTGATACGACACCGCGGTATAGCGGTCGAGCGTCTCTTGCTCAACGCCGAGCACGCGATGCTTAATTTCGTCGCAGTACGTCACCGCACCGCCGCGCAGCACCGCCGAGGCACCGGGGATATCGGCGATCGTCGAGGCGATCATACCCGCTGTCAGAGATTCAGCCGTCGAAACCGTCACACCACGAAAGCTTGCACGCTCGACAATATCGAGTGCGAGCTCTTCGTTATGCGCAGCAATCTGCTCAAATGATTCCGTCATGCCTACCAGGACCTAGACCGAAAAGACGATCTTGCGGCAGTTCCAGAAGTACTGAGCGCCCGAGATAACGGTCAGGATAACGGCCACGGCGTACAGGAAGCGTGAGACGCCATAGATACCGAGCGTCAGCGCCACCGGGGCCAGGTTAAGGCCAGACATCGCAAAGACGCACAGATAGCCGCAGATGGAAACCATCGTAGTCGCCGTCTTGTACTTGCCGAGCTTATCGGCCGCAACGACCACACCGGCCGCACTCGCGACCATGCGCAGGGCACTCACCAGCAGCTCGCGGAACAGGATGATGAACACCGACCACACGGTTACGGTACCAAAATCCAAGAATAGCAGCAGGGCAGAGAACACCAGGAGCTTATCGGCGATGGGATCCAAGAACTTACCGAAGTCGGTGATCTCGTTGCGTGAACGAGCCAGGTAGCCATCAACCTTATCGGTGCACGACAGGATGACGTACAG
The DNA here is from genome assembly GCA_900543595.1 of uncultured Collinsella sp. Taxonomy (GTDB): domain Bacteria; phylum Actinomycetota; class Coriobacteriia; order Coriobacteriales; family Coriobacteriaceae; genus Collinsella. The sequence goes on along the minus strand of UQRX01000020.1, from coordinate 8,320 downwards.
AATAAAGGCGGCGGCGGCGAGCGGGCCGTCGAAGGTGCTCCAATCTGTACCGGTAACGCTCGTGTGAGACAGCGCCGACACGATCATGAACACCGGAATAAAGACGATGCGCACGCACGTCACGATGTTGGCGGGCGTCCAAACACTCGTCAGTTCCTTATTGCTCTCGTTAGCCACGACGCTCTCCTACTCCACAACATGACCGATAAGCTCGTAGCAGAAGCTATCGGTAAACTCGACCGTCAGAATATCGCCCACAGATGCCTCGCTGGCATCCAGATGCACCGCACCATCGGAATCGGGCGCCTGGAACCAGGCATGTCCGATGAGCTCGGCACCGTCCTCGGTCTCCTCGATACCGTCGACGATCACCTGGGCGCGCTCGCCCACGTGCGCAGCAGTCGCGGCAAAGCCGAGCGACTCGGCCAGATCCATGGCCTCCTGGGCGCGCTCGAGCTTAACATCTTCGTCGACCTGGCCCTCCATCTTGGCGGCTAGGCTGCCCTCCTCACGCGAGTACGCAAAGACGCTCGTGTAGTCAAAGCCGACGGTGTCCATAAAGTCGATAAGATCGCGGAACTCATCGTCAGTCTCGGTCGGAAAGCCGACCATGGCCGTGGAGCGGATCACGATACCGGGGATGCGCTCGCGAAGGTCACGGAACAGGTCCTCGAGCTCCTGGCGCGAACCGCAGCGGCGCATGGCCTTGAGGATGCGCGCGTCGCAGTGCTGCACAGGAATATCGATATAGGGCAGTACCTCGGGCGTATCGCGTATGGTCTCGATAAGCTCGTCGGTCATGCCCTCGGGCTGCAGGTAGAGTACGCGGACCCACACGTTATGAGGACGCACCGCCTCAGCAACGGCCTGCAGCAGTTGCGCCAGATTGCGCGGCGCGCCCTCGGCGAGGTCCTCGTCGGCAAAGTCGGTACCCCAGATGCCCGTGTCCTGACCGATCAGGACGATCTCGCGCACGCCACCGGCGACCAGGTCACGCACCTCGGAGATAATGCTCTCGGCATTGCGCGAGTGATAACGACCGCGGATATACGGGATCATGCAGAAGCTACAGAAGCGGTTACAGCCATCGGAGATCTTGACGTAGGCGACAGCGCCCTCGACGGTGCGCTTGACCTGCGGAATATAGGCGGCAATCTCGCGCTCGACACCCAGCACGTCATCGATGACAGAGACGATGCCATCTTCCTCGTCGGCCTTCACAAAGGCCGCGACCTCGGGCAGCTCGTCGGGCAGGTCGTCGCCGTAGCGTGACGGAACGCAGCCGCACATGACGATCGGGCAGGAACGAACGCCGTCCTGCACCTCATTGGCAAGCTCGAGCGTGGTCTCGATGCTCTCGGACGTTGCGGAGGCAAGGAACGAGCACGTATTGACGATGGCGATATCGGCATCCTGCGGATCGAATGCCTCCTCGTAGCCCGCGGCGGTCAGCAGCGAACGCATACGGTCGGTATCGACCTCGTTCTTGGCGCACCCGAGGGTGATATAGAGCACGGAGCCCAACGGAGTATCCATGTTGGAGAGCGGTCCTTTCGAATGAATTAACGGTAGTTAGTGAACTGCAGCGGCTGACCGTAGTCCTGGTCGCGCAGGAACTGGATCACGGTCTGCAGCGCATCCTTGGAAGCGGAGGAAACACGCAGTTTGTCAGCCTCAATCGTCACCTTGACCTTGAGCTTCTGATCCTTGATGTCCTTATTAATCTTCTTGGCAGTCGTCTGGTCGATACCCTCGACGATGTGACCGAGCACGCGCACGGTACCGCCCGATGCAGCCTGAGGCGCATCCCAGGAGACGGCCTTAAGATCGATGCCGCGCTTGATGAGCTTGGAGCTCAAGACATCGATGATCTGCTTGGAGACAAAGTCGGCCGGGGCGTTGATCGTAAAGAGCTTGTCGCCCTTCGAAAGCTCGATGGTGGCGCCGGAGTCCTTCAGGTCATAGCGCTGGGAAATCTCACGCGTGGTCTGCTGGAAGGCATTGTCGACCTCCTGCATATTGACCTCGGACACGACGTCGAAGCTGGAATCTTTAGCCATGGTTAATCCTTTCGCTTACGAGCGGCTTAGTAGCTGTCGTACGAATAATCGGTGGAATCGGTCGTCGTTTGACCGTCGGTGGCGGTATCGGTGCCGTCCGTGGACTGGGCGTCGGTTCCATCGGTTCCGTCGGTACTTTCGGTGCCATCGGTGCCGTCAGTGCTCTCGCCGTCCTTGGACTCGGTCGTCTCCTTCTTGGGAACAGTGATCGTCACGCGTGCCACGCCCGACGTCTTAGTGTCGTAGCGGACCTTTTCGCCGTTCTTGGTAACGGTGACATCGGAAGGCTTGGACGTGGTGATCTCGATCGAGGACTCGGGCGTGTATTCCTGCTCAAAGGGGCCGGTCGCCTGGGCGCCATAGACCGACTTGCCATCGACCTTGACCTCAATCCAAGCAGTCTTGCCCTTGGCAACGGAGATCTTGACCTTTGTGACCTCGTTTTCTTCCTTCTTGGCCGTCGTCTTGGCGGCGTCCGAATCGGTCGACTCGTCCGTCGTCTCATCGGTATCCTCATCGACGGATTCGGTCTTCTTGGAAGACTTCTTAGTCGTTGTCTTGGTGGCAACGGGCGTCTCGGGCGTCGACTCGGGCGCCGAGGAGCCGCAGCCACGCAGGAGCACCACGATGAGCACGATCAGAAGCAGCGCCACGGCGCCGATACCGGCGTAAACAATACGAGGATCGAGACCGTTGTTCTGGGGAGCGCGCCCACCGCCGCGTCCACGATTGGAACCACCGCGACCGGTGCCTTGGGGCATACGACCGCGGTTATTGTCGGAACGTCCGCGGTAGCTACCCTGGCGCTGCATATTGCGCTGGCCCGAGCGGGGGGCGAGCTCGCCGCGACCCTGGTAGTTGCGCTGGCCCGAGCGAGGCGCCGAGGAGCGCTGGCTAAAGGTCTGCGACTGAGATCGAAGGCGAGGCGTCACCTGCGTAGTATCGGCGTCTGCATAGCCGCCGCGCGGACGGCCGGAAGAAGCGCCACGGTACCCGCGATCGGAATAACCACCATCGCCATAGCCCGCACGAGGGTCACGTGCGACACCGCGGGCAGCGGGGAGTGCGCGCTCCTCGGGCGCCGGCGTGCTGCGAAAACGATCGCGCTGGGAACGAATCTCCTCGCTCGAGCCCGTCTCGGTAACATAACCAGCCTGCTGAGGGCGCTGGCCATAACGCGTCGAACGCCCGCCCTGAACCATCAGGAAGCGGCCGTTGTCAACCGAGGAGCGCGAATTGACGTAGCCTGCGGCGTCCTGAAAACGACCGCCCTGCTGCGACGTCTCGCGCTCATATGCCATCAGATCGTCAAAATAAGCGTTGACGACCTCCCGCGGATTGAGGCCCAAAAAGCGCGCATAGCTCGAAATCATGCCCTGCGCATAGCCGCGCGGAGGCATCGATGCAAAATTGCCATTCTCGAAAAACTCGATGATCTGCGGCCTGATTTTGATGGTGTTGGCGACCTGCTGAATGGAAAGGCCCATTCGGCGACGCTGCTCGAGCAGCATGTCACCAAAGCGTGCAGCCATCAGAATCCTCCAAACTCACGATCTTCACGTGCCATCTCGGCGTCAACGGATTCCAGCGCGGCAAGGCCTTCTTCATCCAAAAGGACCTCGCGCGGCTTGGAACCGTCGGGCGGTCCGACGACACCCTTTTCTTCCAGCATGTCCATAATACGCCCGGCGCGCGCATAGCCAACCTTCAGGCGGCGCTGCAGGCCAGATGTGGAGCCCAGCTGCGATTCCACCACAATATGAGCGGCTTCCCAGATAAGCGGATCGTCGTCCTGAGGCTCGGCAACGCCGGTGCGCACGATGCCGCCGCCACCTGCCATGGACATGGAGGCAGGCGCCACGGCCGACAGGATCTCCTCATGGTAGTCGGGCTCGCTTTGCGACTTGACGAACTCGACAATCTCGTTGATCTCGTCATCCGAAACAAAGCAGCCCTGGATACGACGGGGCTTGCCCCAGTCGACCTTTGAGAACAGCATGTCACCCAAGCCGGTGAGCTTTTCGGCACCCATCTGGTCGATGATGACGCGGGAGTCGATGCCCGTTGCGACGTTGAAGGCGATACGGTTGGTAATGTTTGCCTTGATGAGACCCGTCACCACGTTAGAGCTCGGACGCTGAGTCGCCACGATAAGGTGGATACCGGCGGCACGGCCCAGCTGGGCGATACGCACAATCGACGCCTCGACATCCTTGCCGGCAACCATCATCAGGTCCGAAAGCTCGTCGATGATGATGACCAGGTAGGGCATCTTTTGCGGTGGGTTATCGTAATGCTCAAACTCGCCGGCGGCCTGCTTTTCGTTATAGGTCGAGATCTTGCGCACGTTCAGGCGCTCGAAGACCTTCAGGCGGCGCTCCATCTCGGAAACCGCCCACTGCAAGGCACTCGCGGCCTGCTTGGGCTCGGTCACTACGGGCACGTAAAGATGCGGCAGGCCGTTATAGCCTGCGAGCTCGACGCGCTTGGGGTCGACCATGATCAAGCGAACGTCCTCGGGAAGGGCGCGCATGAGCAGGGTCGTAATGATTGAGTTGATCATGACCGACTTACCGGAACCCGTGGTACCGGCGATCAGCAGGTGGGGCATCTTGGCAAGGTCGGCGACGACCGGCGTGCCCTCAGCATCGCGACCGATGGCAAGCTCAAGCGGACCGCCCTTAACATAGGGCAGCACGTCGCCCAAGTTGACGTTCTGACGCTTTCGATTGGGGATCTCGATACCCACGAGCGAGGTGCCGGGAATCGGCGCAAAGATACGCACGGACTGAGCAGCAAGCGAAAGCGCGATGTCGTCCTCAAGGCTCGAAATCTTGCTCACGCGTTCGCCCTCGCCGGGCTGCAGCTTAAAGGTCGTCACCGTGGGACCGGCAATCCAGCCGACGACGCGAGCGCTACGGCCAAACTCTAGCAGCGTGGACTGCAACGACTCGGCGGTCTGTTCCAGTTCCTTGTCCGACGACGCGGCAGAAGCGGACTGAGGGTTTGCATGCAGGATTTCGAGCGGCGGAAGCTTAAGGCCGTCCTCTTCTTCGCCCTCGTTATCCGCGGAGGCATTGTCCGCTCCCCCATCGCTCGAAGTAGACGCCTCGGCAGCGCCCGCGACAGCCGTATCGGCAACCTTGGGATGCTTGAGGAAATCAGGAATTTGAGGGGCGGCCGAAACGGGATTCACGGCAAACGGCGGCTCGGACTCGTCAACCTTGTCCGGATCGTCCTCCATCGAAAGCTGGCCGGTCACCTGACCGCGCTTGGCATGGCGGCGCGGCAGCAAGGTCGTCTTGGCGGTCTCGATCGGAGCCCCTTCGTCCTCGTCATCGCCCTCGGTAAGCTCAATCTCGCTCTCGGACCAAGACGGGTCGGGCTCGCTCGTATTGAGCTTGGGAGCCGTCTTGCCTTTCTTGGCATGACGGCGCGGCAGCAGAGTCGTCTTAGCGCGCTCGGCCTCCACGGCATCGGACACGTCGACAAACGGATCCTCGTCCTCGTCGCCATCGTCCAAAACCGGGTCCGCATCGTTGCCCATGACCGTGGTCACGGACATATCGGAGCCCTTTTGACGAAGAATGCTCAGGTGCGGACGGGCAACGCCGGGCACCGACAGGGCTTCGTCGTCACCCCAGGGGCTCGCGTTGACGTCGGCACGACGGCGCTCGGCAAAATCGGCCGCACGGTCACGGGCAGAGCGCAAAACGCCGCCCACCGAAAAGCCGATGATGACAAAGCCAACGACGGCCAGACCCAACAGGACCACCATCGCGATAGGCTTACCCAGGGCATTCTGCAGCGCACTCGCAATAAACGAACCGATGTAGCCACCCGAGGCGGACAGGTTTTGCGGCGTGAACATAAGGTCGCACGAGACGCTCGTACCCGGCACCATCAGCGAAAGAATAGAGACGACGGCGATAAAGACCACGGTGCCGCCCGCAACAGAGCGCACGTTGAGCGGCGAGTCCTCGCCTAAAAAGAGCGTGGCGGCAAACAGCAAAATGACGATCGGCAGCACGTAGGCGCCCAGACCAAAGCCCAGGTGGTAGAAACCGGCAACCGCAGCCGTAACGGGTGCGGTCGCCGGCGAAATCACGGCAATGAAGGACGCAATCGCCAAAACGGCAATGACCACGCCGGCGATATCGCGGTTGGCCGAAGGCTCGACCAGGGGCTCAAAATCGTCGAACTCGGCCTCATGGCCCTTATTGGCACGAAGATGGGAACCGGCACCCTTAGCAGATGCCGGTTGGTTGTTGGCTTTATTGCCTTTGGCGTTTTGTGCAGATCCGCGCGCCAAACTAAACCTCCATGACGACCGGGATGATCATCGGACGAGTGCGCGTACGACTCCAGATAAAGTTAGAGAGCGAATCGCGCACGGCCTTGCGAATGGCATCGGAACCGCTGCTCGTAAAGCTGAACTTGCCCTTCTCGATCGTCTTCATGATAGCTGCGGAGGCATCCTCGGAAAACTGATCGTCGATGGCAAAGGAGACGCCGCGGCCCGAGAACTCGATGGCCTCGATCTTCTTGTGCTTGAGCGAAACGATAGCGACAGCCGTGACCATACCGTCGTTGGCAAGCTTCTGACGATCGCGCAGGACGATGGGGTCGGTATCGCCGATGCGCAGTCCGTCGACGTAGACGACGCCAGACTCGACGGGCGTACCGCGCTTGACGATACCGCCACGCATCTCGAGCGTATCGCCGTTGTCGAGGATAAAGATATGATCTTCCTTGAGACCCATCTTGCGTGCAAGTTGAGCATGGGCACGCAGATGCACGGCTTCGCCGTGGACCGGCATAAAGTACGTAGGCTTGGCCATGGCCATCAGGAGCTTGAGTTCCTCCTGGCTGCCGTGACCCGAGACGTGAACGAGGGCGCGGTTCTTATCCCACACGTCGCAGCCAAGCTTGGCGAGGCTGTTGACGACCTGCTGAACGGCCTTCTCGTTACCGGGGACCGGCGTTGCCGAGAGGATGACGGTATCGCCCTCGTGGATGGAGAGCGTCTTGTGTTCGCCGTTGGCCATGCGCGAAAGGGCCGACAGAGGCTCGCCCTGCGAACCGGTGCACATGACGACGATCTTATCGTCGGGCAGGTTGTCGATATCGAAGGCATCGATGATATCGGCGTCATCGATGTTGAGGTAACCGAGCTCGCGCGCCACGCGGGTGTTGGTGAGCATGGAACGACCGGTCACGACGACCTTGCGGCCGCACTTGCGGGCGGCGTCGCAGATCTGCTGCAGACGATGGATGTGGCTCGAGAAGGACGCGACAAACACGCGGCCCGGAGCATTCTTGATGGCATGCAGCAGATTGGGGCCAACCTCGGCCTCGGACTTGGTAAAGCCGGGGACCGTGGCGTTGGTGGAGTCGGACAGCAGCAGGTCGATGCCCTGCTTGGCAAAGCGGCTGATAGCGGCATAGTCGGGCGTGACGCCGTCGATGGGCGTCTGGTCGAGCTTAAAGTCGCCGGTGTGCATAACGGTGCCCTGGTTGGTGCGGATGAACACGCCCAGAGCGCCCGGGATGGAGTGCGTCATCGAGAAGAAATCGAGCGAGATGCCACCGAGATTAACGTGGCTACCGCCCTTGACCTCACGAAACTTGGGTGCACGAATGCGGAACTCGGAGAGCTTGCCCTCGATAAAGCCGAGCGTCAGCTTGCTCGAGAAGATGGGCACCTTGTTGTTGAGGTCCTGAAGCAGATACGGAAGCGAACCGGTGTGGTCCTCGTGGCCGTGAGTGACGACGATGCCGCGGAGCTTTTCCTCGTTCTCCAGAACATAGGTGTAATCCGGGAGTACCAGATCGATACCGGGCTGCGAGTCGTCGGGGAACATGAGGCCAGCGTCGACGAGCACCATGTCGTCGCCGCACTCGAAGACCGTCATGTTCTTGCCGATGCCATCTAGGCCGCCGAGCGGGATGATCTTCAAGGGAGATGATTTTTTAGCTGCCATAGGTGAGTGTTGTTTCCTTTCTTCGAAACGGGTCTGGAACAACCGGCGGGGCGCTTCTGGCAAACCGACCGCCGGGAACGTACAAACATGCATCACTGAGTCGATGCAATAACCACAGTATGATACCCATTTGCACAACAACAGACCACCCATGCATCAAAGCCCCATCTGAAGCCGTGTATCCCGCCGGTCAGGGCTCAGCGGCCCCGGCACGGGCTAAGTTTCCTGCTCTACAGTCCTGCTCACGACGGAGGCCACATTAAGTGGCCTCCTGTT
>UQRX01000019.1:0-37164 GCA_900543595.1 uncultured Collinsella sp. | reverse complement strand
AGCGGCGGGCGCAGGAGCGTCCTCGCCGGCACCCTCTGCACCGCGCGCCGCAGGCAGCGTCATCTGCAGATAAGTATCGGCCAGATACGCCTCATCGAACTCGGAGCGGTCGGAATCCAGCAGGTAGGCGGCAACCACGGTATCGAAGATGCGCGTAGAATCGACTGCCAGCGGATCCATGAGCTCGGGCTCAGAAGAATCGATGGGCGAAAGCTCGTGCAACAGTGCCTTCATATCCGGGCTCGCCACGCGACCCTCCATAAACAGACGCGCGAGCACGCCGGCAATCACGCCGTGGACGAAGTTGAAGCCCTCAACCTCAGTCGCCGCACCGCCGTCGCCCTCCTCGAGCGAGAACAGACCCTTGGACGTCGCCAACCACAGCGTGCGCGTCAGTCCAAAGAGCGCCCCCTCTTCCTTGTCGTCGTCCACCACGGCGGCGACCCACTCACCGGCACCAATCGCACGGGAGACCTCAGCCGCAACGGCACCAAGCGCGTCAGCATCGCCGGCGGCCGCGCGAACCATCGCGGGCATCTCAAACACACTGGAGGCAGCAGCAGCCCCGCCCTCGCCGCCGATCAGCGCCAAGAAACGATTCTGCATGGCGGTGATACCAAGCGTACCCAGCGCCGCGGAAACCTCATCGGCAGAAAACGCCGGGAAGGACGTCGCCTCAAAATCGAGCTCAACGGGTGCATCGGTGCGGATGGTCGCGACCTTGCGGCTCAGCAGCGCGTCGTCGATGTGCGCGCGCAGGTTTTCGCCCATCTTGCCCTTGACCTCGTCGGCGTGTGCGATGACCTCGTCCAGGCTACCGTACTGCGCAATGAGCGCGCTCGCCTTTTTGGGGCCGATGCCCGGCACGCCGGGGATGTTATCGGACGTGTCGCCCTTCAGACCATAAAAGTCGGGCACGAGCGCCGGCGTGATGCCGTGATACAGATCGTCCACGCTCTCGGGCGTCATGATCGCCACGTCGGACAGGCCCTTGCGGGTCGAGACCACGTTGACGTGCTCGGTCACGAGCTGATACATATCGCGATCACCGGTCACCAGCAGCATGTCGCAGCCGGCCTGCTCGCCCAGGCGCGCCATGGTTCCCAGGATATCGTCGCCTTCCCAGCCCTCGGACTGCAGAATCGGCACGTTGAGCGCGGTGAGCAGCTCCTTGATCATCGGAAACTGCGCGTGCAGATCGGGGTCCATGGGCGGGCGCTGCGCCTTATACTGCGGCAGCATCTCCATGCGCACGCGCGGCTTGCCCTTATCAAACGCCACGACCACACCGTCGGGGTTAAAGGCATCGATCATCTTGAGAAACATGTTCAGAAAGCCAAAGATCGCATTGGTGGGGCGACCGTCCGGCGCGTTCATGGTCGGCGGCACGGCGTGGAAGGCGCGATGCATGAGCGAGTTGCCGTCGATAACGGCAAAGGTGCGGCGCTTGTCAGACATATTGAATACCTCGCTTTGGGCTGGGCACGGTTTGCTCACACCAGTTTACACGCTCCCCGCCCCGCGGCCACCGCACATCAGGCTTCCCTGCCGCCGCGGGCCCGCGCGTGATACGATGGCTGACGGTACATCAACCAGCACGATCGATCCGAAAGGAGCCTGCGTCATGGAGCGTCCCTGCGCATGGAAAAAGTACACGCCACAGCAGATCGAGGAGCTCGAGGAGCTTTGCCGCGGCTATAAGCAGTTTTTGAGCGAGAACAAGACCGAGCGCCTGTGCGTCAAGACCGGTATCAAGATGGCCGAGGAGGCGGGCTACGTCAATCTGGAGACCGTGATCACCGAGGGCCGCGCGCTCAAGGCCGGCGACAAGGTGTACGCCGCCAATCACGGCAAGGACCTCATGCTCGTCAACCTGGGCACCGCCCCGCTCGAGCAGGGCTTTAACATCTTGGGCGCCCACGTGGACTCGCCGCGCCTGGACCTCAAGCAAAACCCCGCCTTCGAGGCCGGCGACATGGCCTACCTCGACACGCACTACTACGGCGGCGTCAAGAGCTACCACTGGGTCGCTTCCCCGCTCGCACTCGTAGGCGTCATCTGCAAAAAGGACGGCACCACCGTCGACATCAACATCGGTGACAAGGCAGACGACCCGGTCTTTACCATCTCCGACCTGCTGATCCACCTCTCGAGCGAGCAGATGGCCAAGCCCGCCAAGGACGCCGTCGACGCCGAGATCCTCGACGTGATCGTGGGCGGCCGTCCCGTCAAGTTTGACGAGGACGACAAGGACGCCCCCAAGGAGCCCGTCAAGCAGATGTTCCTGGATATCCTCAAGGAGCAGTACGACGTCGAGGAGGAGGACTTCCTCTCCGCCGAGATCGAGGTCGTGCCCGCCGGCCCGGCCCGCGACATGGGCCTCGACCGCTCCATGATTCTGGGCTATGGCCACGACGACCGAGTCTGCGCCTATCCGTCCATGCTCGCCCAGATCAACGTCGCCAACGTGGAGCGCACGAGCATCACACTCATCGTCGACAAGGAGGAGATCGGTTCCGTGGGTGCCACCGGCATGACGAGCCGCTTCTTCGAGAACACCGTCGCCGAGATCATGACGCTCGCCGGCGAGGATAGCCCGCTGGCCCTGCGCCGCGCACTCGCCCACAGCCGTATGCTCTCCTCTGACGTGTCCGCCGGCTTCGACCCGGGCTACGCCGGCAAGTTCGAGACCAAGAACGCAGCCTTCATGGGTCGTGGCCTGTGCTTTAACAAGTACACGGGCAGCCGCGGCAAGGGTGGCTCCAACGACGCCGACGCCGAATACGTGGCCCTCGTCCGCGACATCATGGACGAGGCGGGCGTGGACTTCCAGACCTGCGAGCTCGGTCGCGTCAACGCGGGCGGCGGCGGTACCATCGCCTACATCATGGCCAAGTATGGCATGAACGTCATCGACTCCGGCGTTGCCGTCCTGTCCATGCACGCCCTGTGGGAGGTCGCCAACAAGGCCGACATCTACGAGGCCTATCGCGGCTACAAGGCCTTCATCGAGCGCGCCTAATCAACCCTTAATCAGTTGCGGTGAAATACGGACTAAACTGGCCCATAAACGGCCAAAACAGACCGTATTCCACCGCAACTTCTTTTTTGGCAGAGGAGAGTCCATGCTGCAGGTCATCATTTCGCCCGCCAAACAGATGCGCGCGGCCCAAGATGCTTTTGAAGTCCCGGACATTCCACCTTTTGTGCACGAGACGGCTCTCCTCCACCGCGTACTGCTAGATATCGAGCGGGATGAAGGCAGCGGCGGCCTGCAGGCGCTGTGGAACGTGAGCGACAGGCTGCTTACAACCTGCCTGGATACGCTTCACGAATTTATGCCCGTCCTGAGCGATGCCGACCTCGCCGATCCCGATATCGCGCGTCACCTCTACCCTGCCGTCATGTCCTATCACGGCATTCAATACCAGAGCATGGCGCCCGAGGTGATGGATTCCGCGCAGCTCGCATGGCTGCAAGACCATCTATGGATACTCTCGGGACTCTACGGATGCGTGCGCCCCTTTCATGCCGTTGAACCGTATCGGCTGGAGATGGGCACAAAGCTTGCCGTCGACGGTGCCCGAGACCTCTACTCGTTTTGGGGCGACAAGCTCGCACGGGCTATCGCTCCGGCAGGATCCAACGCTACGATCGTTAACCTTGCCAGCGCGGAATACGCCAAAGCCGTTCTACCCTGCCTCACCACCGACGCCACGGTCGTCACATGTCTCTTTGGCGAAGGCGTCCGCAACGACAAGCCCATCCGGCGCTCGACCGCCAGCAAAAAGGCGCGCGGCTCCATGGTGCGCTGGATGGCAGAAAACAAGCTCGAGGATGTAAGCGAACTCACCGCGTTCGACGTTGGTTATCGTCACTTTCCCGAGCTTTCAAATAAAAACACTTTGGTCTTCCTGAACGAACAGGCCTTGTAGGACCACCGCTACTTTTGAATGTGCTGCCTAGGCACGGCGTCTATTCCGCCAAGCCGTCGGCTTTGGCAATTTCATTTGTCGAGCCATCCTGATAGGTAATTTTGACATGCTCCACCTCGGACACCTTGATGCCCGACGGGGGCTCCAGGCGCCATTCCGTCAGCGCGATATCCATCGTCGTGGGCACATCCCCTTGATCTTTGAGTTTAACCGTAAGTGTTTTGAGCGCCGCATCAAACGTCACGCGTTCGATTTCCTCGCCAGGAATAGACCCGCCGCTCAGCTGCAGTTGCATAAACTCATCGCGCGGATACCAATAGTCGCCCGGCGCGGCAACGGTATTGCCGCCCGCGACCTTCACCGTCATGATCGGCAGGGCCTCGTCGGCCTCAAACTCCCAGGCAGCGCCGCCGCGACCGCCAAACGTCCAAATACAAAAGGCAATCACCAGCACGGCAAGCACCGCAAAGCCAATCGCGACCAACCCATGGTGCGCACGGCCCTCCTCGGCCGATACGTCCCATTGTGTCTCTCGATATAGATGCTTGTCTTCCATGTTCGCCTCCCCACAGGCACGCTCGTTGGCCCAATCGTACCCATTCAGGCTATACTTGAGCCCATGACATAACGGGGAGCTTGTAGGACAAGACGGCAGGCTGAGACTGGGCGCGCCCGCCCTGACCCGCAAACCTGATATGGGTAATGCCAACGAAGGGAGCCGCGCCAATGAGCACACAGACCGAGCCCAAGCTCGTCACGCAAATCGACTTCGCCCGCGCCGGGCAGATTACGCCGCAGATGAAGGAAGTCGCCGAGCGCGAGCATCGCGACCCCGAGTACATCCGCGAGCGCGTGGCCGACGGCCGCATCGCCATTCCCGCCAACATCGTGCACATCAAAAAGGGCATGCGCGCCTTTGGTGTCGGTGAGGGCCTGTCCACCAAGGTCAACGTCAACCTGGGCATCTCGGGCGACAAGGCCGATGCCGCCGAGGAATGGAAGAAGGTCAAAATTGCCGAGGACTTTGGCGCCGACGCCATCATGGACCTCTCCAACTCGGGCAAGACGCGCCAGTTCCGCCAGCAGCTCATCGACGAGACGCCGCTCATGGTGGGCACCGTCCCCATGTACGACGCCATCGGCTACATGGAAAAGCCGCTGGTCAAGCTGACCAAGGACGACCTGTTCGAGGTCGTGCGTGCGCACGCCGAGGACGGCGTGGACTTTATGACCATCCACTGCGGCATCAACAAGTCGGTCACCAAGACCTTTAAGGAAACCGGCCGCCTGATGAACATCGTGAGCCGCGGCGGCTCGCTGCTGTTTGGCTGGATGGAGGTCACCGGTAACGAGAACCCGTTCTATGAGTTCTACGACGAGTTGCTCGAAATCTGCCACGAGTACGACGTGACGATTTCGCTCGGCGACTCCTGCCGCCCGGGCTGCCTCTACGACTCCAACGACGCCACCGAGACCGCCGAGATGATCGAGCTGGGCAAGCTGTGCAAGCGCGCCTGGGCAGCCGGCGTCCAGGTCATGGTCGAAGGCCCGGGTCATATGGCGCTCGACGAGATCGCCGCCAATATGAAGCTGCAGAAGCGCCTGTGTCACAACGCCCCGTTCTATGTGCTCGGGCCGCTGGTGACCGATATCGGCGTGGGTTACGACCACATCACCGCAGCCATCGGCGGCGCCATCTCCGCGAGCTCCGGCGCCGACTTTCTGTGCTACGTGACGCCGGCCGAGCACCTATGCCTGCCTAACGCCCAGGATGTGCTCGACGGCCTTATGGCCACTAAGATTGCCGCGCACGCCGCCGACATCGCCAAGAAGGTGCCCCACGCCCGCGACATGGACGACAAGATGGGCCAGGCGCGCCGCAAACTCGACTGGGATGCCATGTGGAAGTGTGCACTCGACCCGGTCACCGGTAAGAAGCGCTACGAGGAATCCCCCGCCGCCACCGAGGGCACCTGCACCATGTGCGGCAAGATGTGCGCCGTCCGCACCGTCAACAAGATCTTCGAGGGCACCACGATCGACTTGGGCATGGAGGACTAGCTTTTACGAGGAAATCGTTCGCAAGTCTGCTGCAACGCCCGTCAATTGTTGACGTGTGAACATTTGCTAACATTTGCGTAAAGATTGCACCACCCGCCCGGGATCGGCATGCAGCCGGCCCGGGCAACTTTATAATGCAGGTAGAAGACCCATTTGAATCCGACCGGGCAAGGGAGCGAACATGGATCGTAGTAAGGTACCTGCCGTCCTGTCTATCGCTGGATCCGATTCCAGCGGCGGCGCCGGCATTCAGGCCGACATTAAGACCATCACGGCGCACCGTCTGTATGCCGAGACGGCCATCACCGCCATCACAGCGCAAAACACCCTGGGCGTTACCGCCGTGCAGGATATCTCGCCAGATATCGTCGCTGCGCAAATTGACGCCGTTTTTGACGATATCCGCCCGAGCGCCGTCAAGATCGGCATGGTTTCGTCCACCGAGATTATCGAAGTTATCGCCGACCGCCTGAGTGCATGGAACGCAACCAACGTGGTCGTCGACCCCGTTATGGTCGCCACTTCGGGCGCTCGCCTCATTACCGAGAATGCCACCGAGGCGCTCACGCGTCGCCTGTTCCCGCTGGCGACCGTCATCACGCCCAACATTCCCGAGGCCATGGCGCTGCTCGACTACGAGGTCGATTCCGAGCGCACACAGCAAAACGCTGCCATGCTCCTCACCCGCCGCTTTGGCTGCGCGTCCCTCGTTAAAGGCGGACATTTTGTCAACGAGGCCAACGATGTGCTAGCGGAGCCCGCGCCGCTCGATGACGAGGGCAACCACCTGGGCGATCCGCTCACCACGTGGTTCCGCCACAAGCGCATCGAGACCGGCAACACGCATGGCACCGGCTGCACGCTTTCGTCCGCCATCGCCTGCGCATTGGCACAGGGCATGGATCTTGCCGACGCCGTCAACGCCGGCAAGGCCTACCTAACCGGCGCTCTCGCCGCCGGCTTTGACATGGGCAAAGGTTCCGGCCCCGTCAACCACATGTGGCAGTACTAAGCCCCGTCCCAAAACCACCGCAAAGGGGACAGGCGCCTTTGCGGTGGTTCCCACAAACATCTCGATCTGTAACAGTTAGAGCCCATTTTTCGGCCCACCTGTTACAGATCGAGATATTCAAATTCCGCTGAGAAGATAATCTCGACCTGTAACAGTAACTCGGCAAAATCGACCCTAGATGTTACAGATCGAGACAAACGACCGATATCGCCCTAAATAATCTCAATCTGTAACATCTAGCCCGTTTTCGGCCTTAAAACTGTTACAGATCAAGACAAACAAACGAAACAAGCCACCGCAAGGGTACCTTTGTGGTGGTTTGGGGCCGTGCTACTCACCGAGCATCTCTTTGAGCTTGGCTGCCACGGCGTGCCCCAGGCTCTCGTGGCTTTCGGGCATCATATGCAGATAGTCGATATCGCCCGGCTCGGCAAAATCGGCGGCATTCAAAAAGTCGCAGCCAAACTGCTCGGCCACGTGCGCATAGTACTCGCCAAAATGCTCCGAGGCCTCGACGGAATGCTCGTCAAAGTCGGTCATATACACATCGGCGATCTGCGGCTTGATCTTGATAGGAGCCATCAGCAGAATGCGCGGACAAGGCGCGGCGTCGGTCCACGGAAACGCGCGGACGGCGCGAATCAGCGCCATGGCGCCACGGGCGATATCGGAAGCTGTCACGTTAAAGACCGTCTTACAGTCGTTGGTGCCCAGCATGATCACAATGGCGTCCAGTGGCTTATGGGCCTCGAGCAGCATCGGAAGCGCGCGAACACCGTTAAGGTTAGTGTCCAGATGGCACATATCGTCGCGCACCGTCGTGCGGCCGTTGAGCCCCTCCTCAATCACATGCCAGCCCTCGCCCAGGTCACGCTGCGCCACGCCGCACCAGCGCACATCCTGCGCATAGCGCACCGCGGTGCCATCGCGCATACCAGCCGGATCATAGCCATAGGTATTGCTGTCACCAAAGCACAGAACGTTTTTCATCGTAAGCCCCTCCTTTAGTAAAAAGCCGACGGGAGCAGCCCTCCCGCCGGCTCGACCTATCTGTCGGCCCGTACCGATTACAGGTACTTGCGCCAATCGTCATCGTCCTCATCGTCCTCGGCGGCAGCCTGGGCCTGCTCGGCGGCGCGAGCAGCCGCAGCGCGTGCGGCAACCTGGGCATAGGACTCCTCGTTACGCTCGGGGAAGCTTGCCAGCACGTGCTCGAACTTGGCGAAGTCCTCATCCCAGCGCGTAGAAGGCACGGCAAAGAACACCCGCTTGACCTTAAAGTCGCCCGATGCGAGCTCCTTGCGGAAGAGCTCGGCCACGGCCTCGGCGTCGAAGCCGTTGTTGTCGCAACCCCAAGCACCCAGTACGAGCTTCTCGCGACCCAGCTCGTCGCAGATGGCAAGCACAAAGCGGATGCGATCACGCAGAGCGTCAAGCAAGGCATCGTCGCTCACGCGATACTCCTGGCGGGCACGCTTGGCGTTGGGCGCGGCGGCCACGATTACGTCGGCATAGGCGTGCACATGGTTGCGATCGAAGCGTACGGCGGGCACCACCAGCGCACGGTTG
The DNA here is from genome assembly GCA_900543595.1 of uncultured Collinsella sp. Classification (GTDB taxonomy): domain Bacteria; phylum Actinomycetota; class Coriobacteriia; order Coriobacteriales; family Coriobacteriaceae; genus Collinsella. The sequence goes on along the minus strand of UQRX01000019.1, from coordinate 28,587 downwards.
CGGTAAAGCTCGCAGTTGATGTTGCGGCGACGGTTCTCGCCGTACCACTTGCGCTGCTTGTCGAGCACGTTGTACAGATACGAATCGGCGCAGAGCGTCGCCTCCTGGCCCAGATAGCCCTGGATATAGCCGCCGCCCGGATTGGTAAACGAGGCAAAGGCAAGCACGGCCATATCGCAGAACTGCGCATAGCCGCGGCCGTTATCGAGGATTGCCTGCGTGGCAGAGGCATCAAGCACAGTGACCTCGGGCAGGGCCGGAGCAGCCTCCTCCGCGGGCGCGGACTCAGCCTCGTCGGCCAACTCGGTGGACTCGAGCGCCACCTCGGGCTCGACCGCGGTCTCCACCTCGGCAGCCTCTACCTCGGCAGCGTCAGCCTCTACAGCCTCGGCAGCCTGCTCCTCAGCAGCCGCCGCCTTCTGGGCCTTGGCCTTCATCGCCGCGACAAAACCGGCAGGCATACCATCGAACTCGCGCACGCCGACAAGCGAACGCTCGATGTCCTTAGCGCAGGCCTCGGACACAGCCGCCACATGGCGCTCGGCGGCCTTGGCACGCGCCTCGCGCTTGGGATTGGGCTGACCCGCTCGGTTAGACCTGCGGTTACGCTTCCTGTTGTCGACATCTGCCATACGTGGCCACCTTTCCTGTCGCTGCCGCTATCGGCTTTTCCCATCCATGATACCCCGCCGCGTACAAAAAAGACGGCCCCGAAGGACCGCCTTTCGCATCGATTTGCACGCACGGCAAGCACCGCCGCAATTCGCCACTAGTCGCGACGACCGAGGATGTTCAGGATGCGCAGGAACACGTTGATGATGTCCACGAACAGGTTGGATGCCATGAGCACGGCGTTGGGCAGCGTAGGCGGCACCGTCGTGGCAACATAGGTGTCGTAGCCAATAAACCCGGCGAACACCACGATCACGATCAAGTCGGTGATGGTCTGCGAGACGCCCATGAACATCAGCACGATCTCAACCAGAATCGTGGCGAGCAGAATGCCAAAACCGATGCCATATACGCGTTGGAAAAACTTGGGGAACGTCACGCCCAAGGCGCCAAAGACAAAGGTGATGGCGGCCGTGGCGATAAAGGCAGTGTTGATGGTGGGCAGGTCGTAGTTGGCAAGGCCAAACGACGCGGTCAGGCCAAAGGTACTAGCAAAGATTACGTAGCCCACAAGGGACAGGCCCACGGACTGCTTGCTGGCGGCGGCCGACATCATGACCATGCCGACGATGGTCAAAATAAACGAGCCAAAGACCAGCGGCAAGGCGGCGCCGCTCATCATCATGCGCGCAAACGACATGGTGCTCGTAAAGTAGGCGCCGGCGCCCATGGCGCAAAAGCCCAAGAAGATCAGGGCAGACATGGCGAGATTGTACGCGCGCGGCGACATCTCCTTGGCGCGACTTGCGCCGCTCTCGACGGGGCCGTTCTGATAGCCCTGGATATCGTTCATACTTCGTCCTTTCAAAAAGCGCACGACAGCGCCGTAAGTGACAAGATTCCTGTCATTGTACCCGAATGCCGCACGTCCTTACCTACGGCGCTCGCCCTCAAGCGTGCGATCAAAGGCCCAGACCCACCAACGCATCACGTGCGCCTGCGAGCCGTCCGCCCGCTCGCGCGTCTGGTCCTCCAGATACAACTCGGTCGCGTGCCCGCCAAAACGCACCTTATATGTTGCTGTACGGATGCCGTGGACCATCAGGCCAAACCCAATGGTCGAGATAATTTCGTCGATCGTAAAACAACGGCCGTCGACCCAGCAGACGGTGACCGGCACGACCTGTCCGCCCGCGAGGATGCGAGCCACGACGTCCACATACTGCTTGTGCACGCGCCGAGTTTTGCCGTCTGCCTGTCGATATTCCATGCCCTCTATTATCGAACGCATGTTTGTATGTTGTAAAGCGAACAGACTGTGGTTTTGGGGTGTTGGGGCGCACACGTGTCCTCATGGCGTGTTAGCAAATAGAATACCCGCGGTCAACAGGGCTAATATTCAATTTTAGTGCCAAAAAATTCACTTCTCCCATCAGAACTCGGTAAAGAAACCCACAGGAGGTGATACGATTTATCATGTTTTTGTAACGTGTCTGCAAACTTCGAGAAAGCCCATATATGGACGTAACGTTCTCAACCTTCCTCGGCCAAATTGTGTCGAACCCAGTCCTTGCCGTCACCGTGATTCTCGCGCTCGGCGCCATCTTCGTCAACGGATGGACCGACGCGCCCAACGCCATCGCGACCTGCGTCACTACGCGTTGCATGCCCGCCCGCGCCGCCATTCTCATGAGCGCCGCATTCAACTTCTTGGGCGTGCTCATCATGACGCACTTTAACGCGAGCGTCGCCAACACCATCTCACATATCGTCGACTTTGGCGGAAACAGCACCATGGCGCTTGCGTGCCTCTGCGCGGCTCTGTTCTCCATTGTCGTCTACGGTGCCACGGCATCGCGTTTTGGCATCCCCACCTCGCAAAGCCACAGTCTTATCGCCGGCCTGACCGGTGCCGCTATCGCCCTCGGCGGCGCGAACAGCGTCAACGTCCACGAGTGGATGAAGGTCATCTACGGCCTGGCGCTCTCCATCGGTCTGGGCTTTGTCATGGGCTGGATCCTGTGCAAACTCGTCTCGATTCTGTTTGCCGCCGCCAATAGGCGACGTGCAAACGTCTTCTTTAAATACGCTCAGATCGCGAGCGCTGCGGCCATGAGCTTTATGCATGGCGCGCAGGATGGACAGAAGTTCATCGGCGTGCTCTTTCTAGGCGTGGCCTTCGCCAACGGCCAGACCAGCGTCGGTGATGCCGGCATCCCCATCTGGATCATGTTGCTGTGCTCGGCCACCATGGGCATCGGCACCAGCGTGGGCGGCGAGCGCATCATCAAGTCCGTCGGCCAGAGCATGGTCAAGCTCGAGAAGTATCAGGGATTCTCCGCCGACCTCGCGGGCGCCGCGAATCTGCTGCTTGCCACCCTTACCGGTATCCCCGTGTCCTCCACCCACATCAAGACCTGCGCCATCATGGGCGTCGGTGCCGTCAAGCGCCTTTCGGCCATCAACTTCGGCGTGGTCAAGGACATGATGTTCACCTGGTTCTTCACCTTCCCCGCCTGCGGACTCATCAGCTTTGTCATGGCCAAGCTGTTCATGATGTTCATCTAGTCAAACCGAGCGTCCATCCGGACCGTAATACCTCGCCCACCCGACTTCGCCTCGAAAGGACCCACTCATGGCAAAGAAACCCGATTCGTTCTACTTCGACAACTACGTCGCCTGCGCCGACCTTGCCGTCCAGGCCGCTGAGCTACTCACCAAGATTTTCGAGAACTTCGATCCCGCAAGGATTCACGATATGCTCAACAAGATGCACGCGATCGAGCATGCGGCCGATAAGAAGCACCATGAGCTTGAGGACGCTCTGCTCACGGCCTTTATCACCCCGCTTGAGCGCGAGGACCTGGACCTGATGAGCTGCTCGCTCGACACCGTGCTCGATCGTATCGAGGGCGTCGTGCAGCGCGTCTACTTCACCAACATCCAGAGCATCCATCCCGATGCCATCGTGATCGCCCACAAGGTGACCGACGCCTGCCGCGCCATGAAGGACCTGATGGTCGAGCTGCCCAACTACCGCAAGTCCAAGACCCTGCGCGAACTCGTCATCCAGATCAACACGATTGAGTCCGAGGCCGACGAGCTCTACATCAACGCTATGCGCAACCTGCACGTCAACGGCAAGGACCCGCTCGAGGTCATCGCCTGGCGTGACGTTTACGCCTTCCTGGAGTACTGCGCTGACTGCTGTGAGAATGTGGCTGATGTTGTGGATTCGATTGTCATGAAGAACAGTTAATTGGGGGTACGCGTCCCGGCGGCGAAGGGCCGGCACCTGTTTGCTTTCTCACTCCGGCTGCTCGGCAGAGTCGTTCGAAAGTAAACAGGTGCCGGCCCTTCGCCTTACGTACCACCATTGGGAACTTTGGCTGATACTTTGAAAGCGATGGGGCTTTTGTTGGCGGGACCCTTGGGCCCGATTGGGAACTTTGGGGCCGCCTTAAGCGTTTGGGTAGATGGTGCTTTGGGTACCCTTTGTTTTGCTTTTGGTTGATTCGTTAAATTTGGAGGGCTTGGTTGTGAGTTATTTGGATCTGGCTCGGTCTCGGTATTCTTGTCGTTTGTTTGAGGACCGTCCTGTGGAGCAGGCTGTGGTGGATGCCATTGTTGAGGCTGGGCGTATTGCTCCTTCTGCTTGTAATAACCATCCAACCCGTGTGATGGTGTTGGATACGCCTGAGCTTCTGGAGAAGGCTGCTGCTTGTCAGCCGCGCTTTGCTCGTGATGGGTCTATCTTTGGGGCTCCGCTTATCTTTCTTATTTGCGGTGTTACCGACGATGCTTGGGTGCGCCCGTATGATCAGATGAACTCCAGTGCCATCGACACCTCGATCGTCTGTGATCAGATGATGATGGAGGCCGAGGAGCAGGGCCTGGGTACGTGCTGGGTGTGCCATTTTAAGCCCGAGGTGGCCTGTGAGCAGTTCAGCCTGCCCGAGGGCATCTATCCCTATCACATGCTCGTCTGCGGCTATCCTGCCGACCATATCGCCGATCCCGAGCATCGCGAGGCCCGCACCATTCCCCTCCCCGACTTCCTCCTCAAGTAGATTTTTGGGACATGCCTTAAAATCTACCTTTGACCGCTCACCCGTTCGCCGAGTCCTGTGCCCTCAAACGCAGGACTCGGCGTTTTGTTTTGCAGACTGCGTACAGCCACAAAAAAAGGACCCGCAAACTGCGGGCCCTTTCTAGGCGCTACATGATAGCTGGATGTTAGTCCAGGTCGTCGGCGGCGAAATTGTCAATCGGTGCGAAGGGATCGGCAACGGGGATAACCGGCTCGGCGACGGGCAGCGGCTCGGCAGCAGGAACGGTCACAGCCGGAGAAGCGGCGGAACCGACCGGCGTGGAAGCCATGAGATCGGACGGGAAGGAGTTCTGAGCATCGTCCATGAAGTGCTGGATGAGCTTGAGGTACTCGGCCTTGAATTCCTCACGGGAAGCCTTAAGACGGTCGATCTCCTCAAGCTCGGCCTGCTTCTCGGTCAGGGCCTGGCGGATGACCTCGCGGGCCTTGGCGTCGGCCTCGTTGCGGATGCGGTCAGCGTTCTCGTTGGCGTCGTTTACAATGCCCTCGGCGGTCTGCTGGGCAGCAATCAGAGCAGCGGAGATCTGGCGCTCCTGAGCGGAGAAGTCGGGTGCAGGAGCGGCCACGGGCGCGGCAGGGACGGCCTGAGCGGCAGCATCCTGAGCCTGAACGAGCTGGGCCTGCGTATCGGCAAGCTGCTGCTCGGTGGCAGTCAGACGACCCTTAAGATCGACGATCTTGGCGAGCATGGCGTCGACCTCAGAGGACAGGGTCTCCAGGAAGACGTCGACCTCGGCGGGATCGTAGCCGCGCTTGGCCTCAGAGAAGGTCTGAGCCTGAATGTCAGCAGGGGTAATAGCCATAACAAGTTCTCCTTTATCTTCGCCTTGGCGCCGTGCGCCCGACGTGAGTTACTAAGCCAGTTTTATATGAGTATACCTATAAGAAGTTGCAGAACCAGCTTCTGTACCAACTGCAACGCAATAATCGCAACGACCGGTGAAAAATCGACGCCGCCCATGGGCGGGATAAACCGGCGGAACAAATTGAGCCACGGGCCGCACACGCTATCGAGAACGGCGGCGATATCCTGTAGCAATCCGCCCTGCTTCATAGGGATCCACGTCATAAGGCAGTAGACCACGATGAGCGTGGAGTAAAAGTTGAACAGCGTATTGACCAGCTGGACAATGGTGTAGATGTTGATGAGAATCTCCTCGTCTTGTCTTTACTTAAGGTAGCCGTCGGCACGGAGCTTTTTGAGGTCCGAATCCTTGACCTCGCAACCGGCGGGCAGCACCATAAACACGCGATCTCCCACCTCTTTAACTGTGGCACCCAGGCCGCAGGCAAAGCCGTAAGAGAAGTCCAGGACGCGCTTGGCGACCTCGGTACGAACGCCCACAAAAATCAGCGCGACAGGCTGCTTGGTGCGCACGCGGCGCACGACGGTCTCCACGTCATCATAGCTCTCGGGGCGCAGGACATAAGCCGGCAGCTGCGGCGTAGCGTTGATGATGTTGCTCGCATACGCCGAGGCATCGCTCGGTGAGGGAGCAGGTGCGGGGGCAGCAGCGCGGGCGCGTGTGCTCTCGGCATAGCTCGACGGCGTGTCGTAGGCACCGGGACGATAACCGCCCGCAACCGTCTCCTGCGAGCGCGATGGCGGGTTGTAGGTCGTAGCATGGCGAGAATCGTCGCCGACCAGCTGACCGGAACGTGTGTACACGGCCACCGACTCGGCCTCGCCGCGGCGCGTCTGACCCAACAGGCCGTTGCTCGGCTCGTCCTGGGTGTAGAAGCCCTCGCCCGAGGCACCGCTGTAACCGTTGTTCTGGTAGCCGTCGTCATAGCCATCATCGTAGCCGTAGTCGTCGTCCTGACCATAACCCTGGTCGTAACCCTGCTGGCCGCCCAGGTGCATCTTATTTTTAATCTCGTCAAGGAAGCCCATGGTTGTGTCCTCTCGCGGTTTAGTGCAGGCGCTCTGATAATCAGTGCGCACTTCAGAGCCTTATTTTACTGCAAACTCCGGGCTAAATACTACCCTGCCCAGGCGAACGAGCGTAGAGCCTTCCTCTAAGGCAGGCTCAAAGTCCTCGCTCATGCCGCAGGAAAGCTCGGGCAGGCTCAGGTCGGAGTGCGTCGCCTCAAGCTCATCCCTTAGCTCGCGAAGTCCGGCAAAAGTGCGGCGCGCCACATCCTTATTCCCCCGGGGTGCCATAGTCATAAGGCCCTGCACACAAATTCCCTCAAGCTCCGCAAGCTCACCTGCGGCGTCTCGGACCTCGTCGGGCGAAAAGCCGCCCTTGGACTCCTCGCCGCTCACATTGACCTCGAGCAGCACGCGCTGGGAGCCGGAGAGCTCGCCCGCCTCAATCTTGCGGACCGCACGGCTCGAGATGGCCTGAGCCAAATGCAGCGAGCTTACCGAATGAATCAGCTCGGCCGAGCCCAGAACCGCATTGATCTTGTTGGTCTGCAGGTTGCCGATCATGTCGAAGCGCACCTCGGGTAGCTCCGGATGCTCTACGAGGCCCGCAAGCTTGCGAACGAGCTCCTGCGGGCGGTTCTCGGCAAAATGGCGATACCCCGCCTGAATAGCGGCAACGGTCTCATCAACGCCAACAGTCTTGGAGACGGCAATCAGGCGCGCGGCATCGTGGGGACGGCCCGCGCGATCGAGTGCTGCATAAAAACGTTCGAGAATCTGCTCGCGGCGAGCGCGTATCAAGTCCAAATAGTTATCCATTGCCAATCGCCTCCGCAGACAGCCAAACAAGTAGTCCCATGCTAACGCAAGAGCGCGGCCTCGCATGTGCAAGGCCGCGCTCACTTAGGTATTTACAATCTTTCGACGAACGGGGCCGCCCTACTCCTCGTCGTCCTCGGCGTCGTCCTCGTCCTCGAGGTGCTCGAGCAGGTAGCGGAGACCCTCGCTCACCTCGTTAGCGGGCACTTTGGCAACATAGTGTGCATCGACGGCAGGCCTCATGATGACACCCTCGCCCGAAGGTACGCGCATGCTCTCAAGCTCATCCTCGTCCGTACGGGCGATATCGCCGGCAGTCATACGCTGTCCGGTCAAAAGGAAGGTCAGACGGCAGGCGGCATCGATCGAAATCGAGGCGATACGATCGAGGTAGCGCGAGACCATGATGGCGCGGCGCAGGTCGTCATAGTTGCTGTCGTCGTCCATAAAATCGCCCGTGTCCATGCGGTTAAAGGTGCGGAAGAACTTCTCGTACGCCGCATGCACCGGCTCGTCCTCGCCGGCCAGGTTGCAGATGATGGACATGTCGTTGGTGACGAGCGCAGAAAGTGACGAACCCAGCACCTGGTAAACAGCCTCGGCCTCGGCCTCGACCGTAGCGACGAGTTCCTGGGGCAGCGAGATGTCGGCCTTGACCATGTGACGCGTGGCGCGGCAGATCTGGCGAACCTTATCGGTCATGCGCTGCAGGTTAAAGTCGACGTAGATGATCGTCTGCAGCAAGCGGAAGTCGGAGGCGACCGGCGACTGCGTAGCGATCAGGTTGTAGCACACGGCCTCCAAGTTGGCGCAGCGCGCATCGATCGAGAGCGTGCGCTTCTTGGTCTTGGTGGCGAGCTTGCGATCGTCGGTCACATAGGCCTTCACGGCGTCGTGAAGCGCCAGGTCTACAGCCTCGTAGATGCTCAGCATCTCGTGACGGGCTTCGATGAGCTGACGGGAAAACAGTTTGCGCATGGTTCACTCCAATCAGTTGGGTGCGGTCATGCCGCCCGCACAGTGAATACGCACCGGACCAGGTCCAATCGGCTTGGGACTAGTCGCACCGATCAGCCAAAGCGGCCGGTGATATAGTCTTCCGTCCGTGAATCCACCGGGCTGGTGAAGATCGCGTCGGTTTGACCATACTCGATGAGCGTGGCGGGCTCGCCGGCAACTTCCTGCAAGAAAAATGCGGTGTAGTCGCTAATGCGAGCGGCCTGCTGCATAGAATGCGTGACGATGATGATCGTCATCTCGGGCGCCAGCTCGGCCATCAGATCCTCGACCTTGGAGACGGACGTGGGGTCGATGGCGGAGCAGGGCTCGTCCATCAGAAGGACATCGGGCTGCACCGCAAGCACACGCGCAATGCACAGACGCTGCTGCTGACCGCCCGAGAGCGCCAAACCGTCCTTGTTGAGCTGATTGGATACCTCTTTCCAGAGGTTGGCGCGCTTGAGCGATTCTTCCACGATGTCATCGAGGTCGCTTTTGCTAGTCACGCCCTGCAGACGAGGGCCAAAAGCGACATTCTCGTAGATGGATTTGGGGAACGGGTTGGGCTGCTGAAAAATCATGCCCACGCGACGGCGAAGGTCGACCGGGTCGACGCCCTCGGCATAGATATCGTTGCCGTCGAGCGTCATGGTGCCCTCGACGCGCGTGCCCTCGATAAGGTCGTTCATACGGTTGATGCAGCGCAAAAACGTCGATTTGCCGCAGCCCGAAGGACCGATAAACGAGGTGATGGCGTTTTTGGCGATGTTGAGGTCGAGCCCCGTCAGCGCATGAAAGTCACCGTACCAAAAGTTGAAATCCTTGGCCGTGATGGCCGCTTGCTCCGGCGTGGGAGCGGACTGATAGACGGACATGGGACTCCTTAACTAGCGGCGCTTGCGCGACAGATAGCGCGCAAACAGGTTGAAGGCCAGAATAATCGCCATCAGCAAAAGCGCGGTGCCGTAGGCTGCGTTCATGTTGATGCCGTCATTGGCGAGCAGATACAGGTGAACGGTCATGGGACGACCGGAATCGAGCGGCGAAATAGGCAGGTTGATAGCCTGACCCATGGTGTAGAGCACCACGGCGGTCTCGCCGATGGCACGGCCGATGGCAAGGACGATGCCGGTGGCAATGCGGCCGAAGGCAGAGGGAAGCACGATCTTGGAGACGACCTGCCACTTGGTGGCGCCCAGGCCATATGCACCCCAACGGATATAGCGTGGAACGGCGCGGATTGCCTCCTCGGTGGTGCGCATGACGATAGGCAGCATCAGAAGTGCCAGCGCCAGCGCGGCAGAGACCATCGAAAGACCCAAGCCCATGGCCTCGACAAACAAGGCGTAGCCAAAGAGGCCCATAACAATGGAGGGCACCGAGGCCAGGGCATCGGCAGCATAGCGAATAATGTCGACGACCTTGCCCTGTTTGGCGTACTCGGCCAGATAGACCGCAGCCAAGACGGCAACCGGCGTGCAGATGAGCATGGCGAGCGCCGTCACGTAGACGGTCGAGACAATCGTCGGCCAAATGCCGCCTTCGGCGTTTACGCCCTGCGGCCAGCCGAAGATAAAGTCGAGCGAGATATGCGGCAGGCCGTTGATGACCACGTAGGCGATGATGGCGATCAGCACCAGCGTGGTGACATAGGCCGCGGCGCGAAACACGCCGAGCATGATCTTGTTGGAGAGGTCCTTATTGATGCGGCCTTTCTTGCCATGGGAAAGGGCACGCTTGATGCGCTCGCGCGACGAGGTCGTATCGACCGTCGTGTCAACGGAATCGGACATAGCCTACCCCCTCTTCTTGGAAATCAGGCGGACGATACCCACCAGTGCGGCGGAGATGATAAACAGGACAACGCCCATGCCAAACAGAGCCGAGCGGTGCAGGCCCGAGGAATAGCTCATGTCGAGCGCAATCTGACTCGTGAGCGTCGAGATGGGGCTCGAGATGCTGTCCGGAATGACCGGGGCGTTACCCACGACCATAAGCACGGCCATGGTCTCGCCGATAGCGCGACCCATGCCCAGCACGATGGCGTCCACGATGCCCAGCTTGGCTGCGGGCAGCACGACCTTATAGATGGTCTGCCACTTGGTGGCGCCCATGGCATAGGATGCCTCGCGAATGCCCATGGGGATGGAGTTAAGGGCATCGATGGTGAGCGTTGTGATGGTGGGAACGATCATGATGGCGAGCACGAGCCACGCCGTCAGTGCGCCAAAGCCAAGACCGCCGGTCAGCTGCGCGATAAACGGGCGGATGATGACCATGCCAAAGAAGCCGTAGATGATGGAGGGGATGCCAGCCAGCAGGTCGACGGCGGGGCTGATGAGCCTGCGCACGCGCTTGCTGGCAATCTCGACCAGATACACAGCCGTGCCCACACCCAGGGGCACACCCATGGCGAGCGCACCGACAGTCACCAGACCAGAACCCGCCAGCAGCGACATAATGCCGTAGTGGCCCTCAGAGGGTGCCCATGTAAAGCTAAAGAAGTCCGCCAGGCCGATGTCGGTAAAGACTGGCAGCGCCGAGTACGTGGTAAAGACAAAAATCAGGATGACGGTGACGACCGCCAAGAACGCGCAGGCAAAGAAGATCCACTGCAGCGCCTTCTCCTTAAGATAGGTGCTGCGCGACACCAACGCCAACTCACGCTTTTTGGGCGCCTGAGTCTCCTGCTCAATCTGGGGGGTTTCCTGTGCTTCCACGCTACTCACTCCCCTTTCCGTCGTTGGTGACGGGAATAAAGCCCGCCTCGCGAATCTGCTTGTCCATCTTTTCGGACGTCACGTAGTCGATGTAATCCTGCGCTTGCTGCGAAGGCGTTCCCTTCACAAAGAAGTAGAGGTCACGCGAGATGGGATAGCCGCCACTTGCGACCGTCTTCTCGGATGCCTCGACATGGTTGACCGAAACGGCCTTGACCGAGGTCTTGGCGTTGAGGCTCTCGACAAAACCCAGCGAGATGTAGCCAATAGCACCACGAGAGCGAGACACGACATCGCGTACCTGGCCCGTGCCCGAAAGAACGGCCGAGCGACGATCGAACGGCGTGCCGTCCATCACGATGGTGCGGAAGGCCTCACGCGTACCGGAAGCCTCGTCGCGGTTGATAACCTGAATCTTCAGGTCCTCTCCGCCGACTTCTTTCCAGTTGGTGATCTTGCCGGCGTAAATATCGCGGAGCTGCTCGGTCGAGAGATTGTCGACCGGGTTGTCGTCGTTCACGATGACTGCAATGCCGTCGTGTGCGATTACGATCGGGGTCAGGCCCAAATCCTGCTCGTCGGCATTGAGGCCACGAGACGAACTAGCGATGTCGGCGGTGCCGGCGCTAACAGCTTCGATGCCAGCAGATGAGCCAAGGCCGGAGACGAGCACGTCGATGCCGGTCTCTTCCTTAAAGCCCTCGGCCGCGATCTCGGCAATGGGAAGGCAGGTGGTCGAGCCGGCCACGGTAATAGAAGACGTAGAAGATCCCGAGGAGCAGGCGCACAGCATGAGCGTGAGCACTGCTGCACTCAGGACCGATGCGATCTTTCTCATAGCATCACGCCGATCGCAGCATGGCGCCCACAGGTGCCGCCCTCGTTGCGGTAGGAATAAAAGCGGTCGTTCTGACGAACGGTGGAAAGTTTGGTGTCCACAATGCCGTTCACATCGACACCGGCATCCACCAGCGCCTCGCGAATGGCGGCGGAAAGATCGAGCATGCGAGAAGCAGTAGCATCGATGCACGAGAACTCGGCGGCAAAGCGATCCATAAGTTCTTGGGACACCTCATACTCGTCGCCCAGGATATGGGGCCCAATATAGGCAGAGATGTCCTCCGGCGTGCAGTCAGCCGCCTCACAAAGCGCCTGGCAGGCTTTGGCGGAAATACGCGCAATCGTGCCCTTCCAGCCAGAATGCACCACGGCAAAGCCGCCGGGAGCCACCAGCACCACGGGAACACAATCGGCAAAGCAGAGCATCACGGGCACCTCATGGGCCGTACAGACGAGGGCATCACAGCCCTCGGCAATCTGCTCACGAATGTTCTCGAGATCATCGGCACCGTTCGAGGTCACCGTCACGACGTGGTCACCATGTACTTGATTGGGCACGAGCAGATTATGCTCGCACCCAGCGGCGCCCATGGCTTCGAGCGCTCGACGACGATTTTCTTGAACGGCAAAGGGGTCATCGCCTACATGCGAGCCCAGATTGAGTGAGGAGTACGCATCTTCGGAAACACCACCGGTGCGCTCGGTAAAGGCAAAACGAACATCGGTCGTCGAACCCTCCACCAACGTAACTCCATCATGGTCGACACGCGAAACGTTGTCCGCACGTGCTGCCATACTAAAGCCTCCTAATAACACAAGTATTGCGGCATCGCCGCGCAGCCTGCTTTTATACGGCTGTCATACTTCTTTAAAAGGATACCCGCAGCAGTAGGGACCAAACGTAAAGGGAACGTAAGGAGATTGGAGGCTTTCGTTTACAAACGAGAAACAAAAAGGGCGCATCCATACGGACGCGCCCCTGTGCAAAACAATGCGAAGAACGACTTAGAAGCTGCCGCGCTTGAGGAAGTCGGGAAGCTCAAACTGATCGTTACCAAAGTTGGGAAGCTCGGTACCGCCAACGTTGCGAGTCGGGGCAGCCTGAGCAGGGCTGGCAGCCGGAGCGGTGCGCTGCGGCTCAGCAGAAGCAGCGGCCTTGCTCTGGGACTGCTGGGCGGCAAAGAGCTCGTCCTGACGGTTGACGTTGGAGTCGGAGAAGCCCGTGGCGATAACGGTGATGCGCACCTGGTCGCCCAGGGACTCGTCAACAACGGTACCGAAGATGATGTTGGCCTCGGGGTCGACGGCATTGGCGACAACGTCGGCGGCGTCGCTGATCTCCTGGATGCCCAGGTCCTTGGAGCCGGCGATGGAAAGCAGGACGCGCGTGGCGCCATCGATGGAGCTCTCGAGCAGCGGACTGGAGATAGCCTGCTGAGCAGCGTCGACGGCACGGGTGTCCCCAGAAGCGGTACCAATGCCCATCATGGCGGTACCGGCCTGCTTCATGATGGTCTTAACATCGGCGAAGTCCAGGTTGATGATACCCGGGACGGTGATGAGGTCGGTGATGCCCTGGGTGCCCTGGGAAAGGACGCCATCGGCAATCGCGAACGCCTCGAGCATCGTGGTCTTCTTCTCGGCGATGTCGAGCAGCTTGTCGTTAGGGATAACGATCATGGTGTCGACGCAATCGGAGAGGGTCTTGATGCCCTCCTCGGCGCTCTTCTTGCGCTTGCGACCCTCGAAGGTGAAGGGTTTGGTCACGACGGCGACGGTCAGCGCGCCGACCTCGTTCATCGCGATATCGGCAACGATGGGAGCAGCGCCGGTACCGGTACCACCGCCCTCGCCGCAGGTGATGAACACCATGTCGGCGCCAGCGAGCGCCTCGGCGATATCGTCGCGGGACTCATCGGCAGCCTTGCGGCCAACCTCGGGGTTGGCGCCGGCGCCCAGGCCGCGGGTAAGGTCGGTGCCGATGTGCACCTTGATATCGGCATCAGAGATCGCGAGCGCCTGAGCATCGGTGTTGATGGCAACAAACTCGACGCCGCGGATGCCCTCTTCGATCATTCGATTGACCGCGTTGGTACCGCCGCCACCGACGCCGACCACCTTAATGACGGCAAGGTAGTTGTTGATCTCTGTCTCGTGCATGTCGGTCCTCCGAACAAAGGTTATAGCCATAGCATGGGTTGACCCCTGCGCACATTAACCTTCAGGTTGAAAGTAAATGCAAAGGTAAACCGTATTATGTTTGCACATTATGAACGTTGCAGTCAAATAATTGACCGTGAAAACCAAACAAACCAGATAAACGGCGTGGTATGGCCCCTCAACAAAGCCATTTAGGATGCTAGGCGGTCGGTGCGTTCCTAAACGTGTAGTTACCCGGAGAACGCACATTGATATAGGTTACGCCCTCTACCTGCGAAAGGAGCTTGGTCACGATGCGTTCTTTCTTGGCAATATCATCCGAATCGCCCAGCGACACCTCGACGCCGTTGTCGAGATTTGCCGAGATAGCCTCAACGGAAGGCGTGGAAATATCCTTCACCTGGTCCAAGAACTCGCTCGAGAAACCGCGTGCGTAATCCAGGCCGGCCTTGACGGCCTTGGAGCTCACCGCCCGACCCGAAACCGGTGCGACATCGGCCGAGACGTCAGTCAACAGCACGGCGCCGTAGTGCTTGGCAAGCGCCAGGGCCGCATCGATGCCGGTCAGGGTGTTAGCACCCTCCCCCGATGTAATGACGTTCCCCTGGTCGTCCACCTCGACAGACGTCGACAGCGGAGCGATCCAGGTGTCATCGTCTCCGATAGCCCAGGCAAGGTCATCGGAGCTGATATACGCAATGGCGATAACCTTACGCTCCGTCGGCGTGATGATAAGCGTATGGGGAAACTGGCGCTGGACATCCACGCCCGAGACCCACGGGTTTTGCTTGAGGCCCTCGGTGATCTGATCGGGATCCACGTTAAAGAGCGACGTATTCTCGGGAAGACTGATGAGCTGCATGGCGTCGTGCTTGGTCACATGCTCGCTGCCATGAATCTGAATATCGGTGGCGGAAAACAGGCCAGAGTTGATGACGACGATGGCAACAATGGCAAGTACGGCCACGGCCGCTAGGATGCCGCCCGCGATCTTGCCCTTACCCTTCATGGCAGAAGCGGCGTCGGTCGCCTTACCTGCCATGGCACCGAGCGATGACAGAGGATTGATGCCTTTTTTTGCCGAAGATGCCTTGGCGGCGGGTACCGATGCCAGTGAACGCGGCTTAGCGCCAGCCAACGTACGACCGGCATGCGGCGCACGAGCTCCCAGCGAAGGCCTGGGCGTCGCCATGGGTCGGGAGGTCTTGGTGCCCATCGCCGGCTTGGGCGTCACCGAAGGACGCGGAGCCGGACGACTCGTCTTTTTAGAAGCGGGGCGTCCTCCCAGCTGCGAGCCGACGACCGGGCGCTTGGCAGGACGAACGGGCCCAACAGACTTGGAGGGCATGGCGGGCTTATGTTGAGGCTGGGCAGGTGCGCCGGAACGCCCTCCGGCGCGGCGGAAGGTTGGTTTCGATGCTCTAGAAGCCGAGGAATTTAACTTCCGGTCTGAGCTCGATGCCATACGCCTCCCTCACCTTTCCGTGCACATGCCTGATAACCGCGGCCACGTCATCGGCCGAGGCGGTTCCGTTATTAACGATAAAATTAGCGTGTACGGGCGAAACTTCCGCACCGCCAACCGAAAAACCCTTTAATCCACAATCCTCAATCAACTTGCCCACGCTTGCGTCGGGCGGGTTGCGAAAGACCGATCCGCAGGATGCACGGCCCATGGGCTGCGTGCGCTTGCGGCGCGTCAGGTACCGCTCCATACGCTCGCGAATGTCTGCCTTGGGCGCGGGCTTGAGTTTAAGCACGCACTCGAGAATGATCTCGTTACGCGGCAAGCTGCACTCGCGATACCCCCAAGCGATCTCGGACCCTGCATAGTGCTTAATACCGGACGCCGGATCAAACGTGACCACGTCCTCGATAAGGGAGCCGATCCACTCGGTCCGCATACCTGCGTTCATGGACACGGCGCCACCGACCGAACCGGGAATACCGACCGCGAACTCAAGGCCCGAAAGCCCGCGCGACAAAGCGTCGTTGACCAAACGCGCGAACATCACGCCCGCACCAACGGTCAGCGTGCAGCCGTCCTCGGCAACAACCGTGCGCTGAAACTCACGTCCCAGCGAAATAACGGCGCCGCGATAACCAGCATCGGCAACCAACAGGTTGGACCCCTTGCCGATAATCACCCACGGCACCTGCTCGCGGTCAAGCACCGCCACGGCGCGACGCAGGGCATGGTAGCTATGGCACGTCACAAAGAGGTCGGCCTTGCCGCCGATACGATAGCTTGTATGGCGTGCAAGACGTTCGTCCTCGACCACGTCCGTGTCGATCATGCCCGAAAGCGCCATGACGGCGTTAAACAGACCCATGGGGTTTAAGCGTCTTTCTTGGCAGTCAGATACTCGATGAACTCGGGGCCGACGGTCGTAACGTCACCGGCACCCATGGTGAGCAGCAGGTCGCCCTCGCCCACGAGCTTCTCAAGCTCCTGGTTGAGCTCAAGACGACTGGAGCAGTACACGACCTCCTTGCCGGGGTGCTTAGCGCGAACGGTATCTGCGAGCATCTTGGAGGTAACGCCCGGAATCGGCATCTCGCCGGCGGAGAATACATCGATCAGCAGCAGCTTGTCGGCGTTGGCAAAGGCATCGGCAAAGTCATCGCACAGAGCCTGCAGGCGCGAATAGCGGTGCGGTTGGAACACGACGTCGACATGTTTGTAGCCCAGCGAAGAGGCAGCAGCGAGCGTCGCCTTGATCTCGGTGGGATGATGGCCGTAATCGTCAACCACCGTGATGCCGTCGATATCGCCCACGTGGGTAAAGCGACGGCGGACGCCCTCAAAACTCGAAAGTGCCTTAGCGGCGGCGTCGATATCGAGACCCAGGACATGGGCGACGGTCAAGACGGCCGTGGCGTTGAGCATGTTGTGGCGACCGGGGTTGCTCTTAATCTCAACAGCGTGCTCGGTGCCGTCCTCAAAGCGAACGATAAAGTCGCTCTGGATGCCCTTGACATCCGGATGTACGCAGACGATGTCGTTGTTCTCGGCAAAGCCATAGGAAAGCACATGACGGCCCGTCGACTTGGCGAGCTCGACCAGATGCGGATCCTCGCCGCAAACGATGACGGTGCCGTCCTCGCCCACCAGCCCCATAAACTTAGCAAAGGTGGCCTCGATCTCCTCGATGCCCGAGTAGTGATCGAGATGGTCGGCCTCGACGTTGGTCACGATGACCACGTTGGGGTTCAGGAACAGGAACGAGCTGTCGGACTCATCGGCCTCGGCGACAAAGTAGTCACCCGAGCCGTTCTTGCCGTTGGTGTCGTAGCCCTCGACAATGCCGCCGATCAAAAAGCTGGGGTCCAGACCCATGCGGTCGAGCATGGTGGCGCACATCGAAGAGGTCGTGGTCTTGCCGTGAGTACCGGCGACGGCGACGGTGGTGTAGCCGTGGCCCAAGGCCGAGAGCATCTTGGCACGGGGCCACACGGGAATACCGAGCTCGCGGGCACGCACGAGCTCGGGGTTGGACTCGGGAATAGCGGTGGAGACCACAACCACGTCGGGCTTGACCTCGTCGATCGTCGCAGCCTCGTGGCCCACGTGGACCTTCACGCCGGCGCGGGTAAGCTGGCGAATATAGCGCGACGTCTTAAGGTCGGAGCCGGTAACGGTATAACCGCGCTCGTGCAGGACGAGGGCGATGCCGCTCATGCCGGCGCCGCCGATACCGATAAAGTGGGCGCTCTTGAACTCGGGCGCGGAGGTTGCAGTCTGGGAATCAGCCATGTGCTCGTGTACTCCTTGCGTAAACACTGCCTGTAACCCGTTAACTGTACCGCACCTACCGCATCCGTGCGAGGGTGACCGGCGATATCCCGTCTAACTAACGCAATCCCTCTACCGCGTCGGCCAAAAGTGCGGCGGCACGGTCCTGGGCCAAGCCGCGCGCCGCCTGACGCATGGCATCACGTGCCGCAGCGTCATCAATCAGGTGCAGTAGCTCGTCGGCAAAGGCAGAGGCATCGATATCGGCATCGGCGCAAAGCACGCCGGCACCGGCATCGACCAGGTAACGGGCATTCGTGGCCTGATGGTCGGCTGTGGCGTGCGGATACGGCACGAGCACCGAGGGCACGGCAAGCGCGGCGATCTCGGCCACGCTCGAGGCACCGGAACGCGAGAGCACCAGATCGGCCGCAGCCAGCATATCGCCCATGTTGTCGATGTAGGGCTGGACACGATAGTGCTTCGCCTCCTCGGGCGTCAGCGCCAAAGCGCGCTCGGTCTCCTCAAAGCCGTCGGCACCCGTCGAATGCAAAATATAGAGATTCTCGCGGGTCAGCAGCTCACTCTTGAGCGAGGCAACGCGCTCGTTGAGATGCTGAGCACCGAGTGAACCACCAAAGACGAGCAGAAGTGTCGCGTCCTCGGGCACACCGAGCGTCTTGCGACCGCGGGCGCGATCGCCCTCGATCACCGACCGACGCACGGGATTGCCCGTCATGAGCACATGGTCGGGGTCGCCCTCGCGCTCAAAGGCCGCACGGGCCGCAGGTACCGAAATGCACACGCGGGCGGCATGTGAGTTCATCATCTTATTGGCCAGACCCGGAACAGAGTTCTGCTCGTGCAGCAGATACGGAACGCCGGCGCCCTTGCACCAACCCAGCAGCGGGACCTCAACGTAAGCACCAAAACCGATAGCGGCATCGGGCTTACCGACCTTCGAGAAGTGACGGGCAAGCGCGCGCTTCGCCTTGTTGACGCGCCACAGCGAGGTCAGCGCCGTCCAGGGACGGGAGCGATCGAAGCCCGTGACCGTGATGGGCACAAAATCGAATCCGGCCTCGGGAACCAGACGGCCCTCGAGCTTGCGCGACTGGCCCACGAACACAACGTAATGACCGCGGTCACGCAGCTCCTCGGCCAAGGCGAGCGCGGGGTTGATATGTCCTGCCGTGCCGCCAGCTGCAATAGCAACGGTCATCTTATCGGTCATGGTAATCCCTTCGTACACGCGGCCCCTGGTCATCGGTGCGCAAACGCGCCGACGGGTCCGAATTCAACTCGATTCGATTATATCTGCCACCCGCATTGCGAGGAGTAGGGCGCTGCGGACGACCTTGCGGCGCCGTTCGCTGACGCGGACGGGCTGCCGGCTCGGTCGCAGAGCCATCCAGGACGGTAAAGCCGTTACGCGAAGATCGCTCGCCGCGCACGCGGGGCACGCCGGCGGTACTCTCATCCATAACGGCAAAGCTCTCGCGGCGACGGTCGTACTCATCGCGACGGGCGCTCTCATACGAAACGCGCAGGATCAGACCGGCGAGCATAAGCGACACAATAATCGACGAGCCACCGTAGCTAATAAACGGCAGCGGCTTGCCCGTCATGGGAAACACGTTGAGAATGCCCAGCGCGTTGATCAAAAACTGCACCGCAAGGATCACCGCGGAACCCGATGCCATAAGTGCTCCGCGACGGTCGGTCGCCTGCTCGGCAATGCGAAACGCCGAGTAGATCAGCATCGCAAACACCAAGAAGAACAGCACGGTTCCGATAAAGCCAACTTCCTCGCCGATAATAGCCAAGATGTAGTCGTTATGCGCCTCGGGCAAATACGAGTACTTCATGGTGGAGTTACCGATACCGCGACCGAACAGGCCGCCCGAGGCAAACGCCATAATGGCAAGCGTGGCCTGATAGCCGTCACCATATTCGTCTGCCCAAGGATTCCAAGCAACCTCGACACGCGTCATACGATACGGCTCGGCGATAAGGGCGATTGCAATGACGGCGATGCCGGCAATGACCGTCCAAACGATATATTTGGGGTCCAATCCCGCAAACAACGCCATGCACATGAGGGTCAGCAAGATGATCAGAACGGTGCCAAAATCGGGCTGAACAAAGATCAGAAAGAGCGAAATGCCCAGGTAGGTACCCATCTTGCGAAGAAACTCGTTGATGTTGCCTCCGGGCGAAAAGATACGGTCGAGCATGATGGCCGAATACGCGATGGCAAACGGCTTTAAAAACTCAGACGGCTGGAACTGAATACCGGCGATGTTGAGCCAACGCGTGGCGCCACGACTGCCGCTACCCATAAAGAACACCAGAACCAGTAGCCCCATCATGCCTAAGAGGAAGATCCTGAGCACGTCTTCCCCAAACCAACTGTCCGGCAAGATGCGCACGATGGCAACCATAGCCAGCACGCCAACTCCGGCAAACGCAGCTTGTCGAAACAGGAAAAACGTCGCCGAACCATTCTCATGCAGTGCCTCGACCGAAGATGCCGAGTACACCATCAGCAAGCCAAAGCAAACCAAGCTAAACAGGCAAGCCATAAATATCAAACGGGGGCGCATGATGCGGGCGGGGACGCCGGCAATATAGCGCTCACCGAACGTCTGCCCGCCGCGTCCGGAACGCGGCGTGCTACGCAGCGAGGAAGCACGGTCCGAGTCGGGCCTCCTCATATCACTTCGGGGGCTCTCCTCTCTCACCGGCAACCCCTATTCCGTTTGCGATTTCGCTGCTGCGGCAAGCTGGGCAACGTAGTCCTTAAACACGCGACCGCGCTCCTCGTAGCCCGAGAACTCGTCGAACGAAGAGCAGGCGGGCGAAAGCAGGATCACGTCGCCGCGGCTCGAGAGCGAGCGGGCAACGTCAACGGCATCGAGCAGATCATCGGCCTGGGCGATATCCACATCACCATCGACATCGGCCTCGTCCATAGCGGCGGTAAAGCGCTCGCGCGCATCGCCAAAGCAAACGACCGAGCGCACGTTGTCCATAACGACGCGGGCAAAGTCCGCAAGCGGCGTACCCTTATCGTGACCGCCGAGCAGCAAGATCACGTCGTCATCGGGAAACGCCGTCAGGGCCTTTTCGACCGCATCGGTGTTCGTTGCCTTGGAATCGTTGACGTAGCGCACGCCATCGATCTCGCCGCAGGGTTCCACGCGGTGTTCGAGCGGCTGGAACGATGCCAAACCGCGGCAAATGCCCTCGGGATCGGCACCGACGGCCAGAGCAGCCGTGGCGGCGCATAGGGCATTGATGACATTGTGATGGCCCGAGATCTTGAGCTCGGACGTGGCGACAAGCTGGGTCTCGACGCCCTTCAGGCGCACGACCATCTTGCCGTCGCGCACAAAGGCGGCGTCTGCACCCTCGGGCTCGTCAAAGGCGACCTTGCAGATGCGGCGACCCGGCGTATAGATGTACTCATCGAACTCATGGATGCCGGCATCCTCAACGTCGATAACCACGAGGTCGTCGTCGACCATATTCTCGAACAACTTGATCTTGGCAAGCGCATAGTTCTTGTGGCTCTTATGCCAGCCCAGGTGGTCGGGCGTGATGTTGAGCAGTACCGCCACGCGAGGATGAAGCTCGGCGGTCGTAGCAATCTGATAACTCGACAGCTCGGCCACAAACCACTCATTGTGTGCGCGGCCGTCGATCTCGTTCACCGGTGGCTCACCGATATTGCCGACGGCCACGCTAGCTTCACCGGCGGCCTTGAGCAGATAATCGGTCAGCGACGTGGTGGTTGTCTTGCCGTTGGTGCCCGTGATGGCGATCCAATTGTGGGGAGACAGGCGATAGGCAAACTCGGGCTCGCCCATAATCTGAGCGGCATGCTCACGCCCAGCCTTAAAGAAGGCCGAGAACTCCGAGATGCCCGGGCATGTCACGCACACGTCATAGGCACCCTCGACCTGCTCGGTGCCGTAGACAAACGACGCGCCCTGCGCCTCGAGCGCACGCGTGGCGTCATTGGGCTCGGAGGTACCGCCGCCATACACGGTCGTGGTGCTCACGCGCTCGGGGTGAGCCAACGCCCAACGGGCGACATCGAGACCGGATTTACCCTGCCCCAAAACAAGCAGGCTAAAGACATCAGCAAGAGGCATGAAAGACCACTATCCCAACTGGAAGAACAGGGCGAGGCCAACGGCGCCAAAGGCCGCGGCGATAATCCAAAAACGGATAACGACCTTGGTCTCGGCCCAGCCCTTCTTTTCGAAATGATGATGGATGGGCGCCATAAGGAAGACGCGCTTGTGCGTAAAGTGGAAATAGACGACCTGGATCATAACCGACAGGGTCTCGACGATAAACAGGCCGCCGATGATGAGGGAAACGACTTCGGTGTTGGTCATGATGGAGGTGCAGGCAAAAGCGGCACCCAGGGCAAGCGAGCCGGTATCGCCCATAAAGATGCTCGCCGGGTAGCAGTTGAACCACAAAAAGCCCAGGCAGGCACCGGCGCACGCCGTGCAGAAGATGGACAGGTTCACGTCACCGTGCAAAAACGCCATGGCGGCCATGGCGAGCATGGCAATCATGGAAGTGCCGCCGGCAAGGCCGTCCAGACCATCGGTCAGGTTCACGGCATTGGAAAGACCAGCGATCATCAGCCAGCAAAATACAATGTAGAGCCACGGGAACGAAAGGCCGCAGATGGTGGTCGAAAGAACACCGAGGTCAATCGTCAGGCCGCCGGGAAAACGAATCTCGGGGGCGACGCCGCACCAATTGACGGCGAGCACGGTAAAAGTAACGCAGATGATGGTCAGACCGATCATCTTGGCGTGAGGCGTCAGGCCGAGCGAGCGACCATGCGTGACAGAGGTCAGGTCGTCGATGAGACCCAGAACGCCGGTGGCCAGCGTGGCAAGCAGCACGAGCACGAGCTCGGTGGTGAGCTTGCCCATCAGCAGGCAGGTCAGCGAGATCGCGACAAGGATGATGACGCCGCCCATGGTCGGCGTACCCTGTTTAATCAAATGACGCTTGGGGCCGTCGGCTCGGACCTGTTGGCCGATACCCTCGACCTTCAGCAGCTTGATCCACCACGGCATAAGCAGCAACGCAATGGCGGCAGCGATGCCAAGTCCCAAAAAGGCCTGATACGTAGGATACGAGGGATTGCCGAACATGGGCTAGCACACACCTTCCACAAAGCGGTCGAGCTCAACAAAACGGGAACCCTTGACCAGTACAACATCATGATTTTCAAGCGCGCCGCCCATGCGGTCGAGCACCTGCTGATAATCGGAGAACACCTGGATGCGGTCCTCATCCATACCCATCATACGTGCGGCATCGGCCATGAGCTGAGCCAGCTCGCCGCCAACGCACGCGAGCATGTCGAGCTTCTTGGCGGCGGCATAGGCGCCCACGAGCTCATGCATGCGGGGAGCCTCGTCGCCCATCTCGCCCATCTCCCCCAGGATCGCCATGCGCGAACCGTCACAGATGAGCGAGCACAGCAAATCGAGGCCGGCAGCCATAGACTCGGCACTGGCGTTATAGGAGTCGTCGATGATGCGTGCTCCGCTCTTGGCGCGCTTGATCTCCTGACGGTGACCGGTGATCGTAAGGCCCCTAAAGGCAGCATCGATCTGCTCGGGCGTCACGCCCAGACGATAGGCGACCGCGGCGGCCTTGACGGCATTGGGCACGGACTGCACGCCGGGAATGGCCAGCATGGTATCGACCGTGTCGCCCTGACCAAAGTCGAGCGTAAAGACCGGATGCCCCTCGTCGTCGACGCGAATGTCGCGCGCGCGGACCTCGTCGTCGTCCGAGACACCGGCCAGCATCACGTCAATACCCGCAGGCTGGGCGAACGTATCGCGAATGAACGGCGTAAAGTCGTCCTCGCCGCCCAAAACCAGCAACGGCGAGAAGTCGCCGGCGGCGCACATGCCCTGGACAATCTCGGACTTGGCGCGAGCGATGTTCTCGCGGCTGCCCAGGATGCCGATGTGGGAGGTTCCGATCTTGCTCACGATGGCAAGATTGGGGTTGGCAGACTGGGACAGGCGCTCAATCTCATGAAAATGGTTCATGCCCATCTCGAGCACCAGGACCTCGGTATCGGCCGGAGCGGAAAGCACCGTGAGCGGCATGCCGATCAAGTTGTTGAAATTGCCCTTCGTGGCCCAGACGCGATAACGCTTGGCGAGCACGGCGGCGAGCACGTCCTTGGTCGTCGTCTTGCCAATCGAACCGGTAATGCCGACGACCAGGCAGCCAAGCTCCAAGCGATATACGTGCGCCAGGCGCAGCAAGAACTCCACGGGGTCGTCGGTCAGCAAGATGGCGCATCCCTTGTCCTGCGCCAACGAAACCAGCTCGGCATCGGGCTCGTGCGTCATCACGACGGCACCGGCACCCGACTCGATGGCACGGGAGGCAAAATCATTGCCGTCGACCTTTTCGCCGGGGAAGGCGACAAAGATCGTCCCCTCCTCGACCTGACGCGAGTCGATAACGCACCCGCGGCATACCCGATCGACTTCTTCCGTCACGGTTCGGGCCCCCGTTGAGGCCGCGAGGTTGTTGACGGCGATCTCTATCATTGCAGCTCCCCTGTAAACCTAATAATGCTATCGGCGTATTGTATCCCAGTGCCATGCGCGCGTGGTGCAGGGCATGTGAACACCCTTCAGATCAAACGGCAGACCACGCTCAAGATTGTAACCCCCTACTTCGTGCGCGGGATACCCAGCACGTCGAGCGCGTTGGCCATAATGGACTGGAATGGCACCGCGGCGGCATCCGAGCCGCTCGGCGTTCCATCGAGTGTGATATAGCACAGCACCTTGGGCGATTGTGCCGGCGCAAAGCCCATAAAGGACGACATGTAGTTCTCCTTGAGGTAACCGCCGTTCTCGTCAGCACGCTCGGCCGTACCGGTCTTGCCCGCCACGTCATAGCCATCGACCGCACCGCCAACGCCCGTGCCTTCGGACACGACCGTCTGCATGCACGATGTCACCTGGGCGGCAGCGTCCTCCGAAATCGCACGCTCGCCTTCGCCCCAGTCCTTCTCATCGCCCTTGCTGGACTTATAGAAGTGCGGCGTCATCATCACGCCACCGTTCGCGATGCCGCCCACGGCACGTGCGACCTCAATCGGCGAGACGGACAGCGCTTGGCCAAAGCTCATCGAGCCCAGCGTGGCGCCGTCGTACTGGTCGCGCTCCTTGACGATGCCCAGGCTCTCACCCGGAAAATCGACACCGGAGCTATGACCGATACCCCACTTGTCCACATAGGTGGCAAAATCATCGGCACCGATCTTGCGTCCCACCAGGACAAAGCCCACATTGGACGAACGGCGCATCATCTCGCGCACGTCCATGGTCATGGTGTAGTCGCGCTTATCGACGTCGGTAACGGTGTCGTCGCCAACCTTAATGCTCGCCGGCACCTCAAACGACGTGCTCGAACGCACGGCGCCCAAGTCGAAGCCGGCACCGGCCACGAGCGTCTTAAAGACCGAGCCGGGCTCGTAGGCATCGGTAACCAGGCGCAAGTTCATATCCTCGGTCTTGGCGTTTTCCAAATCGGTCTGGTCGTATGTCGGATACGAGCATGCCGCCAGAATCTCGCCCGTCGTGGGATCGGTGACCAGGGCCGAGCCATTCTTGGCCTTGGTCTTTTCGACCGCCTCGGCCAGGGCGTCCTCGGCGGCACGCTGGATATTGACATCGAGCGTCGTCACGATGTCCACGCCGTCCACCGCGGCAACCTTCTTATAGGCGCCGCCCGCGATATAGCTACCGTCCCTCGCCCGCTCGCGCACCAGCGAACCGTTCGTTCCGGTCAAAAGCTTGTTGTACTGTTTTTCGAGGCCCGTCAGACCGTCGTTGTCCACGTTTACCACGCCAAGTACCTGCGATGCCAGGTTGCCGTAGGGGTACACGCGCTTCATGGCCTGTTCAAAGAGCACGCCTGGCAGGTTCTTCTTCTCCAGCGCCGCGACATCGTCCTCGTCCACCTGACGTTTGATATACACCCAGGTGCCATCCGACTCAACGAGCTCGCGACAGGTCTTTTTATCGATTCCCGTAGCTTTGACCAGCGCCGATACCGTCTTGTCAACGTCCTCGATAAGCTGAGGATTCACGGCGATGTTGCGGCATTCGACCGACGACGTCAGCACGTTGCCGTTACGGTCGTAGATGGTACCGCGCTTGGCATACAGCGTCTGCGCAAGCAAGCGACGTGCATCGGCGCGGTCGCGCAACTTATCGGCTTCCACGATTTGATAGTCGGCAAGGCGAAGGACGCCCAAACCCAAGCCAAGCCCGATGAAACGCATGACGGCTTTGCGACGGGGCAGCGGCGTGCCCGTGAGCCATTCGGTCGACGAGCTCTTGCGCGGTCTGGTGTTATGCATTTGAGGACCATTCGAGCCACGGAGACGCGACGCGGGGTCGTTGCCATAGGACGGCCTCGCGTTGTAAGATGGCCGACCCGTTCCTTGATAACCAGAACGTCCCCGCGATGAGGGACGTCCAGAACCGCGACCCCCGTCGGAGCCGCGGCGATAGTCATTTGTCATACTCAGCTACCGTCTTGTTACTGAGCGGTCGCGGTCGAGCTAGCGCCCGCGGCTGCATCCTGCGAAAAGTCAAGTGTAACGCTCTCGCTGGGCTCTACCATGCCATAAGCGCCCGCAAGGTCGCGAATGCGCGTGTCGGCACCATAGACCGAATGCATGACCTCCAGGTCGGAGCTCTCATCGGTCGCCTTCTCGAGCGTGTTGGTAAGCGCGGCGTTGCTGTTGAGCACCTGAGCCGTAACGCCGGCGAGCGCCACACGGGCGACACCGATCGTCATGAAGATGGCCGCAATGATGCAAAACGTTTTAAGAACGCTCATGAAAACCGGGCTTACCGCCTGGTTTGCCTGACGGCCCGCGCCCGTGTAGACATCAAAGCGCGGCGTGCGCTGCTCGCGGGGAGCAACGGGGGCCTGCGGTGCCTCACGATAGGCGGGCATGGCGTTCATATCATAGGCGAGTGCTGCGTTTGAGGTGTTGTAGCCCATGATATGCCGCCTCCCATCCCGAGTACGTTGGTAGTGTGTTTAAGCTTCGTTTGTGGTACGAGCGGGAGGTCCAATATCGCGCGGTCGCGTCTACAGACGCTGCGCCACGCGGATCTTGGCTGATCTCGCCCGAGGGTTGCGCGCAACCTCATCGGGTTGGGCAACCAGGGGTTTGCGGGTGATGACCTTGAGTATCGGCACGTTGCCGCACACGCACACCGGAATCTCCGGCGGACACGTGCACCCCTGGCTCATCTCCTTAAAGTGGTTCTTTACGATACGGTCCTCGAGCGAGTGATACGAGATGACGCAGATGCGTCCGCCCGGGTTGAGCCACCTTGTGGCGGCGTCAAGCCCTCGCTCGAGCACATCGAGTTCGTGATTGACCTCGATGCGAATGGCCTGGAAACTTTTCTTGGCTGGGTGTCCGCCATGCCGACGAGCGGCAGCGGGGATACCAGCCTTGATGATCTCGACAAACTGACCGGTGGTTTCGATCGGCTCATGCTCGCGGCGACGCACGATCTCACGCGCGATCTGCGAGGCGAACTTCTCTTCGCCATAGACGCGTAGAATCCGGGCGAGGTCGTGTTCGTTATAGGTGTTGATGACCTCAGCTGCGTTTAAGGTGTTGTTACCCGGATCCATCCGCATGTCCAATGGGGCGTCCTCGTTGTACGAAAAGCCCCTGCCAGGGATATCGAGTTGCGGCGACGAAACGCCCAAGTCGAACAGGAAGCCATCGACCCCGGGCACCTCGGCCGAGCAAAGCAGCTCGTCCAAGTCGCCGAAGTTGCCCTTCAGCAGCTGGTGCGGTACGCCGGGAACCTCGCGGTCCAGACGGGCGCCAGCGGCCTCGAGGGCCATGTCGTCCTGATCGACGCCGAGCAAAAGGCCGGTCTCCCCCACCTGCGCGGCCATCTTTACCGAATGGCCGGCACCGCCAAGGGTGCAGTCGCAGACGACGGAGCCGCTCTTTAGCTGCAGCGACTCAAGCACTTCGCCGAGCATGACAGGTTCATGCCGATATTCTTGTGTCAAGATCCCACGCTCCATCCGTTACTCGTGCCTTGCCCTTACGAGAAGAAGAGGTCCAGCAGGGCCTCGTCGTCATCGTCCTCATCGGCCGTAGCGCGGTCCCAAACCTCAAGGTGGTCGTAGTTGCCCACAACCGTGACCTCGCGGTCGAGGTTCGCCTGCTTGCGGAGAGACTCAGAAAGACCGATACGACCCGCGCTGTCCACATCCATCGACGTGGTGCGCTTGTTGATCGCCCTCATAAGCTTCTGGTCGTTGATGTCACGCGGGTTAAAACCCTCGTGGCCCTCACGACCCGCGAAGAGTCCTTCGACCCACTTATCGAAGGCCTCGGCAGAGAACACGTACAGAGCATCGACATCCAGGGCTTTGAACACGCGAACGTGCTCTCCAAGCTCCTCACGAAGGGGTGCAGGCAGGGATAGACGACCTTTTGCATCGAGATTGCGCTCGTATGCACCCGTCATTCCCATGTGCGCCCTCCCCTCGGTTACTCAGATGGCACGTACGCGGGGAACCACCCCGCCTGTCGACGTCATCAATAATATGGGGAACCGCCCCATTTTTCAACACCTTTCCCCAC
>UQRX01000018.1:0-37941 GCA_900543595.1 uncultured Collinsella sp. | reverse complement strand
GTCAGCCCGTGGGAGGCCAGGGCGCCGCTGACCGGTGGACGGCACCGAGCCGTCGATCGACTTGAAGAAGGGGGAGGCCTCGCGGCCTCCCCCCTTTTTTGCGTTAACACTTCACAGTGTCGTTGCATTTCACCTGTAACCCGATTGGGCTTATGGGTAATGAGCTTTTATTTAAAGACAATAAATCGAATAACAAGGGCAACTGCTATGGCCACAATGATCAAAAGCAGGATTGTCAGTCGATGCTGCTTGCGTCGTTTGCTTGACGAAACGAAGATTGATTTTCCCTGTTTTGGCGTTTCGAGATAACGAGCCGAATGCGTTAAGGTTTGCTTAGGTCGGGGGCCTCTTTGCTGCCGAGTTATGGGCGTTTTCGCCGGGTCGTCATTGATTGCGCTGTTTTTTGATAACGGTGCATCTTTCAGATATACGGGATCGCCCGATGCGACGCCCATATGCTTACGTCCCGTTTGGGCATCCTCGAGCGTTTGATATCGATTTCTCGTCACATATTCGGGCTCTGCATAATTAATGGGCTCTTGCGAGATGTGGGGGCGATGGAACCGTGGCGGCTGCGTGGAAATATCTTCCCCCTGCGTCGGCATAAACATATTGTTCTGGTTTTGGTCGTCCATGATGCCCTTTAGCTCGTTACCAACAACGTGTACGCGCTCATTGTAAGCCCCTTGTTATTTGTAGCTGTGGACATACTCGTTATTTAAGCTCTGGTTCAAAGAACCTTAACCTTCCTAAAACCTTAGTGCTACACACTTAGATATGCTTATAGTACTGGACTCAAAAAACTTTATAGTCGATGTATATATGAGCATCGGGTGGGCATATATAAGAGCGTCAAAAGAAGTCCCAGTCACCTGGAAGATGACTCGGCAGTCCTATAAAGGAGTGGTAAACATGGCAAGCATGGTTCCTTATCGTTCGGTTTTTGGCGTTCGTCCCTCTGCAAGCTCGCTGTTCGATCTGTTTGATGATATGAGCGACCTAGCGAACAACTCGATTGCCTCTAAGGCGTTCCCCGTTGACGTTGAGGATAAGGGCGATGGCTATGAGGTCAAGGCTTATCTGACCGGTGTTGCCAAGGACGATATCGATGTCGAGCTTAACGAGGGCCGTCTGTCCATTAGCGTGAATGTCGAGGAAGACGAGGAGAACGAGGGCAAGAACTTCCTGCAGAAGGAGTTCAGCTCGTACAGCGCGACGCGTGGCGTGTATCTTAAGGACGCTTCGAGCGAGGGCCTCTCGGCTAAGTACGCTGACGGCATCCTGACCGTTACGGTTCCCAAGATCGTCGAGAAGAAGAACGTTACGAAGATCTCTATCGATTAATGGTGGCTCTGCTCCAATCGAGAGTATGAGTTAAGGGGGCTGGGAAGTGATTCCCAGCCCCCTTTTTTGTCTTGAGTGGGCTATTGAATAGTTGTCGGTTGATATTGACTTGCAGGGCGTATCGTGAGCTTCCGTGACCCTTGAAGAAGGGTGGCAGAGCTGCCGAGCTCATCATCGAGGCTTGCATCAAGTGCGTTGGCATAGCTTTTGACGGTAAGGCTTGGACGATTATTGTCCTGGCTGATGTGCATGGCGATGAGCTGTTCGGTGCGTTCGGTAACAAGTTCTTGTGCGGCTTCGGCGGCCTGGCTGTTGGAAAGGTGCCCCTTTATGGACAGGATGCGCTCCTGAAGAAAGCGGGGATATTCTCCCTCGCGCAGCATGGTCACATCGTGATTGCTTTCGAGTGCGAGGACTCGGCAATCTTCGAGGGTGTTCATGGCTTGGCTCGATAGCTCACCGGTGTCGGTGGCAAAGCCGATGGAATCATCGAGGGCGTCGAATCGATAGCCGACTGGATTTATGACATCGTGTGATGTTGAGTAGGTTTGCACCTGGATGCCGGCAATGGATAGGGTGTCACCGGGATCGAATTCCTCGACAGGCAGATGCGAAAGATTTTCTTTGCTCGAAAGTGTGCCCCTGCTGGCAAAGAGGGGGCCGTGCCAGTGCTTGCACCAGACATCGAGGCCCTTGATGTGATCGGTATGCTCATGAGTAATGAGAAGAGCCGAGACGTTGTCTGCCGAGAGCCCCAGTTCTGTCATGCGCTTTAATGTCTCGCGGCGAGAAAGACCGTCGTCAATCATGATAAGCCCCCGGGGGCCTTCGATGAGCGCGCAGTTGCCTTTTGAGCCGCTGCCAAGGATATGAAGGTGCAGACGAGACATAAGATTCCAAAGGATACAATGGGTGCGAACGAATAGAGGAGGAAGCAAATGCCAACGGTATCTCAGCATTATGGACACCATGCTGCATCGTGGGCTGATGATAAAGCTCTGGCAACGCGGCAGACGGCTGCCCCCGTGGTGCTCATGGTATCAGGTGGTGCGGACTCGACGGCTTTGCTCCTTATGGCGTGCACATCAAAGTTGGATATTCAGGATGGGCGTGGTGTAGCTCCCATCGCGCGCGAGCGACTGCACGTGCTGCATGTGAACCATCATCTGCGCGGTGAGGCATCCGATGGCGACGAGGCCTTTGTGCGCGGCCTATGCGCACAATATGGCTTGCCGTTGTGTGTTGAGCATGCCTATTTTGATGATGAATTGGGCAATATCGAGGCGGCTGCCCGCGAGGTGCGCTATGCCGCGGCGCGGAGGTATGTCCGCGAGCTCTGCGCCCAGACGGGGGCACCGCGAACGGCGGCTCGTATCTGCACCGCGCACACGTCTTCGGATCGCGCGGAAACGTTTTTGATGAACGCGATTAAGGGTTCGGGGTCCGCTGGTCTATCGAGCATTCCTCGCCGGAGGAATATCGTGGTGCGTCCCTTGCTCGACCTGACTCATGATGAGCTCGTGGGCTATCTGCAGGTGCATGGTCAGCCGTGGCGAGAGGACGAGAGCAACGAGGACGTGTCGTACTTGCGTAACTACGTGCGCCATCGGGTGATGCCGGTGGTGGCGCAGCGCAACGCGAGCGTCTGTAAGACGATTGGCGCCGCCTGCGAGATCTTAGGCGATGAGGACGCCTTTCTTTCCCAGCTTTCCGCGCAGGCGTTTCGAAGCTGCCTGCGTAAGGAGGCGGCGGGTGCACTGGTCCTTGACGCTCGCCGACTGGCCGCGGCCGAGGTGGTGATTGCTCGGCGCATGGTGCGACTGGCAATTAAGCGTATCGACCCCGACGCTCGCCCGGAGATGCGGCATGTGGAGCGCGTGCTCGCCTGTGTCGCCGAAGGCTCGGGTTCGGTCACGCTGCCGGCGGGAATCGATGCGCGCGTGGAGTTTGGCATGCTGTCATTCAAGGCCCCGGCGGCGCGCGAGGGGTTAGTTGCCGATTGGGTCACCATTCCCGGTCGATTGCCGCTGGGGGCGGGCCGCATCCTGGTGGCAGAGACGATGGCCGTCGAGCCGGGGTGCGATATTGTGCGCCGTGCCCGTGAACTCGCGGGTGCCGGAGGGGTGGCCGCTATGGTGGATGCCGCGACGCTGGGCTTTGCCGATCGCGATAGCGAACGGATGCTCGCCGGCTCGCGCGGGGAGATTCCCGCCGAGGCGCGTTTGGCGCGCCTGTGGGTAGACGGTCCGGTGCCGGGGGATGTGATGTGTCCGTTGGGCATGAGTGGGCGAAGTAAGAAGGTGTCCGACCTGCTCAACGAGGCTCGTATTCCCGTCTCTGAGCGCGCAGGCGTTCCTGTGGTGAGAACGGCTCCGGGAGGTGCCGTAGTATGGGTCGCAGGCGTTCGCACGGACGAGCGTTTTAAATGCACGGCCGCAACGCGCGTGGCGTATCTGCTTCGTGTGGTCGATGCGGAATAGCATCCCACGTCAGCTATTCTGTGCGACGTTGACGGTATTCCCGCGCTGATGGCGTACGGGCTGGAAAATATACCCCGTGCGCTGCTAGAATGTGAAGTTCGCGTCCATACGGCGGTGTGTGGGCGATAAGCACAAGAAAGGGTTGTCATGGCTTCTCAACATCCGGATATCGAGAAGGTTCTGTTTACGCAGGAGGATATCGACGGTATCGTCTCTCGCCTAGGCGAGCAGATTACTCGCGACTACGCGGGTAAGGATCTGGTGCTGATTGCGGTCCTGCGCGGCGCCGTGGTCTTTATGGGCGACCTGATGCGCAAGATCGAGCTGCCGACCAACATCGATTTCATGGCTGTTTCGAGCTATGGTGATGGCGTGAAGTCCTCGGGTATCGTGCGTATCATTAAGGACCTGGATATCGACATCCGCGGTCGCGACGTGCTGATCGTCGAGGACATTCTGGACTCGGGCCTGACGCTCAAGTATCTGATGAAGAACCTCGAGAGCCGCAAGCCCGCTTCTCTGGAGGTCGCCGCCTTCCTGTGGAAGGACGTTGAGGACCGTACCTCGGCCATCACGCCCAAGTATGTTGGAACCCATTGCCCCGATGCCTTTGTGGTGGGCTACGGCCTCGACTATGCCGAGCGCTATCGTAACCTTCCGTATCTGGGCATTTTGAAACCGGAGGTTTATTCGTAAGATGCCCGACGACCGTAACGATAACAATTCCCAGACTCCCCGGGAGCCTAAGATCCCGGGGGTGCCCGGAGGCAAGAAGCCCACGCGTACGGGCTGGCTGTATTTTATTTTGGCTTGCGCGCTCCTGGGCTACGCCTTCTTTAACATGGGCTCCGGCTTTGCCAATTCCAGCAACACCGTTAAGCTCGCGACGAGCGAGATGGTCAACGCCATCAAGCAGGGTCGCGTCGAAGATCTGACCTATACGGTTCAAGACGGAAGCGTGACGGGTCATTACTGGAAGACAAAAAAGGACAAGGGCGATACGAGCGAGCTCAAGAGCTTCTCTTCGACCTATGTCGGCTCCGATTCGCTTGCCGAGCTTATGGCGGAGCACCCCGATACCAAGTACATCGTCAACACCAATGACCCCGATTTTTGGGGCGACTTGGCGATGAGCGTGCTTCCGACGATCGCCCTGATCGCTATCATGTTCTACTTTATGCGCCAGATGATGGGCGCCAACAACAGGAACATGCAGTTTGGCAAGACCAACGCCAAGACCAACGAGGCCACGCGCCCCAAGGTCAAGTTTGAAGACGTTGCCGGCGTGGACGAGGCAGTCGAGGAGATCCGTGACTTTTTGAGCGATCCGGATCGCTATCGCAAACTGGGCGCCAAGATCCCGCGTGGCGTGTTGCTGGTGGGGCCTCCGGGCACCGGTAAAACGCTGCTGGCTAAGGCCGTTGCCGGCGAGGCGGGCGTGCCGTTCTTTAGCATCTCGGGTTCCGACTTTGTCGAGATGTTCGTGGGTGTCGGCGCCAGCCGTGTGCGCGACCTCTTTAAGGAGGCCAAGTCCCAGGCCCCGTCGATCATCTTCATCGATGAGATCGATGCTGTGGGACGTCAGCGCGGAGCTGGCTTGGGCGGCGGTCACGACGAGCGCGAGCAGACGCTCAACCAACTGCTGGTCGAGATGGACGGTTTTGAGGAGAGTGAGTCGGTCATTCTGATCGCTGCGACCAACCGTCCTGACATCCTGGATCCGGCATTGCTGCGTCCCGGTCGTTTTGACCGTCAGGTCACGGTCGACCGTCCGGATGTGAAGGGCCGCGAGCAGATCTTGCGCGTGCATGCCGAGAACAAGCCGATGGACGAGGACGTGAAGTTTGAGAAGCTCGCCCAGATGACCGTTGGCTTTACCGGCGCCGATCTGGCAAACCTGCTCAACGAGTCTGCGCTGCTGGCTGCCCGCCGCCATCGTTCCGTGATTTCGATGGATGAGGTCGAGGAATCGATGGAGCGCGTGATTGCCGGACCGCAACGCAAGGGTCGCGTGATGACCGAAGCCGAGCGCACCACGATTGCCTACCATGAGAGCGGCCATGCCCTGGTGGGTCATATCTTGGAGCACTCCGATCCGGTTCATAAGATTTCGATTGTCAGCCGCGGCCAGGCTCTGGGCTACACACTGCAGCTTCCGCAGGAGGATCACTTCCTCAAGACCAAGAACGAGATGCTCGACGAGCTCGCCGTGTTCTTGGGCGGTCGCGTTGCCGAGGAACTCATGTGCGACGACATCACGTCGGGCGCGAGCAACGATCTGGAGCGCGCGACCAAGATGGCGCGCGAGATGGTCACGCGTCTGGGCATGAGCGAGGAACTGGGCACGCAAGTGTTTGGCGAGGCGCAGCATCAGGTATTCCTGGGCCGCGATTACGCCGATCACCAGGATTACTCCGAGGAGACGGCGCGTCGCATCGACATCGAGGTCCAGCGCATTATGCGTGAGGCCCATCGCCGTGCGGTCGAGATTTTGGATGCCCGTCGCGATCAGCTCGATCTGATGGCCAAGGTGCTGCTTGAGCGCGAGACCGTCGAAGGCGACGCCGTGAACGCCCTGCTCGACAACGAGTGGGATGCCTACCTTGAGCGCGAGGGCGATATCCTGGCGGCCAAGGAGGAGCGCAATGCCAAGGCGGCTGGCATGCCGACCAAGAAGCGCGCGCCTCGTATGAGCGAGGAGGAGCTGGCGGCCGATGCCGCAGCCTTTGCGCAGGCGGCTATGCAGGAGGATGCCGAAGTCGCATCCGATGATGCCGGCGATGACTGTGCCGTCAATGCCGGTGCCGACACCGACGACGACAAATAGTCTTTGTGGCGAAAGCCTCCGCGGGGAAACCTGCGGAGGCTTTTTCTTTTTGTTGATTGGGGACAGACTTAAATGAGCGTTTTCACGCATTTAAGTCTGTCCCCAATCAACATTGCTGCGGCGCTTTGCTCAACTAAAGCGTACAATACCGCCTATGCGAAAGGGGAACAGATGATCAACGAAACCATGTATGCTCGCGGTGCGGAAAGCTCCATCATCCGCGAGATTTTTAGCTATGGCCTTGAGCGCAAGGCGCAAATCGGCGCGGAAAACGTGTTCGATTTCTCGCTGGGCAACCCGAGCGTTCCGGCGCCCACTGCCGTCGCGGAGTCCATCAAAAAGGCGCTTGAACTGCCGAGCGAGCAGCTGCACGGATACACGCCCGCACCGGGCCTGCCGCAGTGCCGTACCGCCGTGGCTGAGTCGCTCAACCGTCGCTTTGGTACGAGTTATGAGGGTAAGGACGTCTTTATGACGGTGGGCGCCGCAGCTTCGCTCACCTGCACGCTCAACGCCGTTACGAACCCGGGCGATGAGGTTATCGTCATTGCGCCGTATTTTCCGGAGTATCGCGTGTGGATTGAGAAGGCCGGCTGTACGTGTGTCGAGGCGCTCGCCGATGAAGATACGTTCCAGCTGAGCGTGGATAACGTGCTCAAGGCGATTACCGATAAGACGGCTGCCGTCATTATCGACTCACCCAACAACCCGACCGGCGCCGTGTATACGTGCGATACCCTGACGCGACTGGCCAATGTTTTACGCGAGGTCAACGCCAAGCGCGATCCCGAGAACCCGATTATGCTCATCTCGGATGAGCCGTATCGCGAGATTGTCTATGGCGCCGAGGTGCCTTGGGTGCCTTCGATCTACGAGCACACCATCGTGTGCTACTCGTATTCCAAGTCGCTTTCGCTGCCGGGCGAGCGCGTGGGGTGGATCCTGGTTCCCAATACGAACCCTCAGGCAGCTCGTCTAATGCCCGCCGTTGCCGGTGCCGCCCGTACGCTGGGCTTCGTGTGCGCGCCGGCGCTCTTCCAGCGCGTAATTATCGACTGCATCGATGAGCCGAGTGACGTTGAGGCCTATGCACGCAACCGCACCGCGCTTACCGATGCACTAGCGGAGTACGGCTACACCTATGTTGAGCCGGATGGTGCATTCTACCTGTGGGTGAAGGCGCTGGAGCCCGATGCGAACGCTTTCTGCGAGCGCGCGAAGAAGTATGAGCTGCTCGCGGTGCCCTCGGACAGTTTTGGCATGCCGGGCTGGTTCCGCTTGGGCTACTGTGTGAGCTACGAGACTATCGTTAACTCACTGCCCGCCTGGAAGCAGCTGGCCGACGAGTATCGTCAAAAGTAAAGCGCTCTGCTTACAATGTTTTACGTGAAACGGGGTTTGGTTTAAGCCAGACCCCGTTGTCATGGACGTTGTGTCGTTGGGATGGAGCGGTTTTACGACCATCGAATGCTATGCGTACAATGAATATACGCGACGGCCATACCGGATAAGGAGACCCGATGCCCTACCTGCTTTCTTGTGATATCCATACTCATACGATGTTCTCTGCGCATGCGTATTCAACCATCGAGGAGAACATATATTGGGCGGCAGAGCGCGGTCTGCAGGTGCTTGGTTCTGCGGACCACTTGAGTTCGATGGTTACGCCTTGCCCCAATGACCTGCGCAGTTTCCAGTTCTTTATTAACCAGGATATCTGGCCGCGCATTTGGAGCGGCGTGCTGGTGCTTCGCGGCGCCGAGGCCGATATCGTTTCGCTGGACGGAAGCTTGTTTGGCGAGGACATTCCCGTTTCGCTCAATATTGCCGGCGATTCGTACAGTCACCAGCATTCGCTGTTCGATTTGGTGACGCGCAATTTGGATTATTTGGTGGCAAGCGTGCATAACCCGCAGTTTGCCGAAAGCGCGACGCTCGCCCAGACGACGGGGATGTACATCAATGCCCTGGAGCACCCCAAGGTGTTCATGCTTGGGCATGCGGGTCGTTCGGGCGTGCCGTTCGATATCGATGAGGTACTGTTGGCGGCCAAGGCCAAGCACAAGATCATCGAGATCAACAACCATAGTCTTGAGCATGGCACGGATGCCGAGCATTGGAACGTGTGTCGCAAGATTGCCGAGCGCTGCGCCGAGCTGGGCGTGGGGATCGGCGTCTCGACCGATGCGCACATTGGCATGGCAATTGGCAAGCTTGACCATGCCCGCAAGATGCTCGACGAGATTCATTTCCCGCTGGACCTGATCGTGACGCGCGACCGCGAGACGCTGCTGCGCGAGATGGCGGCAGCCGGCGTATGCGACCTGCGCAAGGGGATGTAACGAGACTCATATGTCCAACGAAAGGGGGCGGTCCAGGCGGGCTGCCCCCTTCTTGTCCCGAAAATCGACCGGGGTGGATTAGCGGCGCTCGAGGACCGCGACGGTCTCGGTGTGGTCGGTATGAGGGAACATGTCGACCGGCGTGATCTTGAGCAGACGATAGCCTCCGTCGAGGAGCTGGTGCAGGTCGCGCTCTTGGGTTACGGGATTGCAGCTGATATAGGTGATACGGCGCGGCTTAAGTGCGCAGGCGGCCTCGAGAAACTCGGGCGTGGAGCCGGCGCGCGGCGGGTCGATGGAAAGGATGTCGACGCGCTCGTTGTTGTCGGCGGCGTCCAGGATGTAATCGGTGGCGTCGTCGGCCATAAACCAAGCGCTGCGGGTGAGGCCGTTGAGCTCGGCATTGCGACGTGCGTCGGCAATGCCCGCCGGGTTGCGCTCCACGCCGAGCAGCATAATGCCGGCACCTCTGTCCTGGGCATCCTTCGCGGCGCACAGACCGATGGTGCCGCTGCCGCAGTAAGCGTCCATAAGAATGTCACCCTGCTGCAGGTCCATGCCGTCAATCGCAAGCTGATAGAGCAGCTCGGTCTGCTGCGGATTGGTCTGATAGAACGCGGTAGGGGAGATATCGAAGTTGCAGCCGAGCAGCTGGTCGCGCATGCACTCGGCGCCATAGACGATACGAGTCTCCTCACCCAAGATGGCGTTACCGGGACGGCCATTGATATTTTGGGCAACGGTGACGATATGCGGATCGAGCGCCGCGACGGCCTCAAAGAACTCCTGCGCATGCGGCAAGTCACGCTGGGCGGTCACGAGCGTAACCATGACCTGGTCGGTACGCCAACCGCAGCGGACGATGGCATAGCGAAGCAAACCAAGATGCTTGTCCTCATTAAAGGCGGGAATATGCAGCCGCTCGGCTTCGCGTGCGATGCCGTTGAGAATCTGACGGGCACCCGGCGCCTCGACAGGACACTCGGGTACGGCAACGATCTTGTGCGTGCCGCGCTCAAAGAAGCCGCAACGGACAGCGCCCTCCTTGCCGGGGGCAAAAGGAGTGGCAGCCTTATGCCGAAAACCACGCGGCGCAGGATATTTACCCGGGTCGCCCAGGGTGACGCCCATGCCGCGAATAGGATCAACGGCGATACCCTCACGCTCACAAAGCGAAGCAAAAAGCTCCTCCATAGCAGCTTGCTTGGCTGCCAACTGCTTTTTATAAGGACGATTGAGCGCCGTGCACCCACCGCAAGATTTCATGATCGAACAGGGAGACTTGGGATCTACGGCTTTGCGAGCAGACTGAGCCGAATTCTTGTGCGAGCCCTTGGAACGAGCCCGAGGTGCCTTATCCCCGCCCTGACGAGAGCCAGAACGCTTGGTCTTAGCCTTGCTCTTGGTCGATTTGCTTTTTTCAGCTTTAGAAGACTTGGATTTCGTAGAAGATTTCGTCTCCTCCGACCCCTCAGCCGCCTCCACCAAAGCACGACGAGCCCTACGCTCCGCACGAGATTCTGCCATCAATAACCCCACTAATTCATGAATTAAAGCTGCAAGTATTGTACCGTGCCAAGCCAGCAGACGATATACAAGCGGTTTGTTCGTGTCAGTGATAAGTCCAACGACGTTTGCCCGCTGGGCACCGGGGCAGGGGTTAAGTTTGTCGCGAGTTCCGCACGAACAGGAGAGCACTTAATGTGCTCTCCGTCGTGAGCAGGACTGTAGAGCAGCAAACTTAACCCCTGCCCCGGCGCCCAGCGGGCAAACCCTCCCTTGTACTCTATCAAGGTAAAGTGTATGATTCTGAACGTTACATGACTCACTTTACCTAACTAAAGTGCCACCAAGGGGGGAATACCATGAATACCGATATGTCTCGTCGTCAGTTCGTTGGTCTAGCCGGCTCACTCGCCACGGTGCTTGGCCTTGGTCTTGTCGGCTGCGGCGGTGGTGCCGGCAAGGGCTCCGCTGCCGGTTCTGCCGCAGCCAAGGACGTGAAGGGCGCTGCGGAGTCCAAGAAGCTCGTGGTGGGCTTTGACAAGTCCTATCCTCCGTACGGCTTTGTAGGCGACGATGGCGAGTACACCGGCTTTGACCTCGACCTTGCCAAGGCCGTTGCCGACAAGCAGGGCTGGGACGTTGAATATGAGGCCATCGATTGGGATGCCAAGGACACGCTGCTCAACTCGGGTGCCATCAACTGCATCTGGAACGGCTTTACCATGGAGGGCCGCGAGGACGACTACACGTTCTCCGAGCCTTACATGCTTAACGAGCAGGTGCTCGTGGTCAAGAAGGACGCGGGTATCAAGAGCTGGGACGATCTTGCCGGCAAGACCGTGATTACCCAGACTGATTCCGCCGCACAGGATGTACTCGAGGGCGACCAGAAGGATCTGGCCGCGACGTTTGCCACGCTCGATACCATCGGTGAGTACAACACGGCGTTTATGCAGCTCGAGAGCGGCGCGGTCGACGCCGTTGCCTGTGACCTCTCGATCGCTCAGTATCAGCTTGCCGCCAAGCCCGATGCCTATACACAGCTTGATGAGCCGCTGTCCAGCGAGCACTACGCCGTTGGCTTTAAGAAGGGCGACACCAAGTCCGCCGATGCCGTGACTGAGTCGCTCAAGGCGCTCTACGAGGATGGCACGGTTAAGGACCTGTGCGATAAGTATTCAAGCTATGGTCTATCTTTCG
This sequence comes from uncultured Collinsella sp., assembly GCA_900543595.1. Lineage (GTDB taxonomy): Bacteria > Actinomycetota > Coriobacteriia > Coriobacteriales > Coriobacteriaceae > Collinsella. Next base: position 26,242 of record UQRX01000018.1, on the reverse strand, counting down.
ATAATTGGGTGCTCAAGTAATGTCTATTCAGGTCATGATGCAGATGCTTGGCCAGGGATTCTTGGTCAGTTTGCAGCTGTTTGTGCTGACGCTGCTGGGGTCGATTCCGCTGGGAATCCCCGTGGCGTTTATGCGCATGAGCAAAATTGCGCCGCTCCGCTGGATTGCGCGCATCTACATTTCGGTCATGCGCGGTACGCCGCTCATGCTTCAGATGTTTGCCATCTACTTTGCCCCGTACTACGTGTTTGGCATTTCGCTCACGCCCGATTCCAAGTGGACGGCGTGCGTCGTGGCGTTCATCATCAACTACGCCGGTTACTTTGCCGAGATCTATCGCTCGGGCCTGCAGTCCATTCCGCGCGGTCAATACGAGGCTGCCGAGGTGTTGGGCTATTCGCGCATGCAGACGTTTCTGTATATCGTGATGCCGCAGGTCGCCAAGCGCATTTTGCCGGCGATGGGCAACGAGATCATCACACTGGTCAAGGACACGTCGCTGGCGTTCGCCATTGGCGTGGGCGAGATGTTCTCGACGGCCAAGGCGCTGGTCGCCTCACAGGTGAGCATGGTGCCGTTTGCAATCGCGGCGCTGATTTACTGGGTCTTTAACTTCGTCGTCGAAATGCTGCTGGGCGCTGCCGAGAAAAAATTGGATTACTACCATGATTAATTCGGTAATGAATATAGCGAACGCACGCAAGGCGTTTGGCGGCAATGAGGTGCTCAAGGATATCTCGCTCGAGGTAAAGCGTGGCGAGGTCGTGGCGATTATCGGGCCTTCGGGCGGCGGTAAGTCCACGCTGCTGCGCTGTGCCACGCTGCTCGAGACGCTCGACGGCGGCTCGCTTTCGTTTGGTGACCTTGCCGTCGCGACGGATGCGGGTTCGGGCGCGGTGTACGCAAAGGGCGATGTGCCTAAACAGGCGCGCTCGCGGTTTGGTCTGGTGTTTCAGAACTACAATCTGTTCCCGCACTATACCGTGATGAAAAACATCACCGATGCGCCGATCCGCGTGCTTAAGCGCCCGCGCGAGCAGGCAGAGGCCCGCGCTCACGAGCTGATTGCGCAAATGGGGCTTACGGGTAACGAGAACAAGGTGCCCTGCGAGCTTTCGGGCGGTCAGCAGCAGCGCGTGAGTATTGCCCGCGCCCTGGCGCTCGACCCGGAGATCCTGTTCTTTGACGAACCGACCTCGGCACTCGATCCCGAGCTGACGGCCGAGGTGCTGCGTGTCATTAAGGACCTGGCGGCACAGAATATGACGATGGTGATCGTGACGCATGCGATGCAGTTTGCCCGCGACGTTGCCGACCGCGTGGTCTTTATGGATGGCGGGCGTATTGTCGAGGAGGGTCCGGCCGAGCAGGTTATCGATCATCCGCGCGAGCAGCGTACCCGTGAGTTCTTGAGCCGTATCGAGGGATAGGCTCAGCTATTTACTCAATTGTTTATTGAGGCGAGACCGCCGCAGGTCTTATGATCTGCGGCGGCATTTTATTTGCATCGGCGGGGTCCAATAATCGCCTCGCATGCGTTCTTCTTCCTCTCGCCGCCCGTATGCATACGCGTGCCGAAAGGTCTGCATGGACGGTCGCCCGTGAGGGTAGGGTGGTGGCATAGGACATTTGGAGGGTGAGTCGGCTCGGCTGCCGACCGTGCTGCTCCCGGGACGGCATCGACCGCGAACTCTCCCCGTTGGCGTCGCGCATCGCGCGCGACCCTGCAAGGAGGTCATCATGGGTGCTCCCAAGACCGGCAACGTAAGGAACGTGGTGCTCGTAGGCCAAGGCGGGGTGGGCAAGACTTCACTCGCCGAGGCCATGCTCCACCTTTCTGGTAAGACCGCCCGCCTGGGCGGCCACGACGGCACCAAGCCCACGCTCGACTATGACCCCGAAGAGGTCAAGCGTTCATTTTCTATCTCGACGACCATCGCGCCGATCGATTGGAAGGGCGCCCGCATCAACGTGCTTGATGCCCCGTGCTACCCCGATTTTATCGGCGACGCCTTTGCCGCGATGAGCGTCTGCGAGACGGCGCTGTTCGTGGTCGACGCCGAGGCCGGCCCGCAGCCCACGACGGTTAAGCTTTGGTATGCAGCCGAGGACCTGCGCCTGGCGCGTGCGGTGTTCGTGAACCGCCTGTCGCGTCCCGAGGCCAGCTTTACGACCACGATGGGCCTGCTGCAGGAACGTTTTGGTACGCGTTTGGGTGCCGTGACCCTCCCCTGGGGCGAGGGCGAGGACTTTGACGGCATTATCGACCTGGTGCGTATGAAGGCGCGCCACTGCAACGGCGCCGAGGCAGTTGAGTCGGAGATTCCCGAGGAGTGTCGTGCCCAGGCTGAGGAAGCCCACGACCATCTGTGCGAGCTGGTGGCCGAGGCCGACGATGAGCTGATGATGAAGTACCTGGAAGGCGAAGAGACGCTGACGCAGGAGGAGCTCGAGGGCCTGTTGTCCAAGGCGATCGCCGAGCGCATCTTTGTGCCGGTCTTTGCGGGCGATTGCATTAAGGAGCAGGGCGTCAACTCGCTGATGGACGACATCGCCACGTACTTCCCGGCGCCGACGGACTACGGCGAGATGCCGCTCATCGACGGTGATTCGCTCAAGATCTCGAGCGACGATGACCGTCCGGTGGCATTTGTGTTTAAGACGCTGGCCGACCCGCAGCAGGGTCGCATCAGCTTTATCAAGGTGTTGACGGGCACGCTTGAGCCGGGCCTTGAGCTGATCAATGCACGTACGCGCAAGGGTGAGCGTCTGGCTCACCTGTATGTGATGTGCGGCCGCGACATGACCGAGGTCGGTCACGCCTATGCCGGCGATATCATCGTGGCGCCCAAGCTGGCGGCCGAGACGGGCGATACGCTCTCGATTACCGGCAAGGTCGAGGCCGCGGCGTTTAAGTTCCCCAACTCGCAGTACCGTATTGCTATCGAGGCCGAGAACCGCGGCGACGAGGAAAAGCTCTATACGTTTATTGAGAAGGCATGCAAGGCCGATCCGACCATGAGCATCGATCGTGACGAGGAGACCGGTCAGACTATCATCTCCGCCGTGGGTGAGGCGCAGGTTTCGGTCCTGCTCAATCGCCTTGAGGACCGCACCAAGGTCGTGGCCAAAAGTGTGCCGATCCGCATTCCGTATCGCGAGACCATCCGCCGCACGGCGAGTGCCCAGGGTCGCCATAAGAAGCAGACTGGCGGTGCCGGCCAGTACGGCGACTGCTGGCTGCGCGTTGAGCCGCTCATTGGGCCCGACGGCACGAGTGACGGCTACGAGTTTGTTGATGAGGTCGTGGGCGGTCGCATCCCGCGCTCGCTCATCCCCGCCGTGGACAAGGGCGTCCAGGAAACCATGAAGGACGGCATCATTGCCGGCTACCCGCTCACGGGCATTCGCGTGGCTGTGTACGACGGCTCGTATCACAGCGTCGACTCCAACGAGATGGCGTTCCGCGCTGCGGCTCGCATCGGCCTGCGCAAGGCATGCGCCGATGCCGACCCGGTGGTGCTGGAGCCCATCGAGGAAATCACGGTGACTATCCCCGAGAGCTACGCCGGCGCCGTGATGGGCGACATCTCGGCATCGCGCGGTCGCGTGACGGGCATGGAGACCGATGAGCGCGGCGACACCGTAGTCATTGCCCAGGCGCCGCTGGCCGAGCTGACGGATTATTCGACGCGCCTGCGCTCTATCACGCGCGGCACAGGCGACTTTACCATGAAGCCCGCAGGCTATGAGCAGGTGCCTTATGACGTTCAGGCCAAGCTGGTCGAGCGCTATGAGGAGGGCCGCGCCAAGTAACGTGTGGTTTTGCCTGCAATGTAGGTGCTGACGAAAAGGCCGCCCAGGGTAACCGGGGCGGCCTTATTTGATCCGTATGCGACGGAGGAAAACGGATCATTTTTGGGTTACGGGCGGCGCGGTCGGCACTAGTCTCCGGATGCCTGGTTGCGGCCGGTGGCGTAGTCGATCTGCACGTGCGGCTGCAGGTTGTAGCAGTACACGTGGAAGCAGAGGGCCTTGCCGTGGTCCTCGATCGATTGCGCTTCCAGACGAACGCCACGACAGACGAGTTCCTCTTCGTTGTACATGGGCGTGACGCGGTAGAGCACGTGGTTGCCCGTGTCGTGGATGTAGTCGAGGATCTGCTCTTCAAACGGCAGCATGCCCGTCTCGTTGAGATAGCGCGTGCCGGTGAGGAGATTTTTGCGGTTGGCGTTTTCGCCGCAGAGCGACCAGGCGATAAGGTGGCAGCGGTTGTAGAGGCTCTGGCCTGGAATAAAGTCGTAGCGCTGCTGATGCCATCCGGCGGGGTGGATACGCGAGATGTCGCCGCGCTTGCCCTGTCCGAGCGACTCGGGGCCTACGCAGGCGAGCGCCTTGCGAGTGCGGCCCAGGCTGTCGAGCTTGGAGAATTTCTTAAAGCAGCCTTCTTCGGTGGCACGCTCATACTCGTCAAGCGTGAACGACGGCGTGCCGAGCGGGTGCGTGCTGTCGGCGCGAAGGGCGATGTAGGGGTTGCCGGCGTAGTCGGGAATGCTGCTGAGATAAACACCGCGGGCGCGGTTGAGGTCGGGGTTTTCCACCTCGTCGATGGGGACGGTGGAGCTGTCCTCGGCAACGTTGTCGTTGGTGTTGGTCGCGGTGGATTCGGAGCCATCACCAGGGTCTTGGCTATTTTGAGAGTCCGAGGAGCTCGCTGTTCCTGATTCGAGCCGAGCGACCAGGTCCGCCTCGTCATCGGTGCGGCTGGGACTCTCGTTTTGCTTCTCGGCCAGGGCTGCCGCCTGTTCATCGCTTTGCGGCGACAGCAGCTTGGGAGCTCCGTCGAGCGATCCCGTAAACAACGCAAACCCCAGCACCACGGCGGTGCCGATGGAAAGTACTTGCTTGTAGGCGGACTTGCGCGACATTGAGGCTCCTGGATGGACGGTTGGGAATCTACCAGTCTAGCAGGAGCCGGCAGAGGCCGTTCTGTCGAACAAATACTTAAGATTTGGGACAAACGCTACGGATTCATTTACCTCATATGGAGCTGCGGCGGTTGTGTACATAAAGCTATTCGGCGTTTCCCCAGATAATACCTGCCAAAATAAACCTGTTCCTTTTTGGTAGGTCAGTTAACGCAGTCCAGGTTGAGCATATGCGAGCGAGCGGGCTTCGGGTGCGGTAAGGTGACGTGAAACAAGCGGGCGCTGACCTTTTGGTCGCGCCCGTGAAGTTGAACGTCAGATTGCCGTGCCCGGAGCCCGCGCAGCGCCGAGCAGGTACGCCGTTTGTAAAACGGCGTAACCTAAAGGTTCATGTTGCCGTGGATGTAGGGGGTGACCTCGGGGGAGATGTGGCCGCAGCCCAGCTCGCGCAGCGCGGACTCGATAGCGGCGGGCAGTGGGGCCTTGCCCTCGGCATCGACGGTGCCGCCGCCGAGGGCGGCGATCTTGGCGACATCTGCGGGCGCGGCCTCGATATGCATGCAGCCGCCGATCAGGCGCGCGCGTACCTGTGCCAGATCAATATCGTGCAGGTAATCCTCGCAGGCGCGGATTAAATCGACCTTCTCGCGCGTAAGCTCCTCGCCCGTGGGAACGCGCGTGGCAAGACAGGCTCCCGCCGGTAGGTTCCAAACGGGATAGCCCCATGCGCGCAACAGCTCGCGCTCTTCGTCCTTGGTAAAGCCGACCTCCATAAGAGGGGAGCGTACGCCGAGCTCTTCTGCCGCGCGCATGCCGGGGCGGTAGTCGCCGCGATCGCTTGCATTGCTGCCATCGATGACGGTGGGAAAGCCGAGCGACTTGGCGTGGTTGACGATAGCGGTAAAGCCGGCGTGCTTGCAGTGGTAGCAGCGATTGGCATCGTTGCAGGTTACTTGGGGGAGCTGCAACTGATCGACCGAAAGATTGAGCACGGGGAGCTTAAAATGTGGCTCCTCGTTGGCTTGCCCGTCAACGGATCGCTCAAACGAAGCCTGTTCGGGCGTGCCGATGAGCGGCGTGGTGAGGTGGACGAGAAGCGTGCTAGCAGGCATGATGCGGGCGCAGACCGCGGCCAAAAAGCTGCTGTCGACGCCGCCGGAAAAGCCGATGGCAACGCGTCCGTATGCCAAAAGCAGCTGCTCGAGCTCTGCGAGTTTGTCCTGAAGCTCCTTTGCAGGTGCGGTGGTGTCTGAAAACATGAATTGATCCTTACCAATATGTACTCGGTCAAAAACTATAATCCTACCGGACTGCTTGTCATAAGACTTCTATCTATGTAACGAAAGTGCAATATGGTATATACGTTATATACAAGTTGCTAAATGCGGTAAAGTTGCGGTAATGCGATAGCGAGAGCCGATGGGGGACCGATATGATCAAGGCTGTTATTTTTGACATGGACGGAACGCTGGTCGATACCGAGCGTTTGGGCATTAAGGCATGGAAGGCGGGCTCTGCCGAGCTGGGGGTCGCGATTGATGAAGCGCTGATCCATCAGTTTATCGGCCGCACGCTGCCCGATGTTATGGACATCCTCGATAAGCATTATGGCAGCCATGAAACCACCGAGGCGGTCTATGTCCGCCACAAGGAGATTCGCGACGAGATGGTCAAGACCGAACTGGAGCTTAAGGCCGGTGCCGCCGAGTGCATAGACGAGCTGCTGGCTGCGGGCTATCATGTGGGCCTTGCGACGTCGTCGCGCCTCGCTACGGCTGAACGCAACCTTAAGATGGTCGGCCTCTTTGACAAGTTTGAAACGGTGACCTGTGGCGAGGACGTCGTGCACGGCAAGCCCGACCCCGAGATGTATCTGCTCGCCTGCGAGCGCGCGGGCTTTGCCCCCGAGGAATGTGCCGTGGTCGAGGATTCGCGCAACGGCTGCGTCTCGGGCATCACGGCCGGCTGCCATGTCTTTGCCGTGCCCGATATCGTCCCACTGCCGCAGGATGTGGTGGATGGCTGCGAGGCCGTGCTCGATTCGCTGTTCGACCTGGCGGCGGCGGTCAAGGCCGTACGCTAGGCAATTGCGGCGTTGAAGCGAGCAATTGGCCGTCTGTGCGCTTAAGCAAAAGGGGCCCGGCAATGGTCGGGCCCCTTTCGCTTAAGCGGCGTTTTGGCATACTGGCCGACGTGCTATAGATATGCGCCTAGGTTGATGGCCGTGGCGTCGGTCTGGTTGCTTGCCTGGGTGCTGGCGCGCTCCAGTAGAAACGGACGTACCAATTCTTGGCGGTTGATATCCTCGGCGGTGGCGACTGCGGTGACGGTGCGCGCTGCAGAGCCGACGCGGATATGCTTGGTCTTTGCCGGGGCTTTGTTCTCAATCTGCTCCATCAGCAACTGAACGCCCTTGCGGCCAATTTCGTAACCCGGCGGTGCCACGGTGGTGAGGGGAACCGACCCGCTCCAGGCGAGTGGGTTGCCGTCGCATCCGGCCACGCGAACCTGCTCGGGGACGGAGATGCCTTTGTCGACCAATGCCGAGATAACGCCCGAGGCTAACACGTCGGTCAGGCCGACGACAAAATCGGGGCGTTCGTCGGCAGGGCGCCCGGCAATCTGAGCGCCAATGCTGTAGCCGTCGGCTGCGGTATTCCACTCTCCGGCGTCAATGACTTCAATTTTGATATCGGGATGCAGGGCGAGGGCCTTGTGAATGCCAAGTACGCGCAGGGTGAGCTGCATGAATGCCGCTCTGCCCACAACGGTGATATGACGTGCGCCGCGGGCGATGGCGAGCTCGGCGATAATGCGCCCCTGTGCCTCGTTGTCGGCGGCCACGTAGTAACCGGGCTCGGAACAGTGGATGTCCAGATGGACGATCGGCACGGGCATCTTGGTCATGGCGGGGTGCCAGTCGGGAGACGCCATGGGCTGAACCATGACGCCGGACATCTGCGTGCCCATAAAATAGCGCAGGTAATGATCCTCGAGAATATCGTCGTTATTGGCGTTGGCGATGAGTAGGTCGTAACCGTGCTTACGGGCCTCGTTGTGGGCGCCGCTGGCAATTTGGAGCGAGAAGCCGTGGTCGAGGCGGGGGAGGACCAGGCCAAAGGACTTGGTGGTGCCGCCTGCGAGCTGACGAGCGCTTTGGTTGGGCAGGTAGCCCAGGCGATTGATGGTCTCGTTGATGAGCTTAAGGGTCTCGGGGCGCAGCTTTTCGGGATGGTTGAGCGCGTTGGAAACCGTGCCCAGCGAGACCCCCGCCTCGCGCGCGACATCGCTGATTTTTACCTTTGCCATAGCGGCCCCTTTGATGCGTTTCAAGTACAAGCCAGATTGTAGCATCGCCCGCCCCCGGGGTGTCAAAACCCGCCAATTAGGGACAGGTTTATTTTGGCAGGTTTTATCTGGGAAAACGCTGGAGCCCAAACCGCCATAAAGGCGCCTGTCCCCATTGTGGTGGTTTGGACCGGCTGGGCATGTGTGCATCGGGTGGTATCTAAGTTAAGGTACCACTTCTGGTATATCAGCTTGCGCTTGCGTGAGTACAATACTCGAACGTTATACGTCTCAGCGCCTCCTGTGCGTGGGCGTCTTGCAGTCACGCGAACGAAGGGATTTGTCCTATGTGCGGAATTGTCGGCTACACCGGCTCTGATATTGCAAAGAACATCCTGGTCACAGGCCTTAAGCGCATGGAGTATCGCGGCTATGACTCCTCGGGTGTCGCGCTCGAGGTGGGCGAGGGCGCCGCGGTGCACCTCGACGTTATCCGCCGCGTGGGTAAGGTTGCGGGTCTGGAGAGCGAGCTTTCCAATATCGACAGCGACGCAACCTGCGGTATCGGTCACACCCGTTGGGCCACCCACGGTAAGCCTTCCGTCGTTAATGCTCATCCCCACACCAGCTGCGACGGTCGCATTGCCATCGTCCACAACGGCATTATCGAGAACTTCGCCGAACTGCGCGAGGAGCTGGAGGGCCACGGCCATCACTTTAAAAGCGAGACCGATACCGAGGTCTTCGCGCATCTGATCGAAGAGGCCTATGCCGAGACGCACGACCTGATGGCCTCCGTGCGCGAGGCCTGCACCCACGTGGTAGGCGCCTATGGCTTGGCCGCCGCGTGCGCCGACGAGCCTGGCGTAATCGCCGTTGCCCGCAAGGACTCCCCGATTGTGGTCGGTGTGGGCGAGACCGGCTCCTACGTTGCCTCCGACGTCATCGCGCTCATCGACGCCACCCGCGATGTCGTGGTGCTCGAGGACGGTCAGTTTGCCAAGCTCACGCCTGCGGGCGTCGAGTACACCGACGAGGCGGGTAATGCCATCGAGCCCAAGGTCACCCACATCGATTGGGATCTGGACATGGCCGAAAAGGGCGGCTATCCCGACTTTATGCTCAAGGAGATCCACGAGCAGCCGCGCGTCGTGCGCGACACGCTGGTTGGCCGTATGACGCCTGCCGGCGAGCTCGACATCGATGAGCTGGGCCTGTCTCTCGAGGAGCTCAACGACATCGACCGTGTCTACGTGATCGCCTGCGGCACCAGCTATCACGCCGGCCTCATCGCAAAGAACCTTATTGAGGGCTGGGCTCGCATTCCCACCGAGGTTGAGGCTGCCAGCGAGTTCCGCTATCGCAACCCCATCATCACGCCGACGACGCTCGTCGTTGCCGTGTCCCAGTCGGGCGAGACGGCCGATACCCTCGCCGCCATTCGCGACGCGCGCATCAAGGGCGCCAAGGTCTTTGGCATCACCAACGTGGTGGGCAGCCCCGTGGCGCGCGAGAGCGACGGCGTCATCTATACCAAGGCCAACAAGGAGATCGCGGTCGCCTCGACCAAGAGCTTCATCGGCCAGGTTGTGAGCCTGACGCTGCTGGCTCTGCTGCTGGCGCAGGTCAAGTACCGTTTGACCACCAAGCAGGCGCGCATGATGTTCCGCGAGCTTTCCGATACAGCCGAGCAGATCCAGTGGATTTTGGACACGCAGGCCGAGGCCGTGCACGAGGCCGCCCTGCTGTGCAAGGACGCGCAGTCGGCACTGTTCGTGGGCCGCGGTATGGGTGCCGCCATCTCCTACGAGGGCGCACTCAAGCTCAAGGAGGTCAGCTACCTGCACGCCGAGGCGTATGCTGCCGGCGAGATGAAGCACGGCCCCATCGCGCTGATCGATCCGGGCTTCCCCGTCATCGCCGTGGCCACCAAGAGCGCCACCTACGACAAGACCGTGTCGAACCTTATGGAGTGCAAAGCGCGCGGTGCCAAGGTCATCGTCGTTGCCACCGAGGGCGATGAGGAGATCAACAAGATTGCCGATTGCATCATCCGCGTGCCGGCCGTCCGCGACGTGTTCAGCCCCATCACGGCGAGCGTCCCGCTGCAGCTGCTCGCTCGCGAGGTCGCCATCCTGCGCGGCTGCGACGTCGATCAGCCCCGAAACCTCGCTAAGAGCGTGACCGTGGAATAGCTGGTTCCGCCGTTCTAGCGAACAAGGCCCGGCTCCGTTGCGGTGGAGCCGGGCCTTGTTGCGTTTGGCCAAATAAAACCTGCCAAAATAAACCTGTCCCTTTTTGGCAGGTTAGCGGAGCTTGCTGGTCTCGAAGTACTTGGGATATTGGTCCAGGACCTCGGTCTGGTTGCGGAACATCATATGCAGGTGCTTGCTGACCAAAAAACTCGCCTCGATGGGGTCGCGGCCGGCGATGGCGCGGCGGATTTGCTTGTGCTCGTTAACAATCTCCTGATTGTCGAGCGTCTGCGTGGCGGCGCGCAGCCAGCGGAAGCGCTCCAGGTCGGCATTGGTCTCTTCGAGCCACGACCACACGGTGCTGCGGCACGCGATGCTAAAGATCATGCGGTGCATGAGGTTGTCGCTTAAAAAGAAGCCGATGCGATCCTCCTCGGCCATGGTCTTTTCCTGCAGCGCGATGGCTCGGTCGAGCTGCTCGATGCCTGCCGAGGTGGCACGGGCACAGCACTCCACAATTACCTGCTTTTCCAGGTGCTCGCGAATGTAGCAGGCGCTCTCGGCAAGAGTGAGGTTGATGGGCGAGACATAGGTGCCGCTTTGGGGCACGGTACGCACCAGGCCCTCTTGCGCCAGACGCACCAGCGCCTCGCGCACAGGGGTGCGCCCCATATCCAGGTCGTCGCAAAGCTGCTTGACGCCCAACTTTTCGCCCGGCTTGTAGTCCAGATAGACGATTTTGCGTCGAATGGTGTGATAGGACTGGTCCTGTAGGCTCGTTTCCTGCTCGCCGACGTGCATCGATTCTTCCATAGTGCCTCGCAACCGTTCTGTCACACTCATATATCAGCTGTTTATTATGCCGCGAATCAGCTCTCCGCGGTGGGTAATTCGGCTGTTGCCCGAGAACTATTGCGGCACCTTAGCCTGTGTTTGCGCACGGCTGTGCTCAATGTTGCCGTATCATAAGCCGTCGCAAACGTGAAATAGAAAGAAGGAATCCCATATGCAACTGGCGAATATCGTACGCGAGCGCTGGAAGGGCGTCTTGTTCTGCCTGATCATCGCCATCCCCGCGACGTTGCTCGGCAAACAGGTTGAGGTGGTCGGCGGGCCGGTGTTTGCCATCCTCTTTGGCATGGTCCTGGCGCTCGTCTTTCCCAAGAATCGTCGCGAACAGCTCGCCGCCGGTGTCACCTATACGTCTAAAAAAGTCTTGCAGTACGCGGTAATCCTGCTTGGCTTTGGCATGAACCTCTCGCAGATTCTGTCCAAAGGCGCTCAGTCGCTGCCGATTATCGTGGCGACGATCTCGACCTCGCTTGTCATCGCCTTCGTGCTCTGCCGCGTTATGAACGTTCCGGGCAAGATCGCGACGCTTGTGGGCGTGGGTTCGTCGATTTGCGGCGGTTCTGCCATCGCCGCGACCGCGCCCGTCATTGATGCCGACGATCGTGAGATTGCCCAGGCTATTTCGGTCATCTTCCTGTTTAACGTTATCGCGGCGCTCGTGTTTCCGACGCTCGGCGGCATGCTCGGGTTGACCAACGAGGGCTTTGGCCTGTTTGCCGGCACCGCCGTCAACGACACCTCGTCGGTAACGGCTGCGGCGAGCGCCTGGGACAGTATGCATCCCGGTGCCAATGTGCTCGAAAGCGCCACAGTGGTCAAGCTCACCAGGACGCTGGCCATTATTCCCATTACGTTGGTTCTCGCATGCTGGCAGATGCATCTGGCGCGCAAGGCCGGCGGCGACGCCAAAAGTACGTTCTCGCTTAAACGCGCGTTTCCCATGTTCGTGCTGTTCTTTGTGCTGGCGAGCGTAATTACCACGGTGCTTCAGCTTCCTGCATCCATTACGGCGCCCATCAAGGAGCTGTCGAAATTCTTTATCGTGATGGCCATGGCGGCTATTGGCTTTAATACCGATATCGTCGAGCTGGTCAAAAAGGGCGGCAAGCCCATCGCATTGGGCTTTTGCTGCTGGATTGGCATTGCGTGCATGAGTTTGGGAATGCAGCACGTGCTGGGAATCTGGTAGAGAACTAGCTTATTTGCGTGCTGCGTGCTGGCGAGCGCATGTCCGCGGTGGAGCGATAGGAGCTCTTGCGGGTATGGCTTGTCCGCAGGTTTATAGGTCCCGAAGAGCTCTTATCGCCCCGCCAGGATGGCGATGCGGGGCAACTCATATACTCGCAGGGCGGTGGCTTCTGCCCTATAGTGTTTGGTGAGCAATATCGTTCAATTTTGAAACACTCGGTCGTGTGACCCTCGGCGGTTGCACGTCGCCGCGGACGGGGGCAAATCATGGATAGCGATGCCAAGCTACAAATCTTGATCGAGGCCTTGGCTGCTGCCGGGGCCTCGGCGTTGGCAATCGATGGGCGTGGACGCGTGGCGATTTCGACCATGGATGATGTCGCGCTCGAGCAAGATGTCGCGGCATTTGTCGCCGAGCGCCTGGGGCGCGTGGGTAGCGGCACGCGCCTGGTGATGGGGCATGCGGGAGGGCGCTTGAGCCTCACGGTGCGTCCGGTCGCCAAGGAATACGGCGCGCTTTGGGTGGTCGTGGTCCGCGAGGTGCACGGTGCGGCGGCGCACGCGGGTATTGAGTGGCTTAATGCAGATGAGGTCGAGGCGCACTACGAGGCAAGCGCGTACGGCATTGTCGAGGGTGCCGCCGCGGTCGCTGGCCCCGTCTGCGAAAGCTATGCCCGCGGCGTGCCCCTCATGTTGGAGGGCGAGCTGGGTGCTGGCCAGGCAGAGATTGCAAAACGCCTCTATCTGGATGGGCCTTATGCTGACGAACCCTTTGTGTCCGTGGCACTTGACGAGCTCACAGATCGCGGCTGGCGCCATCTGCTCAAAAGCTCGGAATCGCCGCTGTTCCAGGCAAGGCTGACCCTTTGTATTGGCGGCTGGCATGCACTTTCGCCGCATCGTCTGCGCGAGCTTGTCTCCACGATGACCGACACGGCGCTGGGCGCGCGTTGCCATGTGGTTCTGACGGCAAACGATATGCCGGGCGGTGGCGAAAGTGATCAGGCCGCTTTTGTAACCGAGCGCTTGGCGTGCGCAGTAAGTGTGGCGCCTGCGATTGCCGAGCAGGGTGGCGCATCGAAAAAGGTTGCGCAGTATTTGTCATATCTGTCAGATGTCTTTGGAACTGCCGCTCCGAGTATGTCCGAGGAGGCTGCCTCGACGCTCAACGGCTATCGCTGGCCACGCAACTATCTGCAGCTTCGCGAGGTCTCGGAACGACTCTATATATTAGTAGGGTCGGGTGTGGCGGAGCGCGCGGTGGCAGAGGAGGTGCTCGCCCAGGAGGACGTCATCAAAACCGCAACCTTTGGCGCTCCGACGCTCGACAGCGACCTGTATATCCTGCGTCCACTGGCCGATACCGAACGGGACATCGCGCGGCTGGTCGTAGGCCACCTTCAGGGCAACCGGACCCGCGCTGCCGAGGTGCTGGGAATAAGCCGCACGACCCTGTGGCGCTTGTTGAAGGACGACGACCGCTGAGCGAGGCGCCCGTGACCGCGTGCGGCGCGTGTGCTACAGTCCAAAGCAGTAATGTTTCGATTGTGTTACGGCGTGCGGGGGCGTATGGCGGAGACTTCAAAACCAAACCGGAATAGACGGAGCCCGGCTCCAGTTAACCGCCGCACGACGTCCCGGACGTGGGGCAAGCACGCGTCGGGGTTCGACGGTTCGTTCAAGCGCACCAAATACGGCTATCCTTCGGCAAGCGCTCGCTTGGCCATGCAGGCCGAGTCGACGCTGTGGGGGCGCAAGCGCGTGGTGGGCTCTAAGCTCAAGCACGACGGAACGCTTGGCTACATTAGCCGTGGCGCTGCTCGCCGCAGTGGGCTCAATCCTGCTGGTTGGCATCGTTATGTTCCGATTGCGGTCGTTGTTGCGGTGATTGTGATCGCACTTGCCGCACTCGGCTACGCTGGCGGCGGGGTCGACCTGAGTGCGATGTTCAAATCTGCTGAGCTCGCGCATGCCGGCACGGAGCTTGTCGAGGGCGCTCAGACACAGACGGGCGTGGCGCCTCAGCGCGGTATCGTTGCCGCTGCCGCAACGATCGCCGATGCCCAAAAGGGCGAGGATGCGGACAGCGAGGATAGCGAAACCGGTGCAAACGGCGTGGGTTCGCAGGTCACGCCCGTGGCACAAGGCCAATAAGTCACAGAACCATCACACTAAGTCGCTGTTTGGGGCCAATGAGTGAGCAAAAAAGCAGCAATGTTGTTTCATATAGAACTCATTAGTCACAATTTATAAAAAAGGGATATACTACTAGGCACTTAAAGGTCCACAAGCTGCAAGTTGAGGAGTACCTAACATGAAGAAGAGATTCATGGCAGCACTGAGCGTTCTCGCTCTTGCCCTGGCTCTGCCCGTGGCTGCTTTCGCCGCCCCGAGCCCTGCCAACACCACCGCCACCGGCGCCAACAACGTGACCGCCAGCGTTAACAACGCTAACGTCAAGGTTGTTTCCACCACCAAGAACGCCGAGGGCACCCCTGCCAACGCCAACGTGGTCGCTTCCTTTGAGATCACCGAGACCGTCGAGGGTACCGTTTCTGAGTCCAACCCGCTGACCGTCACCTTCACCCTTGGCAAGGCTTACGCCAACGCCAAGGTTACCGTCTATGTCCAGCACAACGACGGTAGCAAGGAGACCCTGAACCTCACTGCCGACAACAACGGCAATGTTACCTTTAAGGTCACCAAGCTCTCCACCTACACCATCGTGGCTGAGAAGACCGCTGCTGGCGCTGCTACCACCGACAACGGTGCTAAGTCCCCGGCTACCGGTGTGAACACCACCGCTGTTGCCGCTGTGGCTGCTGTTGCCGCTGCTGGCGCTGCCTGCGCTTTTGTTGCTCTTCGCAAGAACAACTAGCACTCACACGGTTTCAACCGTAAGATTTGAGGACCCGTACTTGTGCGGGTCCTTTTTTTGGCCGATTTACAGGGTAAGGGAACACCATGGCACAGCAGCCGCAGGGCAAGCATATGGAAGTTAAGCATATGGGCGACTCGGACAAAAAGCGTCGCGCCACGATGCTCAAGGGCGTTTTCGTAGTGTTGTTGCTGGTCGCAGTCGGCTGCGGCGGCTACGTGCTCTATATGAATCATCTAGAGCAGCAGCGCGCCGAGGAGATGAGTGCAACAGGCAAGCCCGCCACGAAGGTCGAATCAAAGGGCAAGGAGCTGCCGGACAACCCCATCGACTTCGCTCCGCTCATTCAAGAGAATGCCGATATCTATGCGTGGCTCTACATTCCGGGTGCGGATATCAACACGCCCTTGCTGCAGAGCACGACGGACGACCTGTTTTATCTGGACCACGACAAGGACGGCAAGTACGACCCGTATGGCACAGCATTTAGCCAGATGGCAAACGCGCGCGACTTTAGCGATCCCGTCACGGTGATCTACGGCCATGTGAACGGCGGTGTGTTCCACAACTTGCATAACTTTGAGGACGCGGACTTCTTTAACGAGAACACCGAGTTCTATATCTACACGCCGGGCCATATTCTGAAGTACAAGATTGTCTCGGCCTATCAATATGACGATCGCCACATTCTCAACTCGTTTAACTTTGCCGACCCTGCCGTGCGCCAGGACTACTTTAATTCGGTCTGTAATCCGGACGCATTGCTCAAAAATGTACGTGACGGCGTGACACTTGATGCAGATAGTAAGATTGTACAGTTGAGCACCTGCATGCTCGATAGTTCGCAGGGCAACTCGCGCTATATTGTGAGCGGTGTGTTAACAAGCGACCAGGAGACAAAATAGTCATGAACCCCCGTGGCAAGCACTTTATCGATGCGGTGGATCCCGACGAAAATCAAGTAAACAATCCCGAGCAGCAGGTTCAGGATGCGGCGGAGCCTGTCGAGCCTCAATGGGAGGCCAAAGACACTCCGACGCCTCAATCTGGCGAAAAATCCAAGAGCAAGGACGATGCTCCGTCCGACGCATCGGCAAAGACCGATGAAGCTGCGGCGCAGCCTGTTGATGAGGTAGAGTGGCCTTCGCTTGATGAGGCGGGACCTCAGCGTCGTCGACGCTCCAAAGAGTCGATCAAGCGCATCAAGCGCCGCCGCCGTATCCGCACGCTGCTGATCGTGCTGCTCGTGATTGGTGCGGTTGCTGCTGCCGGCTGGGGCTTTGTGAATCACAGCGTGAACCAAGGCAAAAAGAAGATTGAGGAAAAGACCGAAAAGGTCATTAAGGCCAAGGGCGACACCATTACCTATAACGGTAAGAAGTATGCGCTCAACAAGCATATGGCCACGGTGGCGTTTATCGGCTTTGATGGCCGCAACAACGATGACGGCACCCAGAAGGGCCAGTCCGATACCGTGATGGTCGTAGCGCTTAATACCGACACGGGCGAGGCCCGCGGCATTATCATCCCGCGTGACAGCATGGTTGCCGTAGATACGTATTCCAATGGTTCGTTTGCCGGTCAGGTGACCGCGCAGCTGTGCTTGCAGTTTGCCTATGGCACCGATGGCGACAACTCATCGGCGCTGACGGCCGCCGCTGCCTCGCGCGTGCTCGATAACATTCCGGTCGACTATTACTACACGCTCAATATCGAGGGCGTGGCTCCCATTAATGACTCCATCGGCGGCGTGACGCTGGTGCCTACGCAGACTGTGCCGGGCACGTCGGTTGTCGAGGGTCAGGAGACCACGCTGTTTGGTACAACGGCGGAAAAGTATGTGCAGTGGCGCGACACGACGAATCTGACGTCTTCGCTGGATCGTACAGCGCGACAGGTGAGCTACGTGCAGGCGTTTGCATCGAAGGTGCTCAGCAGTGCCAAGAGCAACCCCGCCATGCTCATCAGCCTGTATCAGGCCATGGGCGACTATACGTGGACCAATTTGGGTCTCGATGAGTTCAGCTATCTGGCGACCACGATGCTCGAGCACGGCCTGACTTCGTTTGATGTCGTGACGCTGCAGGGCACCATGCAGCAGGGCGACACCTTCGCCGAGTTCTACCTGGACCAGGACAACGTAAAGCAAACGGTCGTCGATACTTTCTACCACCCCGTTAATTAGCTGCCCAGGTGCCGGATGTCAACAGTAGCTCACTCGATGTCAGGCACCAACAGCGAGCGGCCCGCGCAGCGTCAACGGGTCCGCCGTTCGTTAGAACGGCGGAACATACACCACGTTGTCACGGCGGGGTTTGGGCTCGGGTAGCGTGTCCTTGGCGTAGCCCAGAATGCAATTGCCTACACCGCGCAGGCTTCCGTCGGCGGGCAGACCCCACTTGGCCAGCAGTTCCAGTCCCTCGGGTGAGTCAAAGACCTCGTGCGCGCGGTGGATCCAACACGAATCGACGCCCAGCGCATAGGCTGCGTTGAGCAGGTTGCCCATGGCGAGCGAGCCGTCTTCCAGGTGCGTGGGCACGCTGCGGTCGACGAGCACCACCACAACGGTCTTGGCGCCGTAGAAGGGATCTCCCTCGCTGCCCATAACTTGTGCGTTGAGTTGCGAGAGACGCTCGACGGTTGCGGGGTCGGTAACGGCGACAAATGTCACCGGCTGGCGTCCCATGCCGCTCGGCGCGTACTGGCCGGCTTCGATAATGCGTGCGAGCTTCTCGGCCTCGACAGGGCGATCGCTGTATTTGCGGCAGCTGCGGCGGTGGATGAGCGCTTCGATGGTCTCCATGGGTCCTCCTGACGTTGGTTTCGTTGCCTCGTTCTTACCCGCCGAACCAAAACCGTAATCGCGCAGCCGGCCCCAAACAATGCAAGCTACCAAGTGGAAAAGTTGGTTTGCATAAAACTTCAGCCAGAATGTGATAAACCGGTGGGATGGTTAAACGTTTTATCCCGTCTACCCTGCGGTTTTTTACCACTTGCCTAAATGATGTGCGCATAAGCTCTGATAAAGGTTTTACTAAAGGAGCACCAACGTTTATCAACGCGCCATGGTGGCGCCGGGCCAGGAGGTAAATCATGTTCCAGGCTGGAGATGTCGTCGAGACCGACTTCGAAGGATTTCTGAAGCTGCTGCGTTCCAAGACGCGCGCTTTTGTGTCGATTAACGATCACGAGTACTACATCACGCACACCGATGGCTATTGGCGTGTTCAGGATTGCGAGGCCCTCAACGATAAGGGCCACTTTACTGACTGCTCCGAGCTGGTCAACACGGTCTGCGAGGTCGTCGAACTGCCGTGGATCTGCGGCAAGAGCCTGCACGACAGCTTCTCGGGCGCCACGGTCTACGAGGCCGTCGCTGCTTAACAGCCAACACTTGATATTCTCTCGCAACCGCCGGCGCCGCCCCCCGCGCCGGCGGTCTTTTTTGTCGATATGCTTATGAAGAGCCGACCATAAACAACGAACTTGTTGACGATAGTCAAAACTCGGACTAATGTAGAGATATGAATTGGTCAAAACTCGGACTATCGAATGGTGGGAGAGATGAATAGTGCAGTTAGCCCGGTCGATTTCGACCGGATGCTCAACGGGCTTGTCCGTATCTATTCGGAGTTCGCACGCACCTGCGGTCTTTCGGACTGCGCCTACTGGATGCTCGTCGACACGAGTGCAGCGGGCGGCAGCGTTGCCGTGAGTCGGCTGACGAGTGAATGGTTCTACAGCAAACAGACCATCAATTCGGCGATTAAGACGCTTAGGGCGCGAGGGCTTGCGACGTTGGAGTTTGCCGAGGGCAGTCGTAAGAACAAGGTTGTGCGACTGACCGAAGAAGGCGTGCGGTTTGCCAAGCGCTACGCGTTGCCGGCGCAAAAAGCCGAGCAACAGGCATTCGAGGCACTCGAGCCGTGGGAACAGCGCGAGATCATGCGCTTGGTCGGTAAGTTCTCCCATGTTCTTAACGAAGAGTGCGAGGCATTTAAACGGCAAGTGGCCGCCGAGAACGAGGCTGACGATAAGGGCGAGGGGGAGACATGCGACTCTTAATGAGGTTTATGAGGCCGTATCGCGGGCTGATTGCGGTGACGCTGTTTGCGGTGCTGATAGATAACGTCGGTACGCTGTTGGTTCCCACGATGCTGGCGAACATGGTCAACACCGGTATTACCACGGGCGATATCGACTATATTTTACGCAACGGCCTGTACATGCTTATCGCGACCGGCATGGCCAGCGGCGGCACGGTGCTGGGCTGCTATCTTTCGGCGCGCCTGGCCGCCAACGTGGCCTGCGATATCCGCAATGCCGTGTACGACAAGTCGCTCGAACTCGCGGCTAGCGACTTTGAGCGCTTTGGCACGGGTTCGATGATCACGCGCTCACTCAACGACATCAACGTGATTCAGCAGGCTGTCCTTCAGACGATTCAGTTGGTGCTGCCGGTACCGTTCTTGGCCGTGGCGGGCATCATTTTTGCCTGGTTTATCGATCCTGCCATGGGCACGCTGCTGGGCGTGGTCGTTGCGATCGTGCTGGTGGCGGCGGTCTTTACCGTGGCCAACGCCGCGCCGATCTTTATGCGCCTGCAGAGCTTTATCGACCGTATGAACGTGGTGCTGCGCGAAAATATCGTGGGCGTGCGCGTTATCCGCGCATTTAACAAGGAGCGCCACGAGGAGCAGCGCCTGGACGAGGTGTTTAGCGATTACGCGGCCAACGCCATCAAGGTCAACCACCTGTTTGTGGGTCTCGACAGCTCCAGCTTCTTTTTGATGAACATCGCCGAGGTGGCGGTGCTGTGGGTGGGCGGCAACCGCGCGGGCGTCCATGCCATGCAGATCGGCAGCATCTCGGCCGTGTTGGAATACGCGATCCTGATCCTGTTCTTTGTGATGATGGCGCAGATGGTGATTCTGACGCTTCCGCGCGCCGCGGCGTGCCTCAACCGTGCGCAGCAGGTGCTCGAAATCGAGCCGAGCATCGTGGACGGCAAGGCAACGCTGGGCGACGGGGCGCCTGAGTCCGCAGATGGTGCCGACGCGGTGGCCGTGTTCGACCATATGTCGTTCCGTTTTGACGATGCCGACGAGGACACCCTGTGCGACCTGAGCTTTGCCTGTCGCCGTGGCCAGACGACCGCGATCGTGGGTTCGACGGGATCGGGCAAATCGACGGTAGCCAAGCTCTTGTTGCGTTTCCATGATGCCACGAAGGGCGCCATTCGCCTGAACGGCGTCGATCTGCGCGACCTTTCGCAAGGTGAGATTCGCGGGCATATCGCTTACGTGCCGCAGAAGGCGTGGCTGTTCTCGGGTACGGTGGCGAGCAACCTGCGCTTTGGTAACGAGGGTGCGACCGAGGCTGACATGCTCCATGCGTTAGAGGTTGCCCAGAGCACCTTTGTACTCGACCAGCCGCAGGGACTCGATACGCCGGTATCCCAGGGCGGTACGAACTTCTCGGGCGGTCAGCGTCAGCGCCTGGCGATCGCCCGCGCACTCATGAAGCATGCCGATCTATATATCTTCGATGACAGTTTTTCGGCCCTGGACTTTAAGACCGATGCCGCCCTGCGCCATGCGCTGCAGGGCGAGACGCGCGATGCCGCGGTGCTCATCATCGCGCAGCGTATCTCGACCATTCTGCATGCCGACCAGATTGTGGTGCTCAAGGATGGCGAGATCGTGGGCCTTGGCACGCACGACAAGCTCATGGAGACCTGCGAGGTGTACCGCGCTATCGCGGAATCGCAGATGAAGGGAGGTGAGTAGCATGACCGAGGAGCTCAAGAAGCAGGGCATCGCCGATGACGCCGCGGTTGCAGAGACAGTTGAGGAGACGGGCGCCGCGCCCGGCCTGGACGAAGCCGCCAAGGCGGCGGAGCGCGAGGCTCGCCGCCAGGCACTCTACGAGGAGAACGAGCGTGCCGAGGACGAGCGCGCTCGCGCCGAGGCGGAGCGCATGCGCGACGTTGACGACGAGGACGAGGACGAGACGCCCCGCGACACCTGGGCGACGGTGCGCCGCCTGTGGAGTGAGGCCGCCGGCGACCATTGGCGCTTCTATATCGTGTTCGCGAGCATCGTGTTCTATGTCATCTTTAACACCGCGGCGCCGGCTTACAGCGCCCGCGTGATCGATGAGCTGTGGGGACACATGAAGCTGGCGTTTGCCAACAACGCTACCTTCAGCATTACCTGGGAGAACTGCGGCAGGACCATCTTCATCTACTTTATGATCTGGACCGCCGCCGCCTCGTTCTACGCGCTCCAGAGCTTTTTGATGTCGAGCGTTGCCGAGCGCCTCAACCTGCGTCTACGCAACCGCATCGCACAAAAGCTCAACCGTCTGCCGCTTGCCTACTTTGACGCGCATCGTCCCGGCGAGGTCGTCAGCCGTGCGACCAACGACTTAGACAAGATGTCCGAGAGCATGCAGCGCGGCTTGCTGCAGCTTCTGGTGTCGATCGGCACCGTGGTGGGCGCCGTGAGCGTGATGTTCGTGTTTAGCGTGCCGCTCACGCTCGTCTTTTTGTTCTTTACGGCGCTTTCGCTGCTGGTGACGAAGGTCGTTTCGCGCCGCACACACGATGTGACGGGCGAGCGCCAGGAGTGGGTGTCCAAGATTACGAGCGCGGTCGAGGAAGGCTACTCGGGTCGTCTGGTGATCCGTGCGTTTAACCGCGAGCGCCAGAGCTCTGCCGAGGTACACGAGGCTTCGAAGGAGCTGGCGCGCGTGAGCACCAAGGCCGACTTTATGATTAACGCCGTCGGTCCGGCGGTGCGCTTTATCGGCCGCTTGGCGCAGATCGTGATTGCACTGGTGGGCTGCAGCATGCTGGTTGCCGGTCACATGACCGTCGGCGTGTTCCAGGCGTTCTTCCAGTTTATTTACGAGGCGTCCGAACCCATGACGCAGTTGTCGTTCACCTTTAACTCGCTGCAGAGCGCGCTGGCGAGCGCCGAGCGCGTGTTCGACCTGCTCGACGAGACCGAGATGGAGGCCGATCCGTTGCCGGCGGTCGCCGCCAAGCTGCCGGGCAAGGTGGAGGGCCGCGTCGCTTTTGAGCACGTGCGCTTTGGCTACTCGCCCGACAAGCCGCTCATGCGCGACGTGTCGTTTGCCGCCGAGCCGGGCCAAAAGATCGCGGTGGTGGGAACCACGGGCGCGGGCAAGACCACGCTCATCAATCTGCTCATGCGCTTCTACGAGATCGACGGTGGTCGCATTACCCTCGACGGTGTGGACACGAGCCGCATGGACCGCGGCGAGCTGCGCCAGCAGTTTGGCATGGTGTTGCAGGATGCCTGGCTGTTCGATGGCACCATTGCCGAGAACATCGCCTATGGCTGTCCCGAGGCAACGCGCGAGGAGATCGTCGCGGCCGCACGTGCCGCTCAGGTCGACTTCTTTGTGCGCACTATGCCGCAGGGCTACGACACGCGTGTGGCTAACGATGCCGAGAGCATCAGCCAGGGCCAACGTCAGCTGCTGACCATCGCGCGCGTGCTGCTCAACAACCCGGCGATCCTCATCCTGGATGAGGCGACGTCGAGCGTGGACACGCGCACCGAGCTCGCCATCGGCCGCGCCATGGACGCGCTCATGCGCGGGCGCACGAGCTTTGTGATCGCGCACCGTCTGTCGACGATCGTCGATGCCGACTTGATTCTGGTCATGGACCACGGCAACATTATCGAGCAGGGCACGCACAAGGAGCTGCTCGCAGCCGAGGGTGCCTACGCCGACCTCTATCTGAGCCAGTTCGCATAATGTGACAAAGGGGCAGCCCCGCATGTCACATCGAAAAGAAGGCGCGCCGGGGGCGGATTCCCTGGCGCGCCTTTTGTGTTGGCGTCAATGTTGTCGGTGGCCGTCCGCTTCTAGCGCTCGTCCGCGAGCTTGGCGACGAGGGCTTTGAGCTCGGCCACCTCTTGCTCGAGTTCCTTGACGCGACGGGCGTTTTCGGTGATGCCCTGACGGTTGAGGGCGCTCTGCTCGGCGGCATCGTCGGGCATGTACTCGCGATGCTGCTTGGCGTCGAAGCTCTCCTCGAACACGCGGCAGCCGTTGCGCTTGATGATGCGCCCGGGCACGCCCACGACGGTGCAGTTGTCGGGCACGTCCTTGACGACGACCGAGTTGCCGCCGATTTTGACGTTGTTGCCGATGTGGATGTTGCCAAGCACCTTGGCGCCCGTGCCCACCGTGACATTGTTGCCCAGGGTGGGGTGACGCTTGCCGGTCTCGTTGCCGGTGCCGCCGAGCGTGACGCCCTGGTAGAGCACACAGTTGTCGCCCACGATGGCAGTCTCGCCAATAACGACGCCCATGGCGTGGTCGATAAAGAAGTGCTTGCCGATCTGCGCGGCGGGATGAATCTCGACGCCGGTGATGTGGCGGGTGATTTGCGAGAGCACACGGGCAAGCGATCGATGGCCGTGTTCCCACAGCCAGTGCTCGGGCACGTGGTTCCACTTGGCGTGCAAGCCGGGGTAGGAAAGGAAGATGACCAGACCGTTTTGCGCAGCGGGGTCTTGCGCCTGGACGGTCTTGATGTCCTCTCGAATGGTGTTGATAAAGCTCACCGGCCGCCCTCCCTTAGCGCCGTGACAATGCGATTCAATAAAGTATAGCGATTCGCTAGGGATTAGGAAGGGCGATCTTGCTTTGCTTTGGGCGACAAGTGTCAGTTATGCAAACTTGCTGGTAATGAAGTAAGACTTTTGAGGGGTTTGGCCCGCGCTCGCATCGCAACCGTATACTGGTCAACTTGGACGTGTCCGCGCCCACAACTGAGAGGTTTTACTTCATGGGTTTCATCAATTTTATCGCCGAGCTGCTTAAGGACCCGCGCACCGCGATCGCCAGCTGGATCGCCGCCGGCCCGCTTATGGCCTATGGCTGCGTGTTCCTAATCATCTTTATCGAGACGGGTGTGGTGTTCTTCCCGTTCCTTCCCGGCGACTCGCTGCTGTTTGCCTCGGGCTTCTTTGCCCATAACGGCGGCTTTAACATCGTGGCGCTTCTGGCCACCGCATGGGCCGCAGCCATCCTGGGCGATCAGTGCAACTTTATGATCGGCCACTTCTTTGGCCGCAAGATCATCGCCTCGGGCAAGGTAAAGGCCATGACGCCCGAGCGCATCAAAAAGTCCGAGGATTTCCTGGATAAGTGGGGCCATCTGGCCATCTTCCTCGGCCGCTTCTTCCCGTTCATCCGCACCTTTGTGCCTTTTATCGCCGGCATGGGCGGCATGCACTGGCGCAACTTTGTCGTCTTTAACGTGCTGGGTGGCATTACCTGGTCGACGGTCTTTACGCTGCTGGGTTACTTCTTTGGTGGCATTCCGTTTGTGCAGGAGCACTTTGAGCTGCTGATCATCGGGATTGTCGCCGTGTCGATTATCCCGACCGTGGTCGGTCTGGTTAAGGCTAAGCTCGGTAAAAAGAACGCCTAGTCCGAGCTTGTTTTCGGACGTTAATTCCAAGGCCCGTCATCGGATTCGATGGCGGGCCTTTTGTGTTGGAGGCAAATGAAAATACTTTACTTAGTTAAAGAAAAGCGTTTTATCCAAGGCGTGCGGGGAGTACAATCACCTGCATGCGAATCGACGCGCCATCGGCTTTGATGCTGCCCGCGTGTCCTGCCCGGCTCTACGCTTCCGGGTATGCGACGTTGCGACGCGGCCGGCTTTGGTCCTTGCGTGCGGGTTCGCGAGTATGCAACCGTGTATGTAAGGAGCGACATATGACTGTCGAGAAGAAGGATATCGATTGGGGTAGCCTCGGCTTTGGCTACATGAAGACCGATTACAGCTACGAGGCCCATTGGAAGGACGGTGAGTGGGACGAGGGCGGCCTGACCACTGACCACACCCTGCACGTCTCCGAGTGCGGCGGCATCTTCCATTACTGCCAGGAGGTCTTTGAGGGCCTGAAGGCCTACACCGCCGAGGACGGCAGCATCGTCTGCTTCCGTCCCGACATGAACGCCGAGCGTATGTATAACTCCGCGCAGCGCCTCGAGATGCCCCCGTTCCCCAAGGACAAGTTTGTCGAGGCCGTCAAGCAGGTCGTTTCTGCCAACGCCGCATGGGTTCCGCCCTTCGGCTCTGGCGCGACCCTGTATGTGCGTCCGTTTATGATCGGCTCCGGTGACGTAATCGGCGTGGCTCCCGCTCCTGAGTACACGTTCCGCATTCTCGTGACCCCGGTCGGTCCGTACTTTAAGGGTGGCCTCAAGCCCGTCAAGCTGCGCGTTTCCGAGTACGACCGCGCCGCACCGCACGGCACCGGCAACATCAAGGCCGGCCTCAACTACGCCATGTCCCTTAAGCCCACGATGGAGGCTCATCGCGAGGGCTATGCCGAGAACCTGTATCTCGACTCCGAGTCCCGCACCTATGTCGAGGAGACCGGTGGCGCCAACGTCCTGTTCGTGAAGGAGGACGGCACGCTTGTCGTCCCGCAGTCGCACACCGACTCCATCCTGCCCTCCATCACACGTCGTTCGCTCGTTCAGGTCGCTGAGGACCTGGGCATGACCGTCGACCAGCGTCCTGTCGAGTGGGCCGAGGTCAAGGCCGGCACCTTTGTTGAGTGCGGTCTGTGCGGCACCGCTGCCGTTATCTCCCCGGTCGGCGAGATCGACAACAAGGTCTACGGTGCCGACGAGACTGTGACCTTCCCGGCTGGCTACACCGAGATCGGTCCTGTGATGAAGAAGCTCCGCGAGACTCTGACGGGCATCCAGTCTGGTGCTGTTGAGGATAAGCACAACTGGGTTTACACCGTCGCGTAATTCGTCTTACCTGCCCGGGCGGAGAGCAAGCTCCCTCCCGGCGCGTCCTCGGACATGCAAGAAGCCCTCGCTGCGCACTTCGTGCGGCGAGG
>UQRX01000017.1:0-44244 GCA_900543595.1 uncultured Collinsella sp. | reverse complement strand
GCAGCGCCCGCAGCCCCGGCAAAGCCCGAGCCCCAATCGCTGCCCCAGGCGCCGTTGCCGCTAAAGATGCTGTCGAAGATATCGCCCCAGCCGCTCGCGCCGGCACCAGCGCCGTAGCCACCGCTATACGCGCCACCCGCACCCGGCATGCCGCCGAACATGAGCATCTGGTCGTACTCTTTGCGCTTCTTCTCGTCCGAAAGCGTCTCGTAGGCCTCGCTAATCTCCTTAAACTTGGCCTCGTCGCCGCCGGCATCGGGGTGATATTTTTGCGCGAGCTTGCGAAACGCGCTCTTGATCTCTTTGTCGGAGGCGCTCTTGGATACGCCCAGGATGTCATAGAAGGTTTTGCCTGCAGCCATCGTAGCTCCTCTCCTCTAGTACCTGCCATTTGGGGACGGGGCAGAAATGGCAGATTTACTCATACTCGCACTCTTGACAACGGCGACGCACATGCGCATGCACATGGCGGCGCCTTGTCAAGAGACGAAATCTGCCATTTCTACCCCGTCCCCAAATGGCAGGTCAAGATTAAAAGGGCCCCGGGTGTTGCCCCGGGGCCCTTCTCAATTACTCCTCGGTGCTCTCGGCCGTATCGGCCGCGGCATCCTCGGGCGCCGCTTCGGGCTCCGGTGCGGGGCGCTTCTCGCCGCCGTAGGTCACCGTCACCATCGCGGAGCGCAGAATGCGGTCCGCCATGCGGTAGCCCTTCTGGTACACGTCGTTGACGGTCTCGTCGTACTGCGATGCGTCCTCGACACGCCCCACGGCCTGGTGCTCGAGCGGATCGAACGCCTCGCCCTTGGGGTCGATGGGCTCAACGCCCTCGTGCGCAAACACATCGAGCAGCTTGGCATGCACCGCGTCAACGCCATCGACAAACTGCTTAAAATCGTCGGAAAGCTCCTGGCTACGGGCATGGTCGATTGCACGCTCGATATCGTCAACCACCGGCAGCAGCGCAGTGACGAGCTTCTCGGTCGCGCGCTCGCGCTCGGCGATACGCTCGTTGGCGGTGCGGCGACGGAAGTTCTCCCAGTCGGCCTGTAGACGGGCGGTGCGCTCGGTGGCGTCCTTTGCCTTGTCCTCAGCGGCCTTCTGAGCCTCTGCCGCAGCATCGAGCTCATTGCGCACGTCGGCAAGCTCCTTTTGGGCCTGTTCGAACTTGAGCTTAAAGTCGTTGTCGGCGGCTTCCTCACCGGCGCGGATAGCAGCTTCCACCATCTCGTCCTCGGTCATCGTCGCCTCCTTGTTGGAATCCTCTACCTGGTTCTCGGCAGCCTCGGCGGCCTCGGCCTCGTTGGCCTCGGTATCGTCGACGGCCTCTACGGGAATCTTCACGTCCTTCTCCTCAGAGTCAACGGGGGCGGCGCCAGCGGCAGCCGCCTCCGTGCGAGCTTTACGGGCGGACATGATTACTTGTCCTCGTCGTCCACAACCTCGTAGTCGGCGTCGACAACGTCATCGTCGGCAGGCTGGGCACCGGCGGCGCCGTCGGTCTGCTGCTGAGCGTCGGCGTAGACAACCTGGGCCAGCTCGTAGGCCACGGACTGCAGGGAATCGCCAGCGGCCTTGATGGCCTCGACGTCAGAGCCCTCGAGCGCCTTCTTGGCGTCGGCGATAGCGGTCTCGGCCTTGGACTTCACGTCGGCGGAAACCTTGTCGCCCAGCTCGTTGAGGGTCTGCTCGGTGGAGTAGCACAGGCTATCGGTCTGGTTGCGGACCTCGACCTCTTCCTTCTGCTTCTTGTCCTCCTCGGCATGAGCCTCGGCGTCCTTGACCATACGATCGACTTCGTCATCGGACAGAGCGGTGGAGCCGGAAATGGTGATCTGCTGCTCCTTGCCAGTGCCCTTGTCCTTAGCGGAGACCTTGACGATGCCGTTGGCGTCGATGTCGAAGGTGACCTCGATCTGCGGCACGCCGCGGCGGGCAGCCGGGATACCGGTCAGCTGGAACTTACCGAGCGACTTGTTGTCGCGGGCAAGCTCGCGCTCGCCCTGGAGCACGTTGATCTCGACGCTGGTCTGGTTGTCGGCAGCGGTGGAGTAGACCTCGGTCTTGGAGGTCGGGATCGTGGTGTTGCGGTCGATCATCTTGGTCATGATGCCGCCCATGGTCTCAACGCCCAGCGACAGCGGGGTAACGTCGAGCAGCAGGATGCCCTCGACGTCGCCGGTGAGCACGCCGCCCTGGACGGCAGCGCCGTCGGCAACGACCTCGTCGGGGTTCACGGACATGTTGGGCTGCTTGCCGGTCATGGTCTTGACCAGATCCTGGACAGCGGGCATACGGGTGGAGCCGCCGACGAGGATGACCTCGGTCAGGTCGGAGAGCTTGAGCTTAGCGTCGCGCAGGGCGTTGGTGACAGGCTGCTTGCAGCGCTCGAGCAGGTCGCGGGTGATCTTCTCGAACTCGGCACGGGTCAGCGTGTAGTTGAGGTGCAGCGGGCCGGACTGGTTCATGGTAATGAACGGCAGGTTAATGGTGGACTGCTGCGCCGCGGAGAGCTCCTTCTTGGCGTTCTCGGCAGCCTCCTTCAGACGCTGCAGGGCCATGGGGTCCTGACGCAGATCGACGCCGTTCTCCTGCTGGAACTTGTCGGCCATCCAGTCGATGACGCGCTGATCCCAGTCGTCGCCGCCCAGGTGGTTGTCGCCCGAGGTGGACAGAACCTCAAACACGCCGTCTGCGAGGTCGAGGATGGAGACGTCGAAGGTGCCGCCGCCCAGGTCGAAGACCAAGATGCGCTGGTCGGTGCCCTGCTTGTCCAGGCCATAGGCCAGGGCAGCAGCGGTCGGCTCGTTGACGATACGCTTGACGTTGAGGCCGGCGATCTTACCGGCATCCTTGGTGGCCTGACGCTGGGCGTCGTTGAAGTAGGCCGGGACAGTGATGACGGCGTCGGTGACGGTCTCGCCCAGATACTTCTCGGCGTCGGCCTTCATCTTGGCGAGCACCATGGCGCTCACCTGCTCGGCGGTGTAGTCCTTGCCCTCGATGTCGACGACGGCACGGCCACCCTGGCCCTCCTTGACCTCATACGGCACGGTCTTGATCTCGGAGGTGCACTCGGAGTACTTGCGGCCCATGAAGCGCTTGATAGAGAACACGGTGTTCTTGGGGTTGGTGACCGCCTGGTTCTTAGCGGCCTTACCCACAACGCGGTCACCGTCGGCACGGAAGCCTACGACGGACGGGGTGGTGCGGTCGCCTTCAGCGTTTACGATGATGGTCGGAGAACCGCCCTCAAGGACGGCCATGGCGGAGTTGGTAGTACCAAGGTCGATACCAAGAATCTTACTCATTAGAAATTCCCTCTCTCTTGTGCGTTCGCTCCGCCTCGACGGTCTGTCACGCGGCGCTTCGGCTTGTCTTTCAGGATGTAGTGTATCCCCTTATGGGCCGGAATATACAAAATCTAAGTCAATTCATATAAGATTTCTTATTGCCGAGAGTTTAGGTTCTCAAATGCGCAGGTAGATGCGCTGATGGAGTTCTCGGCAAGTCTATCGAGATCTATGTAGAGATGTCTGAGATTTGCGTCCGGGGGTGCCTGGGGCTGCCTTATGGAAAACTCGTCCCGTTTTGGACGTGGATTACGGGTCGCAGTTTCCGCCAGCGGGCCCAACCGGAAACTGCGACCCAGTTTTCGGCTAAATAACGAGATGCCCTTTCCGCAGGCGCGCTCAATAGCTCAATATTTCAAGTCACCTTTAGCTAACATTTGCGCAGCTCAACGGCCCCACCTGCGTGTTTTTTAGTAAACCTTGGCATACTCGGCGAACGGTATGAAGATGCCGGCCAGAGGGTATTGCAAACGGTCGCTCCCGTGGTATGTTTTTGCCCGAATCAAACCGGCGCGCATCGTCTGTAGCGTCGGTCAACAGAGAGGAAACTACCATGGCTCATCCCGTAATTGATGCCGACGAGTGCATCGCTTGTGGCGTTTGCGTCGACTCCTGCCCCGCTGGCGTTCTGGAGCTCCAGGACGTCGCTACCGTCGCTGACGAGGATTCCTGCGTCGCCTGTGGCGCTTGCCAGGACGCTTGCCCCGCCGGCGCGATCACCGAGATCGTCGAGGAGTAACAACTCCCCCACTTGCACACTCACAAGTACACCGTGCACAAAAAAGGAGGCCTCCGCATCGCCGCGGAGGCCTCCTTTTGCATTCGTCGTTACTAGGACAGGTCGTCTTCGTAGGGCATCAGGTCTGCCAGATAGCCCTTCTCCTTGAGTATGGCCTCGATCTCGTCGAGGGTTTGCTCATCCTCCGCCGCAATGCGATGGAAGTGATAGCCGCTCGTCACCGTTAGTAGCGGGAAACTCTTGCCGCTCTCGATATCGTGCAGGTAGCGCCCAACATCGCGACGATTGCGGATGTCCAGGTCGGCCGTGATCTTACCGTACACGCGGTGATTGACGATCACGTTGAGCACGGCGCCGCCGGCGTCGACGATACTCGTGAGCTCATCGCCTGCCTGCTCCACGCTATGGCGAACCTTGACCAAGCGCGTGGGCACGGCGGGGCTGCTGGGGGCCTCCTGCAGCACATAACCACGGTTGGTTGCCACGACATCGTGCCCATCGGCGCGTAACAGGGCAATATCCTGCACCACGACCTGACGGCTCACGCCCACCTCGCGGGCAAGTGCGCTGCCCGAAACGGGCTCCCTGGCTTCCTCGAGCACGCCCATGATGGCACGACGGCGCTCGCGGGCGTTCATTATTTACCGTCCAGCAGACGCAGATGCTTAAGCGAGAGGTCGAGAATCGGCGCAGAGTGCGTCAACGCCCCCGAGCTGATAAAGTCAACGCCCAGATCGGCCAGGGCGCGGATATTGTTGGCGTCCACGTTGCCCGAGCACTCGGTCTTGGCGCGACCGGCGATAAGCTCAATCGCGGCAGCCATGTCATCGTGGGTCATGTTGTCGAGCATGATGATGTCGGCACCGGCCTCCACGGCCTCGCGCACCATGCTCAGGTTCTCGCACTCGATCTCGACCGTCGTGGTAAACGATGCGTGGGCGCGTGCCATCTCGATCGCACGCGTCACACCACCGGCGGCGTCAATATGGTTGTCCTTGAGCATGACGGCCGTCGACAGGTTGTAACGGTGGTTGCTGCCGCCGCCGATCTCGACCGCGGCCTTCTCGAAGACGCGCATGCCCGGCGTGGTCTTGCGCGTATCGACAAGCACGGTCTTGGTGCCCTCGAGCGCAGCCGCCATCCGATGCGTGTAAGTAGCGATGCCGCTCATGCGCTGCAGGTAGTTGAGCGCCACACGCTCGCCCGAAAGCAGAACGCGCGCGTCTCCGCGCACCTGGCCCACGTGATCGCCAGCGTGCACCTCGTCGCCGTCCGCGACATCAAACAACACGGAGCTCTGCGGATCCAGCAGCTCAAAGGTGCGAGCGAACACATCCAAGCCCGCGATGATGCCATCGGCCTTGGCGATAAGCTCCACCGTGGCGGGACGCGCCGTGGGACACACGCTCGCTGTGCTCACGTCCTCAAACGTGATGTCCTCGCGCAGAGCCTGCAGAATCAGATCATCGACGACGAGCTTCATGGTAATGGGATTCATGGTCTACTCCTCCACGGCCTGCGTGCCGGCGGCACGGGCCAAATCATCGATTGCCAGGGCATCGGCGCTCAGGGCGCGGTGACGTCCGTCAAGCGCGGGCTCGCCGGCCTGCTCCACGGCCAGCGACTTGCCGGTGCGCATACGCCAAGCAGCGCGGCGACCCCAGACTAGGGACTCGAGCAGGCTGTTGGAAGCCAGGCGGTTCTTGCCGTGCACGCCATTGCAGGCCGTCTCGCCGGCGGCGTAGAGCTCGGGCATCGAGGTGCGGCCGTCCTTGTCGACCCACACGCCGCCCATAAAGTAGTGCTGCGTGGGTGTGACGGGAATGGGCTCGTCCAGGATGTCGCGACCGTCCTCCAGGCAGCGCGCGCGGATGTTGGCAAAGTGCCCGGTCACCACGTCGCGCTCAACGGGGGCAAAGCTCAGCCACTCGTGCTCGGTGCCGTCCTGCTTCATCTGCTCGCGAATGGCGGCGGCGACAACGTCGCGCGGCTGCAACTCGTCGGTAAAGCGCTCGCCGGCGGCGTTGAGCAAAATCGCGCCCTCGCCGCGGCAGCTCTCGCTGATCAGGAAGGTGCGGCCCGGCTGCGGCGAGAACAGTCCCGTGGGGTGAATCTGCACGTAGTCCAGGTGCTCCATCTTAATGCCATGCTCCTGAGCAATGTAGCAGGCATCGCCCGTGAGCTGCGGGTAGTTAGTCGAATGGTCGTATACGCCGCCGATACCGCCCGTAGCCCACAGCGTGTGGCGGGCATGGATCTTAAAAGGCCCGCCGGCATGCACGTCCCCAGCGGCATTTGCCAGCTCGTCAGCGGGGCGAGCTGAATCGTCCTCGTCCACGGCGACGGCGGCGACGCCGGTGCACACTGTGGCGCCATCGCGCTCGGCGGTCAGGATGTCGGTCATGGCAACGTGCTCAAAAATCTGCACGTTATCCAGCTTGCGGACAGCCTGGAGCAGCTTGGTCGTAATCTCCTTGCCCGTAATATCGGCATGGAAGGCGATGCGCGGGCGGCTGTGCGCGCCCTCGCGGGTAAAGTCGAGGCTGCCGTCGGCCTTGCGCTCAAAGTCCACGCCCATGGCCAGCAGGTCGTTGATGACCGAGCGGCTCGAGCGAATCATGATGTCGACGCTCTCGCGGCGGTTCTCGTAGTGGCCGGCATGCATGGTGTCCTCAAAGAAGGCATCGTAGTCAGAGCCTTCGGGCAGCACGCAGATGCCGCCCTGCGCGAGCATCGAGTCGCACTCGTCGACCGCGCCCTTGGAGAGCATGATCACGCGCGTGCTCGTCGGCAGATTGAGGGCCGCGTACAGACCCGCTACGCCGCAACCAGCAATGACGACGTCACACTCCATATCGGGGTATTGTTTGTTTTCCACAGGAATCCTCTCCCTTGTAATGTGGCATAAGGGATGGTCCCTCATGTCACATTGGCTTAGCGCGCCGCGTACTCGAGCATACGGTCGAGTGTAAGTTTGGCCTGGTCGGCAGCCTCGTCCGACACGCCAATCTGCACCTCGCCCTCGCCCGTCTCCAGGCAGTGCACGAGCTTTTCGAGCGTGATGAGATCCATGTTGACGCAGGTGGGCTGCACCGCAGGGAAGTAGAACTTCTTGCCGGTGCCCTGGCAGCGGCGCTCAAGTTCGTAGAGCACGCCGCGGACCGTCACGATGATGAACTCGCTCGCGTCCGACTCCTCGGCATACTTGATGATGCCGGCAGTGGAGCCGATGTAGTCAGCCTCGGCAAGGACGTCGGCCTTGCACTCGGGGTGCGCCAGCACGAGCGCATCGGGATGTGCCTCCTGCGCGTCAACGATCTGCTCGACGGTGATGATGTGATGACGCGGGCAGTAGCCGTTGTTGAGGATGACGTGCTTTTGGGGCACCTGCTCGGCCACAAAGCGGCCCAGGTTCTGGTCGGGAATGAACAAGATGTGCTGCTGCGGCAGCTCGGAGACGATCTTGACGGCGTTAGAGCTGGTAACGCACACATCACTCCAGCTCTTGATCTCGACCGTCGAGTTAACGTAGCACACCACGGCCAGGTCGTCGCCATACTCGGCGCGCGCCGCGTCGACCGTCTCGCGCTTGACCATGTGCGCCATGGGACAGTCCGCGCCCGGCTCGGGCAGCAGCACGGTCTTGGTGGGATTGAGCAGCTTGGCGCTCTCGCCCATAAACTCCACGCCGCACAGCACGATAGTCTGCTGCGGCAGACTCTTGGCGAGCTTTGCCAGGTAGAAGCTGTCGCCGACGTAATCGGCAACGGCTTGGACCTCGGGCGCCACATAATAGTGCGCCAGGATCACTGCGTCACGTTGGGTTTTTAGCTGATGAATGGCCTCGACGAGCTCTGCGGGTACCAGCGTCGCGCGCTCCGTTGCCGTCGTTGCCGATGCCAGGCCGGCCGCGATATCGCGTGCAAGCTCCGATGCATCCATGTTCGCGCTCTGTGCCATCAAGGCCCCTCTCTTTTGGCGAATCTTGGGGCTTTAGTATGACACCTAGGTTTACAGCTGACAAGACAGCTGTAAACCTAGGTGTAAAGTTGAAATAAAGATTCGATCATGCGACAGGCCCATTTTCGAACTGGCAAACTGAGGATAGCCGAGCTCTCGATAGCGTAGGAGGCATCTTTGGACGGCCGCCGCGCATGGTCGACGGCATGCCCGCCAGGCAATCGCTCGCCGGCGCCAATCCGCTACAGTGGAGCAGCCGCCGGGGTCAGCTGCTTGATATAGGCCCACATGCGCTGCTTGGCCGCTTTGTCGGTCAGCGCCGCCTCAAAGCCATCGAGCGCGAGCACGCGGCGGCCCTGCACATGGGCGACCAGACCGGGCTTGAGCATGGCGGTGTCAAAGTCATCAATTGCCACAAGCATATCGGCATAGGTCTCACGCATGACATCGGCCGCACTGTTGTCCAGCAGCAGCACCGCCTCGGGGTCCAAGGTCTCCAGCGCCTCGCGGAACAGGTCACACGTCAGGGCCTCGCCCGGCGCGACCGCTCCGTCGCCCGCGCCGGCGACGCTTGCCAGCACACAAAAATCCTCGGGGGCATATCCAATGGCGCCGAGCGCCTTGCGCAACGCGGCGCCATCCGC
Organism: uncultured Collinsella sp.; assembly: GCA_900543595.1. Classification (GTDB taxonomy): domain Bacteria; phylum Actinomycetota; class Coriobacteriia; order Coriobacteriales; family Coriobacteriaceae; genus Collinsella. Next base: position 35,551 of record UQRX01000017.1, on the reverse strand, counting down.
GCCGGCAGCCAGCTCGCCGCCCGAGCACTCGGCTTCATCCAAATCGCCTTTGACCAGCACAATCGGCGAGCACGCGTTGCCCGAGATACGCACGCCGCGATCTGCAAGCGACGCGAGCTCCTGCTCGGTCGCCTGGGCGATGGCTTCTTTTTTCTGGCTTTGTGACGTGGGCATGCGCTCTCCAATCATTTGCGTGCCCACCATTATATAAAAGAGCCGCCCGCGAGTGGTTGCTTTACGAGCCGCTGGGTATAAGCACGGTCGTACTGAGTTTTACGCGGCCGAGCCGCGTTGTATTATGGAGGTCACCATGGCTGACATTAAGCAGATTACCCCCGAGAACTTCGACGCTGTCGTCAACGATAGCCTGCCCGTACTGGTTGATTTTTGGGCCCCGTGGTGCGGCCCTTGCCGCTCGCTCTCGCCCATCGTAGACGAGCTTGCCGACGAACTGGCCGGCAAGCTGGCTGTGGCCAAGTGCAACGTCGACGACAACCAGGACCTGGCCATGAAGTTTGGCGTCATGAGCATCCCCACGCTGATCGTCTTTAAGAACGGCGAGGAGGTCGACCGCTCGGTCGGCGCCTTACCCAAGGCAAGACTTCAGGCACTGCTGGAGAAACATCTGTAATACGCTTGTTACTTGTCTGCCGTCCATGAGCGGTTTTGCACCGCTCGCCGGAGTGCCAAACGCAAGACATGCGGCCACGGATAGTATGGTAGACACAAACAGCCCCCAGTGAACGGGTGCGGGTCAGACGGACTCGCACCCGTTTTCTTATGCAGCGGCGCCCAAGGCGGGCGTAGTAGAATCTGAACCACCATATCGCCCCGTACAAAAGGAGATTCCCATGCATGACGTCGGAATGAACATGAGCCAGCTTGCCATGAGCGTCAAGCAGGTCGACGACACCATTGAGCTCGCTCACGAGTGGAGCCATCAGCTGCTGCATGCGACCGAGAACTTTGACATGGAGCGCATTGGCGCCAAGCTCGAGGCCGCCATGTCTGCGCTGCACGAGGCGCACGATGCGCTCGAGGGCTACGAGGAGGCCATCGAGGCCGACCACAACTCCGTCGGCTCTGTGAAACTGGTGTAACGTGGCCGAGCACGAGCACGAGCACGAGCACGAGCACGATTACGGTGCGGACGACGATGCGAGCTGCCGCTGCAGCGGCCCCAGCTCCGAGCTGGTCCGCTTTTCGGTCACCGCGCCCGACGACCTGCTGCGCCGCTTTGACGAGCAGATCGCGCGCCGCGGTGACGTGGCCAACCGATCCGAGGCCGTACGCGATCTGATTCGCGCCTCGATCGCCAAGGAGCAGATGCGCACGCCCGACGAGCAGGTCATCGGTTCGCTCACCATGATCTATGACCACCATACCGGCGATCTGACGCGCCGTCTGGACGAGGTGCAGCACGACTACACCGACGAGATTGTCTCGACCATGCACGTGCATCTGGACCACCACAACTGTCTGGAGATTCTGGCGCTCAAGGGTCGCGGCAAACGCGTCTACGAGCTGGCGGACCGGTTGCTGGGGCTGCGCGGCGTTAAGCACGGCGAGCTCACCTGCGCCGCCACCAAGCAAAGCCTGGGGCTCTAACAGCACACACTTCAATGAAGGGGAGCCACATGCGGCATGTGCATATTCATGTGACGGGCATTGTGCAGGGCGTTGGCATGCGGCCATTTGTGTATCGCGAGGCTATGGCGCATGGCATTTGCGGCTGGGTGCTCAACGCGGGCGATGGCGTGCACATCGAGGCGCATGCTTCGGTCGAGGCACTCGACGGCTTTGTCGCCGCGCTGTCGGAGCACGCGCCTGCCGCGGCCCGCGTTGATCATGTCGCTGTTGCAGACCTGGAGCCCGACGCTTGGGATGCCGACGATGAGCAGGTCTTTCGTATCGTAGCGTCACAGGATCAGACCGTGCACACGACGCTCATCTCCCCCGATATCGCCACCTGTGACGACTGCCTGCGCGAACTGTTCGACCCCGCCGACCGACGCTTTCATTATCCCTTTATCAACTGCACCAATTGCGGACCGCGCTTTACCATCATCCGGTCGCTGCCTTATGACCGAGCGGCTACGTCGATGGATTGCTTTCCCATGTGCCCCGAGTGCGCCGCAGAGTATGGCGACCCGCTTGACCGGCGCTTTCATGCGCAGCCCGATGCCTGCTTTGACTGCGGGCCACATATTACCTGGCGCGAGGCGGAGGGCGACATGGAGCTCGAAGGCTCGCGGGCGACGCCAGCCGTCGGCAGCACGCGCGAAACCAGCGATGCCATTATTGACCGCTGTGTCGAACTGCTGGCCAGCGGCGGTATTGTCGCCATCAAGGGCCTGGGCGGATTCCATCTGGCCTGCAACGCCGCCAATGAGCAGGCGGTGGTCGAGCTGCGCCGTCGCAAGCGCCGCAGCAACAAGCCACTTGCCGTTATGGTGCGCAGCCTTGCCGATACTGAACGCCTGTGCCACGTCGATGATGCCGAGCGCGGCTTGCTAACCGGTAGCATCCGCCCCATCGTGTTGTTGCGCCGGCGTGCTGTTGGCGAGAGAGATTCCCCCGACGCCCTCGTGCTCGCGCCATCCGTCGCGCACGATCTACCCGAGCTCGGCGTCATGCTCCCCTATACACCGCTTCAGCATCTGCTGCTTGCAGCTGCCGCGTCGCATGACATGCACGCGCTAGTCATGACCAGCGGAAACCTGAGCGAGGAACCTATCGAGACCGACGATGCCCTTGCGTGGGAACATCTTGTTGCCGCCGGCATCGCCGACGCGCTACTTGGCAACGACCGTGCGATTCTCTCGCGCTACGACGACTCCGTGGTACGTGTGGTCGACGGCACCGTCATGCCCGTGCGTCGCGCACGCGGATATGCGCCGCAACCGTTGTCGTTGCCGGCGCTCGACGGCACTGCACCCTGCGTGCTCGCCTGCGGCCCACAGCAAAAGGCAACGATCGCATTCACGCGCGAGGACGCGAGCGGCGAGGCGGCCTGTTTTATGTCGCAGCATATTGGCGATGTCGAAAACGGCGAGACCTTCGATGCTTGGAACGCCGCACGCATACGCTTGGAAGATCTCTTTGACTTGGCGCCCGCCGCCTTGGCCTGCGATTTACACCCCAGCTATCTATCGAGCCAGTGGGCGCGCGAGCAGGCGCGAAAATGCAATCTGCCGCTCGTCGAGGTGCAGCACCATCATGCGCATATCGCGAGCGTAATGGCCGAAGCTATCGCCGCGGGCCAGCTTACAACCGACGCGCGCGTGCTCGGCATTGCCTTCGATGGCACGGGGTCGGGCACCGACGGAACCATTTGGGGCGGCGAGTTCCTTGTCGCCGGCCTTGCCGATTTTGAACGCGCCGCGCACCTGCGCACCTGGGCGCTGCCAGGCGGCGCCGCATCCGTGCGCGATGCCCGGCGCAATGCCTTTGCCCTGCTGAGCGAGCTCGGCCTGCTCGAGCACCCGGGTGCCGCGGGGCTATTGAGCACCCTCGACGAGCAAACGCGCAACATCACGACTACGATGATCGAGCGGAACATCAACAGCCCGCGCACGAGCAGTATGGGGCGTCTCTTTGACGCCGCCGCTGCAGCTTTGGGCATTTGCGGCAAGGCAACCTACGAAGGCGAACCCGCCATAGAGCTCGAAGCCGCCGCCTGGCGCGCGCTCGGCAGTAAGACCGTTCGCCTCGACGGCAATCATACAGGCGTATTCACGCCTGCCGACGACTCCCCCATCTTGGACCCCCAACCGCTCATCGAAACTCTTCTGAATGGAATCGAGGCAGGCGCGCCGGCCGACAGGCTCGCCCTCGGGCTCCACATCGCCATTACGCACGCCACGACCCACATCGCGTACGAGATTTGTGATCGCGAGGGTCTCGATACTGTTGCGCTCTCGGGCGGTGTGTTCATGAACCGGCTTTTGCTTAAGCTCCTTACCCATGAACTCAAAGACGCCGGTCTTGCCGTCTTGGTCCCCCACACTGTGCCCGTCAACGACGGCTGCATCGCCTACGGTCAGGCCGCCATTGCTCGCGCTCGCCTCGCGCAAATCGCATCGCAATAGCTCGCCCTCGCACGCCGCCGCGCTCAACCGTCTCACAGGTGTAACGCGTTTGCTCGCGACTCCCGCGAGCGCTACCATCAACTGATGGGTAATTAGGCGCCTGTCCAGCGCAAAACGTATAAAAGGGGAACATTATGTGCCTTGCCGTTCCCGGTAAAGTGGTCAAACGCGACGACGACCTTAAGGCGACCGTCGACATGATGGGCATCGAGCGCCCCGTTTCGCTGCGCCTCGTGCCGACGGCACAGGTAGGCGACTATATTCTCGTGCACGCCGGCTTTGGCATTCAGATTGTCGATGAGCAGGAAGCCCAAGAGACACTCGAGCTCGTCAATACCATGGCCGAGCTGGCCGAAGAGGACCAGCTCGCCACCAACCCGGCCGAGGCATACTAGTGGCGGCGGCGCAGCCGGTTCGCTCCGGTATCGACTTTTCGGCATTTCGCGACCCCAAGCTGGCTCGCGAGCTCATCGATCGTATTCATGAGCTTGTCGGCAACCGCAGCATCAACCTTATGGAAGTCTGCGGTACGCATACCGTGAGCATTGGCCGCTATGGCTTTCGCTCCATTATGCCGACGGGACTCAAACTGCTAAGCGGCCCGGGATGCCCCGTTTGCGTCACCGCCAACCGCGACATCGATCACGCAATCGCGCTTTCCAACATGGACGGCGCCATCATCGCCACCTTTGGCGACATGATGCGCGTGCCCGGATCGTCCACCTCGCTTGCCGCGCAAAAGGCGGCGGGGCGCGACATCCGCATCGTCTACTCTCCGCTCGACGCACTCGACATTGCCGAGCAAAATCCCGAACGCCCGGTCATCTTTATGGGCGTCGGCTTTGAGACCACAACGCCCACCATTGCCGCCGCTATCCTGGAGGCCGACGCGCGCGGGCTCCAGAACTTCTCGGTCTACTGTGCTCACAAGACCACGCCGCCGGCTCTGCGTGCGATCTCCAACGACCCCGAGACGACCATCGACGGCTTTATCCTGCCCGGTCACGTCGCTACCATCACAGGCCTGGCACCCTTTGGGTTTTTGGTCGATGAGTTCGAGACCCCCGGCGTGGTCACGGGATTTGAGCCGGTCGATATTCTGCAGGGCATCTGCATGCTGGTCCAGATGGTTGTCGAGGACAGACCCGCAATCGACAACGCCTACCGCCGTGGCGTCAACGCTGACGGCAACCCCGTGGCGCGCCAACTGGTCGAGCAGGTATTTGAGCCGTGCGACACCACGTGGCGTGGGCTGGGACCGATTGCCAACTCGGGTCTTTCCATCCGACCCGAATTCGCGCGCTTTGATGCCGGCGCCCGCTTTGACGTGCCCATCGAACCGACGGTCGAGCCACGCGGGTGCCGTTGCGGCGACGTGCTGCGCGGTGCCATCACGCCGAGCGACTGCCCGTTGTTCGGCCACGCATGTACGCCCGAACACCCCGTCGGCCCCTGCATGGTGAGCTCCGAAGGCAGCTGCGCGGCGTACTACCGCTACCGCGACTAGCCCAGACGCACCCGCACACCGGCACCACCCTCGATTGGAGTTTTCGATATGTCCCATAGCGTTACCGATAGCACTGTCCTGCTGGGCCACGGCTCCGGCGGCCAGATGATGAAGCGCATTATCGATGAGGTCTTTTTGGATGCCTTTGGGTCGCCCGAGCTGCTTGCGGGCAACGACGCCGGTGTCGCCGCGCTGCCCGCAAGCGGGCGAATCGCCATGTCGACCGACAGCTTTGTGGTAACGCCGCAGTTCTTCCCCGGCGGCAATATCGGCCGCCTCGCCGTATGCGGAACCGTCAACGACGTCGCGACCTCGGGCGCTAACGTGCGCTACCTCTCATGCGGTTTTATCCTCGAAGAGGGCTATCCCATGGACAAGCTGCGCCAGATTGTGCAGACCATGGCCGAAACGGCGCATGAGGCAGGCGTGAAGATTATCACCGGCGACACCAAGGTGGTCGAGCGTGGCGGCGCCGACGGCGTCTACATCAATACCGCCGGCGTGGGCGAAGTGCCCGCGGGCGTAGCGCTCAGCGGTGCGAACTGTCGGCCCGGCGACGCCATCCTGGTATCGGGTACGCTAGGCGACCACGGCATCGCCATCATGAGCCAGCGCGAGGGCTTGGCGTTTTCGAGCAGCATCGAAAGCGACGCTGCGCCGCTCAATCATCTGATTGCCGACGTGCTCGCCGCCGCCCCCGACACCCGCTGCTTCCGCGACCCCACGCGCGGCGGCCTGGCATCCACGCTCAACGAGTTTGCCCAGGCCAGCGGCGTTGCCATGGAGATCGACGAGAATGCCGTGCCCGTGCGCCCCGACGTGCAGGCGGCATGTGAGATGCTCGGTTACGACGTTCTGCAGGTGGCAAACGAGGGCAAGATGGTTGCCGTCGTGCCGGCCGAGCAGGCCGACGCCGCGCTGGCGGCCATGCGCGCCGCCCGCTACGGCGAGAACGCCGCCATCATCGGTCGCGTGCTGCCGCTTGCCGAGGGTGCTCGACCTGCTGTGCGCGTACGCACCGGCTGGGGATCGACCCGCATCCTCGACATGCTCGTGGGAGAACAGCTGCCGAGAATTTGCTAACGGCAAGTTCGCACGACTGGCGCGATGCAGCTCGATAACCCTGAAGATGTTCAGATTCCAAGCACGCCCAACGCGGAAGCCCAGTATTATGAGGTGCGTTTTGAAACCCAACGACGGGAGCTTTCATGGCAGCAGCGTTTTCCCATGTGATTTTTGATTTAGACGGCACCCTCCTCAACACGATTGAGGACCTGGCGGCTGCCGGCAACCACACCTGCGAGATGCACGGTTGGCCCACGTTTGCCGTGGACGAGTACCGCTACAAGGTGGGAAACGGCATGCTCAAGCTGGTTGAGCGCTTTATGCCTGCCGAGTATGCGGGCGACGGTCGCGCCTTTGAGCAGACGCTTGCCGAGTTTAGGGCTTACTACGGCGAGCACAAGGAGGACCACACCGCCCCCTACGCCGGCACGATTGAGATGCTCGACCGTCTGCGCGCAGCGGGCGTTCAGCTTGCCGTGCTCACCAACAAGGATCATATTTCGGCAGCCCCGCTTATCGAGAAATACTTTGGTTCCGAACGATTTGCGCTGGTACAGGGCCGTGTGGACGCATTTCCGCCCAAACCCGAGGCACCCGTCACGCTGCATGTGATGGAGGAGCTGGGCGCCGATCCGGCAACCACGCTCTATGTGGGCGATTCGAATGTCGATGTTCTGACCGGCCACAACGCCGGCCTTAAGAGCGCAGGCGTCAGCTGGGGCTTCCGCGGCCGCGCAGAGCTGGAGGCCGCCGGCGCCGACTACGTGGTGGACACCCAGGACGAGCTTGCGGCGCTGGTGCTGGGCGAGTAGCGAGCGGCACTGCTTAACGTAGCTGCGACAATTCTTCCGCGAGGAAAGCGCGTCCCGTTTTGGAGCTCCGAAATGGGATGCGCTTTCCGCTTGAGGCGCGTCGGGAAAACGCCATCCCGTTTTGGAGCAATATTCCGGGTCGCACTTTCCGCAACCCACCCCATCCGGAAACCGCAACCCATTATTCGCCCAAAAACCGGCTCGCATTTTCCCGAGCATTCGATGCAGCGCTGGTGCAAGGAGTGCCCCCAACTGTCGGCAGAAAAGGAACGTCCCCAAGTGCCGCAAGAGTGTCCCTTTTGACTAGTCATTTAAGAACGTCCCCAATGACTACCATGGCAACGCCGCAGGTAGAGGACGGACAGCGAGCGACGTCCAGGACGAACAAGTTGGCATGAAAAAGGCGAGGCATAGACCTTCTGGTCATGTCTCGCCTTTTGAATGACAAATTGTCGTCCTGGGCGGCGCGCAGCGTCGAGCAGTTGCGGCGTTTGGTAAAACGCCGCAACTCCCTAGCTCATCATGGCATTCATCATCTCGTTGGTTGCGGAATCGTCGGCAGACCACTCGCCGTCGTCATTGCAGGAGTACTTGAAGGTGACCTTGGTGTCCTTGGTCTTAGCAGCCTTGGTCACATCGACCATAACCTGACCGGCCATCTTGTACAGCTCGTCATCGGAAGGCATCGAATCGAGCGCGGCGACCTTCTCCTGGTACTGAGTGGCAAAATCCTCAACGATCTGGTTCATGGACTTGCAGGTAATGGTGACCTCGGCAGTTGCGGTGCCCTTGTCCTCGTCGACCGTCACGTCGCCGATCTTGTAGTCAAAGCCCTCGAGGTAGCTCTTGGCGTACTCCTTGGGATCGATGCCCAGCTGCTCGAACTCGTCGCCCGAGGCCTCTTCCAGGCCGGCGAGGAAGTCGTCGCCACCGTTCTTGACCTCGTCAAACTGCGTCGTAAGATCCTCGGTGATGAGCTCCTCAACCGAAGGACCTCCGCAGCCGGAAAGCACAACCACGCACGCGACCAGAACAGCCATCAGGGGCGCAAGCAGCAGCTTCTTCTTCATGACATTCCTCCCAACAAGCGGCACCGCGCTTCCCGACGCGGTGCACGTCGTAACAATAAGGCCATACTAGCCGCTAACGAACACCCCCGGCAAAGCAAAGGCGCAGTCGGCTCGATTTAACGTCCGAACGGTTTACCGGTCCGTCCAACGCGCAATAAAACGTCCCGCCGCATTGTAATAAAAAAGGGCGGTCGAACAATTCGACCACCCTTGCACATCCTTTGGATGTCGCAGTCTACTTGCGGACGACCTTAACGATGGCGTCACCAGCAGCGACGGCAGACTCGGCCTCGACGGTAAGCTCGACGTCGGCGAACTCGGCGGTGTTGGACACAGCCACGACGACGCAGTCCTTGTAGCCGGCAGCAGCGATCTTGGCGCGGTCGATCTTGAGCAAGGGCTGGCCGGCCTTCACGACATCGTCAGCCTTGACGAAGCCCTCGAAGCCGTCGCCGTTCATGTTGACGGTATCGACACCAACGTGCACCAGAACCTCGATGCCGCTATCGGACTGCAGGCCCACGGCGTGACCCATGGTGACGGTCACCTTGCCGTCGCAGGGAGCGTAGACCAGATCGTCCTCGGGCCACACGGCGCAGCCCTTGCCCAGGACCTCACCACCAAAGACGGGATCGGGCACGTCGGCCATCTTGATGACCTTGCCCTTGACGGGCGAGCACAGCACGTCGGCGCCGGCAGAAGCAGAGATGGAAGCGGGAGCTGCAGCAGCGGCAGGCTCAGCCTTCTTCTTAAACATGTCAAACAGACCCATACGTTTTCTCCTCTTGATTAAGCGCAACGTTATGCGCATGCCTATGGTGATTATAGTGCCAAATGGTTCAAATACTAAGGTGGGGACTCGAATCGCGAGCCCTTTCAAGCCCTTCCCAAAACCTTTTCCCCAGTGGCACTCATATTGTCGATTAATCCAGGCCCTCAGCGCCGTTGGACTTGATGATCTTCTGATATGCGAAGAAGCTGTCCTTGCGGCGACGCTTGTAGGTGCCGGTGCCGTCGTCGTACTTATCGACATGGATAAAGCCGTAGCGCTTGCGCATCTCGCCGGTGCCAGCGGAAACCAGGTCGATGGGACCCCACCAGGTGTAGGCAATCAGGTCAACGCCGTCGGCAATGGCCTCGCCCATGGCCTTGATGTGGCTGCGCAAGTAGGCGATGCGATACGGGTCATGGATGGAGCCGTCCTCCTCGACCTCGTCGTAAGCGCCCATGCCGTTCTCGACCACCATCAGCGGAATCTCGTAGCGAGCATAGATCTCGTTAAGGGCGATGCGCAGGCCCAGCGGATCGATCTGCCAACCCCAGTCGGTGGACTCCAGATAGGGATTCTTGCCGCCGAAGGTCATGTTGCCCTCGGTCATCTCGTGATCCTTGTGGGTGCCCACGGTGCCGGACATGTAGTAGCTAAAGGAGTAGAAGTCGACCTTGCCGTCGGCGATATCCTGCAGGTCGCCGTCCTCCATCACAAGCTCAACATCGTTCTCGGCCCAGAAGCGCTTGGCATAGAACGGGTACTTTCCGCGCACCTGCACGTCGGAGCAGTACCAGTTCATGGCGTTCATCTCCTGCTGCGTAGCAAACACGTCGGCCGGATCGCACGTGGCGGCATAGGAGAGGATGAAGCAATCCATGTTGCCCATCTTGAACTGCGGGTAATGCTCGTGGGCATAGCGCACGACGCGGCCGCTGGCGACAAACTGGTGATGCAGCGCCTGCATGCGGGCCTGCGGCGTGGTGTGGACCGCCGAAGCCGGGCCCTCAAAGCCCTGAATCATGCTGGTCTCAAAGAGGTTGCCCATGTCCTGAGTGCCGCAGTTGATCTCGTTGAAGGTGAGCCAGAACTTGACCTTGTCCTGGTAACGGTCGAAGACGGTTTGGCAATACTTCTCAAAGAAGCCGATGAGCTCGCGGCTCGCCCAGCCGTTGTACTTCTCGACCAGGTGATAGGGCATCTCGTAGTGCGAGAGGGTCACGAGCGGCTCGATGTTGTGGGCGCGCAAGCAGTCGAAGACGCGGTCGTAGAAGGCGAGGCCGGCCTCGTTGGGCTCAGCATCGTCGCCGTTGGGGAAGATGCGGCTCCAAGAGATGGACATGCGGAACATGTTGAAACCCATCTCGGCGAACAGCGCGATGTCCTCCTCGTAGTGATGGTAGAAATCGATACCGTCATGGTTGGGGTAGAAACGATCGGGGTCGATGTCGATCGTGATCTGGCGCGGCTCCTTGTAGCTGCCGCCCAGGAAGTGGTCGTCGACGGAAGGACCGCGGCCGTCCACGTTCCAAGCGCCCTCAAACTGGTTGGCGGCGGTGGCGCCACCCCAATAGAAGCCCTCGGGGAACTTGATGTTTGCCATGAGCATCTCCTTTGCATCGCGGGTCGATAAGCCGAGTATCGCCTGCGCACGGGACGGGCGGAAGCGGGCGCGCCAAACCCGACACTTCTTTTCGCGCCCACGGACCGACGCCGCCCCGTCCCTGATACTTCCTGATACCGACCGAAACGTGCCAAAATAAACCTGTCCCTTTTTGGCAGGTTTGGCGAGTGTGGGAGTTCGTATGGATATCAAACGCAAGATTTCCGAGGCACAGGGCCTTACCCCTACCGAGCAACAGCTCGGCATTGCAGCCCTTGCCATCGGCGAGGACATCCGCGGACTTTCTATTAAGGAATTTGCCGCGCGCACCAATGTTTCTGTTGCGAGCGTGCACCGTTTTTGCAAAAAGCTCGGCCTCGAGGGCTTTAAGGATCTCAAAGTCGAGCTCATCCGCCTGGCAACCGAATCGGGCAATCGGCGCGACGTGGACATCAACTTTCCCTTCGACGCCACGTCCACCCCTGCGCAGGTTATGGAGCGCATGGAGGGGCTCTACCAGACCACGCTGGCCGAAACGCAGGAACTGCTCGACCCCACGCAGCTTGACCACGCCGCCAAGCTCATCGCGAACGCCCGACAGGTCGACATCTACACGGGCTCGCACAACCTCTATCCAGCGGGAATGTTCCGCGATCGCCTGCTCTCCGCCGGTAAAAGCGCGACGTGCCACAACGGTGGCGAGGCCCAGGTGCGAACGGCGCTCGCCTCGGGTCCCGACCATGCGGCAATCGTCATCTCCTACAGCGGCCTTGCCCCCAACCTCAAGGACATCTTGCCGATCCTCAGCAGTCGGCATGTCCCAGTCATCGTCATCGGCACACCTTATTGCGCGCGCATTCACCCCGGCTTTGCCGCCTACCTTACGGTGAGTGACCACGAGAGCATGACGCATCGCATCACGCAGTTCGCCAGCCACATCGCCGTGCAATACGTGCTCGATTCGCTCTACAGCAGCTACTTCGCCAAAGATTACGCCCGCTGCTCCGAGTTCCTAGAGCGCTCATTCCCCTACACCCGCCTCCCGGGGCTTAAGTAGCGACGAGCGTGGTTCTCGGACGCTTATCTAACGAGAGCAAGTAGTCATTTAAGAACGTCCCCAATAACTACCCATCCGGAGCAAGGCAACACCGCAGGTAGAGGACGGACAGCGAGCGACGTCCAGGGCGAACAAGTTGGCATGAAAAAGGCGAGGCATTGACCCTCTGGTCATGCCTCGCCTTTTGAATGACAAATTGTCGCCCTGGGCGGCGCGCAGCGTCGGCCGGTTACGGCGTTTGGCAAAACGCCGTAACTAACGAGCTCCGTACTGCTCGTAGTAAGCGTCGATGGCGGCCTTGAGCTCGTCGTCGATGACGACCTTACCGTCAATCTCGTGGTTGTAGAGGGTCTCGACGACCTCGGCCATGGAGACGATGCTCGCGACGGGGAAACCGTACTTGGCCTCGATCTCCTTCTGCGCGGTGGTCACGCCACCCTTGCCGACCTCCATGCGGTTGAGGGACACGATCAGGCCCTTGATCTCAACATCAGCAGCAGCCTTAACCTTGGGATAGGTCTCGTCGATGGACTTGCCGCTGGTGGTGACATCCTCGACCATGACCACGCGGTCGCCGTCCTGGGGCTCGTAGCCCAACAGGTTGCCCTTATCGGCACCGTGGTCCTTGGCCTCCTTACGGTCGCAGCAGTACTTGACCTCCTTGCCGTACAGCTCGTGGTAGGCAATTGCGGTCACGACGGCCAGGGGAATGCCCTTGTAGGCCGGCCCAAACAGCACGTCAAAGTCGTCGCCAAAGTTATCGTGGATAGCCTGGGCGTAATACTCGCCCAGCTTCTTGAGCTGATAGCCCGTCACGTAAGCGCCGGCGTTCATAAAGAACGGGGACTGACGGCCGCTCTTGAGCGTAAAGCTGCCGAACTTAAGGACGTCGGACTCGACCATAAACTTGATGAACTCTTGCTTGTAAGCCTCCATGCGGGCTCCTCTCGTAATCGCGTACGTGCTCTCCAGTTTAGCGCAGGCAGGGCGTCGATGCGGGTGCGCTTTGAGGCCACGGCATTCTGTAAGAGCTTTGTCGGAGACGATGGTTTTCTGAACAATGGGGGTTGACATGTCAAAACCCCTCATCAAGAATACGGGCGGATTGAAACGGGTACGAGATACCCAAAGCGCGCTGCGCCCGGCCTTAAGGAGGTGTGCCATGGAAGGCAGTCCTAGTCGAAAAACCTGCATGTCGCCCTCGGCACGCCGTGAGGATTCCGTATTCGCATAAGCGCCACGAACCGATCGTCAAAACCACCACAAAGGTGCCTGTCCCCTTTGTGGTGTTTCGCGAGCTTGACGTGAGCGACATCTAGGTTTTTTGAAGCAAATACGACACGTACGCTAACTCCCTTCAACAAGGAGGACCCTATGCTGATGCTCAAAACCGCCACGGTACTCGAAGCTATCTCCAAGCGCCGCCGCACGGCGCGCCCTGCCGCTCACACCGGCCTGTCCAAGAACACCATATTCGCCGCCACCCATAGCGCCGAGGACGCCCTCGTACTGCTTGACGCCACGGCAAACGGCCTCACCGCCGAGCAGGCAACCGAGCGCCTGGACGCCTCCGGCCCCAACACCATCGAGGCACCGACCAAGACGCTCGCCCGCCGCATCGCCGACGCGTTCATCGATCCCTTCGCCGGCATCCTCGCCGCGCTCGCGCTGGTCTCGCTCTACATCGACGTGCTCGCCGTGCCCGAGCCGCAGCGCGACCCCTCCACGGTCATCGTCATCGGCATCATGCTGCTGGTATCGGGCGGCATGAAGTTTATCCAGGAAGCCCGCAGCGGCAATGCGGCAGAGGCCCTCAAGGACCTGGTCTCCAACACTTGCACCGCCCTGCGCGACGGCGAGCGCGTCGAGATCCCCTTCGACGAGCTCGTCCCCGGCGATGTGATCCGTCTCTCTGCCGGCGATATGGTGCCGGCCGATGCCCGCATCATCACCGCGCGCGATCTGTTTGTGATCGAGTCCGCGCTCACCGGCGAGAGCGAGGCCGTCGAGAAGACAGCTGCCATCACCGTCGTCGAGGGTGCCAACGGCTCCGCGCTGCCGCTCTCCGCCTGCAAGAACATCGTCTTTACCGGCACCTCCGTGCAAAACGGCACCGCCATGGCGCTTGTCGTTGCCACCGGCTCGGACACCTACCTGGGCAGCATCGCCAAGATGCTCAACGGGCGCGGCGAGAAGAGCGCGTTTGACCGCGGTGTCTCGAGCGTCTCCATGCTACTCGTACGCCTCATGCTCGTTATGGCGCCGGCCGTCTTTGCCATCAACGCCGCCACCAAGGGCAACGTCATCGACGCGCTGCTGTTCGCCACGAGCGTGGCCGTGGGCATCACGCCGCAGATGCTCCCCGTCATCGTGACCACGAGCCTGTCGCAGGGCGCCAAGGACCTCGCCCGCCGCCAGGTTATCGTCAAGGAGCTGCCGGCAATCCAAAACCTCGGCGCGATGGACGTCCTGTGCTGCGACAAGACCGGCACCCTCACCGAAGACCGCATCGTGCTCGAGCGCCACCTCAACACCGACGGCAACGAGGACGCACGCGTGCTGCGTCATGCGTTTTTGAACAGCTTCTTCCAGACCGGCCTCAAGAACCTTATCGACCTGGCCGTAATCGACCGTGCCGACGTGACGCCCTCGACCGTCGCACCCGATTCCATGCTGGGTCAGAGCCTGCGCGACCGCTATACCAAGGTCGACGAGGTGCCCTTCGATTTCTCGCGCCGTCGCCTGAGCGTAGTTGTAGCCGACGCCCAGGGCAAAACCCAGATGGTTACCAAGGGAGCTGCCGAGGAAATGCTCGAGATCTGCTCCTTTGTCGAGGTCGATGGCATCGCCCAGCCGCTCACCAAAGACAGGCTCGCCCAGATTCGCAAGCAGGTCGCCGGGCTTAACGCCGAGGGCCTACGCGTAATTGCCGTGGCGCAGAAAACCAATCCGCGCTGCGTGGGCGAGTTTGGCATCGCCGACGAATGCGACATGGTGCTGATGGGCTTTTTGGCCTTCCTCGATCCACCTAAAGCAAGTGCCGCGGGCGCCGTCACCACCCTCGAAGCCAAGGGCGTGGCGGTAAAGGTCCTGACCGGCGACAACGATCGCGTCGCCGCCACCGTCTGCGAGCAGATCGGCATCGACGCGAGCAACGTCTTGCTCGGCTCCGAGATCGATGCACTCGATGACGCCGAACTTGCCGAGCGCGCCGAGATAACTCACCTTTTCGCCAAGCTCTCGCCACTGCAGAAGGCACGCCTGGTGCGCGTCATGCGCGAGCTGCTCGGCCACACCGTGGGCTTTATGGGCGACGGCATCAACGACGCCGCCGCCATGCGTGCGAGCGATTGCGGCATCTCGGTCGATTCGGCCGTCGACATTGCCAAGGAATCCGCCGATATCATCCTGCTTCAGAAGGACCTGGGCGTGCTCGAACGCGGCATCATCGAAGGCCGCCGCACCTACGGCAACCTGCTCAAGTACCTCAAGACCACAGTGAGCTCCAACTTTGGCAACGTGCTGTCCGTGACCGTCGCGAGCCTGTTCTTGCCGTTTTTGCCCATGAGCGCCCTGCAGCTGGTACTGCTGTCGCTGGTCTACGAGATCGTGTGCATCGCGCTGCCGTGGGATACCGTCGACGACGCCTGGACTGCCCGCCCGCGCGCCTGGGACGCCGCGTCCATCAAGGGCTTTATGCTCGAGCTGGGCCCCGTGAGCTCGCTGTTTGACATCGTGACCTTCGCCGCGCTCTTCTTTGTGGTGTGCCCCGCCGCCGTGGGCGCAAGCTGGTCCGAGCTTGCCGCCGCGGGCAACGCCGCGGGTATGACGACCTTCGCCGCAATCTTCCAGAGCGGCTGGTTTGTCGAGTCCATGTGGTCGCAGACGCTCGTGGTCCACATGTTGCGCTCCCCGCGCCTGCCGAGCCTGCGCGACCACGCCGCGTCCGCGCTGTGCGCTCTCACCGTGCTAGGCCTGGCGCTCGTCACCTGGCTGCCGGCAAGCCCCATCGCCGATGCGCTCGGCCTTACGACGCTGCCCACGAGCTTTTTCGCACTGCTCGTCGGCATAGTCACCGCCTACATCGCGCTCACCCAGCTAGCAAAGCGCCGCTACATCGCCCGCCACGGCGAGCTGCTGTGACGCGCGACCCATCAAGCGGTCAAAAAGTCCCGCCTCAAATTAAACCGCCCCCATTTCCTGTGCTAAGGGAATGGGGGCGCTTTACGCCGGCCTTTATCTTTTTTTGACAGCCTCGTTTGGCTCACGCTACACCAGGCGAATGGCCTCCTGGACAGCACCGTAAAGGTTGGCGTCGTTGCCGAGCTCGGCCACCTTAATCTGCGGCACGGGAATGCCGGCAAGGGTCCCTTCGTAACCCGCGAGGGCCAGCGGCATCTGCGCACGCAGGGCATCGACGAGCTCGGGATGGCACGAGATACCACCTGCGATCACAAAGACCTCGGGGTCGAGCACGGCCTGCAGGTTGATGAGCTGTCCGTCAAAGGCACGAGCGTAGCGGTCGAGCGCGCGCTGCGCCGCCATGTCGCCATCCGCGATCCACTCAAAGACGCGGCGGCCGTCCACCGGAGAATCCGCAGGCAGGCCCTTCTCGGCAACGACGGCATCACGGAGCGCACGCCAACCGCCCGAACCCGCAAAGGAGTTTTCCATGTTCGCGGCAGTCGTGACATCGTTGCGCAAGAAGCTGAACTCGCCTGCAAAGCAGTGCGCGCCGCGCAGGACCTTGCCGTCGATGACGATACCGCCGCCGATGCCCGTGCCGATAGCGAGCACCACGCCAAAACGCGTCCCGCGCAGAGCGCCAGCCGCATACTCACCGAGTGCACAGCACTTACCGTCGTTATTGACGGCGACCGGCACCCCCAGCGCCTCGCGCATGAGCTTTCCCAGTGGGCAGCCGTCCATAAACGTGAGCGCACCGCCGCGATGGATCGTTCCCGTGACATCTCCCTCGTAGATACCGCCGGGTGCGCTCACGCCTACGGCGCTCACACGCTCACGGTACGGCTCGACGAGCCCGATCAGCGCCGAAACCGTCTCCTCAGCCGTGGTAAAGCCCGTCGGCAGGCTCCCGCGCTCGCGGATGGAAAAATCCTCGCCCAGCACAGCCCATTTAACGGCCGTACCGCCCACATCGATTCCAAAGAACTCCTGCATATTCGCCCCTCACGCGCCATAGCCCCGGACGCGCATCGCCACGACCGCCACAGGGGCTGCCCCCCCATGATGGTCATGCAGCAAGTTGCGCCCGGAGCCAATTATCTCTCTGTTTTACGCCTCTACTTTGGTCAGACGAAGCAACATATCGCCGACGTAGGTCTCACCGTGGGCCACATAACCGCCACGCAAACTGCCCTCCCAAAGAACGTCCCCAATGACCACTCATTTAAGTACGTCCCCAATGAGTGCGGCGAAATGAAAGGGACTGGGTTGTAAGTGTTGGAGAAGAGCCGTTAGCGCCTGGGGGTCAGGATCACCAGGGCGTCGTGCTCAAAGGGATGCTGAGCCACGCGCACGGTGCCGTCGCCGTTGTCGCGGACGGGCAGCTTAGCGATGCGCTTGTCCTCCATGTCGAGGACCGTCGCCGTCCAGCCGCACGCACCGTCGAGCTTAAACTTGAGCGCCGTGGTGCGCGGCAGGTACGTGACGACACGATCGCCAACGCGCGCCACGCGAATGGCCTCGCGCGCATCATCGAGCAGCTCCTGCGCCGGAACCACGGCAAGCGCGTCGTCGCCAGCCGTAGCGCCCAGGCCGGCAAGCACATGCTCGATCACGCCAAAGTCCCAAACGCCCGCAAACTGCAGGCACTCTTGCCAGCGGAACGGCATATCGAAACCCTCGCCCAGCACCGAGCCCTGGCTCTTGCTGGTCTGCCAGTTCCAAACGCCGTGCGCGCCATAGGTCACACCCGCGCTGGCGCCGGCAAGGATAGACGACCACACGCTCGCGCGGCAGTCCTGTGCGGTGAAGCGCCAGTACACGTTGCGCGACGCACCCATCTGCTCGTAACAGGGCTCGGAGTTAACCATCGGCTTTTTAGGATAGTTGGCGACAAAGTCCTGCGGCAGGTGCCAGGCCTCGGGCTGGCCCTCGTAGTTGTGACCGGGCTGGAACATATAAAAGTCCAGACGGTCCAGGTACTGTGCCGGAATGGTACGGTTGCCGCGGTTGATATGCATGGTGCGCAACGCCTCGTGCGCGCGCTTGACGACCTCGTCGAGGGCGTCCTCGTAATAGGCGATCGCCTCGTCGCTGGTAAAGTCGGTATCGCCCGTCACCACGTAGACGGGGTCGAACTCGCCCAGGTTCTCGACGACGCGGGCAACGTGGGCGCGGACCTCCTCGCGCGGCATAGTCTCGGCACCGCAATGCTCGGCAATCTTGGCGCCCCAGGTACCGGGCACGTAGTTGCACCACATAAGCACGAGCGCCGGACGAATGCCGTGCTCGACGGCATTACGGCACATGGCGGCAGCACGGTCCCAGTACGCTTGGTTGGGACGGGACCAATCAAAATGCACACCGTCCTCGCTGGCATAGGGCCAAATGCCCAGATCGGGGCAGCAGCGATCCCACTGCGGCAGCGTATTGATCTGCAGCACGTTCATGCCCTGCTCGGCGCGACGGGTCAGATAGTAGTCCCAGTCGTCCTCGGTAATGCTCGTAAACGCGCTCCAGCACGTATCGGCAAACCAAAAGAATGGCTTGCCGTCGCACAAAAAGCCATCCCGGCGACCGTTGACAGTCAGCTTTCCCAAACTCATCTGCATGTCCTTTCGTTTGATAAAGGAGTTGCGAACCGGCAGATTCTTTCGCGGTAACCCCGCGCGAAAGCCTCCGTCGTTTAGCAAGCCCTTGTGGGCGGGCATCTCCCATCCCAATCAGTCTACCTTGTAAGAAGGGCCCCGCCGGGCTTGCGCCTGACGGGGCCCTGTCGTGTAGGTAAGGTCGCGTGTGACCGAATGGCTTGGCCTTAGGCCTCCATCTCGGCGAGCTCCTCCTTGGAGAAGCCAGTGGCAAAGACGACGGCGGCTGCGATGACAAAGGAGATCGCCATACCGACGATAGCCCAGACGGTGTTCATCTGGCCACCCTGCAGGTAGTTGGTGAAGACCAGGAAGTTGGAGGCACCGCCGGCCAGGTAGTAGGTAACACCCATGAGGCCGGAGAACACAGCGCCGATGGCACCGCCGATGAACATACCGAGCATGGTGCGACGGAAGCGCATGAGGATACCGAAGAGCGCGGGCTCGGTGACGCCGCCGGCGATGGCGGAGATGACGTAACCCAGGGCAAGACCCTTCTCGTCGGGGTTCTTCATCTTGAGGAAGGCACCGAAGGCGCAGCCCCAGACAGCGGCCATAGCGCAGTTGGTGGAAACGAAGACGAAGGGATCGTAGCCGGCGGCGATGATCTGGACCTGAGCGAGCAGGATGACGGGCATGTGCATGCCGCAGACCACGAAGAGCTGCCAGAAGGCGCCGAGGATGGCCATGACGATCAGGATACCGATACCGCCAAGGTCAGCAAGACCAAAGAGGGCGTTGGCGATGAGGCTACCGATCTCGTTACCGATCGGGGCAAGGACGATGAAGGCGATGGGAATGGTGACGATCATGGTGCAGAACGGCGTGAAGACCGTGGACAGCACGTCGGGCATGACCTTCTTAAAGAACTTCTCAACAAAGTACAGGACGGGCACCGAGAGGATGATCGGCAGGACGGACTGCTGGTAGTTGGCAGCGGCGATCTGGATGCCGTAGACGGAGATGATTCCGCCACCCTCCTGAGTCGCGACGCTCACGACGGACGGGGCCATGAGAGCGCCGCCGAGGAGCATGCCCAGAACCGGAGAGGCGCCGAGCTTCTTAGCAGCGGCATAGCCCAGGTAGATGGGGATAAAGGTAAACGTGGCCTCGTACAGGGTGGTGTAGAGGAACGTGTAGGTCGGATCGGTATCGGAGAGAACGCCGAGCATGGTGGGGCCGAGGACCGCGGCGATGGTGCGGAACAGACCTCCGGCCATGAGCAGCGGAATCAGCTGGGTCATGGAACCCGACAGGTAGTCGAGGATGATGTTGGGCAGGTTCTTGATCTCGAACTTCTCCTTGGAAGCGTCGAGGTTCTCGTCGACCGCGGCACCCTGCTTGACGCCGGACATGGCGACGAACTCGGCGAGCACCTTGGGCACGTTCTGGCCGATGATGACCTGGAGCTGGCTGCCGGCGAACTGGCAGCCCAGAACACCCTTGACCTTCTTGATCTTCTCCACGTCGGCCTTGTTGTTGTCCTTGAGCGTCAGACGCAGACGCGTCATGCAGTTGGTGGCGACGGTGACATTTTCCGCACCGCCCACGAGCTCGAGGACATCGGTGGCAATCTGCTTGTTATCTACTGCCATGGGACCCCTCCCCATATCATCGTGTGCCTAATCGCTTGGGCGCAGGCACGCCTTTGGCCCGGTGACTATAACCCCTTACGGTTACCGAACCCTTAGATACGCTGTCGTAAACAATCTGTTTACTGAACGTTTACAGCGCTTAGTTTACACGCAGCGTTGAATTTGTGGCAGTTTTGCCGTTTGCAGTCCGGTGAACGGTAGGAAATCGGGGGTGAACGTAATTGAATGCCAAGGCATTACATATAGTGCTGTTTATTTATAAATGGCCATCTACGTGGGATTTTATATAATCTGTCACCCAAATTCCTTGTTGACTCATCAACAAAAGCCCTGCTAGATAGTAGTAAATGAGTGTTTAGTAGTTCATTGAGTGTTTGATTTGACCGTTTACCGAGTTCATCTGCTTATTCTCTAATTCTGCTTTACACTAAACATGTTTAGATTGTATTGCCGCGATTGTTTAGTATTTGCGGCACAAAGGAGGCAGCTCATGGAACTCAAATCGTGTACCTACGCAACCGTCACCACCTTGGGCGACTTTGGCCCCTGGATCAGCAAGGTCGTTCTCGACCTGCCCTGCACCGTGCGCGCCAACGATATCGATGCGAACACTTTCCATATATATGCAGAGCGTCACGAGCGCACGGGCGAGGTCCTGATGCGCAAGGAGCACGGCGCCGACCATGCCGCGCCCTCCGTGGGTTACATCGACGTTCTCGCCGCGTATCCGTGCGACGAGAACGGCCGCAAGCTCGCCGTGGGCACCCATGTGGCACTCGAGGTCGCCGAGCAGCGCCTGACCAAAAAGATCGAAGGCAGCGTCCTGGGCTCGCGCATGCTCGATGACCAGCTGCGCATCACGCAGCTCGCGGCTCTTCCCGGCAACGACGGCGACGACCCCACCTGCGGCCTGGTCTTCGATACCTGTCGCGGCGACATCTGCCCCGCGCTCAAGGGCTGGAGCAATGCCGTACAAAAGACCGCCGTCAATGGCATCGCACTCGAGTACGGCTTCTTTGAGCCCAGCTTTAAGGCAGAGGACTCGGCCTGCTTCAATCCCTTCGCGCCCGAGGCCATGGTCGTGCCCCAAAAGGCCCCGCTCGTGGTGTACCTGCACGGCGCCGGTGAAGGCAAGGGTTCCACGCAAGGCGAGGGCCCCGCGCGCGCCTATATCGGCAACCGCGTGACAGCCATTAGCCAGGCGCAAATCCAGCGCTACTTTGGCGGCTTTGCCTGGGTGCTCGTGCCGCAGTCACCCACGTTTTGGATGGATAACGGCGTCGAGCAGCTCGGTCGCTCCAACCAGAGCATCTACTCCCCCGTACTCAAGGCGCTCATCGACGAGTTTGTCGCCGAGCATGCCGAGCGCATCGACACCGATCGCATCGTGGTCGCCGGCCTTTCCAACGGCGGCTTTATGACCCTGCGCCTGTGCGCCGACTACCCCGATTTCTTTGCCGCCGGCCTTCCCTGCTGTGCCCCGTGGTACAACGCCACGGACGAGGACGTAGCCGCGCTTGCCAAGACACCGCTGTGGTTTACGCACTCCAAGGGCGACGAGCTCGTGTCTCCGCAACAGACCGCGCTGCCGCTCACGGCACGCCTGCGTGACGCCGGAGCCAACGTGCACCTCACCTACTTTAGCCATGTCGAGGACCTGACCGGGCGCTATCGCGAGGCCGATGGCTCGCCTAAGAAGACGTTCAACCACGGCGTGTGGATCCACCAATTCAACGACCTGTGTTATCAAGACTTCGACGGGGGCAACGTACTCATCGACGGCGAGCCGGTGGGCTGCTGGGAGTGGTCGGCCAGGGTCGATAGGTAATCCGTCCCTTCGCGGGCACTGGGGTTTACCTCTGCAAACGTCCTCGGGCATGCATGGTTCGGCGCTTTGCGCTTCGCGCTGCGCCGGACCATGCCCCCTGCGGAATGTTTGCAGAGGTAAACCCCAGTGCCCGCTGTGTTTCCATTGCTGAGACCCTGGCCGGCCGCTTCCGGCAGCACGCCGGGTCGATGGCGATGGGGGCGTGGGTCCCGTCTTGCCTTGCGCGTAACTGGCTGAATTGATTTTGATTGGAGCTGTTCCTATGTCCCAAGAGTTAACTCGGGTGATTGTTACTACTGATATGGAAGTCGACGATATGAACTCACTCGTTCATTTGGCTCTGTATCTTAATGTGCTTGATGTTCAGGCTGTGGTGTATACGGCTTCGCAGTATCACTTTCTTGGCGATGGCGTCCATACGCTCGGCGAGGTGAATTCGCATTGGCGGACTAAGGGGCGTCGCTCTTACGAGTGGGCTGTTGTGCCTCATGAGCCCGATCCGCTGGCCGGGGAGCTTCGTGAGTATCGTCCGTTTCCCGAGCATTGGATCGAAAGTCTCTGGAGTAATGAGTATGCCCAGGCTTGGCCGCAGTTGCAGGCGAATGCGGACGCTGCCGGTGAGCCGCCGTTTCCCACGCCTGCCCAGATGATCGAGCGCACCTTTGTGGGAAATGTTGCTTTTGAGGGCGATGTGCGCGAGGAAACACCAGGTTCGCGGGTCATCGCCGACGCCATCATGGACGACGACCCGCGTACGTTATGGCTGCTCAGCTGGGGTGGCATGAACACCATCGTTCGCGCCCTTATGAGCATTGCCGAGCGTTATCGCGCCACGCCCGAATGGCCCGCCGTGCAGCAGCGGGTCTATCAGAAGGTGCGCGTGATGGGCGTTGCCGATGGCATAGGGCAGGACAACTCATGGCTCGACCATGGACGCGAGCTCTTTCCCGAGCTCATCTTTTGGCGCGCGCCCTATATGTATGGCGGCTATGTCGACGCCAAGATGGCGCAGCCCGATTCGCTGCCGTTGTTTCAGGCTCCTTGGCCCGAGCAGAATCTCACGCAGGGCAACGGCCCCCTCATGGCGCGCTATATGCTCTATGGCGATGGCAAGGTCTACGAAAACGAGCCCGAGCGCTTTCAGTTTGGCAAGCATGCCCGTCTGGATTGGGGTCTAGAAGGCGTGCCCGCGATGCAGTTTGAGCGCTGCGACTTTATGGGCGAAGGCGACAGCATGACCTATATTCCGCTGCTGCCGTTTGGCCTGCGCGGTATCGATGACCGCGGCTTCGACACACTGCTCGGCCGCATGTTCCTCGACGGTCACCCCGACTCGGACGCACCCACTGGTTTTGCCGCCTTGGGTACACCCGCGAGCAGCAACCTCAATCCTTACCTGCGCGCCTATCAGGAAGACTTCGCCGCCCGCGCGCAATGGTGTGCTCATGATCCGGCCATCTGCTCGCATCCGGCACGTGTTGTCGAGGCCACGGCCGACCGCAGTGCCACAGCAGGCGAGCGCGTCGCCCTTGCAGCGACCATCGTCGACCCCGACGGCAAGGGCTTTGATGCACATTGGGATGTCGCCATGGACCCGTCGAGCTATGCAGGCGTGCAGGATCTTTCGGTGTGGCAGGAATGCACGGTGAGCACCACTTTTATCGTGCCCGCCGACGCGCAGCCCGGCGACCGCTTTGTGCTCACCCTCACCGTGCAGACGCGCACCGAGCGCCCCTGCAGCCGCTACGCCCAGGTCGCCGTGACCGTGGCGTAGCAAGGACGGCACCCACATTCGGCAGCCGCCACATTCGGCATGGAGTCTCCCCAACTGCCACTCATTTAAGTACGTCCCCAATGAGTGTCCCCGGCGACTAGCCGTTTAAGAACGTCCCCAGCGACTAGTCGAAAATGGGCCATGTGTCCCAGTTGTGGAGACTCGTTGAGCCGTCTGGGTATCGTGCAAGATTGTCTGCTCCCCCATCATCAAAAGTGACACACGCTACCTGTTGATGGGAGGCAGCCATGGGCTTCTTTGACAAGATGTTCGAGAAGAAAGAGTGCGCGATTTGCGGTACCGAGCTGGGACTTTTGGGAAAGACCAAGATCAGCGAAGGCTACCTGTGCAAAGAGTGTGCCGGCAAGCTCTCCCCCTACTTCCACGGCTATCGCTCCAGCACCGCGGACGATATCCGCGAGCAACTCGCCTACCGCGAGGCCAATGCCGAGCGCCTGGCGTCGTTCAACCCCACGCGCACACTCTCGGCCGGGCGCACCAACATCATGCTCGACGAAGACGCGGGCCTGCTGATCATCACTTCGCAGAGCCGCTGGCGCGACGCCAATCCCGACATCATCGAGTTCTCGCAGGTACTCGGCTGCGATATGGATATCGACGAGCACCGCACCGAAATCTATCGCGAGACCAAAGACGGCGAACGCGAGAGCTACAATCCGCCGCGCTACGACCTGGATTACGACTTTAACCTGACCATCCACGTCAACACGCCGTACTTTACCGAGATCAACCTGCGCGTGAACGACTCCACCATCGATCAGCGCGGTTCCATCGAATACCGCGAGGCCAAGCGCCAGGCAACCGAGGTCCGCGACGCGCTGGTGCAGCTGCGTCAGGAAACGCGCGACAGCGTCGTTGCCGCCAAGGCCCCCAAGACCGCGGTCACCTGTCCCTTCTGCGGTGCAACCACCATTCCCGATGCCAGCGGGCGCTGCGAATACTGCGGCGGCGCCATCGGCGCATAGCCTCCGGCAGCGAAAGGACCGATCATGGCCTTCGAGAGCGTCAACTATCAGTGCCCCGCATGCGGCGGCCCCCTTCACTTTGCCAGTGCCGAGCAAAAGCTCGTCTGCGACTACTGCGATTCGCGTTTTGAAGTCGAAGAAGTCGAGGCCCTCTATCGCGAGCGCCAGGACAAGGCAGATGCCAAAGCCGATGCCGCAGCCGCGGCCCCCAAGCCTGCTGTCGACGATGCCGTGCAGGAGCTGGCTCAAAACGCCGGCTACATCTGCTCGTCGTGCGGCGCCGAGCTCGTGTCCGACGGCACCGTCGCCGTCACCACCTGCCCGTACTGCGGCAACTCCGCCGTGGCACCCGGCCAGCTCTCGGGCGACTTCTCACCCGACCTGGTGATTCCGTTTAAGCTCGGGCGCGACGATGTCATGGCCGCGCTCAAAGACCACTACAAGGGTAAAATCCTGCTGCCCAAGAGCTTTGTCACCGGCAACCACATCGACGAGGTCCAAGGCGTTTACGTGCCGTTTTGGCTCTACGGCGCCCGCGTTGACGGCGAAGTGTACTTTGACGCGACCAACGAGACCGTGACCGAGGAATCCGACCGCACCGTCACGACCACCGACCACTACGACGCCTACCGTAAGGGCAATATCTCGTTTGAGCGCGTGCCCGTCGACGGATCGTCCAAGATGCCCGACGGCCACATGGACGCCATCGAGCCGTTTGACTACGACGCGCTGCGCCCGTTCTCGGTCGCCTATATGCCCGGCTACATCGCCAACCGCTATGACGAGGATTGCGAAACCTGCAAGGCGCGCGCCGAGCGCCGCATGGAGGAGAGCACGATCTCAGCCCTGCGCGAGACCGTCGTCGACGAGTACGACGACGCCACGGTCGAAAGCAAGCAGCTCGACTACACCTGGGAAGAAAACGATTATGCTCTGTTCCCCGTGTGGATGCTCTCTACCTCGTGGAACGGCAAGAGTTACCTGTTTGCCATGAACGGCCAAACCGGCCGCATGGTCGGCGAGCTTCCCTGCTCCAAGCCCAAGCTCGCTATCGCCTCGGTGCTGTTCTTTGCGATCGGATTTGTCCTTTCCCAGATTCTCTTTATGGGCGAGAACGCCTTCGATCCGGATTACCTCACCTTTGATGTCGAGGGCATCCTCATCAACATCGTCGCGCCGCTGATCATCGTGATCATCGCAGACGTGCTGCTGGTAGGCCAGCTCAAGACGGCCAACGAGGCCACCCACGCCGACTGCTACTGCGGCGAGCTCGACCTGACCGAGAAGCACGACACCTTCAGCCACACCGAGACCACCGTTGTCATGAAGGACAACAAGGACGATTAGCCATTCTGACCAATACCACCCGGCCTTTGACGAGAAAGGAAGATCACCATGGGACTCTTGAAAGCTGGATTGGGTGCTGCCGGCGGCGTCATGGCCGACCAGTGGAAGGAATTTATCTATTGCGAATCGATGCCCGCTGACGTCTTGGCCTGCAAGGGCAGCAAGCGCACCGGCGGCCGCAGCTCCAACACGCGCGGCGAGGACAACGTCATCTCCAACGGCTCCGTCATCGCCGTCAACGACGGCCAGGGCATGCTCGTGGTGCAAAACGGCAAGATCATCGAGGTCGCGCTGGAGCCCGGCGAGTTCGTCTTTGACACCGGCAGCGAGCCGAGCGTCTTTAGCGGCAACCTGGGCGACTCCATCAAGGAGACGTTCGCCAATATCGGCAGCCGCTTTACCTTTGGCGGCGACGCGGGCAAAGACCAGCGCGTCTACTTCATCAACACCAAGGAGATCATCGGCAACAAGTACGGCACCGCCTCGCCCGTGCCCTTCCGCGTGGTCGACAACAACATTGGTCTGGACGTCGACATCTCCGTGCGCTGCAACGGCGAGTATTCGTACCGCATCACCAACCCGCTGCTGTTCTACACCAATGTGTGCGGCAACGTGACCGATAGCTACACGCGCGATAAGATCGACAGCCAGCTTAAGTCCGAGCTGCTCACCGCCCTGCAGCCCGCCTTTGCCAAGATCTCGGAGATGGGCATTCGCTACAGCGCCATTCCCGGCCACACCACCGAGCTCGCCCGCGCGCTCAACGAGGTCCTCTCGGCCGACTGGCGCGACCTGCGCGGTGTCGAGATCGTGAGCTTTGGCGTCAACTCCATCGCCGCCTCGCAAGAAGACGAGCAGATGATCAAGGATCTGCAGAAGGAATATCATTACACGATTGTGTTCATTACGCATGACCTGGGTGTGGTAGCAAATATCGCTGACCGTGTGGCAGTTCTTTATGCCGGTCAGATCATCGAGCTGGCTACGGTAGAAGAGCTGTTCTACGATCCCAGACATCCCTATACCTGGGCACTGTTGTCCTCCCTGCCCCAGCTGGCAGAGCGAAACACGAAGCTTTATTCCATTACGGGTACCCCCCCTTCCCTGTACAACAAGATCGTGGGCGATTCTTTTGCTCCGCGTAATCCGTACTGCCTGAAGATTGATACCCTGGCAGAGCCGCCCATGTTCAAAGTCACCGAAACCCATTATGCAAAGACCTGGCTTCTGGAGCCCAACGCTCCGAAGGTGGAAAAACCGGAGATTATCCAGGATATCCACGAGAAGCTGCTGCGCGCATACAATATTTAGGAGGTACAGACTGTGGCTGTAAATGAGCAAGAGAAAAAGGTGCGTGCCTCCCATCTGCCGGAGCATGGCCCCATCGCAGAAAACGGGAAAGAAGTCCTGCTGTCTGTGAAAAATATCGACATCACCTTCGGAAAAGGAGAGGATGCGGTAAAGGCAGTAAAAAATGCTTCCTTTGATATTTACAAAGGAGAAACCTTCTCACTGGTAGGTGAGTCCGGATCCGGAAAAACCACCATTGGACGTGCAGTGATCCGGGTGAATCCCTGCGCAGCCGGTGAGATTGATTATAAGGGAGTAAAAATCTCAGGAAAGATTCCGCATTCCCTGGATAGAGAAGTCATCCGTAATATCCAGATGGTATTCCAGGATCCGGCAGCATCTTTAAATGAGCGTGCTACCGTAGACTATATCATTTCCGAGGGACTTTATAACTTCCATTTGTTTGAAAATGAAGCAGACCGCGTGAAAAAAGTAGAAAATATTATTGAGGAGGTTGGTCTTCTGCCGGAGCATCTGACCCGTTATCCCCATGAGTTTTCCGGCGGACAGCGTCAGCGTATCGGCCTGGCCCGTGCCATGGTCATGGAACCGGAACTGGTTGTGGCAGATGAGCCCATTTCCGCTCTGGACGTTTCCATTCGTGCCCAGGTGCTGAACCTGCTGAAAAAATTCCAGGAAGAAAAACAGCTGACCTACCTTTTCATCGCCCATGACCTTTCCATCGTGCGTTTCATTTCTGACCGTATCGGTGTAATTTACAAAGGTACCATCGTGGAGGTGGCAGAGGCAGAAGAACTGTTCAACTTCCCGCTGCATCCGTATACCCATTCTCTGATCTCTGCGATCCCGATTCCGGATCCGCAGCTGGAGAAAAACAAGGTGCTCTACACCTACGATCCGTCCATTCATGATTATTCCGAGGATAAACCGGAATTTGTCAACATCGGACACGATCATTATGTATACGGAAATAAGAAAGAAATCGAGGAGTATAAGAAACTCCGTGAGAAAGATGAGCCGCTTCAGCCGATCACGATCCGCAAACCCGGAGAAAAGGTGGAGGAGACCGCCCATGAGGTTCATCTTTCCAAGGCTGAGGATGAATTCCTGAAGACTCCGGTTCACGATACCGGAAGCATCTGGTATACGGTACTTTCCTTCTTCCTGCCGATCATTGGTATCATTGCGGCAGAGGTTTACAAACACAAACAGTATTATCACAACTACAAGGCCTGCAAAAAAGGCGCAATTATCGGCTTTATCGTTATCGCTGCGATCCTGGCGATCTTCCTGCTGGCACTGCTTCTGGTTGTCATAAGGTAGCGATATGGGGCGGACGATCAAAAATCAGAATACCCGGAGACCGAAGCCGGTCGAAAAAATCCAACTTTCGGAAAAGCATATTCATCTGCGGGTATTTCTGGTGATCCTGCTCCTGGCCGTTGCGGCGGTGAGCTTTACTTATGCCCTGACTTCCTATCTCAAAGAAGAGACAGGCTGGAAGGTTATTAAGGTGAGTTCCGCGGCAAAGGCCAATGTGGGAGATGAATTTACCTTTCAGTATGAGCTGGGCGGAGGGGAAACTTCCGCCACAGCAGAGTACAAGGCGCTCACGATTCTCTACAGTGATGCGGCGGTGAAAGCCTACGAGATTTTCAGTGCGGATGAAAGCTTCGAAGACGTTGTGAATCTCTATGAGCTCAATCAGCATCCAGGAGAAGTTCTGACTGTAGAGGAGCCTCTGTATCAGGCCCTGGAGCTGCTGGAAACATATGGGAACCGGAATCTCTATCTCGGGCCCGTTTACGAGGAAATGTATAACCTTTTCCAGTGTAAGGAAGATTACGAGACGGCATCCTTTGATCCGGAGCAGAACGAGGTTCTGAGAGAAGAGTTTGCTGTTATCGCGGACTTTGCGGCGGATCCGGAAGCTGTAGATCTGAAGCTTCTGGGAGAAAATCAGGTGCGGCTGGAGGTCTCTGAGGAATATCAGAACTGGATGGCGGAGAATGGCTACGAAACTTATCTGGATTTCTACTGGATGAAAAATGCGTTTATCGTGGATTATCTGGCCGATCTCATGATCGAGAACGGGTATATCCGGGGCGCGATCTCCAGTTATGACGGTTTTAACCGGAATCTGGATGAGAGGGAGCAGTCCTATTCCTTCAATATTCTGGACCGGGTAGGACAGGATATTTATCCGGCAGCGGTCATGGAGTACAACGGGCCAGAGAGTATCGTTTATCTTCGGAATTATCCCGTCAGTGACCAGGATCAGGCACATTACTACGAAATGAAGTCCGGCGAGATCCGGACCGCATATATAGACGGAAAGGATGGTCTTTCCAGAACAGTCAGAAATGATCTGGTGGCCTATTCTTCGGAAAAAGGCTGCGCGGAAGTACTTCTTACGATGATTCCGGTTTATATTTCCGATTCCTTCGATGCGTCGGCATTGGAAAAATGGACGGCGGATGGCATCTATTCCATCTACTGTGAGAACCGGATGATTCATTACAACGACGAAAAACTGACGCTGAAGCAGCTGTATCAGAAAGATGATCTGGTATATACGGCGGTTTTGGCAGAATAAAAGATAACAGACTGTATGGGAGATAGCCCGTAAGGGCGGTCAATCGGGAGAAAACGCTTGGTTAACAGCGGAGGAGGAAAAGTTATGGAATTGGCAGAAAAGTTGGTGGAACTTCGTAAATCCACCGGAATGAACAGAAGACAGTTTTCCGATTATTTTGGAATTCCCTACCGCACCGTACAGGACTGGGAGCTTGGCAACCGGCACATGCCGGAATATCTCTTTCGCCTGATGGTTTATCGGATTGAGATGGAAAAAAGTCAGGGAAAACTGGCGTAAAAAGAACACCGCGGCTACAGAGTCTGGGATCTGTCGCTGCGGTGTTTTTTTCATCTGAGAAATATATGAATGAGTTTGTCGTTGAGCTTCCGGTAGGGCTGGTAGCGCATGGGAAGATCCAGCCAGGTCTTTTTGTCCACAATGCTTTTCGTGTGGGAAAAGGTGAGGAAACCGGCTTTTCCGTGGTAAGAGCCCATGCCGCTCTCTCCGAAACCGCCGAAGCCCATTTCGCTGGTGGCCAGATGGATGATTGTGTCGTTGATGCAGCCGCCGCCGAAACCGCAATGGGAGGTCACAAAGCGGGCGGTCTTTTTGTCACTGGTGAAAAGGTAGAGGGCCAGGGGATGAGCCATGGAATTGATTTTGGCGACAGCGCCATCCAGGGAATCCCAGGTCAGCACCGGCAGGACGGGGCCGAAGATTTCCTCCTGCATGACCGGATCGGAGAAGGTTACGTTGTCCATGACCGTAGGTGCAATTTTCAGCTTTTCCGGCAGGGTGGAGCCGCCACAGACGGTCTTGGCGGGATCCATGAGTTTCAGGATTCGCTGAAAATGCTTTTCGTTGATGATTTTTCCATAAGTGGATACGGAGAGGGGATCCCCGGTAAACTGCCGGCGGATCTCTTTTTTGATCTCCTCAACGAGCTGGTCCTTGATGGCCGGATCACAGTAGATGTAGTCCGGAGCCACGCAGGTCTGACCGCAGTTTAAAAATTTGCCGAAGACGATCCGGCGGGCAGCCAGTTTGAGGTTGGCGGTACGGTCCACGAGACAGGGGCTTTTTCCACCCAGCTCCAGCGTGACCGGCGTCAGATGCTCGGCAGCCTGGCGCATGACATCCTTTCCGACCGCCTGACTTCCGGTGAAAAAGATATAGTCGAAGTGTTCCTTTAAAAGGCAGGTGTTTTCTGACCGACCGCCGGTGATGACGGTGACAAATTCCGGCGGGAAGCAGTCTTCGATGAGCTCTTTGATGACGGCGCTGGTATTGGGAGAGTAGGCGCTGGGTTTTAAGACGGCGGTGTTCCCGGCTGCAATAGCGTCCACCAGAGGCTCGATCGTGAGAAGAAACGGATAGTTCCAGGGGCTCATGATCAGGACAGAGCCGTAGGGAGAAGGTTTCGTAAAGCTTCTGGAGTGGAACTGGGCCAGGGGCGTGGGAACCCTTTTCTCCCGGGCGAAGGAGCGGGTGTGCTTGAGCATATAGGAGATCTCACTTAAGGTCAGACCGGTCTCGCACATATAGCTCTCGAAAGCACTTTTTCCGAGATCTGCCTGGATTGCGGCATGGATCTCGTCCTGGCGCTTCTGAATGGCAGTTTTCAGTTTTTTCAGGGCGGCCAGCCGGAAATCGACGTTTAAAGTGGCTCCGGTGTAAAAATAGGCGCGCTGTTTTTTTACGATTGCATGAATTTCTTGTTCATTCATAGGTCAGGCCTCCTTTTCCATCAGAAGATAATAGAATTGTTCCAGCTCCTTGCTGTCCATGAGGACAGGAACGGGATAAAGGGGATTTCCTTCCTTGTCGGCGTAGCGTGCCAGCTTCGGAATATCCTCTTCGCGGATTTCGGGGATGTGATCGCCGATGCCGTAGCGCTTTTTCATGGCCTGGATGGCAGCGATGAAAGTTTTTGCGGCCTCCTCGTCAGGGGTGTTTTTGTCAGCGAGACCGGCGGCGATGGACAGGGCATGGAGTTTCGGGTAAACGACGGGGCCGTAGGCTTCCAGCACGAAGGGCAGGAGAACGGCATTGGCAAGGCCGTGGGGAACGTTATAAGCTCCGCCGAGAGAATGAGCGACGGCGTGGACGTAGCCCACATAGGATTTGGTGAAGGCACAGCCTGCATAGTAGGAGGCCCGGAGCATGTTTCGGCGGGCGTTGATATCGAAGCCTTTTTCGACGGCGGTGTCGAGATTTTCAAAGATAAGTTTCACGGCCTGGAGGGCATTTTCCCGGGTGCCGTGAGTGGTGGAGTTGCCGATATAGGCCTCCACGGCGTGGGTCAGGGCATCCATTCCGGTGGTGGCGGTGATGAAAGGTGGCAGGCTAAGTGTCACCTTCGGGTCCAGCACCGCGTAGTCCGGAATCAGGAAAAAGTCGTTGATGGGATATTTGTGTCGGCTTTTATCGTCGGTGATGACGGCAGCCAGAGTGGTCTCGCTGCCGGTGCCTGCGGTAGTGGGAACGGCGATGAGAAGGGGCAGCTTATGGCGGACTTTGAGGATTCCTTCCATTTTGGCGAGACTCTTTTTCGGGCAGGCGGCCCGGGCACCGACGGCCTTGGCGCAGTCCATGCTGGAACCTCCGCCGAAACCGATGATGGCCTGGCAGTTGTTGGAAAGATAGAGATTCAGGGCCTCCTCGACGTTGGCAGTAGTGGGATTGGCAACAGTTCTGTCGTAGACGATGCAGGGGATTCCGGCATCGGCCAGAGCCTTTTCGAGGCGCTCTGTGAGGCCGAGCTTTCGGATGCCGCCGTCGGTGATGAGAAGGACGGTATTGCAGTTTTTCTTTTCCAGAAGAGCCGGGATCTCCTTCACGCTTCCCAGAATTTTCGGATTGCGGTAGGGAAGGAGAGGAAGAGCCAGCTTAAATGCCGTCTGGAAGGTGCGGCAGTAAATTTTCTTTAATGGGTTCATGGATGGATCCTTTCCAGGATAGCGTTTCAAAGAGAAGCAGATAAGTCAATGGTCTGGCTGGTTTGAAAACGCTGTACTAAGGTAATGTGTGGCAGCAAAGAGTCGTGAATATGGCTGCCCATGTTTTGAAGTATTGCCAGTGACAATGAGGTTTTTACACGCATCAGGCGTCACTTGGACAGGTTTGTGAGGAGGGCGGAGAGATTGTCTGCAATCTGGAAGAGTGCTCGGTAAAAAATTTCCCGCTCCTCGTCAGTGAGCCCCTGGCCTCCGGCTTCCGTGGCCTGAAGAATCAGCTGCTGAATTTTCACCGCTGTTTCCCGGCCTTTTTCTGTGAGAAGGGCGGGAGCCCGATATTTCCGGCCAGGCTCCGTTTCATAAGTGATGTAGCCTTCCTCCTCCAGCTCTGCGAGAATCCGGGAAATGCTGGCCTTGTCCTCCACAGTGATACGGGAAAGGTCAGCGGCAGTCATTCCCTCCGGGTGGATGGAGAGATAATAAATACACATGACCTGAGTGCCCTTAAGGCCCAGGCTGTTCATCCGTTGTTTTTTGATCCGCTGAATGTTCTTGTAAACCTGGGTGACACCGGCGGTGAGATCTTCGAATCGTTCGAGCATAATGTGGGAATCCTTTGTAATTTTTCATATTTGGTATCTGTCAAAGGAACGTGCATTTTCTTTGATAGATTGATTTTGTTGAAAATTCAACGTTAATCATAGTGGAAAAAAGTTGAATTGTCAACGCTTAACCGGGAAAAATAATAGGGAAAGAAGATGTTCTGCATGAATGAAGCAGAGCGGAAATAAGCATAAATCGGAAGAAGAGGAGACAAAGATGGGAAGAATTTTCTGTATATTAACGGGCTATCTCTGCGGCAGCTTCCTGACAGCGGAACTGGTGGCGCAGGAACGAATCGGAAAAAGCGCCTTTGAGATCGGCACAGGCAATCCGGGCATGGCAAATCTGGCAGAGCAGGGCGGCGTGGGCTGCGCCTTCCGGGTGCTGGCAGGCGATGTGGGCAAAACGCTCCTGGCCTGCCTGCTCTGCCGCTATGTCTGTGGAGCAGAGCTCGGGACTCTCGCCGCAGCCTACGCCGGCCTTGGCTGCATCCTGGGCCACGACTATCCCTTCTGGCACTGGTTTCACGGCGGAAAAGGCGTGGCCTGCAACGCAGCTGCCCTGATCCTCATCTGGCCCATGGGCGGCCTCTTTTCCTGCCTGATCGGTCTCACGGCTGTGCTCTTCACCGGCTATCTACCATTAGGAGCCGTGCTGATTCCTACAGCCTTCATCCTCCCGGCCTTCCTGGAATACGGCCCGGAGTCCGGCTTCCTGACAGTCATCATGTCTCTCATCATGCTCCGCCAGCACGCCCCCGGCCTCCGGAATATGATTTTGGGTACGGAGAAGAAGGTGGATTTGCCGGGGATGCTGAGGTGAAAAATTTGATGAGGTAAAAATATAGAAAAATTTGCAAAAAAAATGCAAAAAATATGATAAACCTTGAAATTATAAACCTTAAAAAGGGGATTCAGGTAATTACAGAAGAAAACAAAGACGAATTACAATTATTTCATTTTCCTCAAATAAAGATCAACTTTGACGAATTATTTGAGGAAATTGATTAAGGGTATAACAAAGGCAGAAGTAAATAGGTAATATAGGTAATATGTGCAAAATTTGAGAATGTGGGATTTGTCCTTTGAAAGGATAAATCCCACAACAAGTTTTACGGGAAAATCACCAGCCCGATATGGTACACCACACATGACACCAGGAGGGCGGCCAGGGGCGTGAGGATAGCTGAGGCGATGCCGGAAATCACCCCTGCAAAGATCATGGATAAAAGGAAGATGACGAGGATGATACCAAAGGCCATGAATTTTCCTTTTACCGGGGAGAGTGCTTTTTTATCAAAGGCGGTAAAACTGGTGTTTGCCGTCTTTCCTGTTGTCTGCATGAGATAGAAAACGAGGGACGGGTGGACAGTTACCTGCTTGCACCGGGCTTAAGAATTTGCTTCGATGAGATCCATACGAACAGCTGGACGAAGGGAGACAGCAGTCAGTTTTCCGGGCAAATGCTGATCCTGAATTTCTGCATCCAGGGAAGATGCGATGTGTCCCTCGCACAGAACAGATACGCGATTGTCAAGGAAGGACAGCTCTGCGCCAGTACCATCTGGCCCACGAAGAATGTTTATTATCCGGGCAGACTGTATGAGGGAATCCAGATCTATGTGGGTCTTAACAGAGCAGAGGAGGAGACAGATTTTTTGCCGGCTCTGGGAATCTGTCCGGCGGGACTTGCGGAAAAATTCCGCGGAAACGATGGAGTTTATCTGCATCGGATGAGCGATTCGGTCCATACGGTGGTGAAAAAG
>UQRX01000016.1:0-45626 GCA_900543595.1 uncultured Collinsella sp. | reverse complement strand
ACTCATGGAAAACCTCCCATTTCCCGATGTCCAAGAAATGGGAGGCAGTTCACTGGCCCCTTTGTGGTGGTTGCGGCGTTTGCCCAGATAAAACCTGCCGAAATTAACCTGTCCCTTTTTGGCATGTTTTAGGCGAGATAGTCTTGAATCAAATCGCAGATGGCTCGGGCGTCGTTGATGTTGATGGCTCGGGTCGCAAAGCCGGCATCGAATGCCTGACGCGCCAGGGCCTCGTTGCAGGCAAGGGCCAGCGTGTGACCGTCGACCAGGTCGAGCGAGCTCTTGCCGCGCAGACGGTCGACACCGGAGCGCGCTACCACGATGTTGTCGAAGCCCTCGGTCTTGTAGCCCTCGATGATCACCACGTCGACATCGTTGTAGCGCGACAGCAGCTCGCGCGCGGGCATCTCGTCCTCCTCGCGCGTGTCGGCGTACTCCGCCCAGCGCGTGGCGCAGATGAGGCCCACGTGCTTGGATCCGGCCTGGTGATGGCGCCACGTATCCTTAGCGGGCACGTCGATATCAAAGCCATGATGCCCATGATGCTTGAGCGAGCCCACGCGCAGGCCGCGGCGGGTGAGCTCGGCGATAACCTTCTCGACGAGCGTGGTCTTGCCCGAGTTCTGGTAGCCGATAAACGCGATCGCAGGGACGGCCGGTGTCGGAGCTGCGGGTGCGACGGCGGCAGGTGCGCTCGCGGGCGCGTTACCGTCTGCGGTGGCGGCCTCAGCAGCAGCGGCCTGACGCTCTGCACGATCCCACACGCCCGAGCGGCCACCCTCCTTGTGCAGCAGGCGCACGTCGACGATCTCCATGCCGCGATCGACCGCCTTGCACATGTCATAGATGGTCAGGCACGCAGCACTCGCGCCGGTCAACGCCTCCATCTCGATACCCGTCTTGCCCGTCACGCCCGCCGTGACCAGCACGTGAAAGCCAACCTGTCCGTCCGCGCGCGCCGGCACCCAGCCCTCGGGCACGTCCTCGGCCGGCGTCCCCGCTGGAGCGATGGGTGCAATGTCGCACTTACTCTTGGTAATGAGCAACGGATGGCACATGGGAATGATGTCACTCGTGCGCTTGATGGCCATAATGCCCGCCACGCGCGCGCAGGCGAGCACGTCGCCCTTCTTGGCGCGATCCTGCAGCACCATGGCCTGCGTCTCGGGGTGCATGAGGATGGTGCCCTCGGCGATGGCGATGCGATGGGTCTCGGCCTTGTCGGACACGTCGACCATGCGAACCTCGCCCTTGGCGTCCACGTGCGTCAGCTCGTCGCGACGGGCGTCACGGGCGGGCTCGACAGCAGTGTTGGCAGTCGGCTGCGCGGCTGCGACGGCGTCGCTGTCAGTAGCCGTGGCTTTGTGGGCAGACATCGCGGCCCTGCGAGCGGCCTTGGTGGCATCGGCGTACCTGCTCTTGGCCATATGATCATCCTCCGATTTGGGACATAAATCGTTGCGTGCCCTCAATTATCGCGTGTTCCTGCGGTTTGTGGGCCACGGCATCGCGCCAAATCGAAAGTACCTGCATATCATCACCACGGCGCAGGGCGTCGCGCACCGAATACTCGGCATCGCTGAACAGGCACGGACGCACGTTTCCATCGGCCGTCAGACGCAGACGGTTGCAATTCGCACAAAAATGGTTGGACATGGCGCTAATAAAGCCGACCGTTCCCGCCGCACCCGGAAAGTGCCAGTAGCGCGCAGGGCCCGCGCCGACAGGAGCGTCGTTGATGTCGAGCGGCTCGAGCTCGCCCAGACCCACCGCGGCGGCCCCGGCATTGATGCGCGCCCGCAGCTCGTCGCTCGGCACGGTGTCGCTCGCGTCCCACAGCTCGGGATTGAGCGCGGGCGCATGCGGGTCCACAGCGCAATGCGAGCTCGTGCGCTCGTCGCCGATGGGCATGTATTCGATAAAGCGCAGGTGGATGGGGCGGTCGAGCGTGAGCCGCGCGAGGGCAGCCACATCCTGGTTGAGCCGGCGCACCACAACGCAGTTGACCTTAACGGGCTCAAAGCCCCAAGCCAGCGCCGCGTCGATGCCGGCCATGGTCTGCTCGAGCCGGCCCAGGCGCGTAATCTTTCCAAACAGCTCGGGGTCGAGCGTGTCGAGCGAGATGTTGACGCGGTTAAGGCCGGCATCTTTGAGCTGCGGCGCCAGCTTGGGCAGCAGGGCGCCATTGGTGGTAAGCGAGATGTCCTCGATCTGCGGAATCGCGCGGATGTCACGAATGAGCGGGATGATACGGCGGCTGACCAGCGGCTCGCCGCCCGTCAGGCGTACGCGGCGAATGCCCTCCCCCGCTACCAAGCGCACAAAGCGGGCGATTTCCTCGGCGCTGAGCAGCTCGTCGTGCGCGCGGGGCGCCACGCCATCGGCCGGCATGCAATAGATGCAGCGGAAATTGCACTTGTCGGTAACGGCAATGCGCAGGTAGTTGATATCACGGCCAAAACCGTCATGTTGCACGAGCCCGTCCACGCAGCCCTCCCCTCGCGCGGCGTTTTATTCTTCGGAAAACATAATACCGCACGAGAGAATCATGCCGACACCCGTACGACAGGACAGGTCGCTTCGAGCAAGGCAGACTTTCCAAGCCCATCCTCAGCACAGACCATCACGACATTCGATGCTTTTCCCGTTTTTGGCAAAAAACGTCGAATGTTGTGATGGTTTGCCTGCCCGCAGCACCCCGTAGAAGGGCCGGTACGTCCCTAAAGGCCGCCGTCCCAGTGTCGAATCACGAATTCTCGCAGGTCGTTTTGACGTTTCTGGAACGCTTCGCTTCGGTCGCACTTAAGGCCCATAGCGAGCGCGATGGCGTTCATCGCCCGGTGCAATTGCAGCTGATGGGCAAACTGAGTCCCGGTGAGGACGATCATCTTAAAGCCCAGCGCGCTCAGCACGGTCATACGCTCCGCATCCGACGCGCTGCACTGTTTATCAAGATGGTCCGAGCCGTTGTATTCAATCCCCGTACCGCTCGCAGGCGCATATTCGTCGATCTCGAAATATCCGGCCTTAGCGAGATATCTGAACTCATTGGGAACATCCACCCGATGGTTGAGCTCGATCTTGGTGTATCCCAGCCCTCCCTGGGAACGTTTTGCTACGACCATGATTGCGGTGGCCGTCTCCATGGGCGATCGCGCGCCATCGTGCACGCGCTTGAGCACGGCGGTCGCACGTATAGTCCCCTGACGAGATCGGTTCTCATTGCAATAAGCAATCAAATCGGCAACGGTATACCTCTGCCCTATCTCGATATAATCGCCTGTCGACAGATGATTCAAATGGTATCGGGCACAAATTTCGTAGCCATATTCCAACTGCTCGGGCTCGCTCATCCACGAACCCGCTTGGACAAAGCACATGGCCTCATCAACCACTAGAAGGCCCTCTGCCACCTCGATAAGATGACCTGAAGGTACCGGCGCTCCAAACACGTGGCACCTAAATCCAGCCGGCGTCGAGCGCTCAAAATCGAAGTTGACGAGCGTGTCGATATGATCGAGCTCTTCTCGTGGAATACCAAGCGAGACCAGATAGTCGACAACGATCCCAACTGCCATTGAAGCCCTCAGCCCCTTGGCATCGAGTCCCAATTTGGGCAGGCTCGCGGTCGGTTCTGCCTCGTTAGCAAGCGAGTCCTCATCGTATAGACTGCTTGCTCGCGAGAGCGGCTCGGACGGGCGCGCCACGTTGTGGTACAGCCAGGCAGTCTTATGGGACAGGACGATCGGCAGGTCCATGAGCCCTCCAATGAAGTCGGATAACCAACCTTATTCCCCTGCCCACGGGTCCGCACACCTTCGTGCGCAAGAAAGCGATTCCACCGGTTCGAGTGGCAGAAAAACCATCACAACATTCGATGCTTTTCCCGATTTTGGTAAAAAACGTTGAATGTTGTGATGGTTTGAGGCGAGGTGAGGGGCACAGAGGGCCAAAGCATCGTGCTTGGAGCGTGACTATTTTTTTCACCCCGTCGTCAACACAAACCTTGACTCTACAATCGTTGTAGGGTTTTCACTACACTGGTAGCTAAATGAACCAATCCAGAAAGTACCCCACCCATGGAACACGACCTCACACGCGGCAATGTCCTCAAGACCATCGCGGTCTTTGCCCTGCCTTATATGCTCTCGTACTTTTTGCAGATGCTCTACGGCATGGCCGACCTGTACATGATGGGGCAGTTTAGCGGCGCCGCCGGCATCACCGCCGTGGGCAATGGCGCGCAGACGCTCTACATCATTACCGTGACGCTCGTGGGCCTGGCCATGGGAACGACGGTCATCGTCGGCCACGCCGTGGGCTCGCGCCGGTTTGACCGCGCCGAGACCGCCATCGGCAACACCATTACGCTGTTTATGGGCGTCTCGATGGTACTGGCCGTCATCTTGTTTGCACTATGCCCGCAGGTTGTGGCGCTCATTGGCACGCCGCCCGAGGCGGTCGAAGGCACCGCCGCCTACCTGCGTATCTGCTTTGTCGGCATTCCGTTTATCGCCGCATACAACATTCTTTCAGCCATCTTTCGCGGCCTGGGCGATTCGCGCTCGCCCATGTACGTGATTGGCGTGGCGTGCATCATCAACATCGCGCTCGATTTTCTGTTTATCGGGCATATGGGGCTCGGCCCCGTGGGTGCGGCACTCGGCACGGTAACCGCCCAGACGGCCAGCGTTGCGCTCGCACTCGTGTGGCTTAAGAGCCGCCGTACGAACATCCACGTTAAGCGCAGCGACCTGCGCCCCCAGGCCGAGGTGCTCGGCAGCATTCTTAAGATCGGCGTGCCCGTGGCCGTGCAGGACGGCTGCATCCAGGTGGCGTTTATGTTTATCACCGTCATCGCCAACCATCGAGGGCTCGTCGACGCCGCCGCCGTGGGCCTGGTCGAGAAGATGATCAGCTTTTTGTTCATTGTGCCGAGTTCCATGGGCGCCACCGTCAGCGCGCTCACGGCGCAAAACGCCGGCGCGGGCAAGGGCGACCGCGCACGTCAGGTGCTCAAGGACGCCATGACCATCTCGGTAGTGTACGGCTGCCTGATCACGGTGCTGATGTGGCTGGTGGCACCGGCGTTTATCGGCTTTTTTGCCAAGGACCCCGCGGTGGTCGCGGCCGGTACCGGCTATATGCACAGCTACATTTTCGACGCAATCTTTGCCGGCATCCACATTTGCTTTAGCGGCTTTTTCGCTGCATACGGCAAGAGCTACATCGGCTTTGCGCACAACGTGCTGGCCGTAGCGCTCATTCGCGTGCCGGGCGCGTGGCTGCTGTCGAACGCCTATTCCGATACGTTGTTTCCCATGGGCATCGCCTCGCCGTGCGGATCGATTTTGTCGGCAGCCATCTGTGTTGTCGCGTTTACCGCGCTCAACCGCCGCGGAGCTTTTGACAAACTGATGGCGTAGCGGGGCAACGCAGGCCTGGCACTTCTCCCCTGCTTTTTACCGAAAGGAGCGGTCCCATGACCGACTCGCCAACTGAACATACCGAGGGCCTGCTCCGCATTGGCGAGGTGGCGCGCTTGTTCAACCTGAGTGTGGGCACGTTGCGCCATTACG
The DNA here is from genome assembly GCA_900543595.1 of uncultured Collinsella sp. Lineage (GTDB taxonomy): Bacteria > Actinomycetota > Coriobacteriia > Coriobacteriales > Coriobacteriaceae > Collinsella. Next base: position 40,047 of record UQRX01000016.1, on the reverse strand, counting down.
AGCAGATGGGATTGCTGGACCCGGCGCACATCGATTCGACGAGTGGATACCGCTACTACGGATCTCGGCAGCTCTCCACCCTCAACACCATCAGCCACCTGCGCGTTCTCGACTTGCCGCTCGCACAAATCCGCGAGTTTGTGACCACGCGCGATGTGGACCTCATGCAGCGACAGCTGGCTCAGCAGCAGGAGCTCATCGAGCGCAAGCGCCGCGAGCTGGAGCGCGTGTCGCGCAAGATCGATAACCGACTTGCGCTGCTGCACGATGCCTTGAACACCGAGCTCGATACCATTTGCACAATCGATGCGCCCGAGCTTCGCTGCGCCGTGTTGCGCGAACGCGTCAACCCTACCGACGCCTATGCGCTGGAGTGGCAGATTCGTCAACTGCAGAAGGGTCAGCACGAGACCTTTGTCTTTCTGGGCAACTTGGGCGTTGGGATCAGCGCCAAGCGTCTCGCAGCCGGCGACTTTAACGGCTACGACGAGGTCTTTCTGCTGCTCGATGACACCGATGAGTACTTGGGCGACGTCGAGACACGACCCGCCGCGCGCTGCCTGACCATAAGCTTCCGCGGCACGCACGGGCAAGCGGGCCCGCGCTATGAGCAGCTGCTCGGCTATATGCGCGAACATAACCTGACGCCCGCCGGTCCATCGCGCGAGATTGCCCTGATCGACGACATCATCAGCGACGATCCCGCGACCTATGTGACGCAGATCACGGTGCCGGTTTCCCCAGCAAAGTAAGATCCGCCCGGAAGGCAGTTCAATCATGCTTTCCGGGCGGATCTTCAATTTGGTTATCGATGCACTAAGCCTGGGGCACCTCACCAGTCGCCAGGATCTGCTCGAGTGCATCCTCATCCAGCACGGGCACACCCAGCTGCTCGGCCTTGGTGAGCTTGGAGCCCGCTTTGGGGCCGGCGACCAGGTAGCTCGTCTTCTTTGAAACACTGCCCGAAACCTTGGCGCCGAGTACCTTGAGCGCCGCACCCGCCTCGTCGCGGGTGCGGTTGACGAGCGTGCCGGTGAGCACGAAGGTCAGACCCGCGAGCGGTTGTGCATCGGCGAGCTCGCCCGCCACGCCCGCGTCGGCTGCGGCTTGTGCATGCGCGGCGCCCAAGTCGACCTCGAGCGACAGGCCCGCCTGGCGCAGGCGCTCCAGCACGGCAAGGTTTTCGGGCACGGCCAGGAACTGCTTGACGCTCGCCGCAATCTTGGGACCGATGCCCTCACACTCGGCAATGTCCTCTTCGCTCGCCAAGATGAGCTTGTCGATCGACAGAAATCGCTCGGCGATGACCTCGCCCACACTCTTGCCCACGTGGCGGATGCCCAGGGCAAACAGCACGCGACCGAGCGGCTGGCTCTTGGACTTGTTGAGCTCGGCGATAATTTTCTCGGCCGTCTTGAGGCCTACCGGAATGGGATCGCCCTTCTTGACGCCCTTTTTGCTGTTGGAGCTGGCGTACACGCGGCCCGTGTCCAGGCCGGCGATATCGTCGACCGTGAGCTGGTAGAAGTCCGCGACATCGTGGATCAGGCCGGCGGCGATCATCTTGTCGACGATCTCGTCGCCTAGGCCATCGACGTCCATGCAGCCGCGGCTCACCCAGTGAAGCAGGCGCTCCTTGAGCTGCGCGGGGCAGTCGATGGAAACGCAACGGTAGGCGACCTCGCCGTCCTCGTGGACCACGGGGCTGCCGCACACGGGGCAGACCTCGGGCATGTGCCAGTCGGCCGAATCGACCGGGCGCTTGTCGAGCACCGGACCCACGACCTCGGGGATCACGTCGCCCGCCTTGTGCACGATGATAGTGTCGCCCTCACGCACGTTTTTGCGGCGGATCTCGTCGATGTTGTGCAGCGTGGCGCGCGCGATGGTGGAGCCGGCGACCGTCACCGGGTCGAACTCGGCGACCGGCGTGAGCACACCGGTGCGGCCAACCTGGATGCGAATTTCGCGCAGGACGGTCTGCTTTTCCTCGGGCGGGAACTTAAAGGCAATGGCCCAGCGCGGCGCGCGGGCGGTAAAGCCCAGGTCGAGCTGCTGCTGGAAGCTGTCAACCTTTACGACCACGCCGTCGATGTCGTAGTCCAGGTCACCGCGATGCTCGAGGGCCTGGGCGCAGAACTCGTGGACCTCGGCCGGCGTGGCACAACGAGCCACGTTAGGGTTGACGCTAAAGCCGGCGCTACGCAGCCAATCGAGGAACTCGCGCTGGCTGTGGACGTGCAGCGGGTCGGTATCGGCGATGGCATAGATAAAGGTGGCCAGGTCGCGGCGCGCCGTGACCTTGGGATCCTTTTGGCGCAGGCTGCCGGCGGCGGCGTTGCGCGGGTTGGCGAAGGGGTCGCGCCCCTCGGCATCGGCCTCTTCATTCAGACGAACAAAGCTGCCCTTGGGCATATAGACCTCGCCGCGCACCTCAATGGTGCGCTCGCGGTCGGCACCCATGTGGGCGAGCGCCGGCTCGGACAGGTGCATGGGCACATCCCTGATGGTACGGACGTTGAGCGACACGTCCTCGCCCGTGGTGCCGTCACCGCGCGTGGCCGCGCGCACGAAGCTGCCGTTTTGGTAGGTAAGCGCCACGCCAAGGCCGTCGATCTTAAGCTCGCAGGTATAGGTGACGCTGCCGGCACCGAGGGCATCCTCAGTGCGCTGGAGCCACGCGTCGAGTTCGTCCAGATCCATGGCATCGTCCATGGAATACATTCGTGCCATGTGCGTGACCGGCGTAAACTGCTCGCTCACGTAGCCGCCCACGCGCTGGGTATAGCTGTCGGGCGTCACCAGGTCGGGGTAGGTCGCCTCGATTTCCTGCAGCTCAACAAGCATTTTGTCAAAGGCGGCATCCGTGATCTCGGGTGCATCGAGCATGTAGTAGCGGTACGCGTGGTAATCGAGCTCGTGGCGCAGCTCGGCCGCGCGCGCTGCCGCCTGGGCACGGGCGTCGGTCGGTGCGGCTGCTTCCGCGGTCGTGGGCGTTTCGGTATCGATGTCCACGCCGTCACCAAACAGGCTCGATTGCTCCATAGCGGCACTCCTTCGCTCGATTTCAAACGGATACTAGAGTACCACCGGTCACGATAGGGCCGAATAACCCTTTCGAACCGCACCGAATCGGCAGCCACCAGACTGGAGTGGACAGTTAGTTCAGATACGTATAAATCCTAGAGCCGAATCAAGCACGAACACCCCTGTTTCAACTAATTTGGGCTCCTCGAGACCATGTAAACGTCCCACTCTCCCTTCCAAACACCCATTCGAGCCCCATCCCAATCAAAAATTGCTCAAAACGCATCCCAAGCTGCCCCAGATTTATACGTATCTGAACCAACTGTCCAGACCATTACGAACCAGGCCTCTTATCAGCCCCAAGTGATCCGTTTTTCTCCGTCCCCAACGGATCAATAAGAAAAGAGGGGCTGTCCCACATTGATGGGACAGCCCCTCTGGCATCGGTATGTGCGATACGGCTCGTTAGAAACCCTGACCGTAGCCCTGGCCCTGCTGGCCCAGCAGCTCCTCCAGATACTGGCGCAACTGCTCGTCGGTAATACCGCCGTTGCCGGTGTCAGTCGCGCTGTCGTCCTGCTGCTGGTTCTGCAGCTCCTCGTCGGAGCCAAGCTCGACGGTGACCTTCTTCTCGTCCTTGCCGCGCATGAGCGTGATCTCGACCTTCTCGCCCACCTCGTGGCTGCGCAGCGCGATGATCAGGCCATCGGCGCTCGTGATCTCGTCGTCGCCCAGCTTGGTAATGACATCGCCCTCTTGGATGCCGGCCTTTGCGGCAGGACCGTCCTCAACGACGCTCGCCACGTACGCGCCGCTATCGGTGCTGAGCTTGTTAGTGCGAGCGTTGAGCGCGTTGACGCTCGAAAGCGTGGCTCCCAGGTACGGGTGCACCGGCGTCTTGCCGCCGATGATCTGGTCGGCAATGTTCTTGGCGTAGTTAACGGGAATAGCAAAGCCCACGCCCGAGCTAGAGCCCGAGTAGCTCTCGATGAGCGAGTTGATGCCCACCAGCTCGCCGTTGTCGTTAACGAGCGCGCCACCGGAGTTGCCCGGGTTGATGGCAGCATCGGTCTGAATCATGTTGGCATAGATGGTGTTACCGCTGGTAGAGCTCATGGCCGTGGAACGATAAAGCGCCGACACAATGCCCGTGGAGACAGACTGCTCGTTGCCGAACGGCGAACCGATGGCCATAACCCACTCGCCCACGTTGAGTTTGGAGGAGTCACCGATCTCGATCGGTGTGAGCTTGGAGGCGTCGGCGTCCTTGAGCTTGATGACGGCCAGGTCGCTCGAGGCGTCGTTGCCCACGAACTCGGCCTCGTAGGTGGTACCGTCATCCATGGTCACCACGTACTGGTCATAGCCATCGACCACGTGGTTGTTGGTGAGGATGTGGCCCTCGGTATCGAGCACCACGCCCGAGCCGACGCTGCCCGAGCCGTCCGACTCGTCGGCAGACTGCGAAAGCGAGCCATTCTGGCCGCCGCTCGAAGTGGCGGTAATGGAAACCACGGAGGGCAGGGCCTTGGCAGAAACGGCCTCGGCCAGCGTGGTGTCCTCGGAATCAATCGTAATCTTTTGCGTCGATGAACCCGAAGCACCCGCCGTCACGGCATTCTTTCCGCCGCCAATGTTGAGCGTGCCGCTCATAATGAGCGCAATGACCAGCAGGGCGCCGCAGGCACAGCCGGCGAGTGCTGTAATAAAGATCGGCAGCTTTTTGGTCTTAGTCTTGACCACTGTGTGCTTGTTTACAACCTGCTGGCTGCCCAGCGGCTTGCCGGTCTGCGTGTCGTAGGCCTGCACGTAGGGAATGTTGCTGTCGGCAGGCGTCGACTCCACCTGCACGCGCGGCTGCTGCTGCGTCTCGCCGGCGTGGTCCGCATCCTGGGGACGCTGGGAATCGTTCTCGCTCATAGCTGCGATCCTTTCGTCAAATAACCAAAGGCCCGCCAAACACGTGGCGGGCCATCATTGTTCACGTTGAGTTGTACCCCAATATGCGGGTGCACGTGTATGAGAACGCAATCTTTTAGGAAGGCTTAAGTTCTTCTGCAAACCCGAAAGGAACCCGCACATGCGGCAAAACCACCACAAAGGTGCCTGTCCCCTTTGTGGTGGAAATCTAGTCCTTAAACAGATAGCCCACGCCGCGGACGGTGGTGATGTGTGCCGCGATCTGCGGGCCCACCTTGGAGCGGATGCGTCGGATGTGCACGTCGACGGTGCGCGTGCCGCCGCAGTACTCAAAGCCCCACACGCGGTGCAGCAGCACTTCGCGGCTGTAGGCACGGTTGGGGTGCGTCGCCAAAAAGCTCAGCAGCGAGTACTCCATCAGCGTCAGGTCGATGGGCTCGTTATCGAGCGTCACCTGGTAGGTAGCCAGGTTGATCTCGAGGTTATCGATGTTGAGCACATCGTCGGCGGTGACGGTCTCCTCCTCGCCCATCAGGCGCTGTGCACGAGCCTTAAGCTCGTTGGGCGTCGCCGTGGGGCATACAAAGTCGGCATGCGCATGATTGGGCAGGCGCAGGGTGCCGAGCGCCTCGTCGTCGACGATCACCAACATGGGGACGCCGCCGCGGTCGTCGAGCCATTTGGCAATCTGATCGATGCGGTCGCTGCGGATGCCATCGGAATCGAGGATCAGCAGGTCAAAGTCGTGCGCCGCAGTCGGCGAATCGGGGGTAGCCAGGCTCACCTCGACACCCAGGGTAGTCGTCAAGCTGCGGGCAAACTCGTGGAAGCGCGTCGTGCGCGCCATGAACAGGGCACTCTTTTCGGACATATCGACCTCCAAAGAAATGAGCTCAATCGCACTGGAATAAGCCAGCGCGATTAGGAGTTCGCCAGGTAATGCTTAATCTCCCACTCGGTGATCGTAGACTCAAACTTATGCCACTCGTCGCGCTTCTTTTTGAGGAAGAAGCTGTGGATGTGCTCGCCGAGGGCATCCTTCATAAACTGCGAGTCCTCAAACACGTCGAGCGCCTCTTTGAGCGAGCGCGGCAGCGGCGTGTAGCCGGCCTCGATCATCTGACGGTCGGTAAGCTTGAGCGTCTCGGCCGTGGCCTCGGGCGGGAGCTCCAGCTTGCGCTCGATGCCGTCAAGACCAGCCGCCAGCGTGACGGCGTTGACCAGGTACGGATTGGCCATGGGGTCGGGGCTGCGCAGCTCGATGCGCGTGGACAGCTGCTTGCCGGGTTTGTAGACCGGGATGCGGACCATGCTCGCGCGGTTGCGCAGGCCCCACGTGGCGTACTGCGGCACGGAGTCGCCGCCCGTGGTAATGCGCTTGTACGAGTTGACCGTGGGGTTAGTGATAGCGCTGATCTCGCGCGCGTGCGCCAGGATGCCGGCCATGTAGTGCTTGGCGATATCGGAGAGATGGTACTTCTCGTCGTCCTCGCCCCAAAAGACGTTGTTGCCGTCGTGGTCGAATAGCGACTGGCACAGGAACATAGCGCTGCCGTCCTCGCCCGCCAACGGCTTGGGCATAAAGGAGGCGTGGCAACCGCTCTCGTAGGCCTGCTGTTTAATGATGAGTTTTGCCGTGGTGATGGCATCGGACATGCTTAGGGCCTCGGCGTGGCGCAGGCTCATGCCGTGCTGCGAGCGACCGGCGGCGTGGAAGGTGTACTCCACGGGCACGGACATCTTCTCGAGCGTGAGGACCGTGTTGCGGCGCAGGTCGCGAGCGGCATCGCTCACCGAAAGATCGAAGTAGCCCACGTTGTCGAGCGGCTCGGGGGTGTGCTCGTCGGGGAAGTAGTAATACTCCAGCTCGGCGCCCACGTTGAGCAGATAGCCAGCCTTCTCGGCCTTGTAGAACATGCGGCGCAGGGCATCGCGCGGATCGCCGGCAAACGGCTTGCGATCGGGAGTGCATACGTCGCAGAACACGCGAGCGACGCCGTTATGGCTCGGGCGCCACGGCAGGATCTGGAAGGTCGAAGCATCGGGAAACGCCAGCATGTCGGCTTCCTCGGGCGTGGCAAAGCCCTCGATGGCGGAGCCGTCAAAGCCAATACCCTCCTCAAAAGCGACCTCGAGGTCCTCGGGGCTAATGGCAAAGTTCTTGAGGCGGCCGAGAATGTCGACAAACCACAGACGCACAAAGCGGATGTCACGCTGCTCTACGGAGCGGAGTACGTAATCGATGTTCTGCTGGTTCATGTCGCTCCCCTTTCTTTCGGGCGGGTTTCGACTGGTCTATATCGCAGATACTATCGCAGAAAAATGTTTCCGCAGGGTTAAAGCGTATCAAGCGCTCAAAAAACGTGTGCGAACAGGCGGTCACGAACGAATGGTTAGCGCGAGGTCGAAGCGCGGTGTTCGATGTGGCCGGGGACCTCGATGCGCTTGGGGACGAGCTTTGCGGCATCGCCCACCGTAGTGGTAACAACGTCGATGCGCTCGGAGAGGCACTCGACCACGCGCTCGGCAATGGCGAGGGTGTCTTGCGCTGCCGTGGTCACACCGCCAAAGAGGACGTGGTTCCAGGGATAGTCGTCAAACGTCGCGATCTTGAGCCCCGCCGGCAAGGAGGGTCCCAACTGTGCCAGTGCCTCGGTCAGACGCAGAAAGACCAGGCCGTTGACGGCGATAAGGCCGAGCCTTTTGCCTGCGAAGTCGCGGATGGTCTCGTCCAGGCGGCTGACGCCCGTGGCACCGCCATCGACCAAGGTGATAACCTCGCCGGCAAGGCCGCGGTGCGAAAGCTCGTCGGCAAAGGCCTCGGCGCGTTCGCGACGCACGGGGCTGTCGTCGCTTGCCTCGGTGAGCAGGCACAGGCGCTCGCTGCCCGCAGAGGCCAAGGCGTCTACCAGCCCGACAACCAGTTCACGGTTGTTAGATGTCACCAGATCGACACCGCCGGCGGCAACATCGCGGTCGAGTAGCACGACGGGTAGGCGTCCCGCTGCCGCGACGATTGCCTCGTCGTTGCCGCCACAGGTATTGACGACCAGGCCGTCCACGCCGGCATCGATAAGTCTGGTGAGCGACTCTGCTTCCTTGGCAGAATCATTGCCGCTAATGGCCGTCATGAGCGAGCAGCCGCGCGCGGCGGCACTGGCAGAAAGCCCTTTGAGCATGGCGCTGGAGAACGGGTTGGCGATGTCGGCCAAGATCACGCCGATGAGGTTGGTACGCGAGCTGCGCAGGTTGCGCGCGGCGGCACGTGGGCGATAGCCGGTGCGCTCGATAACCGCCGCGATGCGAGCACGGGTTTCCTCGGTCATTTGCCCGGGGCGGTTATTGAGATAGCGCGAGACCGTGGCCGGGCTCACGCCTGCCTCGACGGCAATGTCCTTGATTCTCATCTGCGCCATAGCGCACCCCGTTCCCCAATTGTCGACGGTCTGAGCCATTTTAGGCATTTTTTAAAATCTCGGTTGCAAAACGCTGTAGGTGAGCAGCATCGTTTTTGCGTTTCGAGCAGATGCGGTGATGGACTAGATAGACGAGTCTTTGGACAGCTCGAAATAGTCAGGATGCAAGGCGATAACCGGGCCCTGCTCCTCGGGCATCAGGTGCAAGTGCGTCTCGGCCAGATAGCTCGCCGTGTCGGTATCGCCCCTCTTAATGGCCTCGAGAATCCGGCGATGCTGCCGACGAATCGGCTCCCAATCCAGATCCTGCGACACCATACGCAACCAGTTGTATCGCTCAAAATGCGTGTTGACGCTCTTCATCCAATCCCACAACATATGGCGGCCGGCAATCTCAAAACACGTCTCATGAAACAGGTTATCCAAGTCGAAAAAGCGACGCGTTTCGCGATGGTCGAGCGATTCGGACTCGGCAAGAATCTGCTCAAGCCGCTGCTTTTGCTCGGGCGTGGCGGCAGAGCAGCATTTAATGAGCACGCTTCTCTCGAGTTTCTCGCGCAAGAAACAGGCGTTCTCGGCGTGCTCCATGCTGATTTTTGAGACATAGGTGCCGCTTTTGGGACGCGTTTCCACCAGCTCCTGCTCGCGCAGGCGCACAAAAGACTCGCGAATGGGCGTGCGCCCGATTCCCGTCTCCTTTTCCAGACCAATCGCCGAAAGGCGCGTGCCGGGCTTGAACTCGGCATAGATAATCTTGGAGCGCAATGCGTTGTATGCCTGATCTTGCAGGCTTTGATAATGCTGGTGTTGTTCCATAAAGCCCTCGGATAAGTCCTCGGTTAGTCGAATACCACCATGCAATACTATCGCATCGACACGCCCCAGCTCCCAATCAGTCTTTTTGGGACGGGGCTTTTTGGCTACCCTGAGCCGCAGGTCGGCCCCTTGCCACAAAAGTGGCCCATCTACTACGTTAACACGGATAGCCTCGGCCATACCGAAAACCGTGAAAACAAAACCGCAGGTAGACAGCTTGTCGATTTTCGAAAAAGCCGACTATGGTTGACCCCTGCGGCTTAAACGTAGTAGATAGGCCCTTTTCGTGGCGCAGCACTACTGCACCCCAAATTGGCACCCCGAGCCCTCGTGAGTTGCCAACAAGCTGTTCGCCCAGCGCTTTATCCGCGCGGCATTCGGAAAATAGCACCACCGTAAGAACCCGCGAACAGCGCTATACGTTGCTATATCTCACTATACTTTGCTATATCTTGCTATACTTTGCTATATCTTGCTATATCTTGAGCAAAGGTGGCTCACATGCAAACAAACCCTTTTAAGCCCACAGCAGGTAAAACACCCCCCACGATTATCGGCCGCGAAGATGTACTCGAAGAATTCAATGAAGGCCTCATCAACGGGCCTGGTGCCCCGGGGCGCCTAATGCGCATAGCCGGCGTCCGTGGAACGGGCAAGACGGTCCTCCTTGACGAGTGCTCACGTTTGGCGCAAAGCCGTGGCTGGACGGTCATAAAAGAGGTCGCAACCGAGGGACTTTGCCAACGCATTCTCGAACAGCTGCAGCCCAAATTCCAGGCCAAACACGCCAGATTTGAGCCCACCGTAGCTGGCATATCCATCGGCAGCATAGACATTGAGCGAATCGGTCCATCGCTACGCGACGCCATGAGACAGACAATATCCAAGAATGAAAATGGCCTGCTCATCACTCTCGACGAGGTTCAAGACGCAGAGCTCGATGAGGTCCGAACGCTCTCCATTGCGATTCAGCAGGTTATCGGCGAAGACCTTGATATCGCCTTTGTTTTTGCGGGGCTGCCTTCGATGATTGAAAGCATCATCAACGGAAAGACACTTACGTTTTTGCGCCGTGCCCTCCCCTTTGACCTGAAGGCTGTGGCAGTAACCGAAGTGTCGTACTCCCTCGAGGAAACCATTGAAGCGTCTGGCATGGAGTTGCAGCCAGGTATTGCCGGCCAACTTGCCGAGGCAACGCAAGGTTATCCTTTCATGATCCAACTCGTTGGATACTACGCATGGCAGTTGGCAAGACGCGCACATACACCGATTATTGGAGAAGAAGAAGCCGAGCGCGGCATTGCAACGGCACGCGAACGCTTCTGTGCCATGGTGATTGAGCCCGCGCTACAGCGCATTCCGCCCACGTGCATCGCTTATCTGCTGAGCATGGCATCTTTGGGGCAGACGAGCTCGACCAGCATGGTTGCCGATGCCCTAAACAAAACGCCTCAACAGGTGAGTTCCGTCCGCAGCCGCCTGTTAAGAGAATCGATTATCGAGGCTCCCTCGTACGGCAAGGTCTCATTTGCCATCCCCTACATGCGCGACTACCTCTACGAGCACAAAGCCGAACTGGAAGTTGAGCTGTAGAAACGGCAACTGCCCTGCAAGACGAAAACCGTTTTCGTACGGATTAAAGCAGACGTAAACGATTTTCGTCTTGATTTGCGTACGGAATTAAGACGTAAATTGCGCTTTCGTACGCTTATTACCAGACGCAAATTGTTTTCGTCCGGCCATGCGTCCCCAATCTAGACGAAAAGAGCCCCGAGCTCGTATTGAACTGCATCCCAATTCTTGGACGGGCGCCGATGCCCTGATCTCTGCCATGTCGAGGTGCGAGATCAAATCCTTGGCGCGCTCGCCGGAGTGGTATGCCTTGTTCGGCGCCACCTTCCTGTAGAGCTTCTTGAGCTTCGTCTTCCCCTTGTTGCCCGGCGGCATCTCCGTCTCAGGTGGCAGCCCTAGGAAGGACAGGACGCCGGGCAGGTCGCACAGCATCACGTCCTCGATGTCGGCCTTGGCCGCCAGGTCGACGACTCTCTGCGCTGTCGGCGAGATGTTCGGGGTGCTGCTACCGCCCGCTGGTTCGGAAGCTGGCGGGCAGTAGCGGGCAGTAGCGGCAGTAGCGGTGTGGCTCGATAGGCCCGAATATCCGTAAGGAAGGTGCTCGCTCTCATATGTGCTGATATGCCTCGCCTCGCGAACCTTGGGATGCTTCCTGAGGTAATCCCTCAATTCGAGCCACTCTTTATGCTCATAACGCTTCGAAATCGTTTCCCCGTCGACAGTTTCCTTCACATAATGGTATGTTCGAACGCCTTCGAACTTGCCGAACCCGTTCTCGACGCTGAAGTTTCTGAACCAGCGCGAAAACCCATTCAGGTCCATGAAGTTGACTTGGGGATGCCTGTCTTTCGTTCGTTCGAATGAGTGGACGAGCGGAGTGCCTTTGACTTGTTCCAGGCCGAAGGCTTCCATTTCGCGGGCCTGCTCCTTTTTCCAGAATTCGAGATACGACGTCAGCGTCTCGCTTATCGAGATCCTCCGCACGCTTTTCTTGCTTTTGGGCGAGCGAACGCTTCGATCGGCCGCGAACTGCTGCTCAATGAGGATGCTTCTGTTCTCGACGGAGACATCGGACCACGTCATCCCGAGGGCTTCTGCCCTTCTCATGTCGGTGTCGAGCATGAGCATCACGCATGTGATGTGCGCGTCCGGTTCTCGATTGAGTAGGATGTCGAGTAGGCGAGCGGCGTGATGGTTCCTTCGCGGTTGTCGTGGAACTTTTTTGCGTACGAGCCGACGGTGTCCCTCGATTTTTGGACGTAGGTGCCGCTGTTGAGTTCTGCCTTGTAGGCTTCGAGTGCGGCGTCGACCTCTCGGCTTTTGGTGGTATGTATGGTCTGCCACGGCGAATAGCGGTATTTGCCCGTGACCGGATCCTTGCCGAGGCTGTGACGGTAGCGCCACGTGTATTTGTCGCGGCGTTGCTTCGTTCCTTTGCCTATGACGAGAGGTCGGTCGTTCATCGTGTTCCTTGCCTGAAGTGCCTGAGAATCGCGCTCGGTTGCGCGGAATGGCGCAAAGGGCTGGGGCGGGTGGGCATTACCCTTGGTGGAGGGCCCTGCGTGGGGTCACACCCCAAGGGTAATGCTCCGCCTGACCGCTTTCAAGCTCGTTGTGGGTCGAATTTGGGTCGAATAATTCCGCGTACTTTTCTTTCGTAAATCTATGAAAACATCAAATGACCTGGAGTTATATTGACTTCAATTTGGGTCGAAATGTCTGAATGAAACAACGTCGTAGCGACCTCATAACCCGAAGGTCGGTGGTTCAAATCCGCCCCCCGCGACCATGAAACTTCAGGTCGGAAGCATAAAAGCTCCCGACCTTTTTCTTTGTCTAGGGGTTTCGGCATCTCTCGTTCTTTGGGTACCTCGAGGCGGGCAATCAGATAGATGCTTACGAGTATCATAGGGTCTTTTTACGTCGCGGTCGTGTCTCGTACTGGTGCGCCGCTCTTTGTGGGACGTGTCACTTTGCCATAGGTTGTCCGGCGGCGGGGCGCAGGTCGTTCCCCGTGGCGTCGCTCCTTTCGACGCTACGCTGCCTGGCTACTCGTTCCACTGGTGCTTTTTCATGTCGACGCAGCCGTTGTCTCGGAAGGCGACTCCTTCCTCCGTCAGTAGTGCTCGCTGGTCGGGGAAGTTTGGCGCGAGGCGTCCCGCGTGGTTGACGACGCGGTGGCAGGGATAATCGCCGTAGCGATCAGCCTCGCTCAGCACCGCTCCGACCAGGCGAGAGTTTTTCTCCCTGCCGATGAGGCGCGCTATCTGACCGTACGAGGCGACGCATCCCGCCGGAATCTCTGCCACGACGGAGAGAATCTCATAAACCAAATCTTCGTCCAGGACTTTTCCCATCGTATCGCTCCCGTGTTCGCTTTTGCCTTCGGGGGCGCGGCGCCGATCACCCGTGCTGCGATTTTCGCAGCTCCTCTTACCGAAGCATCGAGGGAAAGCGCGTGCGTGTCAAGGTTGTCTGGTCCAGTTGCTGGCTCGATGCCTCGAGATGTTCGCCTCAAGTGCGACCTGCCCCTATTGGAAAAGGATGCCGAAGATGTATTTGGTGATGGCGGAGCGGCGGATGACCCCCACGAGTTTGCCCTCGTCATCAACCACAGGAAGCTTCTTGAACTTCTTCTTCGCCAGCAGCGCGGCGACGCGGGCGATGCTCTGCTCGGGACGGGCACACACTACCTGGCGCGTCGCGAAATCCATGACGCAGCGATCCTTCAGGTCTTCGATGCGCTGCTCAAGGCTCTGATCGTCGAAGTACAGCATGGACGCGTCGCCGCCCGTGAAGATGGTGTGAGCGCGATGCTGCGCGATGGCTCCCATGACATCGCCGTCGGAGATGAACCCGACCACCTGGTTGCGCTCATCGATTACGGGCATGCTGCTCACCTCGTTTTCGGCGAGCATGCGCACCACGTCGGAAATCGTGCAATCCTGCGTGCAGGTGAACGGCTCTTCAATCATGATGCTCGAAACGGGCGTCCCCTCGAGCTCGAGCGGGATGCGCTCGGACAGAATCTCGGACATCGCTTATGCCTCCTTCGTTTTCGGTGCGGTTTTCTTGGTGCGCACGCTGAATATGGCGCAGATAAGGGAAACGAGGCCGATTGCCGCGCACACCTTGTAAGCGACGCCCGCGCCCACGGCGGTGGCTACTTGGGTGCTCGCATCGACGCCGGCCGACGCGGTGACGCTTGTCATGACCGTGATGATGAGCGCCGTGCACAAACCGCCGGCGACCTGGCGGCCGGTGTTCGCGATGGCGTTGCCGTGGGCGATCATGTCATTTTTCAAGGCATTGACACCCCATGTGTTTACCGGCATGTTCGCGAGCGACTGGCCGGCGGACTGCAGCATGCAGAACAGCGCAACCACCAAGATGGGCGTGTTTACCGTCGAAAGCGAGAGCAGGAACAGGGCGCCGGTCATGAGGGCCAGGCCGACGATCGAGATGGCACGCGGACCGAACTTGTCGAACACCACGCCGGAGATAGGGCTGATGATGATGCCCACCGCCGCGGCGGGAAGCATGGCCATGCCGGTTTCGAAGGCCGAAGCGCCAAGCGAGGTTTGCAGCAGCAACGGCAACAGCGTGTTGGTGACCAGGCATGCGGCGTTGATGAGCGTGACGATGATGGCGGCCACGCGGAACTCGCGCGTCTTGAGCGTGCCCAGTTGAAGCAGCGGGTCCTCGATTTTGCCCTGGCGTACGACGAACAGCACCAAGCACACGACACCCGCGACGATCGAGCCGAGCACCACGGGGTTGCCCCAACCCATCGACGAGGCGCTCGAGAACCCGTAGAGAAGTCCGCCGAAGGCGATGGTGGAGAGGACGACCGAGGGCAGGTCGAGCTTGGGGTTCTTCAGCTCGCCCACGTTTTTCAGCATGAACACGCCCAGCACCAGCACGAGAATTGCGAGGGGGACGATGGCGCCGATCATGGTGCGCCAGCCGTACGTGTCGATCACCGCGCCGCCTACGACGGGGCCGACCGCGGGACCCGCCGACATGACGATGCCCGCCATGCCCATAGCCGTTCCTCGTTTCTCGACGGGGAACACCAGCATGGGAACCACCGAGACAAGCGGCATGAGCACGCCTGAGCCCGCCGCTTGCAACACGCGACCGATGATGAGGAACAGGAAATCAGGGGCTGCGGCGCACAGCAGCGTGCCCAGCGCGAACACCAGCGTCGCCCCGAAGAATAGCGCGCGGGTGCTGAACTTGTCGATAAGGAACGCCGAAACGGGGACCATGATGCCGCTCACCAGCGGGTATATGGACATGATCCACTGGGCAGTCGAGGCATCGATGGCGAAATCGGACATGATGACCGGCAGCGCAGGCGACATCACCGTTTGGTTCAGTAGCGCCAAGAAGGCACCCAGGACGACGACCGCGACGATGCGGATCTGGGTACCGGTAATGCGCCCATTGGCGGGCGCGACCGTACAATTATCAGACATAAGCTTCCTTCGTATCTATTCGATTCTTCGCCGAAGGCGCGCCGGCCCACGGGCGAAATAACATGCACGTGCTATGCGTGCATCAGATACGACAGGAAGAAAGCGGCTGCTCAGAGCGCACTTGGGGAACAACAGGAGAGGCCCCGTATACCAGGGGCCGCCGAATTGCGATGTATGCTTTGGTCAAATCCTTCATAGCGGGGAGGTATACTAGCAGCCGTCTTCGCCCCTTTCAAGGGATGTAACCCAGACGTTGATTTTCTTCACCGAGGCGCCATCGTTGACGGGTGGCGTGCTTCTCTATCGCCACACCGCGGGGCGAGGGAACGCCGCGGCGAGCTTGTACATCGGCTATGTGTGCAGCTGCGAGCGTGTCGCCGGCGCGCGCTGGGCGCCAGTCCGATCCGGCCGACTCTTGCCGACGGTCGGTCGCCGTCCTCCTCCATCTCCGCCTGCTCTGTTTTTGCTCGGCTCCCTTGTCGTATCATGGACGGACGAGAATTGAGCGAAGGCGAGCTCGAAAGCGTGGCGCGCGCCGTCGGCGGGATCGACGCTGTGATCGATCCAAAGGCGAAAGATGCCGACACGGTTGCGCTCGTACAGTATCTTGCTGCCGACCAGAAGTTCGAAAAGGTGCTCGATAACCAGCAGATTCTTCGTGAGCCCATCGTTCGCAACGGCCGCCAGGCAACCGTTGGCTACGAGCCTGACGTGTGGAAGGGCTGGGAATAAAGCGGCTGGGAATAAAGTGAAGCGCCCACGCCCGTGGTTTTATCCACGGACGCGGGCGCTTGCGTAAGACGTCTCTTGTCGTTTGAGTGGAGCGCCCCGGCGGCGCTGAACAACGCGCCCCGGTGACGTGGCATATGAACTCGGGGCTCTTTGTGCCGCACATCTATGAGAGGAGAAATTCGATGCGTACGTGCGCTACTCCATGTAGCCACCCTGAATGGCGGAAACTGCATGCTCGGTAAAGAACTTGAGCGTGCCGGAGGTGTAACGATTAGCCTTGGGCTTCCAAGCGGCTCGGCGCTCGGCCAGGACGGCGTCGACCTCGGCCGGCTCCATCTCCTTGCCGGCGATGCCCACGATGGACAGCGAGCGCTCGGGGATGTTGATTCGGATCAGGTCGCCTTCCTCGATCAGGGCAATCGGGCCGCCCACGGCAGCCTCGGGCGAAACATGACCGATAGCCGGGCCCTTGGAGGCGCCGGAGAAGCGGCCGTCAGTGATCAGGGCAATGCTTGCGCCCAGCTCGGGGTCGCTGGCGATAGCCTCGGTGGTGTAGAACATCTCGGGCATGCCGGAGCCCTTGGGGCCCTCATAACGAATGATGACGGCATCGCCGGGCTTGATCTCGTGCGTCAGGACGGCGTGGATAGCGTCCTCCTCACAATCGAACGGGCGAGCCTTAAGCGTGGCCCGGAACATCTCGCGCGGAACAACCGTGTGTTTGACGACGGCACCCTCGGGGGCAAGGTTGCCGTGGAGGATGGCGATAGAGCCGTCGGTACCAAAAGCCTGGTCAAACGGGCGAATAATGTCTTCGCGCTTGAGGTTCCACTTCTCCAAGTAGCGGCCGCACTTCTCGTAGTAGCCGTTGTTCTTAAGGTCCTCGAGGTTTTCGCCGAGGGTCTTGCCGGTGACGGTCATAACGTCGAGGTGAAGCATCGACTTGATCTCCTCCATGATGCGCGGCACGCCACCCGCATAGTAGAAGAACTGCGCCGGCCACTCACCTGCGGGGCGAACGTTGAGCAGGTAGTGGGCGCCACGGTGCAGGCGATCGAAGTCGTCGGCGGACATCTCGATGCCAAACTCGCGGGCAATCGCGGGGATATGCAGCAGCGAGTTGGTGGAGCCCGAAATGGCACCGTGGACCATAATGAGGTTCTCGAAGGACTCCTTGGTCACGATGTCGCGCGGGCACAGGTTGTGTTCGGAGAGCCACACGGACTGACGGCCGGCCTCGCGCGCAAACTCACGCAGATCGGAGCTGGTTGCGGGCAGCAGGGCCGTGCCGGGGAGCATAAGGCCCAGGGCCTCGGCGGTAACCTGCATGGTCGACGCGGTGCCCATAAACGAGCAGGCACCGCAGCTGGGGCATGCGTTGTGCTTGGCAAACTCAAGCTCCTCGCGGGAGATCTCGCCGCGCTCGTAGCGGGCAGAAATCGCGCCGAGCTGTTCCAGGGTCAACAAATCGGGACCGGCATCCATGACACCGCCGGTAACGACGATGGAGGGGATGTTGATGCGGCCCATGGCCATGAGGTTCGCAGGCAGGCCCTTATCGCAGCTGGCGACAAAGACACCGGCGTCGAACGGGGTGGCCTTGGCATGGATCTCGATCATGTTGGCGATCATGTCGCGGCTGGGCAGCGAGTAGTTGATGCCGTCGTGGCCCTGTGCCTCGCCATCGCAGATATCGGTGCAGAAGTAACGGGCACCGTGACCGCCAGCCTCGGCAACGCCGGCACGGACCTCCTCGACCAACTCAAACAGGCCGGCAGAACCCGGATGCGAGTCGCCGAACGTCGACTCGATAATGACCTGCGGCTTGTCCAGATCCTCGATGGACCAGCCAGAGCCCAGACGCAGCGGGTCCATCTCGGGGCTGATGGTGCGGAACTTGCCGGAACGCGGCTGCAGCTTGGCAACCAGGTCGGCTGCCTCCTGCTGAATCTGTGCCTTGGTCTTCTCGTCCATGATGCTCTCCTCTTTTGATTTGAACGGTTGTACCAATCGTTGGTTAATGAATCAGGTGTAAATGGGTACCGAGCGATGCGCTCGGCAAAAGATGCTTAGCCACGCGAACTAGGCGAAGAACGAAATCACCAGGGCGCAGGCAAGACCCGAAAGGCCGATGAGCGTCTCCATAACGGTCCAGGACTTGAGGGTGGTCTTCTCGTCAATCTCCAGGAACGAGGAGCACATCCAAAAACCGGCATCGTTGACGTGCGAGAGGGCCGTGGCACCGCCGCAGATAGCACGCATGGCGGCCGAACACGTAACCAACGACCAGGTCGTCTGTATCAAAGAGCTCTGCGACGAATCCGAGCGCCTGGCCGAGGCCGGTGAGGATTACTCCGCCGCCGACACCGCGTTCCACAATGCCATTGCCGAGAGCTCCGGAAACCTCGTCGTTCCCCGCCTGATGGGCGTGTTCAAGGCATCCGTCCCCCTCTTTATCGACGTGACCGGCAAAAAGCTCGTCGAGGAAACTATCCGCATGCACCGCGATGTGGCCGACGCCATCGCCTCGCGCAATCCCACCGCCGCGCACGACGCGATGTATCTGCACCTGGTGTATAACCGCAACATGATTGCGGAGGGAGCAGAAGCAAAAGGCATTTAGGGCCCGACAATAATCTTTCTTTGGCAAAACGCAGGCGGCGGCTGCCCAACACACAGGGCAGCCGCCGCTTTTTGCAATCGATTGGTGCAAAGGGGTTGACTAGAGCTCGCAGGCAACCTTATAGCCATCGCCGATGGCATCGCGGATGTTGCCACACTTCTGGGCATCGCCCAGCACGTGGACAGCAATGCCAGCTGCAACCAGGTCGTCGGCCAGCTTGGTATTGGGACGATAGCCCATGGCAAGCACCAGCGTATCGGCATCGGCGATGGTGTGGACCTCGCCGTCCTTCTCGTAACTGATGGTGTCCTCGGTGATCTCGGTCACCTTGGCCTCGGTCAGCACGTGAACGCCCTTGGAGAGCATGCGCGTGATGAGCACTGCGCGTCCGGCACCACCCTCGTTGGCGGCGAGCGTCTTGGTCATCTCGATAACGGTGACATCGCGATTGGCCGGCGAGAGGTCATTGACCAGCGGGGCCAGGTAATCTGCCGTCTCGCAACCGACGGTGCCGCCGCCCACGATGACGATCTTCTTGCCCGGGAAAGCCTTGCCACCCAGCAGGTCGTCAGCCGTCATAACCTGCTTAAAGCCCTGCATGAAGGCTGGAGCGATGGGCTCGGCGCCATAAGCTAGGACGACCTCGTAGCCGGCGTAGTCACGCTGAATGTCCTCGGCAGTAAGCTCGGTGCCAAATACGCACTTCACGCCGGCCTCGGCCAGGCGACGATACTGATACTTGATCACGCGGGTGAGTTCCTGCTTTGCCGGCGGAACGGCTGCGATGCGCATCTCGCCACCCGGCTCGTCCTGCTTGTCCACGAGCACCACGTTGTGGCCGCGCTTGGCGGCAATGTAGGCTGCCTCCATGCCCGCAGGACCAGCGCCCACAACGAGCACGTTCTTGGCCTCGGCAGCAGGTTCGTAGCCAGCCTCGTCGCGCTCGACATCGGGGTTGACGGTGCAGGAGATGCGCTTGCCGAACATGATGCCGTTCAGGCAGCGCAGGCAGCCAATGCAGGGGCGGATATCGTCGGCGTTGCCGGCAGCGGCCTTATTGCAGAACTCGGCATCGCACAGATTGGCGCGGCCCATCATGCAGATGTCGGCAGCGCCGTCCTCGATCAACTCCTCGGCGATCCAGGCCTCGTTAATGCGACCGACGGTGGCGACGGGAATGTTGACGTGCTTTTTGATCTCGCGCGAGCAGGCGGCATGCGAGGCCTGCTGGGTGCCGGCGGCGGGAATGGCGGAGCCGCGCTTGATGGTGGTGCCGCCCGACACATGAATCATATCGACGCCGGCTTTCTCCAGGCGACGCGAGACGTAGATCATGTCGTTGAGGGTCAGGCCGCCATCGGTGTACTCATCGCCCGAGATGCGGACGTCGATGATAAAGTCCTTGCCGCAGCGCTCGCGAATCTCGGCAATGACCTCGAGCAGGAAGCGCATGCGAGCGTCGAGCGAGCCGCCGTACTCATCGGTACGCTTGTTGTAGAGCGGGGTCAAAAAGCCGCCGAGCATGCCGTGGGCGTGCGCCGCATGGACCTCGACGCCATCGACGCCAGCCTTTTGCATACGCACGGCAGCGTCGCCAAACTGATGCGTGAGCTCGTGAATCTCATCGACCGTGATAGGACGCGGTGCCTCGCGGGCATAGGACGGTCCCACGAAGGACGGAGCGATCAGGCGCGGCGTGCCCGGAATGTTAAAGGCCATGTAGGCGGGGTGGAAGAGCTGCGGCATGATCTTGCAGCCATACTCGTGGACGGCCGCGGCGAGCTTTTCCCAGCCAGGGATAAACGTGTCGTCGTAGCAGCACATGTCGCCCGGCAGATAGGTATAGGTGGGCTCGACCGTCACGACCTCGGTGATGATCAGGCCAACGCCGCCCTTGGCACGGGCGCGGTAATGATCGACCAAGTCGTCAGTCACATAGCCGTGATCGGCCAGGTTGGTAGATACCGGCGGCATAAAGACGCGGTTCTTGACCTCGGTCGTACCGACCTTGATCGGGCTAAAGAGCATCGGATAGGCAGAGGACTCCATACAGGGTTCCTTTCGTTTGAGCCGCTCGGCGGCAGTTGCTAACACACCTATCGTATCAGCAACCGCCGTATCCGCAGTCAAACATCCCCAAACGCTTGTCGGCTAATGAATACCGCGGCCCAAGTCTTCGGCGATTTTGTCTACGCCCTTAAGTGCGGCGCACGTCTTTTTTTTGGAGCAATGCCCCGTGCAAACGCCGCCTTGAGCGCAGTCGGCACAGGTGCCCTTGCGGTAGATGCGCACGCATACCGCGACAAACGCAATACCGATAACAGCCAGTACAACAATATCGATAGGTGCCATAGCAAGCCTCCTCTAGTTAACCATCACTTACTTTACCCCATTCTCCACCTACCAAATAGGGACGGTTTATTTTGGTAGGTTTTATCTGCGGAAACGCCATATCTCCCCCACCAAAAAGCCCGAGTGTCGCTGGGACACCCGGGCTCGTGGAAAGGGGTTAATCCTTATTCGGACTTAAGCGGAAACTGCGGCGGAAGCAGTGTTGGTCTCGTCCTCGTCGGTCCATGCATGCTTAGGCATGGGACGGAAGATCTGGAAGAGCATCGCAACCAACAGCACGATGGCCACAATCGTCCAGATACCAAACTGTCCAAGAACAAGCAAGTTGTAGAACTGGTTGATGAACAGGCCGATCACCCAAGCGAAGGCGCACTCGTAACCGATGGCGATCGCAGTCCACTTGCCGGAATCCATCTGGTTGCGGATGGTGCCAATGGCGGCAAAGCACGGAGCGCACAGCAGGTTGAAGGCGCCGAAGGCAACGCAAGCGCCCATGGTGGGGAACATGCCGGCAAACGCGGTCCACAGGCTCGGGTCGGTCTCGCCCGCGTCGGCGACGGACAGCAGCGAGCCGGCGGTGGCGACGACGTTCTCCTTGGCGACGAGGCCAGAGACAGTCAGCGCGGTGGCCTGCCAGGTGCTAAAGCCGAGCGGGGCGAAGATCCAAGCGACCAGGTTGCCCAGCATGGCAAGCACGGAGTAGTCCATAAACTCCTCGGGGATGCCGTCCATCGCAGGCAGGAAGCCAAAGGAACCGTTATAGCTACCAAAGTTGGAGAGGAACCAAACGACGACGGTGGACGCAAAGATGACCGTGCCGGCCTTCTTGATAAAGGCCCAGCAGCGCTCCCACACGTGCAGCGCCCAGGAACGGATCGCCGGGAAGTGGTAGGCAGGAAGCTCCATGACAAACGGGGTCGGACGGCCGGCGAAGAGCTTGGTCTTCTTGAGCATGAGGCCCGAGGCGATGACGGCAAAGACGCCCAGGAAGTAGAAGAGCGGGCTGATCCATGCGGCCGTGGTGGAAGAATCGCCAATGATGGAGCCCATGAGCAGGGCGATGATCGGCAGCTTGGCGCCGCAGGGGATGAACGTGGTGGTCATGACCGTCATGCGGCGGTCCTTCTCGTTCTCGATGGTCTTGGTGGCCATGACGCCGGGGACGCCGCAGCCCGAGGACACGAGCATGGGGATGAACGACTTACCGGACAGGCCAAAGCGGCGGAACACGCGGTCCATGATGAAGGCGACGCGGGCCATGTAGCCGCAGTCCTCCAGGAAGGACAGCATCACGAACAGCAGGAACATCTGCGGCACAAAGCCGAAGATGGCGCCCAGGCCGCCAACGATACCGTCGCAGACCAGCGAATCGACCAGGCCACCGTCCTCGGTGCCACCCGCCACGAGGGCATCGTGCACCATGGTGGTGATACCCGGGACATAGGGGCCGTACTGTGCCGGGTCGACCGAGTCGGCGTCGTCACCCGCGGCCTCGACAGCCGCGTCGTAAGCGTCGCGGCCCTGACCGAGCACGTACCAGCCGTCGGTGCCGAAGAGCTGGTCGTTGGTGAAGTCCGTCACCGTGCCACCCAAGGTGGAAACGGCGATGTAGTACACGCAGAACATGATGACGACAAAAATCGGCAGGCCCAGGATACGGTTGGTAACCACGCGGTCGATCTTCTCGGAGGTGCTCATCTTTGCCGGAGCCTTGGTGAGGCACTCGTCAATGATGTGGGCAATCACGCCGTAACGCTCGCCGGTGATGATGGACTCGGCGTCGTCGTCGCAGTCCTGCTCGCACTGGGCGACCAGCTCCTCCACGCGAGCGGCCTTCTCCTTGGTGAGGTTGATGAGTTTGCAGGCGTCTGCATCACGCTCGAACAGCTTGACGGCGTAATAGCGGCGCTTGTTGGCGGGAACGCTCGCCGGCAGGTTGTTCTCGATGTGGTCTAGAACGTCCTCGATGGAGGAATCGAACTTGTGCTCCGGCACCTGGCCCTTAGAAGCAGCGGACTTCTTGACTTGCTCGAAAAGCTCCTTGATGCCCTTGTTCTTAAGAGCCGAGATCATCATGACCGGACAACCGAGCTTCTTGGAGAGCTTGTCCGTGTCGATCTTGTCGCCGTTCTTCTCGACCAAGTCGGCCATGTTGAGGGCGACGACCACGGGCAGGCCGGTCTCGATAACCTGAAGCGCCAGGTACAGGTTGCGCTCGAGGTTGGTGGCGTCGACAACCTGGACGACGACATCGGGCTCGCCGCTCATGAGGTAATCGCGCGAGCATTGCTCCTCGGGGCTGTAGGGGGAAAGCGAGTAGATGCCAGGGAGGTCCGTGATGGTAACGTTCTTGTCGCTTAGGAGCTTGGCCTCCTTTTTCTCAACCGTGACGCCGGGCCAGTTGCCAACGTAGCCGTTGGCGCCGGTGATCAGGTTGAAAAGCGTGGTCTTGCCGCAGTTGGGGTTACCCGCCAGCGCGACATGGATCTGAGAATCCGCCATTCAATCCTTCTTCCTTGTGTGCCCGCGCTGCTTTCTCCGCGCGGGCTGGATAATGTGCTTCAAAGTTGCTGCATTAAGTTAGAAAAACCTAACTTTATCTGCAGAAATATACGTCGCAAGCCCTTACTGGACCTCGACGACGGCCGCCTCCTCCTTGCGGATGGAAAGCTCGTAGCCGCGCACGTTGATCTCGACCGGATCACCGAGCGGCGCGACCTTCACGACCTTGAACGAAGTGCCCTTGATGAGCCCCAGGTCCATAAGGTGGCGGCGAAGCGCACCCTCACCGTGAAGCTTGACGATGGTGGAGCTCTCGCCCACCTTAACGTCACCCAACGTCTTCATTTACTTGTCCCCCTTTCAGTGCGTACAGAAATGCCGTCGACTAACCGACAGTCATGATGTGCATGGCAACCTTGGAATCGATGCCAAAGCGTGCGCCCAGCACCGTGACGATGATATTGGCGCCACTCGAGCTCACCACGTGGATTTCGTTGCCCTCGACAAAGCCGAGGTCCTTGAGGTGGTGCTTCATGTCCTCATTGCCCTTTACACGAGACACGCGCACGGTTTCGCCCGCTTTTACCATCGAAAGCGGCATGGCCGGCATCTGCGGTCCGCAAGACATGAGTTGCTCCTAACGTCAGTTCGTCCTCAACATCGACGCGTAAAAAGTTAACCACGTCTATGTTCGCTATAGTAAACTAGCACGTGGTTAACTTTTTGGAAAGGGTCCCCATTCAGATTTCGAAAAAGTTTCCTATACGAAACAAAAAGGCGCGGCAAAGGACCATCCTTTACCGCGCCCTATCATGCCTAGAGCGAGAGATTTCTGATCGACGTAACGCAGGAAGCCTCATCCACGCCCGAAACGCGGAACACAACATCCTCGCCGCACTCGCCGTAGAGAGCCATGAGTCCCATGACATCGCGGCCATCCGTGTGGCGATCGCCGATGCTGACTGACACGTCGCTACGATGCTTGGCAATGATGTCATAGAGCAGCGCAACCGGGCGGGCATGTAATCCCAACGGATCTTTAATCGTCTTTGTAAACTCGACCATGTCCCCTCCCACGACATCGCACATTCGGCCGGCAAAACCCAGCCACGTGGTAGTTATTGTAGCGTTAGATGCTTGTCGAGAGCTCCTCTGAACACCTCGTGGGCAAAAAGTGGCAAATATGAGTACTGTCACCAATTTAGTAGCAGCAAAATCGAGAGCAAATTGCCTACTTTGAGCGATTCGAAGAGGTTGAAAGCCGTCAAACGCCCTTTAAAGGGGGTTAGATGAATTGATTATGAGCCCATTTTCGCTCAGAACAGGCCAAAAAATATGACACCTCTTTTACAACAGTACTCATATTTGGCATTTTTTGAACACGGGGTCCAAAACCATGCCCCAAAACACAAAAGAAGGGGCCTCGTAAGGCCCCTCCTTAGGAAAGGGAATCGATTTATTCCACAGCCGTAGATTAATCCTAGCCGCTACTCCATCATGTCGAGGACGGAGGGGCGAAGCTCGTTCTCGGCGGCCTCGGGATCGGTCTCGCGCAGGCGGTTAATGTAGCGGTTGTACCACATCACGGCAAGGCCCAGGAAGACAACCACGCCGCCAACGTTGTAGACCAGCGTCAGCCACAGAGGCTGATCGAGCGGAATGGTGCCGCAGATAAGCACGAAGCAGAAGACCACAAGCAGGAATGCAGCAATGACCAGGCCAAAGGTACGCGAACCCATGCGGAAGCCACGGGGAGCAGCGTCGAAGTTCTTACGCAGCATAAAGTAAGCAAGCAGGATCAGCAGCGGCGGGAGCAGAGCGGTGGCAGCCGTCATGTTGGTGACAATCATGAGCAGGTCGTCGAGGTTACCAGAGCCCAGGGCCGGGATGATCAGGATGGGGACGACGATGGCGAACTGCAGCCAAGCGGCGCGGGCGGGAATGCCATGCTCGTTGAGCTCGACGATCTTGCTACCAAAGACGCCCTTGGGGATCTCGGTGAAGAAAACCTTGATGGGAGCGGAGGTCCACATCATGAGGGAGCCCAGCGTGGCGGCGAGAAGGATCAAGCCGATGGCGCGCGTAGACACTTCCATGGGAATGCCAAAGTGGGCAAAGACAGCGCCGAATACGTCGAAGATACCGGTGGAGATGGCAACGCCGCCCTCGGGGATGAACAGGTTAACCAGCAGCGAAGCGCCTGCATACAGAAGGCCGATGGTCAGGCCGGCGATAACGACGGTGCGCACGAAGGCCTTGACGCCACCCTTAAGGTCGTTAAGGAACACGCCGACAGACTCAGCGCCGCCAACGCCCTGGATGATCCAGGCAAGCGTACCGAAGAAGCCCCACGCAGTTGCGAAGTTGCTCATGTCGGGAGCCATGTTAGCGGGAGTAGGAGCCGTAGCGAACTCAACGCCACCAAAGGCAGCAGCCAGGGACAGCAGGATGAACACGGCAGTCAGGCCGAGAGCCGCGGTCGAACCGAAGGAGGAAATGGAGCCGATCCACTTAGCGCCCTTGGTCGAAACCCACGTGGCGATAGCAAAGACGACGATTTCGATAATGGTGATCCACAGCTGCGAAAGCTCGGCGTTGGCACCAAAGAACACGTAGCTCGCGTAGATGATGACGTTGGGCAGGACGGACGCAAAGAAGAACAGGTTAACGAACCAGTAGCTAAATGCCGTCAGGAACGCCCAGCGACCACCCATCGAGGTCTTAACCCATGCGTACACGCCAGACTCGGAGTCCTTGTTAAGGCCGACGAACTCGGCGGTAACCAGGGTATAGGGGACAAAGTACAAAAGCGTGGCGAAGAAGAACGACGGCGCAGCTGCCAAGCCGATGGCCGCGTTGTTGTTGATGATGTTCTTGATACCGAACACGGCGGCGACCGTCATGCCCAGCAGAGCGAACGAACCGATCGTTCCTCGTTTTTCAGAGCTCATAAGCCCTCCCAATCATCTATTAAATGTCATCTAAAACCGTCCGACCTGCAAGTGCAAACACGGACGGCCACCTGCTAAGGGGAATGGGGAAAAGGGAGTCAACAAAGCCATCCCCCTTAACGGCGCGAAGCAAACGTCCAAACGGACGAATACTACTTGTTGGGGAAGGAATAACCTTCAACCGTCACGTGCAGTACCACGACGCGGGAATCCGCGGCATCGGCCACGACACGGTAGGCCTCGTCGATCTCGACGACGGCAACGCCGCCGGCGGGAATCGTCACGGTCTCCCCCGCCCCCTCAAAGCGCTCGCGATCATCGATATCGCTGTAAGCGCGGGTGCAGGTGAGGCCTGCCTTGGGGGCAACCTCGACGGTCAGGTCGCCGTCGAGCGGAGCGAGCACGGCATGGTAGCGACGGTGACCGACCAGATCGGCAGTTGCGGCCTCGCGGGCATAGACCCACCAGTACACCAACGAGTCACCGATGGAGTACGCCACGTCGTGCTGCAGGTCGGCAACGCCATCGAGCGCCTGACCGGTACGCATCCACTTCTTGACGGACTTCATCTGGGCGTCGAAATCGGCGCGCGAATTAAAGACATGCATGGCTTATGCCTCCTTAATGGGTGCCAGCGCCTGAGCCAGATCGGCAGACGTCAGCGGTCGCAGGGACACCTCGAAGCCGAAGCTCTCAAAACGGGTGCGATAGGAATCGAGCACCTCGGAACCCCAAGAGTTCGAGCCAAGACCGAGCAGCTGGTCGTTGATGTTGACCGTGACCGTGTCGCCCGGAACAAGGTCGTAGACGTGCTTGGCGTTATCGATGGCCTCGCAGCTATAGGGCCATGCCGAGAACGAGAACGGGTTGGAGGCAGCGTCAACCGGACGGGTTACCAGCACGCCGTCACCGTGGCTGGAGCGCAGGGCAACCCAGCGGGTACCCTCGCGGTTGGCGCAGTCCTGAGGCATAACGTAGGGCGTGAACATGTCGTCGACCGTGGTGCGGTAATGGCCGACCGGGTTGGCGCGCAGCGAGTCCGGGTAGTTCTCGCCCGGGCCGTGGCCATACCACTCGACGGCACGATCGCAACCGGGGACCTCGAAGGAGATACCGATGCGCGGGATGATGTCCGAATAGTCACCGTAGGGCTCGCCAGAAACCTTGAGGTCGACGCGACCGCTCGGAAGCACGGTGTAGACGAGCTCGACGCGCATGCCGAACGCGCGGACGGGAGGAGCGATACGCTGGCTCACGGTAACGACGACCGCATTGCCGTCCTGCTTCCAAGAAACCTTGCGGGTAGACGTCTGCATCACATCGATGAAGTTGTCCTTCCACAGGGAGTCATACTCCTGAGCGTGGTTATCGACGAGCGGATGCCAAAAACCAACCTGGGGACCAGAGGCCATAACGTCGCGGCCGGATGCCTTCCACTCGCTCACGGTACCGTTGACCTTGCTGAAGGTCAGCTCGCCGTTGAGGGAGTGAATGCGGATTTCCTGCTCGGTCTCCTCGACCGTAAGCTCAGGGCGAGCGGGGGCGGCGATGGCTGGCGCCGGATGGTTTGCGATGGCAAACTGGCTTGCGCCCAGTTGGAACATCGGCTCGCACCAGACGTGAGCGGCCATGGTGTAGGCGCGCACAGTCAGCAGGGTCTCGCCTACCGCGGCCTCGTGAATCACCAGCGGAAGCTGGACGGACTCACCGGGGGCAACCGCACCGGGCATGAGCGTCTTGCGGCAGACCACGTCGCCGTCCACCAGGGTCTCCGCCGACAGGCAAACATCCTCGAGGGTGGTAAACCAACGCTTGTTGGTGACGGTCAGCTCGCCCGCCTCGGCATCGTATGCCATGCGAATCGGGCAAATGACCTGGCCATACTCAGTGAGGCCCGGACTCGGCTGCTGCCAAGGGAACACCATGCCATCGATGCAGAAGTTGCTGTTGTTGGGGTAATCGCCGTTGTCGCCACCATACATATCGTAGGCAACGCCGTCCTCGGTCACAGCAGCCAGACCGTGGTCGCACCATTCCCAGATAAACTGGCCTTGGATGCAATCCCAGCGATCGAAGACCTCCTGGTACTCGGACAGGCCTCCGGGGCCATTGCCCATGGAGTGACCGTACTCGCAGTTGATGCGCGGCTTGGGGAATGGATGCTCACCAAAGTCGTTCATCTGCGACACGCGGGAGTACATGGTAGAGATGACGTCGACGGTGTCGGCGTTGCGGTCCTCCTCGTAGTGGACCGGACGACCGTCGAGCTCATGAGCCTGGGCGTACATCGCGCGGATGTTGCAGCCATAGCCGCTCTCGTTGCCCATCGACCACATAATGATGCAGGCGTGGTTGCGCTCCTGCATCACCAGGCGCTCGATGCGGTCGACGTAGGCCGGCTCCCATGCCGGGTCGTCGGTGACCAGGGCGATATTGCCGATATTCTCGAAGCCATGGCTCTCCATATCGGTCTCGGCGACCAGCATGATGCCGTACTCGTCGCACAGCTCGTAGAAGCGCGGGTCGTTGGCGTAGTGGGACGTGCGCACCGCGTTGATGTTGTGCTGCTTCATGAGCTCCAGGTCGCGGCGCATGCGATCGAGGCCCACGGCGCGGCCCTTGTGATCGTCGTGATCGTGGCGGTTGACGCCATGCATCTTAAAGTAAGTGCCGTTGAGGTAGATATGATTGCCCTCGACCGTCACCTCGGCAAGACCCTGGCGATGCGGAACGTACTCGCTGACCTCGTCACCGTCGTAGACCTCAAACGTAAGGTCATAGAGGAAGGGGTCCTCGGGGTTCCAGAAGTGGGCATCGGTCACGTTGCATTCGGCATGGCCGTCGACGCACTCACCCGTAGCCACCACGTTCTCGCCATCGCTGAGCGTAAACACGATGCGGGAAGCGCCCTCGGCCACCGTATCGAGCGTGATCAGAGCGGTATCGCCCTCGCGGTGCGTGCGGAACCTAAAGTCTACCAGATGCGCGGCGGGACGCTGCATAAGGTACACGTCGCGGAAGATGCCCGAGGCCCACCACATATCCTGGTCCTCGATGTAGCTGCCATCGCTGTACTGCAAGACCTTAACCGCAAAAAGGTTGTCGCCCTCGACAAGTGCGTCGGTCACGTCGAACTCGGCAGACAGGCGCGAGCCCTTGGTCATGCCGATAAACTTGCCGTTGACGTAGAGCTCGCCATAGCTCTCGATGCCGTCAAAGCGAATGATCTCGCGAGCGCCGGCAGGCACGGCGGGAAGATTGACGATGCGCTGGTAGACGCCCGTGGGGTCGTCGGAGGGAACGAACGGCTGATCCACCGGGAACGGGAAGCCCTCGTCGGTGTAGGCAAGGTTGCCATAGCCGTCTACCTGCCACAGGTGCGGAACCTCCACGTGATCCCACTCGGGCTCGTACGTGGAAAGTTCCTCGTTAGAGACGGCAGCAGGCCCCTCAAAGAGGCGGAACTGCCACGAGCCGGACAGCTGGACAAACCCGCGCGACAGCTCGCGGCTGTACGTAGCGGCGAGATCGGCGGTCTCGTAACCCATAAAGTACGCATGGGGTGCCAGGCGGTTCCTGTGGGTGAGCGCTTGGTTTTCCCAATCGTTAATGGCGTCCATGGTGATGCTCCTTCGTCATCGTAGTGATTCTTGTGCAACCGGTTGTCCTTATCTTACGGGCGATGCAAAATACTGTGCAACCGGTTGTCCGCTGAACGGTCGATTTGGTCGGGTTAACGGTGCAACCGGTTGTACAACCGCGACACTTATGTCACCCTGAGTATCGAAACTCAGCGCAAGACATCGTTCTTAAGCTCGTAGGCAACCGCCACGCCCGCTGATATCTCACCCATACGAGACGTATTCGATTGCGGCTTGGTTGCAAAACGACACCGGTCACCGGATACCATGAACGCTGCTCAGGCGCACTATAGTAAGCTGTATCCGCACTAGCCCGTATCAGTGACAACATCGACCGCATTTTCCAGGAGACGCCATGACCCAACCAGTTCGCACCGCACCTACGCTTGCCGAGGTCGCCGCAGCTGCCGGCGTGTCGCGCTCCACGGCATCGCGCGCTCTCAACGATTCGCCCCGCATTAGCGAGGAAACCAAAAGGCGCGTCCGCGCGGCGGCCAAGGAAGTCAATTTTGTCCCCAACGCTCGTGGCCGAGCGCTCGCTGTCGGGCGCACGGAAATCATCGCCGTGCTCGTGACCGAGCCCCTGAGTGAACTCTTCAGCGACCCTACCTATAGCGAGTTTTTGAGCGGCATTACCGAGGAACTGTCGGAGTCGTCCTATCTGCCCGTTATCTTGCAGGCGTCTTCTACGCATGAGCGCAACCGCGCACGCGAGCACTTTGAGCGCCGCTCGTTCGACGCCGTGATCGACGTCTCCCCCTACAAGGGCAGCGAGCTGCTCGAGGTGCTGCGCGAGCTGGGCGTACCCACCGTGTTGTGCGGCCAGCTCGAGGGCCACCCCTATCGCGATGTGTTCTCGACGGTCTACTCCGACGACGAAGAGGGCGGACATTTTGCGGCACTCGCCATGAAGGATCGCGGGCGCAAAGATATCGTCGCCGTGTTGGGACCGCAAGACAACCCCGCTGTTGTCGACCGTCTGCGCGGCTACCGCGCCGTCTTGGGCGAAGACCTCCCAGACGCAAACGTTATCTATACCGGCTGGAACAGCGGAGACGGCTATCAGGCCATGCACCAGATCCTCGCGCGCGAGATTGCTTTCGATGGCGTGCTCTGCGGGTCGGACCGTATCGCGGCTGGCGTCATCACCGCACTCAACGAGGCAGGCCTATCCGTTCCGGCGGACGTTTCCGTCGTCGGCTTCGACGATCACGAGATTGCGACGCGCTGCGTCCCCGCGCTCACGACCGTCCGCCAGCCCCTGCGCGAAGAAGGCCACATGGCCGCCAACATTGCGCTCGACATGATCAAGGGCGCCGAGCCCACCACCTCCGTGATGCACATGCAGCTGATCCAGAGAGACTCGCTATAAGAAACTGGGACAGGCTTTCCGCCAGACAGTTGTTGCGGAAAGCCTGCCCCGTTTTGAGCGCTCATTCTGGGGCACAGTTTCCGCTAGACAGCTCAACCGGAAACTGTGCCCCATTATTTTGCTGAATTCTGGGTCGCGCTTTCCCAGAGGGCCCCCTTTGGGAAAGCGCGACCCGTTCTGGACCCAGATTCCGGGACGCACTTTCCGCGACGCCCGGTCACCCTATATACCCTCACAATCTCGGCGCATAAAAAACGAGGGAAGGCACGCGTCCTTCCCTCGTTACAGGCAATATGTAGCCGCTTCCCTACATCAGGCGCAGGCTGACGTCCTTGAGCTGGGCGCCACTAACGGCACTCGGAGCACCCGACATAAGGTCGGAGCCGCTGGCCGTCTTGGGGAACGCCATGACGTCGCGGATGGAGTCGGAACCGGTGAGCAGCATGCACACGCGGTCCAGGCCCAGAGCAAAACCACCCATCGGGGGTGCACCAAACTTGAGCGCCTCCATGAGGAAGCCGAACTGCGACTCGGCTCGCTCCTCGGTGAAGCCCAGGAGCTTGAGCATGGACATCTGCATCTCGGCGTTGTGGATACGCATACCGCCGCCGCCGGCCTCAAAGCCGTCCATGACAAAGTCGTAGGTGCAGGAACCGGCCGCCAGCGGGTCGGCCTCGATCTTGGCGATGTCGGTCTCGGTCGGCAGCGTGAAGGGCTGATGCTCGGCAGCGTAGGCCTTGCGGTCCTCATCCCAGTGGAACAGCGGGAAGTTGACGACCCACAGGAAGTCGTGGCCCTCACGCTTGATCTCGAGCGCGTTGGCCATGTGGGAACGCATACCGCCCAGGATCTCGTCAGAGAGCAGGCGCGGGCCGGCGGCGAACATCACGAGGTCGCCAGGCTCGACGTCCATGCGCTCGCGCAGAGCCGCCATCTCCTCGTCCGAGAAGAACTTGACGATGGGGCTGTTGATGGAGCCGTCCTCGCGGAAGGCGATCCATGCCAGGCCCTTGGCGCCAAACGTGGAGGCCACGCCGGCGAGCTTATCGATCTTGGCACGTGCCCAGGCACCGGCGCCCTTGGCGTTGATGGCCTTGACGACAGAGCCCTCCTCGTTTGCGGCAGTCGCAAAGACCTTGAACTTGGAGTTGGCAAAGATGTCGGTCAGGTCGACCAGGTGCATGCCATAGCGGGTATCGGGCTTGTCGGAGCCATAGGTGTCCATGGCCTCCCAGTAGTTCATGCGACGCAGCGGCGTGGGCATCTCGACGCCCATGCGGCCGAAGGCATCGGCCAGGACCTCTTCGAGCGCGCTCATAACGTCGTTCTGGTCCACGAAGGACATCTCGATATCGACCTGGGTGAACTCGGGCTGACGGTCGGCACGCAGGTCCTCGTCGCGGAAGCACTTGGCGACCTGGTAGTAGCGCTCGACGCCACCGACCATAAGCAGCTGCTTCAGGAGCTGCGGGGACTGCGGCAGGGCGTAGAAGTTACCCGGCTGGATACGGCTGGGAACGATGAAGTCGCGGGCGCCCTCGGGCGTGGACTTAAACAGGGAGGGCGTCTCGACCTCCATGAACTCACGGTTGTGCAGCGCCTCGCGAATGGCAAAGGTGAAGTCGGAGCGCAGCTTGAGGTTGGCCATCATCTCGGGACGGCGGAGGTCCAGATAGCGATAGCGCAGGCGGGTGTCCTCGCTGGTCTCGATGCCGTCCTCGATCTGGAACGGCGGGGTGACGGACGTGTTGAGCACCTCGGCGTGGTCGGTCAGGACCTCGATCTCGCCGGTCGCGAGCTTGGTGTTGGTGGTCTCCTCGCCACGGGCGCGCACGACGCCGTGAATCTTGATGGGCCACTCGGGACGCATAGTCTCGGCGATCTTAAAGGCATCGCCGTCGGAGTGCTCGGGGTCGAAGGTGAGCTGCGTGATGCCCTCGCGGTCGCGAAGGTCGCAGAAGATAAGGCCGCCGTGATCGCGACGACGGCTCACCCAACCGGTGAGGGTGACCTCTTCGCCCACGTTCTCGAAGCGAAGCTCGCCGCAGGTACGGGTGTGCATGGAATGCTCATCGATGGGACGGGTCTGGCTCATACCAGTGATCCTCCTTTATGGATCTGTGCCGCCCCGTGTCGTTCCGGGCGGCGTCGTACAGATTTGCCCAGCCTGCGTAAACCGCGCAGCCAGACATGGCGTTCTATCTTATCGCACCCGCGTCGATGTGCCGCGAAAAAGTAGCTCTTGCCCAAAGACTTGACGGAGACGAAACAATTGACGCGGCCTGGCCGTCGCCAAGGCGCGCCGCGTGCGACAATGTGCCCCAATACAACCGCACTCGGAAAGGCCCGTCATGACCGCACGCCTCATCGTTATGGATATCGACTCCACGCTCATCAACCAAGAAGTCATCGACCTGTTGGGCGAGGAGGCCGGCGTGGGCGAGCAAGTTGCACAGATCACCGAACGCGCCATGCGCGGCGAGCTTGACTTTAAGCAGGCGCTCGAGGAGCGCGTGGGGCTGCTTGCCGGCCTGGATGAGAGCGTGTTCGAACGCACCTTTGCGCGCGTGACGTTTACCCCCGGCGCGTTGGAGCTTGTGCGATCGGCGCACTGCAAGGGCTGGAAGGTCGGCGTGGTAAGCGGTGGCTTCCACGAGGTCGCCGACAAGATCGTGGCCGCCGCGGGCATCGACTTTTGCCTCGCTAACCGCCTGGAGGTCGTGGACGGCAGGCTCACCGGCAAGCTGGCGGCAAACATTGTGACCAAGGAATCCAAGCTCATCCAGCTGTTGGATTGGGCAGTTGAGTGCGGTGTCGACATGGCACACACCGTGGCAATCGGCGACGGCGCCAACGACATCCCCATGATTCAGGCCGCGGGCACGGGCATCGCGTTTTGCGCCAAGCCCAAGACGCGCGAAGCCGCCCCGTTTGCCATCGACGAGCGCAACCTGATGCTCGCCATGGACATCATCCTGCGCGACTAGCC
This sequence comes from uncultured Collinsella sp., assembly GCA_900543595.1. Taxonomy (GTDB): domain Bacteria; phylum Actinomycetota; class Coriobacteriia; order Coriobacteriales; family Coriobacteriaceae; genus Collinsella. Next base: position 5,653 of record UQRX01000016.1, on the reverse strand, counting down.
GATCCGTCTAACAATTGAATCAGTCTGTCCTATAGTTTCCGAACAATTTTGTCTTAGTGTTCGGAAACATACCCTTTGAGTGCTAGACTTTGCGCCGTCGAAGGGAACATATATGGATAAGCGAGATCTTGAGCAGTTGCTGAGCGATGTTGCCGGCGGAGCAGTCGCCCCGGCAGTCGCCCTCACGCGCATCCAGACGGCGCCAACCGCCGATCTGGGTTTTGCGCAGCTCGATCTTTCGCGCGGGGTGCGCCAGGGAGCCGGCGAGGTTGTCTACGGCGCCGGTAAAACCGCCGAGCAGATTGCCGCCATTATCAAAGCGCTGCGCGATGCCGGCCAGGAGCGCATCCTGGTCACGCGCCTGGATGCCGAAAAAGCCGCGCGCACCGCTGAGCTTCTCGGCAACGGCATCGACCTGGGATATGTCCCGGACGCACAGCTCGCCCTCGTGGGAGACAAGCCCTCCCCTACCGGCAACGGACGCATCGTCGTCGCCTGCGCCGGCACGAGCGACCTGCCCGTCGCCGAGGAAGCCGCATCGACGGCCGAGTTCTATGGCAACGAGGTCGACCGCCTCTACGACGTGGGTGTCGCCGGCCTGCACCGTCTGCTCGCGCATGCCGAGGAGCTTGCCCAGGCACAGGTGGTCATCGCCATTGCCGGCATGGAGGGCGCACTGGCGAGCGTTGTCGGCGGCCTGGTGAGCTGTCCGGTCATCGCCGTTCCCACCAGCGTGGGTTACGGCGCGAGCTTTGGTGGCGTAGCCGCGCTACTCGCCATGCTCAACTCCTGCGCCAGCGGCGTTTCGGTCGTCAATATCGACAACGGCTTTGGTGCCGCCTACCAGGCAAGTCTTATCAACCATCTGAGCGCCGGCACACCCCGCGCCCGTTAAGGAGCATTCCATGTCCAACCATCAGCATACGCTTATCATCGACGGCACCTCGGGCATCAGCGGCGATATGACCGTCGCGGCCCTGCTCGACCTGGGCGCCAGCGAGGAACACCTGCGCGAACAGCTCGCCACGCTGCCGGTCGACGGCTTTTCGATCGCCGTCACGCGTGCAAACAAGCATGGCATCGACGCCTGCGATTTCGACGTCCAGCTTGCAGAGGAGCTCGAGAACCACGATCACGATATGACCTGGCTCTACGGCAACGAAGCAGCTGCCGAGCATACGCACGAGCATGAGCACCACCATCATGACCATGATGAGCACGAACACGAGCACTGCCACGAGCATGACCATGAGGGTCACCATCACACCCACCACCATCACCACCGTTCTTTGGCGGATGTCACCGCCATCATCGATGGCTCACGGCTAAGCGATGGTGCCAAGCGTCGTGCCCTCGCCATTTTTTCCGTACTCGCTGATGCCGAGGCAAAGGCTCACGGCAAAACGCCCGACACCGTCCTGTTTCACGAGGTGGGCGCCGTCGACTCCATCGTCGACGTCTGCTCTGTCGCCATCTGCCTCGACGACCTTGGTATTGAGGACATCGTGGTCGAGTCGCTCTCCGAGGGTCACGGCACCATCCACTGTGCCCACGGCCTCATGCCCATTCCCGTCCCCGCTGTCGTCAACCTGTGCCAGGCGGGCAATATCGCCCTCACGCCTGCACCGGTCGCCGGCGAGCTCGTGACGCCGACGGGCGCCGCCATCGTCACCGCGCTGCGCACGTCCGACCAACTGCCCTCACGCTACCGCATCGAAGCCGTCGGCTACGGCGCCGGCAAACGCCCCTACGAAGGTTGCTCCGGTACGCTCCGCTGCCTGCTCGTTCACGCGGACGAATAGCCATGGATGCCCGCAAGGCAAAAAGCCGCGCTGCCATCGTTACGGCGTTCTCCGAGCTCCTGTGCGAGAAAGACTACGGCAAGATCACCGTCGGCGACATCATCGCTCGTGCCCACGTAGGTCGGGCCACGTTCTACGGGCTCTTCAAGAGCAAAGATGACCTGCTCGCTGAGCTCGTGCGCGATATCTGCACCCATGCCCTCGACGATGACGGTACGCCCCTCGATGACCCACTCGTACAGGTCGAGCATATCCTCAACAACCTCTGGGAGCGCCGCCAGGGCGTTCGAGCCCTCGTAGCCGGCGCCGGCTCACGCGTCTTCGCCGACTGCCTCCGCAAGACCATCATGTCGCGCGCAGCCGAAACCGTCCCTACCGACCCAAACGGCCCCGCCGCCACCATGGACCGAAGCTTCCTACTACACCACATAGCCTCAAGCTTCGTAGGAATGGTCCAATGGTGGGCCTGGCACAACTTCCAAGCCCCAAAAGAGGACGTAGCCAAAGACTACCTCTCAGCCATAAAACCCCTCTTCAACTAAGTAAGAACCTCATCCCAAAGCATCGCCCCAACCCAGGCCGCCACGCATCCCAAAGCGTCACTCGCACTTCAACGCCCCTACCAGCAACAAGCCCCTCCCATCCAAATTCAGATATATATGTCGGGTTGCTTGTTCCAACGCGACTAAGATCCCGCAGCTGTCCGCATGGGGTAACTTCCCAGCGCATTCCGCAGGACGAAAGAACCCCCGCCGCACGAAGTGCGCAGCGGGGGTTCTTTCATGTCCGAGGACGCGCTGGGAAGTTACCCCATGCGGACAGCGGACAACTATGTAGCCTTGGACTAGAACATGCCCAAGAAACCGTGCACAAACAGTGCAGCCAGAGCGGCACCGACAAACGGAGCGATGCCAGGAACGAGCAGGCCGTACTTCCAGTTGTTGTCAGCCTTGTTCTTGATCGGCAGCACCTGATAGGCCATGCGAGGACCAAGGTCACGAGCCTGGTTCATGGCGAAGCCGGTGATGCCGCCCATACCCATGCCAACAGCCCAAACGATCAGGCCGACGCAGATGGCGAGCATCAGAACGTTCTCGCCGGCGCGGTTAGCGGCAGCAAGGATGGCGCTGATGAACACGAAGGTGCAAATAGCCTCGCAGAAGAAGTTGCGGGCATAGTTCGTGCCCTCGGTGGTGGGGTTGGTCGAGAAGATGTTGCGCTGGGCAATGGGGTCGACGACGCCCTCGGAAGCCTTGAACTCATCGGCATACATAAGCCAAGCGATTACGGCGCCCACAAAGCCGCCGAGCATATCGGCAATCATGAAGGGGATGCAGCTGCTCCACGGCACCAGGCCTACGATGCACTGGGCAAGCACCATAGCCGGGTTCATGCACACGGCGCCGCCAAAGACAAACAGGCAGACCGAGATGCCAAAAGACCAAGTGGTGATGGCAAACATGTGGCCGGAGCCCTGATACTTGGTGCCCTTAAGCACGGTATCGCAGTGTACGCCCACGCCAAAGATGATCATGAGGGCCGTTGCGCCGAATTCGCAGAGGAGTTTGGTAAGCATAAAACCTTATCTTTCTTGTCGGTTATAAACGATTCGTTTGGGCCGTGCACTAGTGCTGCGCGACGACAACGCCCAGGCCATCGGGAATGACGGCAACCTTGGCATCGGCACCCTTCATCTCAAAGGCGAGCTTGAGCGCCTCCTCGATAGTGTTGACCGGCGTCATGTGCATATCCTTGAGCATCTGGTGATCGCACAGGTCGGTGACCATAATCACAGGGTGATGCGCCAGGATGCGGGCGAAAATCTGGCTCGTCCACTGGTCGGGCAGGGTCTCGTCCTTAGGACGGTCGATGCAGGCGCGCTCAAACTCCGCCGGATCGTTGTCGGCGATGTTGTGATAGAAGCCTTCGCCACCGTGACCGTCGGCGCAACCGGCGACATCAATAATCACGCCGCCCTCGGGAAGCGTGGCCTCGGCAGAGCACATGCCCTTCACGGCCTGGTAGATGTTCTGGTCGAGCGGGTAGCCGCCGTTGGTGGTGATGGCAATCTCGCACTCAACGGGCTCAACGCCGGCAAGGCTCTTCACGAACTCGCAGCCAGCCTCGTGCGCCTTGTGGATATCGCCGGCAAAGGAGCCGATGACCTCGTGCTTGCCGTTGAGCACCACGTTAAGCACAAAGGCAAGGTGAGCCATCTCGGCAGCGGCAAACATGTCCTCGCTCACGTGGTTGTGGCACAGGTTGCCGGCACGCGAATGGGAATCGTTCACAAACTGACCGTTATGGTTGTACATGATGGTCTTATAGCTGGCAATGCCGGGCAGCACGGACTTGCGGCTGCCAGAGAAGCCAGCAAAGAAGTGCGGCTCAATAAAGCCCTCGGCAAGCAGCAGATCGCAATCGGCCGCAATCTTGTTGATGATGCACTCGCCGCCAGAAGGCAGGGTGCCGATCTTTTTCATCATGCTGTCGTCAGTCGCGACGTGCATAACGATTTCCTCGTTGGCAACGATCTCCTCGCCGTACTTGTTGACGAGCTCCTCGTGCGTCGACGGACGGTGCATACCCGTAGCAACCAGAATGCGCACGCGAGCCTCGGGCGCAGCGGAATGGATGTGATGCAGCAGAATAGGCATCGTCACACGCGAGGGGACGGGACGCGTATGATCGGAGCTAATAATGACAATATCCTTCTTGCCAGCACAAAGCTCCTCGAGCGAAGGTGAGCCGTAAGGGTTGGCAAGCGACTCTTCTACCAGCTCTTCCTGCGATTTTGTAGTCTTAAACTCGTTTTGATGACCTTCCATCACACCCACGAAGTTCTTATCCTCGAGCTCTAGATGCAACGTCTTGTGGTCAAACGGTAGTTCACATTCAAACAATGACGAGCGCCCTCTTCCTTTCAACTGACACACTAGATAAACCGTTGGAAGGATACGCCGCTCACCGAAAAACACCACCGTCCACCGAGTCATTAACACAACGTTCATATTTGACCCACAACAAAACGGCCGCGATCCCAAACGGAACCGCAGCCGCCTGTAAAAGACACTATGGGCAGGATGGTCAACGCAATGCCGAGACGAACGTTCACCCCGATGGCATGCGCGCGTAAGTCATCTTGTATAAATACGTCAACTAATTGCATAAAATGGCGCATGGATTTCTAGCCGTAACAGGGTAGTACCCTCCGGAGCGTGCATTTTTGCGAGTATTCAGCATCGCGGGATAAGATTTTGGTGTCAAAAGTCTTTCAAAAGGTAGATAGTCCTCATGACTCGTCCCATCTGGATAGCATGCGGCGAGAAACCAGCCATATACGGGCATCGCCAAGGCCCAATTGTCGTGCAAAAGCATCAACAAAGGTAGCGAAAGCCGGCTATGGCCTTATGCATCAATCTTTGGCTGCTGAAAACTCCGTTTTTTGCACGTCGCCCCAAGCACCACCCTCACCCAGCGGCTGATTCGCCAAAGGTCGGACATCGCAGGGCCCGCCATAGGTTTACTTTTAGGCACACTCCACAGGACGCAAGAAGCCCTCGCCGCACTCCACATTAGGCGCGAAGCGCACTTTATTTTCATCAGCTTTAATCCCTGAAAACCGAGGACGAAGGAACCCGATGGGTTTCCCCCTGAATGCATTCCGCAGCACGAAGCCCTTTCCAAACGCGCGAAGCGCGCCTTTATTTCCCCAGCAAGTAATCCACCGAAGACCGGACATCGTAGGGGCCGCCGTTTGTTTTCTTTCCGGCGCATTCCGCAGGACGCAAGAAGCCCTCGCCGCACGAAGTGCGCAGCGAGGGCTTCTTGCATGTCCGAGGACGCGCCGG
>UQRX01000015.1:0-46863 GCA_900543595.1 uncultured Collinsella sp. | reverse complement strand
GGCCACCCGCGCATCCGCGATGCCGGCGCCGTCGGCCCGCGCGTCAACCTTGCAGCCGTCCACCGCGAGCGTCCCCGACACGTAGATCCCGCACTGCGAGCCCGTGGCCACCAGCGACCCGGTGCCGCGGAGCGTCAGATCGCCCCACACCTCCATGCCGCAACGCGAGATGTCCACGTCGGGCGCGATCGTCTCGACAACAGTGTTCTGCCCGGTCAGCGTCACCACAAGGTCGTCGTCCGCGCCGATGGCCTCGCCCGTGTAGCCGTTAAGCTCCAGATGGCCGGCATCGTTCCAGGCCCACCCGGGGCCCGACGCGCCCGGCTCGTAGTACGTGGCGCCCGCAATGAACAGGCTCTCCGCGCCCGCGGCATAAGAAGGCCCGCCCAGCAAAACGCATAGGCAGGCCATGGCAGTAAACAGGATGTATTGACGGCTGGTGTGGAACGCGGCAGCAAACATAACCGCTCCGATCTTCGCAAGAGCCAATGGAAACTGCGCCAGATGATTCCCTGGTAGCAGCACTTTTTAGTGTAGCGAGATCAGACAAGGGGCAAAGAAGAAAACCGTAAACGATTCCCAAAATTAGGTGTAAATCGTTTTGCCAGTCGGTGAATGGATTGATTCGCGTTCGGCATGGACTCGCGGGCAAAGAATAGTGAGCACGTTGCCTTAAAGCGCCATCTGATACCCGGGTAAAGTTAAACAAACTTCCCCACTCTCTAGATCAACGCAGGTTGCAAGCTTATATCTAAAGAGTGACACCCCACGAGGCTATTTCTATCGTCGCTATTTAGGTGCAGGCAGCAAAAGCTGTGCTTAATTTGCCAGCTTAGTCTCCCGAAAGCCGTCTAACCATAAATTGCATTTTACGACTTTTAATAATTGCCTTGAAAAAAGAATGAATCTCATCGTCATCTTTTATCGAGTAATTTAGCGTATCGGTGTACAAATCAAGAAAACGCTCAAGGTCATCTTCGACTTCATGACAAATATCTTTATCAGGTTTGACGCGAACCGGATAAACAGGGCCAACATCAGCTGTAAACACACGGAATTTGTATTCAACACCGTATATATCAAAACCATATCTATTGGTATCGTATAGGGGATTTGCATCCTTTTGAGAGAGCTTGTCCTTCTCAGTTTTTGCATTTTGAAGAACTGATTTTACAGTCTGGGCATATTCTTGTGAAATTAGCAGCGGCGAAGACTCAAAGATTTTTATTTGAGTAAATCTAGCATGTACCTTATTAGCTGAGGCAGATTCCAAACCTCGTGCATATGAATCGACGATCGATATGAACGAGTCAGTAGTATTTGTCTCGTTACTAGTAAATAAATTTTCCCATAAATTCTCAGTGTCCATAATCTATTCTCCAATCGCGATAAATAAAGGCAGGTGGTCGCTTAAGGCTTTATTAGGTGAGTTTTTAGCAATAAGAGATGTATTACCAATAGAGCGAAGATAGCGGTAACGAAGTATCTTTTTGGATAAATCAGGGCTTACGATGGCCTGATCGTAGCAATGCCAATAGTACGTTTCGGCACCGTTAGACCGATAAAATGATCCGCAATTATTGTTCGCCTCAGAAATAAACTCAATTGTAGGGTTATACATAAAGGGGAATTGGTGAAACGAGTACGTCTTCGTTTTTAGGCGGCATGCGACTTCCGAATATAGTGTTGCGTTAAAACTGGTCGCTTTAATCATTTCGTGGTCGAAGGGCGATGCGTTGAAATCACCGATTATTACATTGGAGGTGTGATCAAAACGCAACTCCCTTTCGTTTAGTTCTTCCATAATTTCACGAGCCGCAATTTCTCGACCACTGCCGTTTGGATCAGAAGATCTGTCAGGTAAATGAACTCCAACTATATTAATTAGTGACGAACCAAGAGAAAAAGTGCCGATCGAATAACGCTGCGCGTCCATGAACTCGAAGGCTTTGATATTTGATTTCACTAAAAAGCGTACTTTACCAGGAAATTCATTAAATCCTAAAAGTCTATATTTACCGTCCAGTTTCATTTGAATTGATGCGAAGTTCATTTCTGAAGCTTCTGCAAAAATTGCCACATCTACATTTTCGGTAACAATAAAACTAACAATAAGATCTGAAAGATCGTGTTTGTTTAAATTCCAAAAGAAAAATTTCATTGTGCAGGCAATCTTAAAGAATGGATAACATTGCTAGTAATTTTGATAATACTAGTTTAAAGAATGAATTCACTCAATTAAGGTCAAGCACCAAATAACGAACAGGCTAATATTATTTTATTTAATAATCTTCGCTCTATACAGCGATAACAAAGCATCTAAGATTCTCCGTCGCAATGCAAGATCCGATGGCACTGAAGGTAGTTTCGCGTCGTGGCCTATGCTGTAAGCTGATTGGTTATATGGGCTGAATAGAGGATAGTGCCCTAATTGATATCTTTTCCTTTAAACGACGTTGAAAGCATCATCAGAAGAACGTCGTTGACCATTCGTCCCCTGAAGTTGCAGAGCGCAGTAAATGGAATCATACTAAGCAACTGCATTCCCTTTTCGTCAATTCGACCTTTCTCGGGCGGACAGTGGACAATTAATCCACATTGCGGCTTTTTCCCGCGAACAACAGTATTAAATTCTTCATCACTTAAATATCCATGAACAATAATCATTAAAAGCGCCGATTTAGCCTCATCAAGGTGTCTATTGGTAATATGCTGAATATTCCTCTTTTTGATTAGGCCGGAATTGACTAAATCATTTTGAATATCATTGAAATCATCGAGTCCCGCGATAATGGCAATTTTCTTTGCGTATAAAGCTAGCCCGAATCTGACCATGGCCTGAGTGATACCAGCAAAAGCACCTGCGATTACGAGCAACAGCGCAATGAACCCAGATACTGAACAAACAACACTTATACAGCTATAGGCACTGTATAAGTTGTTTAAGAACTGGAACAGAAGATTAAAAAGTTTTTCCATATCAATTCTCTACTCTACATTAATGAAAAACGGGCGGGTCCAACGTACACAATAGCCTCTACGCACCACGAAGCACTGCACAATATGCTTTCCGGTGTAGGCTGTTTCCTCTCGTCTCGAAGTTTTCCCTTCATTGGGTGCTTCAAAACCCCCACGTCGGCAACACCTCATAGCCTCTTCGCCGGTATTGGTAATCTGCCATCTAATACGCCCATCTTTAACTGGACTGTAGGTGACTTTATATATCACTGAAGAGCCTTTTGGAACCGCCGGCCCATCGTTAGGAAGAGCGATTTGATCGCCTGAAGGAAGGGTTACAGTTGCGGTGATGGTTGCATTCGGTCTTTGAGATTGCAAAGGGTATCCTAGCTTTTGTCTATGTTTAACAGACATTGCTTGTTCTTGCGCAATACGAATCTTGTCAGCGGTGCAAGATCTCGATTCATTCCCTGCTGGGAAATTATTGCCAAGAATGGTTCTCCAAATATCGTTGCCAGTGCCTTTTTCAGCAAGAACATTAAGTTGTTCAATCAGTTTATTTGAAAACTCAAGAAAGTCGTTATGTCTATACTTTTCCGCGAGGTTATTTTCGCATAATGCGGGATCTTCGATAAATGGAGTGCTGCCAGAACTTAAATCCTCTGAGTACGCTTCTGACAAATTAGCCATTGTTTGCATTACGCGCTCTTCAATCGTGAGGTGTGATTCTGGTAAATTATCAGCAATCATTTTCTCAAGAGTAATTCCCTTTGGATATTTGACATTCGATGGACAGTTTTCTCTTCGCCACCATTTAAATATTTTCACCAAAGGCTTATATGCATTTTCATACCCTTGATTAACTTCTGTTGTCCAAGAAATATGTTTCTTCGGATCAGTTCGCTTCCAAGTGCCTTCCTTAGATGACCCAATATTAAGAAGACCGTTTTCATCTTTGACCAAGGGCACAACATCAAGATGGAAATTCGCCATATCAATACCGACAGAATGATTTTGAATAGTTGTATTTTGGTAACAGCTGCGTAGTTTGAGGGCCTTTTCAAGCTCATTCAATACAAAAGACGGAGAATCGTTTGTGGAGCGACTAGTTTCGATGACAACGTCAATGTCGCAGCGATCCGAATTCTTTTTTGGACGAATGAACGTTTGCTTAGCGTAAGATCCCGACAAATAGCTGTGAATATAAATATGTTTATAGCTCTCACAAGTTTTCAAGTGATTCCTAAGATTCTGGTGAAGTCTGCTTGCTTCCTCAATAGTGGAATTACTTGGGTTGATATCTTTTAGAAAAGACTTGAAGTCGTTATTGTTTGCCACATTTCTCCAATTCAAACGTATGTTCTATTATAAATAATAATATTCGAGAAGATGAATTTATGTAACATCAATTTAAAAAGGCCACTCGCTTTAGATTGGACACTGAATCAACTTTCTCGATAGTACCGAAGTATTCTCTGAGAAATCAGTTGACATTAAAAGAGGCGGTATCAGCGCAAGCCGATACCGCCTCTTTCTAGGCAATTCTACTTATGTGATATATCAGGGTTGCAGTAAAAAGCCCTATCCCCTAGTCCCGCTTAAACAAATCTCTCGTGTACACCTTGTCCGCCACGTCCGCGAGCTCGTCGCTCCAGCGGTTGGCGACGATCACGTCGCAGCCGGCCTTGAAGGCCTCCAGGTCGTGCGTGACCTCGGAGCCGAAGAACTCCGGCGCGTCCAGCGTGGGCTCGTAAACCACAACGGGCACGCCCTTGGCCTTCACGCGCTTCATGACGCCCTGGATGGAGCTCGCGCGGAAGTTGTCGGAGTTGGACTTCATCGTCAGGCGGTAGACGCCCACGACCGGCTTCTCCTTGCCCTCGTACACGCGGTCCCACACCATCTGCAGCACCTCGTCGGCCACGAAGTCCTTGCGGGTGCGGTTGGCGTCCACGATGGCCTCGATCAGGTTCTGCGGCACGTCTTTATAATTTGCCAGCAGCTGCTTTGTGTCCTTGGGCAGGCAGTAGCCGCCGTAGCCGAAGCTGGGGTTGTTGTAGTGGCTGCCGATGCGCGGCTCCAGGCACACGCCGTCGATGACGTCGCGGGTGTTGAGGCCTCGCACCTCGCAGTAGGTGTCGAGCTCGTTGAAGTAGGCCACGCGCAGCGCCAGGTAGGTGTTGGCGAAGAGCTTAACGGCCTCGGCCTCGGTGGTGCCCAGCACGAGCTCCGGGATGCCCTTGGTGCCGTCAGCATTCTCGCGCTCGAGCTCGGCGGGGTCGGCGCCCTGGGCGAGCAGGCGGGCGAACTTCTCCGCCGCGGCGACGGCCTCGGGGTCGTCCTTGGGCGCGCCCACCACGATGCGGCTGGGGTGCAGGTTGTCGTAGAGCGCCTTGCTCTCGCGCAGGAACTCGGGGCTGAAGAAGATCTTCTCGTCGCCCAGCCTCTCGCGCAGACCCGCGGTGTAACCCACGGGGATGGTCGACTTGATGACGATCCAGGCGCCCGGGTTCACCGAGCGCACGGCGGCGATGGCAGCCTCGACGGAGCTCGTATCGAAGAAGTTCTTATCCGAGTCGTAGTTGGTGGGCGTGGCGATGACGGCGTAGTCGGCGCCCGTGTAGGCCTCGGCCACGTCGACGGTGGCGTGCAGGTCGAGCTCGCGCTCCCCCGCCTTGGCCTCCGCCAGGAAGCGCTCGATCTCGTCGTCCTGGATGGGCGATACGTAGTTGTTGATCTTCTCGACCTTCTCGGGCACGATGTCCAGCGCGTGGACCTCGTTGTGCTGCGAGAGCAGGACGGCGAGGGACAGGCCGACGTAGCCGGTACCGGCGACAGCGATCTTCATGTCATTCTCCAATTGTCAAAGAGCAATAATTCGCATTAAAAATGGCCCCTGTTACAGGACCATGATTTCCTAAATGTTGTAGTAGCGCTTATACCATTTGGCGAAGGCCCTCAGGCCGTCCTCGAGCGGCGTCGCGGGCTTGTAGCCCAGGTCGCGCTGGAGAGCCGTGGTGTCGGCGTAGGTGACGGGCACGTCGCCTGGCTGCATGGGCACGAGCTGCTTGTGGGCCTCGAAGTCGTAGTCCGCAGGCAGCACGCCCTCCTCCACCAGAACGCGCTGAAGCGCGTCGACGAAGTCGAGCAGGTTCTCGGGGTGCGAGTTGCCGATGTTGTAGACGCGGTGCGCGGCGAGCGGCAGCCCGTCCTCGCCCATCTCCACCTCGGGTGCGGCGTCCATGACGCGCCTCACGCCCTCGACGATGTCGTCGACGTAGGTGAAGTCGCGGCGGCAGTCGCCCATGTTGAAGATCTTGATGGTGTCGCCGCGGCGCAGCTTCTCGGTGAATCCGAAGTAGGCCATGTCGGGCCTGCCCATGGGGCCGTACACGGTGAAGAAGCGCAGGCCGGTCGCCGGGATGGAGTAGAGCTTTGAGTAGGCGGCCGCCATGAGCTCGTTGGACTTCTTGGTGGCGGCGTAGAGCGACACCGGCGAGTCCACGCGGTCCTCCTCGGAGAACGGCACCTTCTTGTTGCCGCCGTAGACCGAGCTGGAGCTGGCGTATACGAGGTGCTTGACCGGGTGGTGGCGGCAGGCCTCGAGCACGTTGAAGAAGCCGACGAGGTTGCTCTCCAGGTATGCGCGCGGGTTCTCGATGGAGTAGCGGACGCCCGCCTGGGCAGCGAGGTTCACCACGACGTCGAAGCCGTTCTCAGCGAACAGGCGCTCGATGAGGGCGGCGTCGCACAGGTCGCCGCGCACGAAGGTGAAGCGGCCGTCGGCATCGACATCGGCCAGCATGCGCAGGCGGGCATCCTTGATACCGGGGTCGTAGTAGCTGTTGAGGTTGTCGAGACCGACGATAACGTTATCGGTCTCCTCGAGCAGCTTCTTGACGAGGAACGCGCCGATAAAGCCGGCTGCTCCGGTGACGAGTACTTTATTTGACATATTGCTCCTTTGAACGATCGAAATAACTAGTTGCGAATTGAAAGTAATGATTTGAGAAATGATGAAAATGAATCTATGTAATTGTCTGACTCAAAGAGCTTTAAAGCCTTTTCTAGTGCAGCTCGTTTCATGCTGGTCAACTCATGGTCACTCAAATTGCATGCGCTTGTGATTCCGTCTAGAAGAGCTTGATTGCTTAAATCCGGAATAACAATTCCGTCAATCATATTCTCGAGAATAAGATCGGCTCCTCCGACCGCGTTGCATAACATCGGAACACCGTTTGACATACACTCAGCGAATTTTGTTGAAAATCCGGCGCGAGAATATAAATCAGGAGTTCTAAATAGAATTCCAAAGTCAGATTCTTGCAGCATTTTGATTACGCTGTCATGGGAAACACGGCCGTGAAAATGAACCTTATTAGATCTGGCAATGTTTCCCATTAAACTGACTGCCTGGTTTAAATCAATTCCAATTACATCGAGTACTGGTTGAGTGATTGCAGGAATAGCGTCATTACTTATAAGCGAAATAAACTCTGTAAGTGAGTCTTTTCCCCCAGCGGGTGAACCTGCATAGACAAACTTGGTTATAGTTCTCCGCTTCAATCCTTCTAAAGAGCAAGGGTCACTAAGTGAGTCTCCGGCCCTATTTAAGGGTGGCAAATAAAAAACCTTTGGATATCCTTGAGAGGAGTAGAGTGAATCGAAATGTTTTTTAAAAAAGGGCGAGATTGCGATAACTCCATCTAGCAATCTATCCACTTCAGCCACCCGTTTAGAACGAGATTTCTCCACAAGCCAAGCAGCTAAATCTCCTGTAAATTTCGGAGTAAACCAATCGGTCTCATCAACGATTACGGGAACGTTAAAATCATGGCAATGATCTAAAACCCGTTTTGCAAGCTTATGTTGTATCCCGTAATAAATAACCAAGTCGGGCTGTATTTGATCGAAACATCGAGTGAAGGCTTTAAAGCTGAGGGAAGAAGAGATTCGCTCGTAATACTTTTTTGCTATTTGATGGTGCCCGAATTTCACCTCATACGGAAAATCAAAGGGATAGTCGTAATTGCTGCTTATGGCGTTGGATGACGGCTCAATTATTCCAGCAAGAACAAAATGGACGTTGAAGCCACATTTAACCAGCAAATCGGAAATTGCGAAAGCATGTTTTGTAGGAGCATTATCCCCCGGAATTGATTGAACTAGATATAAAACCTGTTTATTCATTCTGTAGTTCATTTCTGATCGATTCATCAATGCCGTTAGAAAATAACGGTTAATTCCGACGAAGGGACAATTTGTCCATAAGCAAAATGAATCCTTCGATGTTCATCAGCTTAGATAGCACGATGTAACACCCTAAGGACCCGAGAGGGGCAACAATTAACGAAATAAGATTCCCGTTTGAAATGTGGATTAATAATAATGCGATCACCACGGAAAACAATGTGGCAATTGACGGCTTAAGAACGTCAATAAGCTGCTCAAATATGCCATAGCCGAGCACTTTTTTATTCGGGGTCATGTTAATTAACATTGAGACAAATCCGCAAAAGGCACTTGAAAGGGAAATCGCAAATACACCAAAAGGAATCGACATAATTAAAACGATGAACGAAATAGCCTTCTTAATGACCTCAAGCTTAAAACAAAGGGCGCCTTGACCTGCTGCTTTAAGTGCCTGCCAATTCATAGATTGAAGGGGTTGAAATAGATAGAATAAGCACGCAACTTGAAGATACGGGACGCATTCCGCCCATTTTTGACCCAAAAGAACAAGAACCAGAGGACGCGCACACGCAGCCAAAATTCCCATCATGGGGAAAACGAGATAAGCAGAAAGCTGCATCGCTTTTCTAAGAACTGATTTGAGCGCATTTTGGCTGTCTTTCTTTTCAGCCATTAGAGGTAACATAACATTGCTAATTGGAGTGTTTAAGTTGCCTACAATTAAAGCCGGGAATTGGTTGCCGCGATTAAAGAAAGCCAAGTCTGCGGAGGAATAGAATTTTCCGATGACTAAAGAACGACCTTCTGTATAAATAGAATTAATAAGGTTGGCACTTGTAAATTGTATTCCAAGGGGCAACAGCTCTCTTGCTGAACCAACCACGAATTTTAGTCTAGGCGTCCATTTTGTTAACCAAGCCATTAGTACCGTTGTCATCAGAACAGTAAGTATCTGTTGAATGATTAGCGCATAAATACCAAAACCCAACATTGCAACTACGATAGCTGCTAATCCTGAGATCAAGGAGCTGAGGAACGATGCAGAAAATTGCAATCTAAATAAAAAGTTCTTTGCAATATAGGCCTTTTGAATTGCATTCAGCGCCGAAAGAGGAAGACGTAATGCCAGAACCCTTAGGTAAAGACACATATCTGCATTTCCATAGAAGCCTGCAATGCCTGGAGCCGAAATAAATATCAATACATATAAGATGCTCGACAATGCAATTGAACATGACAACATTGTCGAGTAGTCAATTTGATTGATATCAGACTTTTGTATTAGCGCTTCGCCAAGTCCGTTTGTGACAAGCACGTCTGCCAAATTTGTAAATACAAGCAGTAGCGAAAGAGTACCGTAATCACTCGGGGACAGCAAACGCGCCAGAATTAGGGAAATTACAAATAGGGCACCTTGCGTGGCAAATCTCTCACCTATTGCCCAAAACATACTGGTTGCAGCCTTGTTCGAAGCCATTATTTTTCACCATCCGCATTGCACATACGCTTAGATCTTTCTGGTTCTATGTTGTTTAGGGTAAAACCAAAGGATGAAAATAGGAGCACGACCCCGACATTAATTGTGTAAGAGTAGTAAGTTGATAATCCCAGAATCGCCATGAGATAAAAGAGGGCAACAAATTTGCACTGGCTATTTTTGGAAGAACCAAATAGGCATCGCAACAGGACGTACAAAAGCGGAACAACGGCTAAAACACCAAAATGAAACATCAAATAAATTATTTGATTATCGAAAAAAAGATAATTTGAATTCGTGCCGTATCTATATCCAGCACTAATTCCGTTACCGAATATAAGCGATGCCGGTTCAACCTGGCTATAGAAAATTTCATATTGGTTAGACCGTGTATCTTCACCGATTCTGTTTAAAAACGAATCAAGAACTTCAGGATAAATAAATGACAATGCCAAAAGTGCCGTCCCAGCTGCAAAAATAACAATTACAGTGCGTTTAAAAACTTTGTCAATTCCTTTAGCCATAAAAGTTGCAAAAAGCATGACCAGCATTGGTTGAATTAACCAACTTCTGGTTGCCAGCATAAATGCGGCGATGCAGGCAAGAATGCCTATACCCATCGTTATGAAATAGCCATGTTCATCATTTGATGTAAGCACCACGGTTGACCAATACAAACTGATGCCAAATGCAAAATAGTCCCTCGCAGGACACCATCCAATATAAGATCCAAAACCACAAATAGATTTAAACTTAATAATTGATGCTAGTGAAGCGATAAAACAAATCAATGATAGCAGCGGGACCCATTTTTTAATCAACTGCTCGATTCTTGGATCCTCTGACAATAGATAGAATAGAGGAATAATAAATACAGTGGTTGGAACATTTCCAAAGAGCACGCTGGTTAAGTCGCCCGCATTATTGGCTACGGCCATTAAGCTATAAACTATTAGTCCAAAAACTGAACAAGATATAACGAGCCAATTAGCTTTTCGTGATTTACTAATTGCACGCAACAAGAGAATCGAAAAGCTGATCTGTTGAATCAAATCAAATAAAGAAGCAAAGCGTCCGTTTGAAGTACTGAATGCAAAGCGGTTAACTTCCCAGTCAGTAGCAAGCGTGTATGATGACCCCAAATCTCGAAGAAAGGGAACCATGAGGCCGGAAATCACTGCTATTGCTAACAACAGGTCAGTGATTCTTCTATTTTGATTGTATTGGTTTAACTGATAATGCAATTCTGTTTTCCTTATTGGAGACGTTTGGGCGAATCTATTTAAAGAGAAGATTTGCCCATTCATTGCCAATAGTTTCTAAAGAAAGGGACTGCCTTAGCATCAGGGCATTATTAGACAAATGATTCGAATAGGACTTATCTTCGACGATCTTATTGAACGCATCGCTCTCAGCTAGATCGTCATCAATATCGACCAAAATGCCGTTCACGCCATTCCGAATAACTGCTTCTGCTCCACCACCGCCACATTTGGTGCAAATTGTTGGAACCCCCATGCACAAGGACTCAAGCATCGAATTAGATAGACCCTCGAACTTTGATGACATTACAAAAGCCGATGCAGTTCTAATGTGCAAAAGAGCGTCAGAAGAAAAGCCCATAAATTTGATTGAATCATCCATATCAAGGCTATGAACAAGATTTTCCAGTTCTGATTGAAGGCTTCCCTTGCCAAAGATTTCAAGAATATATTCAGGGTGTTTTTTATGAAACAGCGCAAATGACCTGATTGTCATCGAGTGATTTTTTTGAAGTTCAAGCCGTCCCGCCGTGACGATTGCTTTTCTTCTAAGCCCAGAATACGGTTCAGGAAGTTCACTAGATATTGGATTTAAGATGATTTTTGAATTCGCCTGAAGGTATCTCGGCATTAAACTTGCCTGACTTTTTGTCTGAAACACAATTGCATCGGACCTTCGATACAACATGTTTCTAATGAATGGGAGGATCTTATTGCCAGGAAAATCATATCTCGGATCGTTTCGTACCGAAACAATAACCCTGTTTGGGAGTCCGATGGTCGCCATCAGCGTATACATGTTTTGATGTGGCAAAAATGAAATCACCGTGGCTTTGGGCCGTTCGGAAACAAAACGCCGTATTAGCCTGACCTGGTCGAGTGGCTTAAGCGAAGCGTCTGCAAACTCAGAACACACTTCAACTCCATCTGGCACTTCATATTCAATAACGTTACTTTTAGTCAAGAAATAGGTAAATCTAATACCATGAGAAACGAAGTACGATGCAAGCGCAAGAGAGACGCGCTCGGCACCGCCACCCATCAAGGAAGGATGAACAAAGACAATATGTCCAGCTTCTTGAGCTAAATTCGTATATTTCAATTTATTCCTCTAGTTTACGCTGATCAAATCGCTATAAATTTCAATTCGTTAACTACAAAGCAGATTGATATCAAATGAGCTGCATGTTTAATTGCGAGCTGATAGATCGAGGTCTTTTCTAAGCTCGGGCGATCCGAGAAAATTACTCAATCCGACGCTAAAACTTTATTGTTATCGCCCGTTACGAGAAGCCCGTCAACTCCATCATTTATGAGTTGAGGGGTTCCGCCTACAGGAGTCGCAATGTTTGAAACGTCTATCGCCATGGCCTCGAGGACGCTCATAGGAAGTCCCTCGTTCTTTGATGGCAGACAGTGCAACGCAATTTATTGGAATAAAGCTTGCCTCTCAATCGCGAGGGGCTCTTGCGGTCAGCAAGCAAGTTCCTTCGCGGTGTACTGTTAGTGCAGGCGTTAATAATCACTCGCCACCGTGCGCAACTTTTTCATAAATACTCTCCAGTTTTTTGAGATAGGCCTTCATGGAGTAACGTTCAATAATGGTTTGGCGACCGCGTTGAGCAATCATCCGAGCCCAGTCAGGGGCCTCGATGCACCTGCTCATCGCCTTCGCAAGACCCTCTGGGTCACGCGGCTCTATAAGCAGACCGTTTACCCCATCATCGATGAGACTTGGTAGGCCGCCCACTCTAGTGGCGATAGAGGCACACCCAGCTGCCATAGACTCGAGCACGCACATGGGCAACCCTTCAGCATCCGAGGGAAGCACGGATGTAAGGCATTCATCGGAAAGTCTTGCCTTCATGAGATCGTCGGCCCAGCCAAGAAACTCGACGTTGCGTCCAACGCCCAACTCGTTGGCGAGCTGCTGATAGCTTTCCAGTTCTTCGCCACCCCCAGCAAGCATTACTTTCGTTTCGGGATGGGTCAAAAGAAGACAGCGAACCGCCCTAAGAAGGGTATCTACACCCTTCTTAGGGCACATGCGTCCCAAGAAGTAAAACTTCGTAGGATCCTTTTGCTCACTTACCTCCTGCGGAACAAATACAGCATTTTCAAGCACCACGATATTTGCTAGCTCAAACTTTCTGACGAAATAGCTCCTCCACTCCTCGGAGAGAGCTATGACTCGGGAAGCATTCTGCAGCATCCAGCGAACCTTCGTCTGTTCACCGGCACCCATATGTTCGTACTGGTTCTCAAAATCACCCTCATGAACATGGAGGATATAAGGCACATTGGCCTTCGCCGCTTCCTTGCAAATCAGATATTTCCTCTTGTAGCTCATGCCAAGCGCAGTGTGGATGTGGCAAACATCGCATTGTCGGAGTTCGCGACGAACCTCGAAAAATGCTTGCGGAAACATCAATATTTTCGTGAACTTCGATCCATCACGCATCGTTGCAACGAAATGAACCTCTCGACCCGTCGATGCGACCGCATCCAAGATATTCTTCTCAACAGTTGCTACGCCACCCCAGGCCTCAGGTGACGGCCCTACCATAAGCACACGACTAGCCATGAAATCCAGCCCCTGCTTGCCGTGCCTTACCAGTAGCATCCGTTCTCCACTTCGTTCGCATGTTCAGGCCGCTCTTCCATACTCGGCCTGATCCAGCTTGAGTTGTAAAGCTCCTTGGAGATAGGTTTGAGGTCCCAGCGCTTCCCCTTGATGCCGAAAAGCATCTGAACCATCCCCCCCCATGAATCGCTTGCCGCCCAGAACGTTTCACATGAGATGCCAAGGGAAAACCATACGCTCCACAGCCAATGATTGCGACATCAAACTCCCTGGAGTCAACTTCAAACTCAAGATGCTTCAAAGCATCAAACCAATCGGTATAACGGGCATCAGCACTGCCCGCTATCGTTTGAGGTGGAACGAGTGTTTGCAATTCAAAGTCTGGTAATAAGTTTCTATTAGCAAACAACTGCTCTTTGCGTGAATATTGAGCTTCAATACTTTTTGCAAAAGGGTGGACAACAAGCACGCGCTTGCCAGAAAGAGCTGCCGTCCACGGATTACCCTGATTTCGATAAGGCTCAAGGTTTTCTAGATATGAAATGGTGATGCCTTCAGCACAAACCTCTTTCAAAAGCCATTGCTGCATGAATGAGTCCCAATAGGCCAGGGCATCCAAATCAGCTGCCGATTTGGCCATGAGAAGACCGAAGCGCCTGATATGTTCGTCGTCTGCCGGGAAAAAGCCAGGCCCTACCGCCATGCGTTTCTGAACATAGAGAGGAATGGCCTTATCGTATCCTTTGGCAACGCCAAGCGCCCAAGCGGTTGCACGGGCCTCTTGACTACCAAACCGGCCTACCATGATTGGCTTACCAGATAAAATCAAGTTCGAAATAACCGTATTGAAATCGTCGCGATTTAATGCAGACTTTGGCAAATATTCTTGTTTGCCGGCCTTATATGCAAACCGTCTCACACAATATCGCAACTGCATTGCGCGGTATTCGATTTTGCCTTTATTCATGTTCATCGAATCCTGGTCTCATAGAAATCATGCGAGCAGGAACCCCCCCCCAGATTGAATACTCAGGCTCTACATCTTTGTTTACGAGGGCACTGGCGGCAATAACGGAATGATCAGAGACGTGGACACCCTTTAGAATCGTCACTCCACTGCCCATCCACACGTCATTACCGATAACGACATCCTGGTCGTTGTCGGGGAGCTTGTCCTCATCGGTAAGTTCCATCATGGGGCGATCGAGGATGTCGGTGCGGTGATCGCCGGTGATAACGGTAAGGTTGGGTCCGCTCATGACATAGTCGCCGATGTGAATTTTCGCCCGGGTTGTGAGCAGCGTTGTTCCAGGGCCAAGGTACACGTCATGGCCCATGTAGATATTGCCCGCTCCGGCAATCTCGCTGCGGCGGCCCAGGGTCACGTTCTTGCCGCAAGCAGCAAAGGAGCGCCGTAGCGAGGGCATAAGAAGTAGCTTGTTGTAAGCACGGGGGATGCCGTCGAGGATCCTATAGGCGAGACCCATAGCTACGCTTTCCTCCACACCATCTTGTCCACGACGCCGGTGTAGCTCTGGATGATCTTGACCACCTTGGTGGACACGGTCTCGTCGGCGTAGTCGGGAACGGGCGCCTCGGGCAGCGACCCCTCCGCGTCGAGCTCGACGGCGGTGTGTACCGCCTGCAGCAGCCCCTTCTCGGAGATGCCGGCCAACGTGAAGCACGCCTTGTCCAACGCCTCGGGGCGCTCGGTGGAGGTGCGGATGCACACCGCCGGGAACGGGCGGCCGACGCTCGCGAAGAAGCTCGACTCCTCGGGCAGGGTGCCGGAGTCGGACACCACGGCGAAGGCGTTCATCTGCAGGCAGTTGTAGTCGTGGAAGCCCATGGGCTCGTGCATGCGCACGCGCGGGTCGAGCTCGAAGCCGGTGGCCTCCAGGCGCTTGCGGGAGCGCGGGTGGCAGGAGTACAGGATCGGCATGTCGTACTTCTCGGCCAGCGCGTTGATGGCGGTGAACAGGCTCGTGAAGTTGGCCTCGGTGTCGATGTTCTCCTCGCGGTGGGCCGAGAGCAGCATGTACTTCTTCGGCTCCAGGCCGAGCTCGGTCAGGACGTCCGAGGCCTCGATCTTCTCCAGGTTGGCGCGCAGGACCTCCGCCATGGGCGAGCCGGTGACGTAGGTGCGCTCCGGGGCGCAGCCGGTGTCCTTCAGGTAGCGGCGGGCGTGCTCGGAGTAGGCCAGGTTGACGTCGGAGATGACGTCGACGATGCGGCGGTTGGTCTCCTCGGGCAGGCACTCGTCCTTGCAGCGGTTGCCCGCCTCCATGTGGAAGATGGGGATGTGCAGGCGCTTGGCCGCGATGGCGGACAGGCAGCTGTTGGTGTCGCCCAGGATCAGCAGCGCGTCGGGCTGGACCTGGACCATGAGCTTATAGCTCGCGGCGATGATGTTGCCCACGGTCTCGCCGAGGTCCGCGCCCACGGCGTCCAGGTAGACGTCGGGGTCGGCGAGCTCCAGGTCGCGGAAGAAGATGCCGTTGAGCGTGTAGTCGTAGTTCTGCCCGGTGTGCGCCAGCAGGCAGTCGAAGTGGCGTCGGCACTTCTTGATGACCTCGGACAGGCGTATGACCTCGGGGCGGGTGCCCACGATGATCAGGAGCTTCAGTCGGCCATCGTCCTTGAATGCGATATCGGAATAGTCCTTGCCCATGCGGCTAGACCTCCTCGTAGTAGGTGTCGGGGCTCTCGGGATCGAAGGGCTCGTTGGCCCACATGACCGTCACGAGGTCCTCGGTGTCGGACAGGTTGGTGATGGAGTGCGTGTAGCCCGGGATCATCTCGACCACGCGCATGTCGGAGCCGGAGACGGTGTACTCGTCGACGGGGAACGGGTTGCCCTCGGCGTCCTCCCCCACCTTCCTCAACTTGATCGACGCGGTGCCGGAGACCACCAGGAACCTCTCCCACTTGCTCATGTGCCAGTGGTTGCCCTTGGTGATCCCGGGCCTGCTCACGTTGATCGAGACCTGGCCGCGCTCCGGCGTGCGCAGGAACTCGGTGAACGAGCCGCGGTCGTCGGTGT
Source organism: uncultured Collinsella sp. (assembly GCA_900543595.1). Lineage (GTDB taxonomy): Bacteria > Actinomycetota > Coriobacteriia > Coriobacteriales > Coriobacteriaceae > Collinsella. Next base: position 30,346 of record UQRX01000015.1, on the reverse strand, counting down.
TGGGCCTGAGGCTATAGGCGAAGTTCCCCGGCTCGTAGTAGGACAGGAACGTGCTCCAGAGCTTCTTGGAGAAGGAGCCCTCGGTGAGGTCGGGCACCGCGAGCGTCTCGCGGCTGTCGCGGAAGCTGTCGAGCAGGTAGACGATCTCGCCCAGGGTCTTAACGTCTGTCTTAGGGACGTAGCAGAACCCGTCACCCTCTACCCTCTCGAGGCCCACGTAACCGCAGCGGTGCTCCTCGCCCAGAAGGGCGCCCAGCATCTCGCCGACGAGGTCGTCGATGTAGAGGAGCTCCAGCTCCACGCTGGGGTCGTTCACGGTGTAGGGGCGGCCGTTGGCGATGGCGTCGCAGAAGGTCGCCACGGCGGAGTTGTAGCGCGGGCGGCACCACTTGCCGTAGAGGTTGGGGAAGCGGTAGATGAGCACCGGTGCGCCGGTCCTCTCGGAGTACTCGCGGAAGAGGCCCTCCCCCGCGAGCTTGGACTCGCCGTAGACCGAGCCCTCGAAGCGGCCCGACAGGCTCGCCTGCGCGGAGCTGGAGAGCATGACGGGGCACGTGTTCCCGTGGCGCTCCAAGGTGTCCAGCAGCGTGGAGGCGAACCCGAAGTTGCCCTCCATGAACTCCGCCTGGTCCTTTGGGCGGTTGACGCCGGCCAGGTTGAAGACGAAGTCGGCGCGGGAGCAGTAGTCCTCCAGCTCGGCGGGCGCCGAGTCGAGGTCGTACTCCATGACCTCGAGGGGAAGGAGTTGCTGGTATTTGGCACGGCGGTCCTTGCCGTCCCTTATGTTCTTCAGCGCGCAGCAGAGGTTCCTCCCGACGAAGCCCCTGGCGCCGGTGACGAGGACGCGCACCCTACTGCACCGCCTCGTGCTCGCGGCCCTCGAGCGCCAGCTGCACGTACTCGGCGGTCTCGATCTTGGCGATCGTGCCCTCCACGTCGAGCCTCTCGGTGTTGTGGGAGGTGTAGGACTCGTCGGCCTGGGTCTCCACCTCGCCGTCGACGACGAACTTGTCGTAGTTCAGGTCGCGCGAGTCGCAGGCGACGCGGTAGTAGCCGCCCATGTCCTCGGCCCTCAGGCGCTCCTCGCGGGTCATGAGGGTCTCGTAGAGCTTCTCGCCGTGGCGGGTGCCGATCACCTGGGTGCCCACGCGGCCGAAGACCTCCTGCACGGCCTCGGCGAGGTCGCCGATGGTCGACGCCGGCGCCTTCTGGATGAACAGGTCGCCGGGGTTGGCGTGCTCGAAGGCGAACTGCACCAGGTCGACCGCCTCGTCCAGGTTCATGAGGAAGCGGGTCATGTTCGGGTCGGTCACGGTGAGAGGCTCGCCCTTGCGGATTCGGTCGATGAACAGCGGGATGACGCTGCCGCGCGAGCACATGACGTTGCCGTAGCGGGTGCAGCAGATGGTGGTGCGGCCGGCGCCGTTGCGGGCGTTGGCGTAGATGATGGACTCCATCATGGCCTTGGACTTGCCCATGGCGTTGATGGGGTATGCGGCCTTGTCGGTGGACAGGCACACGACGCGGTCGACGCCCTCCTCGATGGCGGCGTGCAGGACGTTGTCAGTGCCGATGACGTTGGTGCGCACGGCCTCCATGGGGAAGAACTCGCAGGAGGGCACCTGCTTGAGGGCGGCGGCGTGGAAGATGTAGTCCACGCCGTGCATGGCGTCGCGCACGCTCTGGGCGTTGCGGACGTCGCCGATGAAGAAGCGCACCTTGGAGGCGAGCTCGGGGGACTTCTCCTGCAGGCGGTGGCGCATGTCGTCCTGCTTCTTCTCGTCGCGCGAGAAGATGCGGATCTCGGCCAGGTCGGTGTTCATGAAGTGCTTGAGCACGGTGTTGCCGAACGAGCCGGTGCCGCCCGTGATCATGAGGGTCTTGTCTTTAAAGGTGGTCGAATCTTTCATCTATTTGCCTTCCTTACGTTTGGCTTTTGTAAACTGGTAAAAGAGGAATTTCGTATTGGTTACGAGGTATCGTTTGAAAAGCCGTTTTGGCTCTTGAATAAGTCTGTATAGCCACTCGAGACTCAGGTTTTGCATCCATATCGGCGCCTCTGGCACCACGCCAGCGAGAACATTGAACGCGCCTCCAACGCCTATCATCAACGGTTGAGGGCCGCCTTTAAGCTCATGCATGAGGACTTCCTGACGGGGTGCGCCCAAAGCGATCCATGCAAAGTCTGCGCCCGATTCTTCGAGGCGTCGCGATAGGTCTTGTTTCTCGCTATCGGAGAGTGGGCGGAAGACCGAAGGCTCCATGCCGGCGATTTTCAAACCCGGATATTCCTCTTGCAGTGAATCCTTGAGAGCCTCGAGATTCTTCTGCTCGTTACCGTAGAAGTAATGAGTCCATCCTTGCTGCACGGAAATGCTAAATATTTCACGCATCAGGTCCGGTCCGGTCACGCGCCCCATTGACTCGATTGTGTTTCGTCCGACAACCGATAAGGGCTTACCGTCGGGAACGGACATGAGGGAGTCAGCTTGGCAGGCCCAATAGGAAGGGTCGTCATGGGCCATAACCGATGTGTGCGCATTGGAGACGCAAATATACTCACCGTGAAGCTCATCTATATGACGAGTAAGAAACTCGACACACTCGTACATATTGGTTCCCGTGATCGGAACATCGATTACGGGAACGCGATTCAACTCAGAGTATTTCGAATAGTCCTCGAGCATTAGCACGCACCCTTACCGGTGATGACCTCAATAACCGTGAGGATCACAATCTTGAGGTCGGTGAAGATGCCCCGGTTGGCGATGTACTCCAAGTCTCGGCGGACCATGCCGTCGAAGCCGGTCGAGTTGCGCTCCGTCACCTGCCACCAGCCGGTTATCCCGGGCTTGACGGCCAGGCGCTGCAGGTCGAACTCGGTGTACTCCGCGACCTCGTTTGGCAGCGGCGGACGCGGGCCCACGACGGACATCTGGCCCAGGAATACGTTCAGGAACTGCGGGAACTCGTCGATGGAGTGCTTGCGGATGAACTTGCCGATTTTCGTTACGCGCGGGTCATCCTTCATCTTGAACATGGCGCCGGCGATCTCGTTCTGCTCCTTGAGCTCGGCGAGGCGCTCGTCGGCGTCTTTGTACATTGAACGGAACTTCCACATGCGGAAGGTGGACAGCCTGCCGTCGCGGTGGGTCTGCCCCACGCGGATCTGGCTGTAGAACGGGTTGCCCTCGCTCTCCAGGCGGATGGCGGCGGCGAGCACCAGGCTCGGCACGGCGATTACGGCCAGCACGAAACCGCTGAATACGATGTCGAAGACGCGCTTGGCGGTGCGGTAGGCCAGGCGCGTGCGGTCCCAATCTTTAATTGATTGCATGGCCTTGTAGCGCATGCTTACGTCGCCGCTCTTCATGGCCTGGGCAACCAGCGCAGCCCCCACTGGCGCTCCTTCTGTATATTCAGTTTTTTCTGACAATATTTCCTTCAAACCTACGTCCCCGCCCCCGGGGATCCTCCCAGTCCCTTTAAACAGTCGCCTAAAGTTAGGCGATCGCCTTTTTAAGGTTTCGCATTGTGCGCTGCTCGGCCGAAAGCACGGCAAGGCCAACGCGCGTAGTCACGCGTCGGCCGCACAGGTCGAGCTCCAAATAAGCAGTGCTCTTGCGTCTATTAATGGTTTTGATAAGGCCTTCGTGGCCCAGCAGCGGACCTGCCATCACAACGACCTGATCACCGTCTTTTAAGGCCTCGCTCATGGGCACTACGCGGTCTCCCGCATGCGTAAAGCTGCCAATAAGCTGGACCTCTTCTTTTGCCAGCGGCACAAACTGACCGTCCTGGGATAGCACCCGGGCAAAGTCGTCCATGCGCAGCAGATACTGTTGCACCGTGCGAGGATCTGCCGTATCGCAGACAAGATAACCGGGAAAGAGCGGCTTGGTCGTGTTGACCCATTCGCCGTGTACTTTGATCTCGGTTTGAAATTGGGGATAAAAGAGCTCCTGCATGGCACCAGCCGGCACCACGTGCTCGATGCGCTCGCGCATTACGTCTTCGCGACCGTTAATGACCTGGATCACATACCACACGAGCACCACCCCCTTGCTGTCTTACGTGTGGCTCACGGGGTTTGGGTATGGCTTCGCCAGGGCGCTTGTGCGCGAAGGCGCTCCATATTCAAACCCTGAGCCCAGTTAGACAAGCACGTGGCTCTGCCCCACCGTGAACGGTATGTATAAGTGCAGTGACTAGAGACGCGGACGTGTATCGCAAAAAGACCGCGTCCCCAGCTAGCTGCGTGCAATCCAGTCAAGCGGGAACAAAACTGGACCGCACGCAAACAGCTGTAGGACTGCTGCGATTTGTCATAAAATGTCGAATCGAATGAAGAACCTGCACTTAGATAAGAATAAAGTCATTCGATGCGATACGCATGACGACGCTATTGGAGCTCGTGGTCTTTCTGGCACCGCCGTTACGGCCGGATGCTGATCGACCCTGTGCTTTGCGACTTGCTGGAACCGTGAGCACAGTTGAACCCATGTAACGTTAAGTATCCTAGCACAGCAGCTAGCCCATACGTTTTGGGGTGTGTTGAGCAACATATTGTTTATTTGCCGTGGTTATGGGAGATATTGTACCGTCTTGCACGCATTGCCGCAGGTTTATGGGGGTGTGTGGGTTGGCGAGCACTGCCTGAGTTGTATTGCTGGCGGCGTGAATTGCTCAAACAATTAAGTTTGGCTAACAAACTTTGTACAAAACCTGGAAGGTAATTGCGCAACTTTTTATGGGGTGGGCGCGGGTGCACGCTTCACATTGGTTTGTGGGGATGATGGATATTAAAAGAGGCCACCGGGTATCCGGTGGCCTCTTGCACTCACGATGGTGGAGACGAGGGGAATCGAACCCCTGACCTCTTGACTGCCAGTCAAGCGCTCTCCCAGCTGAGCTACGCCCCCGTGACGACGAGATACTATAGGGGAAGATCTTCGGGGATGCAAGGGGGAATTTTGGATTGATTTTCCGCCTTACGGGTTTTCCTGGGACGGGATAAAACCCTGATGCAGCAAATAACCGATTGCGACGCCTTGGTGGACTTGGATCTTGGCCGTTTTCCTGACGACATTAGAGATGCCGGTGTCGGCTAGTAGTCCCAGGGGGCTGTGATCTAGCTCCCACTCTAGGCCGTGTTCGCTTACCTGGGTGTTGGGGGCTATGGCGATGATGGAGAAGGTTTTGCCCTCGGCGCCCTCGATGGTCCAGGTCTCGTCCTGGTGCAGGATTCTGGCCGTCACTTCGTCTTCTACGATCCAGACGGGGGCGTCCGCATAGCCCGCCAGTAGCCCCAACACAGACAGGGCCATGTCCGGGCGGCCGCCGGTGGCGCAAGTCGCAACCACTTCGGCGCCTGGCCAGCGGCGGCGAACGGAATCGAGCGCCAATGCAAAATCGGTATAGTCCTTGTAGGGGTTGTGGCGTTCTACTTCAAAATCGGCAGCGGCATCGACCAGTGAGCGCCCCTCATCGCTTACGGTGTCGGCATCTCCTACATATACGTCGCAGCCCAGTCCCGCGCCCAGCAGCGCGTCGAGCCCGCGGTCCACGGCGACAACGTGGTCGCACTCCCCTGCCAGGTGGCACAGCAACTCGGGGCTCGCCACCAACGGAGAGCCGCAAACCACTAATACTTTGCAAGCCACGGCCCTCGCCTAGCCCTCAAACGAAAGCATGCGGGCCAGGTCCAGGTCCTCATAGCCGTCGATAAAGATATCGCAGTTGGCACGCACCTCGTCGCGCTCCATACGGCCGTGCGGGTCATAGATGCCCACGCGCTTAAAGCCTGCAGTGCCAGAGCTCTTAAGTCCAAAGACGGCGTCCTCAAACACCCACGAGCGCTCAAACTTGTGCCCGCGGCGCTCTTCCAAGCGACGCAGAGCCAGCTCGTACACGTCGGGGAACTGCTTGGAGCGTCCCGCCTCGCCCGTCGTGGTAATAAACTCCATATAGCGATCAAGACCAGCAGCTGCAAGGGCGGACTGTACCAGTTCGGCCGGCGTGGACGTAGCCACGCACATGGCAATGCCCGCTGCCTTCGCCTGCTCTAGAAACGCCAGGAGCCCCTCGCGCGGCGGCACCTTGGAGTACCCATCAATTAAAATCTCGCTCAGCTCACGATACAGCTCCTCGCCATTCGCGCCAATGCCCCACGTGTCGTGGTAGGCCTTGCACTCGTCCTCGAGCGACAAATGCTCAAACTGGGCAAAATCGTCGACCGTTAGGTCAACGCCATGACGGCGCAATAACTCGGTCTGCGCATGGCCCCAAACGGGGGAGCTGTTAACCAGCGTGCCGTCGCAATCGAAAATAAAAGCAACACTTGGGGCAGCGATGTGGTCCATAAACGAGCCTTTCGATGTCAAATGGTAAACAACCTGCTAAAAACGTTTTACCAAACGTAAGCCTATCAGTTTTGAAACCCTAATTGGTAAAACTGTCAAGGGTTTTACCACGGCAATTCTGCCAGTGGTATAAACATGTCGCTTACCGATTAAACGCCCCCGCAAATCCGCTTTCGTCCATAAAACTAACGCACAGGTGTTATCGTAGTTTCTGCCGAAAGTTCCACCGAGCACGCGAGGTGGAACGAATCATAGAACTATCGCCGTCCCTTCGATTCGTGCAGCCTTGGACCTTTCGCATCTAGTCACCAAGGCAACACGCTGCCGCGTCATGATGGGATCAAACGTGAGCGATACAAAGCTAAAGCCAGCAACCAAAAAGCCTGCTACCCGCAAAGCCGCCCCGCACGCACCGGAGCTAACCAAGGACGATGTCTACCTATTTGGCATCGGCACGTGGGAGCGTAGCTGGGAAAAGATGGGCGCTCACCCCGACACGCAGAACCGTACACGCGGCTGGCGTTTTTGCGTTTGGGCGCCCGACGTAAAGAGCGTCCATGTCATTGGCGAATTTAACGACTGGGATGAGCAAGCCAACCCGCTGGTGCCCATGCATACGAGCGCTATTTGGGAAGGCTTTATTCCTGACGCCGAGCAGGGCCAGCTCTATAAGTACCTTATCGAGACCAATGAGGGCGAAAAGCTCTACAAGGCCGATCCGTATGCCTTTAAGGCCGAATGCCCTCCGGGTACCGCCAGCGTGCTGTGGACCCTCGATGGCTACAAGTGGAACGATGCCGCGTGGCTCAAGCGCCGCGCCAGCCATAACCACATGTCTCAGCCCCTTAACATCTACGAGGTGCATATTGGCTCGTGGAAGCGACACGGCGACGCGCCGCAGGGCGAGCCGGACGAGTACGGCAACTATCCCGGCCCCATGGATCCCTTCCCCGCACAGCGCGGCGAGTTTTACACCTACGACGACCTGTCGGTGGAGCTCGTGGACTACGTGCGCGACATGGGCTACACGCATATCGAGGTCATGCCGCTCATGGAGCATCCCTTCGACGGCTCCTGGGGCTATCAGACGACCGGCTACTACGCCGCCACGTCGCGTTACGGCAACCCGCAGCAGCTCATGCACTTTATCGATGCGTGCCACGAGGCGGGCATCGGCGTGATCATGGACTGGGTGCCCGGCGGTTTTTGCGCCGACTCCCACGGCCTTGCCACCTTTAACGGCCACATGCTGTTTGAGCACGAGATTCACCCCAACTGGGGCACGCACAAGTTTGACTTCGCCCGCGGCGAGGTCCGCTCCTTCTTGGTCTCCAACGTGCTGTACTGGCTCGAGAACTTCCACGTGGACGGCATTCGCATGGACGGCGTATCCAGCATGCTGTACCTCAACTTTGGCATCGACGATCCCGGCCAAAAGAAGTTCAACAAGTACGGTACCGAGGAGGACCTGGACGCTAGCGCGTTTATCCGTCAGGTCAACTGCGCTGTAGAGGCGCACTACCCCGACGTGATGATGATGGCCGAGGAGTCCACCGCGTGGCCGCTCGTGACCTATCCGCCGCAGGACGGCGGCCTGGGCTTCCACTACAAGTGGGACATGGGCTGGATGAACGACACCCTGCACTACATGCAGACCGATTTTCCGTGGCGCCCCGGCAACCACGGCCTGCTCACGTTCTCCATCATGTACGCCTTTACCGAGAACTTTATTTGCCCGCTCAGCCACGACGAGGTCGTGCACGGCAAGTGCTCGCTCATCGGCCGCATGCCGGGCGACTGGTGGCGCCAGTTTGCCGGCCTGCGCACGCTGGCCTTCTACCAGATGACGCACCCCGGTGCCAAGCTCAACTTTATGGGCAACGAGATTGGCCAGTTTATTGAGTGGCGCTACTACGAGTCCATCCAGTGGTTCCTGACCGAGGAGTACGAGACCCACCGTCATCATCAGGCGTTTATCAAGGCGCTCAACCACCTGTACACCGCCGAGCCCGCCCTGTACGAGCGCGGCTACACCGACGACGGCTTTACCTGGATCGACGCGGATAACTCCAAGCAGTCCATCGTGAGCTTTGTGCGCCAGGGCGAGGACGTCGATGACGACCTGGTGATCCTGATCAACTTTGACCCGGCGAGCTATGAGAGCTTCCGCGTGGGCGTGCCGCGCGAGGGTGACTGGGAGGTCATCTTCGACTCCGATCGACCCGAGTTTGGCGGCAGCGGTTACGCCGGTGAGGAGCCCTACACCTGCTCGAGCGAGCCCTATCCCTGGAACGGGCAGATGGACTCCATTGAGATTAAGGTGCCCGGCCTGGCAGGCGTGGTGCTTAAGCGCCGCGGTCCCAGCAGCTACAAGCCACCGGTGATCGAGGCTCCCAAGGCTGCGTCCAAGAAGCGCACGTCCTCGGTGAAGCCCAAGGCAGCGGCCGCTAAGAAGGCTCCGGCCAAGGCTAAAGCTACGACCGCGACCAAGGGCAAGGCCAAGGCTGCCGCAAAGCCCGCTGCTAAGGCTACCGCGACCAAGAAGCCGGCTACCAAAAAGGCCGCTACCAAGGCCAAGTCTGCTTCTGTTAAGTCGTCTGCCAAGGATGCGTAACAAAGCCGTTACAGCTGTAATTACCCGCCCCGACGGGGCGTAGGATACAAGACATAACCGTTCCGGGAGAAACATCCCCGGGGGAAAGGAACGTATGAATAAGATCTTCGACAACAAGCAGGAGTTTACCGAGCTCTATCGCGATGCCGTCATGAGCATCAGTGGCAAGAGCGTCGAGGCCGCCAGCGACCTCGACCGCTTTAACGCCCTGGCCAAGCTCGTGGCCGAGAAGGCACGCACCGTTGCTACCAAGAGCGACGCCCGCGCCACCGCCGAGGGCAAAAAGCGCGTGTACTACTTCTCGATCGAGTTTTTGATCGGCCGCCTGCTCGACAACTACCTGCTCAACTTTGGTGTGCGCGACATGGTCGCCGAGGCGCTCGACGACATGGGCTTCGACCTTTCCGTCATCGAGAACCAGGAGCCCGATCCGGCACTGGGCAACGGTGGCCTGGGCCGTCTTGCCGCATGCTTCCTAGATTCCATGGCAGCCGAGGGCATTGCCGGCTACGGCAACGGCATGCGCTACCGCTACGGCCTGTTTAAGCAGGAGATCGTCAACGGCAGTCAGGTCGAGGCCACCGACGAGTGGCTCACCCACGGCTATCCCTGGGAGGTCCGCCGTCAGGACAAGGCTGTGACCATCAAGTTTGGTGGCCATGTCGAGGGCTTTGAGGAGAACGGCCGCACGTTCTACCGCACGGTGGACACGCAGGATATCCTGGCCGTCCCTTATGACATCCCCGTCGTGGGCTATGCCGGCGAGACCGTCAACAAGCTGCGCGTCTGGGCCGCCGAGCCGGTCGAGGAGCACTTTGACCTGGAGGCCTTCAACCGCGGCGACTATGCCCAAGCCGACGCCGAGCGCGCCGAGGCCGAAGCTATCAGCGCCATCCTCTACCCCAACGACGCCGGCGAGCACGGCCGCCTGCTGCGCCTGAAGCAGGAGTACCTGTTTGTCTCGGCCGGCATCTACAGCCTGCTCGACACCTTTGAGAAGGAGCACGGCGAGAACTGGGAGCTGCTGCCGCAGTTTGTGGCCATCCACACCAACGACACGCACCCCGCCATGTGCGGCCCCGAGCTCATGCGTATCCTCATCGACGAGAAGAAGCTCGAGTGGGACGACGCCTGGAACATCGTGACGCAGGTCGTGAGCTACACCAACCACACCATCCTGCCCGAGGCTCTGGAGAAGTGGCCCATCGGCACGTTCTCCAAGCTCCTCCCCCGCGTTTACCAGATCATCGACGAGATCAGCCGTCGTTGGCACGAGTCGTTCGACACTACGCAGGAGGGCTGGCAGGAGCGTCTGCGCCAGACCGCCATCCTGTGGGACGGCGAGATTCGCATGGCCAACCTATCCGTGATCTGCAGCCACAGCGTCAACGGCGTGGCCAAGATCCACTCCGACATCATCAAGAACTTCGTGCTCAAGGACTTCTATGCCCTGACGCCCGAGAAGTTCAACAACAAGACCAACGGCATCTCGCACCGTCGCTTCTTTGCCGAGGCCAACCCCACCTACGCCAAGCTCGTGACCGAGGCCATTGGCGACGGTTGGCTCAAGGACGCCTTTGAGCTGGAGAAGCTCAAGGAGTTTAAGGACGACACCGAGTTCCTGAAGGCCGTGGGTGCCTCCAAGCGCGCCAACAAGGAGCGCCTGGCCGCCTACGTCAAGGCCGAGACCGGTCTGGTCATCGATCCCAACACCGTCTTCGATGTTCAGGTTAAGCGCTTCCACGCTTACAAGCGCCAGCTCATGAACATCATGAAGGTGATGGACATCTACAACCGTCGCATCGCCGATCCCAACTTCCACGTGACGCCGACGACCTTCATCTTTAGCGGCAAGGCTGCCTCGAGCTACACCTTCGCCAAAGAGACCATCCGACTCATTAACTCCGTGGCCGACGTCATCAACAACGACCCGCGCGTCAACGAGGTCATGAAGGTCTGCTTTATCCCCAACTTCCGCGTGAGCAACGCCCAGCTCATCTACCCCGCCGCCGAAATTTCGGAACAGATCTCCACGGCCGGCAAGGAGGCCTCGGGCACGTCCAACATGAAGCTCATGATGAACGGCGCCATTACGCTGGGCACCCTCGACGGCGCCAACATCGAGATCGCCGACCTGGCCGGCCGCGAGAACGAGGCCATCTTTGGCCTGACCGCCCCCGAGGTCGAGCAGCTCTGGGCATCCAACAGCTACTTTGCGTGGGATACGCTCAACAACGATCGCGAACGTCTGGGCCGCGTGATGGACGAGCTCAAGGACAACACCTTTGCGGGTCTTTCGGGCAACTTCGAGAGCATCTACAACGAGCTCATGAACAACAACGATCCCGACCTGGTCATGGCAGACTTCCGCAGCTACGTGGATGCGTGGGAGAAGCTTACCGGCAGCTACGGAGACCAGGTGACCTGGAACCGCAAGGCGCTGCTCAACACCGCCTCCTCCGGCTGGTTCTCGAGCGACCGCACCATTCGCGAGTACCGCGACGAGATCTGGCACGCGTAAAGGCGCGCGAGCTCCCTTATTCCAGCACGGCATTACTCGACGGGCGCGACCAAGCGCCGCGCCCGTCGCTAATGGGTTTAAGAACATCGATGACAGAAGGAGAAATCGATGAGTAAGAAAGAATGCATCGCGATGCTCCTCGCAGGAGGACAGGGCAGCCGATTGGGGGCGCTCACCCAAAAGATCGCTAAGCCGGCGGTTAGCTTTGGTGGCAAGTTCCGCATTATCGACTTTTCGCTGTCCAACTGCTCCAACTCGGGCATCGACACGGTGGGCGTTCTGACGCAGTACCGTCCCTACCTGCTGCATGCCTATGTGGGCTCCGGCGAGGCATGGGATCTGGACAGCCGCGACGGCGGAGTGTCCATCCTGCCGCCGTACGAGACGCAGACCGGTGGTGCCTGGTATGCGGGCACGGCCGACGCCATTACGCAGAACCTCGACTACATCAAGGCCAACGACCCCAAGTACGTTCTGATTCTTTCGGGCGACCATCTGTATCGCATGGACTACCGCAAGATGCTCAAGACGCACATTGAGAACAACGCCGACCTCACGGTAAGCGTTATGCCCGTGCCGTGGGAGGAGGCCAGCCGCTTTGGCATCCTGACCACCGACCCCGAGGACGGCCGCATCACCAAGTTCACCGAGAAGCCCGAGAAGCCCGATTCGAACCTCGCGTCCATGGGCATCTACATCTTCTCGGCCGACGTCCTGATCGAGGCGCTCGAGGAAGACGCTCTGGACCAGCGCTCGAGCCACGACTTTGGCAAGGACATCATCCCCAAGCTGCTCGGTGAGAACAAGCGCCTGTACAGCTACGAGTTCCACGGCTTTTGGAAGGACGTCGGCACCATCGCCAGCTTCCACGAGACCTCGATGGACCTGCTGGGCAACAACCCCGAGTTCGATCTGTTTGACAAGAACTTCCCCATCATGTCCAACATCACCACGCGTCCGCCGCACTACATTGGCCCGGACGGCCGCCTGGACGACTGCCTGGTCTCCAACGGCTGCAAGATCTACGGCACTGCTCGCCACTCGATCCTTTCGACCGATGTCATCATCGAGGAGCGCGCCGTGGTCGAGGACTCCGTGCTGCTGCCGGGTGCGCACGTTAAGAGCGGCGCGCACATCTGCCGCGCTATTTTGGGCGAGAACTCCACGGTCGAAGAGGGCGTGAAGCTCGGCTCTGTCGATACCACCAAGGATACGGCCGTCGTTGGAAATGACGTCGTTATCGGGAAGGGGGAATGATCCGATGATCAATCGCAAGGCCATCGGTTATATCACCGCTAACTACTCTTCGACCTACGGCAGCGTGCTGCTCAAAGACCGCCCCATCGCGTCCGTTCCGTTTTTGGGCCGCTACCGCCTGATCGACTTCCCGCTGTCCAACATGATGAATGCCGGCATTAAGACCGTCGGCGTCGTCATGCCGGGCAACTACCGCTCGCTGATCGACCACGTGGGCTCGGGCAAGGACTGGGGTCTGGACCGCAAGAAGGGCGGCCTGTTCATGGTCCCCGGCAACGCGTATGGCACCACCAAGGGCGGCATGCGCTTCTTGCTGCGCGACATCATCTCCAACAAAACGCTGTTCCAGCGTTCGGACAAGCCCTATGTTGTGATGATGGGCACCAACATCATCTTTAACATGGACCTCAACACCATCATCGACGCGCACGAGAACTCCGGCGCCCAGATGACCGTGGTGTACTGCAAGGCCACGCGCAATGTTGATGACGAGACCAAGCTCGAGATTAACGAGAACGGCCGCCTGACGGGCGTGAGCGCCGGCGTCGTGTACGGCGACAACGCCTCCATGGACTGCTGCATCGTCAACCGCGAGACGCTGCTCGAGATTATCGACCACTACCAGGCCGCCGACTATCTGGACCTGCTCGAGGCACTCCAGGGCGACTTTGGCAACATCGACGTGTGCAGCTACGAGTACAAGGGCGAGGTCGTGGGCGTGTTTAGCGAGAAGTCGCTGTATCGCCGTAGCATGGACCTGCTCGACCAGACCGTGGCCGACCAGCTCTTCGATCCCGAGCGCCCGATCCTGACCAAGGCTCACGACGTGCCGCCTTCGCGCTATGCGACCGGCAGCCACGCGTGCAACTCGATCATCTCGGCCGGCTGCATCATCAAGGGCACCGTGCGCAACTCGATCCTGTCGCGCGGCGTTGTGGTCGAGGAAGGCGCCTCGGTGACCAACTCGATCATCAACCAGAGCTGCATCATCAAGAGCGGCGCCCGCGTTGAGAATGCCATCCTGGACAAGAACAACGTGGTTCCCACCAACACCGAGCTTCGCGGCACGCCCGAGAACATCCTGGTGCTGGGCAAGGCCCCGTTAACTCCCGATACCACCATCGTGCATTAACGCAGGCACCGCAACATCGCTCGTAACATGTAGAATAGCCGCCCGGTTTGCGCCAGGCGGCTATTCTCGAATTGCAACATGGGAGACAATATGGCAGATTCCAGCAAAAAGATGCAGATCGTGTTTGCCTCGGCCGAGTGCGCACCGTTTGTAAAGACCGGTGGCCTGGGTGACGTGGCGGGCTCGCTGCCCGCGGCACTCGTGCGCGCCGGCGCCGAAGTCATCGTGATGGTACCCAAGTACGCAACCATCAAGGACGAGTACAAGGCGCAGATGGAGCACTTCTCCGACTTTTACGTGAGTCTGGGCTGGCGCAACGAGTACTGCGGGCTCGAGAAGCTCGAGCACGACGGCGTCACGTATATGTTCATCGACAACGAGCGCTACTTTGCGCGCGACTATCCGTACGGCTTCTTTGACGACGGTGAGCGCTTTGCGTTCTTCTCCAAGGCCATCACCGAGAGCCTGCAGCACCTGCCGGCCGGCTTCGAGTGCGACATTCTGCACTGCAATGACTGGCAGACGGCACTGGCGCCCGTGTTCCTGCGCGAGTTCTACCAGGGCCTGCCGCTGTACGACCGCGTCAAGACCGTGTTCTCGATCCACAACGTGGCGTTCCAGGGCCAGTTTAGCGACACCGTGATGGAGGATATCCTGGGTGTGGCGCATATTCCGGCGGCCGCCTCGCAGCTGCGTTGCGACGCCTGCAGCATCAACTACATGCTGGGCGCGCTGCGCTATGCCGATGCCATCACCACGGTGAGCCCCACCTATGCCAGCGAGATCCAGACGCCGGAGTTTGGCGAGGGCCTGGACGGCGTGCTGCGCGAGCGCTCCTATGCGCTGCAGGGCATTTTGAACGGCATTGACGTGGCGGGCTTTGACCCGGCGACCGACAAGCGCATTGCCGCAAACTACACGGTTGAGGACCGTTCCGGCAAGGCCGTGTGCAAGGCCAAGCTGCAGGAAGAGCTGGGGCTCGAGGTTCGCGACGACCGCCCGCTCATGGTGATGGTCACGCGCCTGACGCGCCAGAAGGGTATGGACCTGGTCATGTACGCACTCGACCGCATTTTGTCCGGCGGCGTGCAGGTGGCGGTGCTGGGCACCGGCGACCGCGACTACGAGGACGGCCTGCGCTACTTCCAGGACAAGTACCCCGGAACCATGGCCGCACGCATCGAGTTCGATCCTGCGCTGTCGCAGCGCATG
Organism: uncultured Collinsella sp.; assembly: GCA_900543595.1. Taxonomy (GTDB): domain Bacteria; phylum Actinomycetota; class Coriobacteriia; order Coriobacteriales; family Coriobacteriaceae; genus Collinsella. The sequence goes on along the minus strand of UQRX01000015.1, from coordinate 15,248 downwards.
TACGCTGCCGCCGATATGTTCCTGATGCCTTCGAAGTTTGAGCCCTGTGGCCTGTCGCAGATCATCGCTATGCGCTACGGCACCCTGCCCATCGTTCGCGAGACCGGTGGTCTGAAGGACACCGTGATCCCGTACAACGAGTTTACCGGCGAGGGCACGGGCTTCTCGTTTAGTAACTTTAACGGCGACGAGATGGGCGACGCCGTATTCCGCGCGGCACGCCTGTTCTGGGACAACCGCGAGGCGTGGAATCAGCTGGTCACGCAGGCCATGAGCCAGGACTTTAGCTGGACGCGCTCGGCCGATAAGTATCTGGACCTGTACTTCTTTATGCATCCGGAGATTGAGAGGCCGGCGGCTGTTGTTGACGAGCCCGTGGTTGTGGCTGAGCCTGAGCCCAAGGCCGGGCCGGTTGTTGAGGAACCCAAGGCCGAGGAGAAGCCGGTTAAAGCTGAATCTAAGGTGACGATTGAAGCAGCTCTCGAGACTGAGGCTAAGCCGGCTGCAAAGCCTGCCGCCAAGAAGACCACGACGCGCAAGACGACGGCTAAGAAGGCCACTACGACCAAGGCGACGACAACCAAGACCACCGCTACTAAGACAACGACAACGCGCAAGCGCACGACCGCCGCTGCCAAGAAGGCCGCCGAGGCCGAGGCCGCTCCCGAGGTAAAGGCTGAAGCCGCCGTCGAGGCCAAGCCCACCGTCAAGGCACCGGCCAAGACCACTGCCAAGAAGACGACCGCGACCACCAAAAAGGCAACGGCAGCCAAGAAGTCCACGGCAACGAAGTCGACGACCACGAAGGCCGCCACGACCAAGGCAGCCGCAAAGCCGGCCGCCAAAGTCGAGGAGACGCCTGCCGAGGCAAAGCCGGCCGCCAAGACCACCACGCGCAAGCGCTCTACGACGACGGCCAAAAAGACCACGACCAAGACAGCCGCCCCCAAGGCAGAGGCTAAAGCCGAGGACAAGCCTGCAGTAAAGGCCGAGCCGGCACCGAAGGCCGCTGAGGTCAAGACCGCTCCGAAGGCTACGGCAAAGACCGAGCCCGCCAAGGAGGCCCCGGTCTCCCCCGCCGCTCCGGCCGAGGAAAAGGCTCCGACCAAGAAGACCTCCGTCCGAAAGGCAACGGCCGCCCGCAAGCGCCGCTAGCCCACAGACGATCTAAAACCTAATCGAAACCCTAAACAAGGGGCGCTCCAACCGGGCGCCCCTTCTCTGTAGATAGTTGGTAAAACGATTTTCTAGGACAACCGTTCGCCGATGGTAAACGGATGTTGTTTATACACCCTGTGTACAACAGATATACTTATATCTTGTGCGTAAAGCCCATGGCCCGCAGGCCGTGATTCTATTGAACTGGACCGTACTATGAGATTGATACACAACAGCCGCCTACCGCAGTTTCGCACTCCGTTTGGCGCTGTGACCACAGGAACTACCGTTGCACTCTCGGTTATTTTGGAGGATGCCGATCCCAACCAGGCAACACTCACCCTACGTACCTGGGTCGATGAAGTCGGCGAGACCCTGATTCCTATGGAGCACGAAGGCGATGGCATTTTTACCGGCGAGCTCAAATGCACTAAACCGTGTCTTGTGTGGTACAGCTTTATATGCAATATCGAGGGCCAGCCCGAGGTTCGCCTGGGCGCGCCCCAGGGCCGCACCGGCGGCGAGGGCGTAACCTACGACTACGCCGAGGTGCCGTCCTTCCAGATTACCGTCTACAAGCACCGCGAGAACCGCCCCACCTGGTACGAGCGTGGCATGGTCTACCAGATCTTCCCAGACCGCTACGCCCGTGACGAGCATTGGCGCGAGCGCACAATGGCCCAACTCGAAAAGCCGCGCAAGGGCATTCAGCGCCGAATGGTCGAGGACTGGAACGAGCCGCCCGTGTACGAGCGCGCTGAGGACGGCTCCATCAAGACCTGGGACTTTTACGGCGGATCGCTCAAAGGCATCCAAGAAGACCTGCCCCGCATTGCCGAGATGGGCTTTACGGCCATCTACCTCAACCCCATCTTTGAGGCCGCGAGCAACCACCGCTACGACACGGCCGACTACACCAAGATCGACCCGATCCTGGGCACCGAGCAGGACTTTACCGAGCTGTGCCAGGCAGCCGAGAAGCTGGGCATCTCCATCATCCTGGACGGCGTCTTCAACCACACGGGCGACGATTCGATCTATTTCAACCGCTACGGCAACTACCCCGGCGTGGGTGCCTGGCAGAGCGAGGATTCGCCGTGGCGCGATGCGTTTACCTTCCACGAGGACGGCTCGTACGACTGCTGGTGGGGCGTGGGCAACATGCCGGCCATCAACGAGAAGTCCGAGCTGGTGCGCGAGAGGCTCCTGGGCAAGGACGGCGTGATTCGCAAATGGCTGCGCGCCGGTGCCCATGGTTGGCGCCTGGACGTCGCTGACGAGCTTTCCGACGACTTCCTGGCCGAGATCAAGAAGGCCGTACTTGCCGAAAAGCCCGATGCACTGTTGCTCGGCGAAGTCTGGGAAGACGCCTCCAACAAGATTAGCTACGGCCATCTGCGCCGCTACCTGCAGGGTTCCGAGCTGGACTCTGCTATGGATTATCCCTTCCGCGACATGGTCATCGGCTTTTTGATGGGCTACAAGAACGCCTACCAGGCAGCCGAGGATATCGAGACCCTGCGCGAGAATTATCCGCGCGAGGCTCTGTCCTGCGCGCTTAATTTGCTCTCGAGTCACGACCGTCCGCGCATTATCTCGGTGCTCGGAGGCGGACCCGACGAGTCGAAGCTGCCCGAGTGCGAGCGCAGCAAATGGCGCCTGGACGAGAACTCGATGGGCCTGGCCAAGAGCCGCTTTTGGCTCGCCACGCTCATGCAGATGACCTTCCCAGGCGTGCCTTCGATCTACTACGGCGACGAGTACGGCCTTGAGGGCCTGACCGATCCGGGCAATCGCCGCACCCTACCGACCAAGGACCAACTGCACGACTTCGACACGCTGGCTATTGTCAAGAACGCCTCCGCCGTACGCCGCGCACTGCCATTTATGATTGATGGCGAGATCAAGGCCTTCGCGCTCAACGACGAGGTGCTGGCATACAACCGCACGGGCAAGGATGGCGAGTCCGCGACGGTTATCATCAACCGCAGCCTGCGCAATTCGCACCGCGTGACGATTCCGGCACTCGGCGAATGTGCGAGTGACGTGATCAGCGGTCACGAGTGCGAGATCCACAACGGCACGGTCACGCTCGATCTGTATCCGCTGGGCTCGTCGATCATCTATCACCATGCCGAACAGCGCCTGCAGGAGCCGCTCGATCACGGCGCGGGCGTCGTGTGCCATATCACCTCGGTGCCCACCGACGACGGCAAGCCCGGCACGATTGGTGCGCCCACGCGTCGCTTTATCGACCATCTGGCCGCTATGGGCATGCGCTACTGGCAGGTTCTGCCTGTCAACCCGACTGACTTCTTCCGCTCCCCTTACGCTGGGCCTTCGGCCTTTGCGGGCAATATTGACCTGCTGCCCGAAAGCCAGGAGGAGCTGGCGGCCGACTTTGAGACTTGGAAGGCCCGTGGCGGCGAGGATGCAGACCCGCTCTACACGGCGTTTAAGCATCGCAACGCCGACTGGCTCGAGAAGTACTGCGTCTACATGGCCGTTAAGAAGTACTTTGAGGGCGAGTCGCGCCACGATTGGCCGGCAGATGTCGCGCGCTACAACGAGTATCTGATCGATGACAAGCGTTTCCACGACGAGGCTGAACTGCAGGCGTACATGCAGTATCGCTTTGACCTGGCCTGGTGCGAGCTCATGAACTACGCGCACAAGAAGGGCATCGAGGTCATCGGCGATATTCCTATGTATGTTTCGGACGATTCGGCCGATGCGTGGAGCGAGCCCGAGAACTTCTGGCTGTCCGATACCGGCAAAGCGATTGAGATCTCTGGCGCGCCGCCCGACAATTTTGCGCCCGAGGGCCAGGTGTGGGGCAACCCCACCTTCCGCTGGGACCACATGAAGGAGAACGGCTACCGCTGGTGGATGGACCGTCTGCGTCGCGCGTTTTCGCTCTACGACCGCGTGCGCCTGGACCACTTCTTGGGATTCCACAGCTACTTTAGCATTCCCGCAGGCAAGGCCTGCGCCGACGGCCGCTGGCTGGCGGGTCCGGGCAAGGATCTATTCCAGACTGCCTACGACGAGCTGGGTCCGCTCAACTTTATCGCCGAGGACCTGGGCTACCTGACGCCCGGCGTTCGCGCCATGGCTTCGACCTGCGGCTTCCCCGGTATGGACGTGCTGGAGTTTAGCGACTACGACGTCCGCAACGGCGTGCATCCCACGCCGGGCAAGATTCTATACACCTCGACGCACGACACGTCGACGCTCGCCGGTTGGTGCACGCGCTCCTTTGCGGGCGGTGACGAGCCGAGCGGTGTTGAGCTGGCGGCCAAGCTGATGGGCGACGCGCTGGCAAGCGACGCTCCCCTGGTGATGATGCCGCTGCAGGATGTCATGGGGCTTGGCGACGATGCACGCATGAACGTGCCGGGTGTCGCCACGGGCAACTGGACCTGGCAAGCCGATGAGGCCGACGTTGCGGCCGCCGAGGTCAAAACTGCACAGCTCCTGCGCAACACCCATAGATTCTGGGGCGAAGCGTGATAAAACCCCCGATATAGGGTACAGTTACAAACGTTTGAATTTATGCGGGCAGAGCGATCTGCCCGCTTTGTGCTGAAAAGGAAGTATTATGGCGCGCTACGATTACAAGTGCTCGAGCTGCGGCAACGTGTTTGAGGTTGAGCATCCCATGTCCGAGACCCCCGAGGTCGTGTGCCCGAGCTGCGGTGCTCCGGCATCCAAGACGTTCTCGGCCAGCGGCATCAAGTTTGAGGGCAGCGGCTTCTACAACACCGACCAGCGCAGCGGTGGTTCCAGCACCAATGCCACCAGCGGCTGCTGCGCCAACTGCCCACACAACCACTAGAGACAAGCGGTCCTGCCACCCAGGTTCCCTGATGAGTTGCGGTGAAATAGGGATTGTTTTGCGGGTAGATGCCGCTATTCAATCCCTATTTCACCGCAACTTTTCTATAGATCGGATTTCGGGCTGAAGCTAAGTTTGTAACATTTTAAAACTCTACCGGATTACGGGGCTGAATTGACAACCTCTATCCATTCCGGTAATTTGCAAATTTCAACAAGCCATCTACCTGCGGTTTAATTTAGGCCATTTTGCTGTGGTCGGGCATCACCGATCTAGCCCCGTAATCCGCCCTACTTTTGATAGCAGCAAGTATGAAACAGGGCCATTTTTTCCCACTCTTTACCGCTATTGCGATCTCCACATGCAAGACCTCTGAGTTGCGGTGAAATAAGGACTGTTTGGCGGGTAGAAGCCGATATTCAATCCCTATTTCACCGCAACTTAGTAGTTACTTGCGGACCAGGCGGGCGCAGAAGTGACCGTCGTAGGAGTCGGCGTTTACCGGCACGCTTTGGAAGAGGCCTCGAGCGTTTTGGCGCAGGGTGACGAGGCTCTTGGCATGGTCGTACTCGGGGAGCTGCAGAATCTGGGCTTCGGAGAGCGGCGCCACGGTAAAGCCGGCACCCTCGGGAGAGGCCAAAAAGGCATCCACAACCTGCGTGTTCTCTTCATCAAAAACCGAGCAGGTGGCATAGACAAGCTCACCACCGGCAGCCACGCGCGCGGCTGCTTCCTTGAGCATCGTCAGCTGCAGACGGGGCAGCTCAGTCGTAACGTCGTTCTCGGTCAGACGCCACGGTATCTCGGGATGACGGCGCATGGTGCCGGTGCCAGAGCACGGCGCATCGATAAACACCGTGTCGAACAGAGCGGGCTCGCCGAGCTTGGCATCAAACGACGTAAGCACCTCATTGAGCTCGCAGGCATCGCCCGATACCGTACGAACACTTGAGATACCCGCCTTGTGCAGGCGCGCGAGATTCTGATCGCACTTACGATCGTGCAGATCGAGCGCGGTATGCTGATGCTCGTACCCGGCACGCTTGGCCTGGCACATCATCACATAGGTCTTGGTGCCGCGACCGGCGCCAATCTCCAGGCAACGACCGGGACGTGTTGCGGCAGTGGCGATAAGCTGAGCGTTGAGGTCCGAGGCAACCGCGACAGCACGCTCAAACACGCCCGATGCAACAGTGACCTGCGCATCGACCGGAGCATGGCAGCCCGGGAAGACAGGCGCAACGAGCTGCGAGATATACGGATCGGGCTTGGTTGCAAAGGCGTTCTCATGCAGGGCCAGCGGCGCAGGCGCCAGATTGCCGGCAAAGTTGAGCGCGCCCTCGGGCGAATCGAACGAGGCCATAATACGAGCGCACAGCCAGCGAGGAAGACCCATCAAACGCGAAAGGCGAACCAAACGGCGCTCGGACTCATCCACGTCGGATGCCGTGGCAAAGTCCTCAACGTTGTCCGCAACCTTGTGCAGCACCGCGTTAGCCAGGCCCGCGGCAGACTTAGCACCGACGCGTACCAGCTCAACACCCTGACTCACGGCAACGCGGCCCGGCGTATGCAGATAGAGCATCTCGAAGGCCGAGATGCGAAGCGCCATGCGAACGCGCGGCGCAACCTTTTTGGGCTTATCCAAAAACTGATCGAGCAACTCATCCAAAATGCCCTGCGTGGCGGCAACACCGAGCGCCAAACGCGCGGCAAAAGCAGAATCGCGCTGATCAATGGCCTTGGCGGAAGCGCGGGAAGACAACACGTCGCGTGCGTACATACCGCGGCGATCGGCCTCCATCAACACATCGAGCGCAAGCTTGCGCGCGGGAGACAACTTACTCATGACAGTACACCCCACCTAAGTTCGGCACCCTGCAGGCCGGCGGCCCAGGCAGAAGCAGCCATGGCACGCTTGCCATCGGGCTTAACCTCAAGCAGTTCAACCGCGCCATCGGAAAGGCCCAGGTAAACACGCTTGCTCTTAACGGCAACAGCGCCCTCCCCAAGCGACACGTCGGCCGGCGCAGCATCAAGCACGCGAACCGACTTGCCGGCAATCACACAACGGGCAGGCGCGGTATCGGACGAAGCGAGCACATGACGCACGCAATCGAGCGCCGCCATCTGCGGATCCAGACGCATCTCCTGCTTGGATATCTTGGCAGCATGAGTGACGAGCGACTCATCCTGCTCAGTCCAAACAGCCGAGCCATCGGCAAGCGAGGGAAGCGTGTCGGCAAGCAGTTTGCCGCCAAGCTCACCAAGCTCCATGGTCAGCGCCTCGGCATGCTTACCGGCAACCGAGGTCGAGGCCTGGGCGCAATAAGCGCCCGTATCCACGCCATGCCCAATACGCATAATGGAAACGCCGGCGACCTCGTCACCAGCAAGAATGGCACGCTGAATGGGAGCAGCGCCACGCCAACGAGGCAGCAGCGAAGCATGAACATTCACAATACCAAGCGGCGCCATATGCAGCACCTCATCAGGCAAAATGCAGCCATAGGCAGCCACACAGAAAATATCAGCCTGCGCAGCCTGGAGCGCCTCAACAACCTCCGGCGTCATTCGATTGGCCTCAACGACCGGCAACCCCAGCTCAAGCGCCTTGGCCTTAACAGGAGACGGTTCAAGCTTCTTACCACGCCCACGAACAGCATCGGGACGAGTAATAACAAGCGCAATCTCGTTCCCAGCCTCAACAAGCGAAGTCAGCGAAGGCACAGCAAAATCAGGCGTACCCATAAACACAATACGCATAGAGAACGTCTCCCCTCAACCAAAGCCGAGACGGCTACAAATAACAGCGGAAAGCCAAGTACTTAGCCCATCCGCAATAACAATTCAACAAGAACAAATATACCCAAAACCAAAGAAAGAGCCGCAATAAAAGCAGCTCTTCCAACAAAGCAATTATCAGCGAAGACGCCCCTCCCTGGCCCGACGGCACCCGGGCGAGACAAGCAGCGTCAACGTAGTCCCCGGGGCGCCCGCCTATATCGTCCCGCGTGCAGTTTCGCAGCGCAGCGAGAATGTTTGAGCACGGGATGATATAGGCGGGCGCCCCGGGGACGGACGACCTACTCCGTCTCGCCCGGTCGAGCGCCGCGGGCCAGGGCGTCCTGGTACTCCTTGACCGCCTTGATGCGCTGCATAGGTTTGAGTCGCTCGAACATGGTATTACCGTGCAGGTGATCGATCTCGTGCTGCAGGCACACGCAGAACAGGTCGCCCGAGGCCTCGTAACGAATCAAGTTAGCATCCAGGTCATACGCCTCGACGACAACGTGATCGGGACGCTCGATCTCGCAGCTAATGCCCGGGATGGAAAGGCAGCCCTCGCTAAACGGCACCAGATGGTCGCTCTGCTCAACAATGACGGGGTTGATGAGCACGTACGGGTCATAATCATTTTTGTCGCTGTAATCGCAGTCGATAGTGACGAGTTGAATGAGCTCGCCGATCTGCGGGGCAGCCAGGCCGCAACCGCCGTTGTCGAACATCATCTTCTTCATCTTCTCGGCAAGCGCCTCGATCGCCGGGGTGATCTCCTCGATGGCGGCGCACTCCTGGCGCAGACGAGGGTCGGGCGACAGTACGATTCCGTTGGCTTCCATGGCCATCCTTTCGAGTTGTTACATCAAATCATAGGCGTCGACGTCAACGCTCACGCTCACGCCGCGCACGGAGCCCACCTCTTTGAGGCAGGCGTCGATATCATCGGAGACATGGTACCCTACCGGCGACTTTACAAGCAGATGGAAGCGGTAACGGTCCTTGGCTCTCTCGATTACACACGAAGCCGGGCCAAGCACCTGGGGCACAGCGCTCCCCGCCCGCAAAAAGTCGGGTGCAGCGGCATGCCAGCGGCGCTTGAGGAGCATCGCGATGCGACCGATGTAGTTCTGCGCGTCATCCGCGTTCGTCGACCATACCAAGATGTTGGCCAGGCGCACAAACGGCGGGTACAGCGCGTCACGGCGCTGGTCCAGGTCGTAGTCGGTAAAAATCGAACGGTCGTGCTCGGCGACGGCGCGAATGACCGGGTCCTCGGGCAGGTAGGTCTGGATGATAACCTCGCCGGGGCGATCGCCGCGGCCGGCGCGGCCCGCAACCTGCTCCAGCAGATCGTAGGCGCGCTCCCCTGCTCTAAAATCGGGCAGCTTCAGCGCAAAGTCGGCATTAACCACGCCCACGAGCGTGACCTCGGGAAAATCAAGGCCCTTTGCAATCATCTGGGTGCCCAGCAGCACCGCGCAATCGGCGGCATCGAACTGCTCGAGCAGCTTTTTGTGCGCGTCCTTGCCGCGCGTGGAATCGGCGTCCATGCGAATGATGGCGACGTCGTCGGGCAGCATCTGGTGCAGTGCGTCCTCAATCTGCTGCGTGCCCAGGCCCATTTTTGCCAGGTAGCGGCTGCCGCACTTGGGACAGCGACTCGTGGGTGCCGGATAGGGCTGCACGCGCCAGGACGATCCGCAGGTGTGGCACTGCAGCGCGTGCGTGCGCTCGTGGTACGTGAGCGCGGTGGAGCAGTGGTTGCAGGTGGGCACGCAGCCGCACTCGCGGCACATAAGGAACGGCGCAAAGCCGCGACGGTTGTGCAGCAGCACGGCCTTCTCGCGGCGCTCGACTACGCGCTCGAGGCCCTCCATCAGCGGTTTTGAGAACATGGAGCGACTGCCGTGCGCGAACTCGCGGCGCAGGTCGGCAATGCATACCGTGGGCAGGACCGCGTGCCCCGGGCGCTCAGGCATCTCGACGCGCGTCCAGGTGACGCCGCTGTACGTGCCGCGGCGGCAGCGGTCGAGGGCCTCGGCCGAGGGCGTAGCGGAGCCCAACACGAGCGGACACCGATAGCGGCGCGCCATCTCGGCAGCCACCTCGCGCGCATGGTAGCGCGGGCTGGAACCCTGCTTGTAGCTGGTCTCGTGCTCCTCGTCGATGATGATGAGGCCTAGATCGCTGAGCGGGCAAAAGAGCGCCGAGCGGGCGCCCACGACCACGCGCGCGGCACCGCTGGCGACCATATCCCACTGGTCCAGACGCTCGCCGGCCGAAAGACGCGAATGGAACACGGCGACCGTCTCGCCAAAACGCGAGCGGAAGCGGCCGACGGTCTGGGCCGTAAGCGAAATCTCGGGCACAAGCACGCAGGCAGAGCGCCCGGCCGCCAGCACGCGCTCAATCGCCGAGAGGTAGACCTCGGTTTTACCGGAACCGGTAACGCCATCGACCAGCACCACATCGCCGTGAGCGTCCAGACGGGCACGCTCAATCTGCGCGAGGGCCTGCTGCTGGCCGTTGGTAAGTGCCACCGGAGCCTTGCCACTCGCCGAGGACAGCGTGGTCTGCTCGCTGCACCCACGCCAGGCGCGGCGCTCCTCAACCACCACGACGCCGCGTTTTTCGAGCGACTTAATGGTCGCCGACATGCTGTTGTAAAGCAGGTTGAGGTCGCGCGTCGTGACCGGGCCGCATTGGAGCGCCTCGATGAGCTGACGCTGACGGACCGCGGTCTTGGGCGGCGTGTAGTCGAAACCCTCGGGCGTGAGCATGACCCAGCGGTTTTGAATCGGTTTGACGGCGGGGCGCTCAACCGACCATGTGCCGTCATCGCCCTTGACCACGCGCGGGCTTCCACCCGGGGGTAAAAACAAGCGCAGGCACTCGGAAAGCGTTGCGACGTACTCGCGACTCATCCAGCGTGCAATGCGTGCCGCCTCGGCGGTAAAGAGCGGCTTACTGAGGATAGCCTCGATAGGCTTGATGCGCGCGGGATCGAGAGCGCCGTTACCTTGCAGGTCGGCCAGCTCGCTCGCGATGTCAACGATGTAGCCCGCGGCCGCACGGTTGCCAAAATGAACTAGAACGGTGGAGCCGATCTGGGCATCGTTGGCGAGTGACGACGGAATGCCGTAGGCAAACGGCTCGGACAGCGCGCGGGTCGGGATGTCGAGGACCACGCTCGCATAGGCGGAAATGGACTCTGGCGTAGGCCCGGGCTTCGTCGAGGCGGCGGCAGGGGCCGCGGACTTCGGAGCTTCCTCCGGTTCCGGCGAACCAAACAGCGAAAGTTGCTCGACCATGACCCCAGCACCTCCTATCCCATACGTCTACAGAAACAAGAGCCCCGCTCGGGTGAACGGGGCTCGGATACATGCGTTTGCGCAGCTGCTACAGCGCCATCGTGCGGGCGCGGTCGATGCGCGCCAGGCAGTCGTCGCGGCCGACGAGCGCCATGGTCTCGCCCAGCGGGGGGCTCACCATGTTGCCGCAGACGGCGACGCGCACAGCTTGGAACACCACGCGCTTCTTGAGGTCCATCTGCTCGGGCAGCGGCTCAAGCGCGGCGTCGATGCTGGCGGCCGTCCACTCGTCCACGCCCTCGAGCGCGGCCTTGGCGGCATCCAAAATGGCGCCCATGCCTTCCTTGGCCAGGCCCTTGTTGACAGATTTCTCGTCATACTCGAGCGTCTCGGCCGTAGCAAAGATGGGAGCGGCAACGGTCACGGCGTCGGCCGGCATCTTGGTGCGCGGCTTGACGATGGCGGCAAGCGCATCAATCCAATCCTCGCCGTACTCGACATTACCCTCGATGAGACCCGCCTCGTGCAGCTCGGGGACCATGATCTCGTCGGCAAACTGAGCATCGGACATGCCGTTGATGTACTCGGCATTGACCCAGTCGAGCTTCTTGGGATCGAAGGTCGCCGGGTTCTTGGAGATGCGGTCGAGCGAGAACTTGCTGGCCAGGACATCGCGCGGGATGATAGTGGTCTCGCCATCGAGCGACCAGCCGAGCAGTGCCAGATAGTTGACGAAGGCGTCGGACAGATAACCGGCGTCGCGGTACTCCTCAACCGAGGTGGCACCGTGGCGCTTGGAGAGCTTCTTGCCGTCGGCGCCCAGGATCATGGAGATGTGGGCGAACGTGGGCACCGGCGCGCCGAGGGCCTCGTAGACCATGACCTGACGCGGGGTGTTGGACAGGTGGTCATCGCCGCGGATGACATGGGTGATCTTCATCATGGCGTCGTCGACGACGGTCGCGAAGTTGTACGTGGGCGTGCCATCGGAGCGGAAGATGACGAAGTCGTCGAGCTCCTTGGCGTCGAAGGTCACCTCGCCGTGGACGGCGTCGTGGATGACGACGTCGCCGCGGTCCTCGGGCACCTTGATGCGCAGGACGTAGGACTCGCCAGCCTCGATGCGGCGGCGTGCCTCCTCGGGATCAAGATCGCGGCAACGGCGCTGATAGCCCTGGAAAGGGTCCTTACGCTCCTGGGCGGCCTTGCGATCGGCGTCGAGCTGCTCCTTGGTGCAGAAGCAGGGATAGGCCTTGCCCTCGTCCCAGAGCTTCTGGGCGGCCTGCTTGTACAGGTCCAGGCGCTCGGTCTGTGCGTAGGGGCCATAGTCGCCGCCCACCTCGGGACCCTCATCCCAGTCCAAGCCCAGCCAACGCATGGCGCGCAGAATGATCTGCGTGTTCTCGTCGGTGGAACGGGTGGGGTCGGTGTCGTCGATGCGCAGGATGAACGTGCCGCCGTTTGCGCGGGCGAAAGCCCAGTTATAGATAGCGGTGCGGGCGCCGCCGATGTGCAGCTTGCCCGTCGGTGAGGGTGCAAAGCGGACGCGAACGTCTGATGCCATGGAAATCTCCTCGATTGCAGGATGGATGTCTAACCGCATCAGTATAAAGCAACAAAGCGACCTCCGCACAAAGGGCACCGACCCACTCATTTAAGTCTGTCCACAATGAGTAGGTGCGGAAAGGGTGTGAATATTCGATTAACGCGATATGATGTGCCCTTGCATATAGAGCTCGGCGGAATGGTAACGGTCGCCGGGACACGTTTTTGAAAGGACAATCATGTCAGAAGAACTTCGTTCCATCCCACCCCAACACGGGTCCTTTGTATTTACGTCGGAGTCGGTGACCGAAGGTCATCCCGATAAGATTGCTGACCAAATCAGCGACGCCGTCCTCGACGCAATCCTCGCTAAAGAAATAGAGCTGCAGGAGCAGGGCTACATTGCGCCCAACGGCGTGCCCGCCAACGTTGAGAACGTCCGCTGCGCCTGCGAGACCCTCGTGACCACCGGCACCGTCATCGTTGCCGGCGAGATCCGCACCCAGGCCTACGTCGACGTGCAGGAAATTGCCCGCGGCGTCATCCGTCGCATCGGCTACAACCGCGCAAAGTTCGGTTTTGACTGCGATACCTGCGGCGTTATGAGCCTCATCCACGAGCAGTCGCCCGATATCGCCCAGGGCGTCGACGAGTCCTTCGAGACCCAGACCGGCGCCACCACCGACCCGATCGACCTGATCGGCGCCGGCGACCAGGGTATGATGTTTGGCTATGCCTCCAACGAGACCAAGACCCTCATGCCCATGCCGCACTACCTGGCGAGCCGCCTGGCCGAGCGCCTGGCTGCCGTGCGCCACGACGGCACCCTGCCCTACCTGCGCCCCGACGGCAAGACCCAGGTCACGGTGCGCTACGAGGACGGCAAGCCCGTCGAGGTCACGACCATCGTCATCTCCACGCAGCACGCCGCCGAGATCGAGGACATGGGCAAGATCAAGGACGACCTCATCGAGTACGTCATCGCCCCCGTCATGGCTGCCGAGAACATGCCGTGGGACAACGCCGACATCTATGTGAACCCCACCGGTCGCTTTGTCGTGGGCGGCCCCATGGGCGACACGGGCCTCACCGGCCGCAAGATCATCGTCGACACCTACGGCGGTTACGGCCGTCACGGCGGCGGCGCCTTTAGCGGAAAGGACTGCACCAAGGTCGACCGCTCCGCCGCATACGCCGCGCGCTGGGTCGCCAAGAACGTGGTGGCCGCCGGCCTGGCCGACCGCTGCGAGGTCGAGCTGGCCTACGCCATCGGCGTGTCCAAGCCGCTGTCTATCATGGTAGATACCTTCGGCACCGCGCATGTTGCCGAGGACAAGATCGTCGAGGCCGTCGAGAAGACCTTCGACCTGCGCCCGGGCGCCATCATCCGCGACCTGGACCTGCGTCGACCGATATACGAGAAGACGGCAGCCTACGGCCACTTCGGCCGCGAAGACGCCGACTTCACCTGGGAGAAGACAGATCGAGTCGAAGAACTCAAAGCAGCCTGCGGCCTGTAAGCTAGCGGCAAAAGCTGCAACCACACATCGATGCACCAAAAGAAGTACCGCCCCCAAGCGGTACTTCTTTTTTTATTAAAACGGTGGTGAAGATGTTTCAAGATGCAAGGTAAGACACGTCCCTAGCTAATGAATTTTGTCATCTAGCAGCTCCAACCATGTATCCTTAGTCCCGAGGGGCGGGGCATAAGGTCGATCGCGAGTTCCGCACGAGCCGGAGAGCACTTAATGTGCTCTCCGCGCGAGCAGGACTGTCCGAGCAGGCGACCTTATGCCCCGCCCCTCGGGACGACGAGACAAGGCAAAGGAGCAGCCATGGCAGGCAAGCCACAAACACTAGCTACGACCTCGGCATTCGAGATCTTGGGGCCCGTCATGGTCGGCCCCAGCTCATCGCATACCGCCGGCGCCCTGCGGTGCGCCCAGGTTGCCGCCAGCCTGCTCGAGGGCCGCATCACCAAGGTCACCTTTGGCCTGTGGAACTCCTTCGCCCACACCTACCGCGGCCACGGCACCGACCGCGCGCTCGTCGCGGGCATCCTGGGGCTCGACACCGACGACGAGAATATCAAGCAGGCCTTCGACCTCGCACGCGAGCAGGGCCTCGAATATCACTTTGACATCAAGGGCGACGACGCCTCCATCCACCCCAACACCGTCGATATCGAGATGGTTGACGACACAGGCGCTACGGCGCAGGTCCGCGGCGAGAGTCTCGGCGGTGGCAAGATGCGCATCAGCCGCATCAACGGCGTCGGTGTCGACATCTCAGGTATGTATTCCACGCTCTTCGTGGCGCACCAGGACGTCCCCGGCGTGCTCGCCGCGCTAACGAACCTGCTCGCCTACGCCCATGTAAACATCGCGTTTTGCCGTACCTACCGCACCGAGGTGGGCGGCCAGGCCTACTCCGTCTTTGAGACCGACGGCACACCCGACGACACCGTCATCCCCATGCTGCGCAAACTCGACAACGTCGGCTACGCCACCTTTATTGAGCTCCCCGGCTCGGCATCATCGCTCTCCCCCGGCGTCTCGGCCAAGGAGGTCTTCGACGACGGCGAGCAGCTGCTCGACGCATGCGAGGAGCTG
>UQRX01000014.1:0-47374 GCA_900543595.1 uncultured Collinsella sp. | reverse complement strand
ACTCATGGAAAACCTCCCATTTCCCGATGTCCAAGAAATGGGAGGCAGTTCACTGCCCCCTTTGTGGTGGTTTTGGGCCAGTCCTAGAGCGTGTGGCCGTAGGCGTTGGCGGCCTTGATGGCGGCGGCGAACTTCTCGTCGGTGAAGGGCTCAGGGTTTCCCTGCTTCCACTCGTTGGTGGCGTGCGCGTACTTGCACAGGGCCGGGATATCGGACTCGGAAAGCCCGACCTGCTCAAGCGTCACGGGCAGCCCCATCTGCTTGTTAAAGGCAGCGTAGCGCTTAAGGTTCTCGGTGTCGCCCGTGTAGGCGAACAACACGAGCACGCCCAGGCTCACGACCTCGCCGTGCAGGTAGGTGCCCTCACGCGGAATGCTGCAGGTGGCGTTGTAGAACGCGTGTGCCACGCTCGAGTTGTAGTAGTAATCGTTTTGGTTGGTCAGGTTCGAGACATAGCCCGTATTGACCACGATATCGAGTGCGATTTGCTTGACGGCCTCGCTCGACAGGTCCTGGCGCACGTCCTCAAGACCCTGGACGCCATAGGTAAACAGCGGCTCGGAGCAGGTGTGAGCAAGCGCCAGGCCAAGACCGGCGGTGTGCTCCAAATTACCGGCGCTCGTGGCGTACTCGACCTCGGGCTGCTTAGACAGGGCATCGCCTACGCCGGCCCAGAAATACTCTGCCGGTGCCTCGGCGATGATCTTGGGGTTGATGAAGATGTGCGCCGGTCGGTTGGGGTACGAATAGCCCTCGAGCGAGCCGTCGTCGTTGTACACGACAGCAATAGCGGTCGCGGCGGAGCAGTTGGAACAGATCGTCGGGACCGTAAAGACGATCTTCTTGAGCTCGATAGCTGCGGTCTTCCCTGTGTCGAGCGCCTTGCCGCCGCCGCATGCGATAAGCACGTCAGCTTCCTGGCAGGCAGGGGAGTTTACGACCTTGGCGATATTTGCGCGCGTACTGTTGGTGCCGTAGACGCGCGTCTCCAGAATATCGACGTCGGTACCCGCCAGCGCAGCTTCGATACCGGGAAGTGCTGCGGCCAGTGCCCGCTTGCCACCGATGATCGCGACCTTCTTCGCGCCGTACTCCGCCAGTGCGGCGGGCAGCTCGTCAAAGCAATCCTCGCCAACGGTGTAGTCGCTCATTCCAATCGTGCGCATAGCAACCTTCTTTCGTCCGATAAAGTGCTTTCAGGTATTTTGCTCCAAGAGAAGGTCCACAGCCGCGAGAAATTTCGAACGTATAAAACCAGTGTTGAGGGTTTTTCGCCGACACGGAACGTGCTAGCATACTCCGCATAAGCGTTGATGGGGACGAGTAGTCGGCCGTCCGCATGCCACAGAGAGCGGGGAGCGCTGAGAACCCGTGCATGCGACCGATGAATATCACCCCGGAGCTGCGGTCCCAACGGACGTGCCGCGCAGGCACGTCTTAGTAGACATCGCCGAGGTGGTCGTCGATACAGGCCAGCCGAGTAACGGATGCGAGCGCGCGAATACGCGGGCGAGGGCATCTAAGCTGGGTGGTTAAACGAAGAGCTTTTGCGGGCGTACAGCTCGTTTTGTGGCGCTTCGTCCCAGCTTGTAGGGACGGGCGCTTTTTTGGTGCCCAACGGGCGTGTGCGCCCATGACATGAAAGGGGTACCGTGGCAAACGAGTACAAGCAGACGATGAATCTGCCCAAGACCGGTTTTCCCATGCGTGCCGGTCTTTCCAAGTCCGAGCCCAAGCGACTCAAGGACTGGCAGGACAACAAGGTCTACGAGCAAGTTCTAAAGAAGAACGCGGGTCACAAGAAGTTCGTGCTGCACGACGGCCCTCCGTACGCCAACGGTCCGATCCACATCGGCCACGCCATGAACAAGATCTCCAAGGACATGATCAACCGTTACTGGATGATGCAGGGCTATGAGGTTCCTTATGTCCCCGGTTGGGACTGCCACGGTCAGCCGATTGAGCATAAGGTCGAGGAGAAGCTCGGCACCGAGAAGTTCAACCAGACTTCCACGGCCAAGATTCGCGAGCTGTGCAACAAGTTCGCTGTCGAGAACATCGAGCTGCAGAAGGCCGGCTTCCGTCGTCTGGGCGTGCTCGGCGACTGGGACAACCCCTATCTGACGCTCTATCACCAGCATGACGCCGCCGACATTGAGGTCTTCAAGGCTATGTTCGACAAGGGCATGATCTATCGCGGTCACAAGCCCGTCCACTGGTGCAAGCACTGCCACACCGCACTCGCCGAGGCCGAGATTGAGTACTCCGACGAGACGAGCCCCTCTATCTTCGTTCGCTTTGAGATGACCTCCAAGCCCGCCGGCCTCGAGAACTTCGACGGCCCGGTTGACTTTATCATCTGGACGACCACGCCGTGGACCATCCCCTCCGACCAGGCAGTTTCCCTCAAGCCCGGCGCCGCCTACGTCGCCGTTGAGCACGACGGCCGCGCCGAGGTTATGCTCGAAGACCTGGCTCCCAAGTGCTGTGAGGAGTTTGGTTGGGAGTACACCCCGGTTATGGTTGACGGCAAGCCCTATGTGGTTCCCGCCGAGACCTTCCACCACATCCACTACAAGCAGCCGATCTTTGACGGTGTCGAGGGCGTGGCGCTGCTGGCCGATTACGTCGGTGTCGACGACGGTACCGGTATCGTCCACAACTCGCCCGGCCACGGCGTCGACGACTACTTTGCCTGCCTCAAGGAGGGCATCACCGATATCTGCATGCCGGTCGATGACGACGGCAAGTTCTACACCGGTGAGGAGTTTGGCACCGGCGGCCCCTTCAGCGGTATGGATACCGATGAGGCCAACCCGCACATCATCGAGTTCCTGCGCGAGCGCGGCACCCTGGTCCTCGAGAAGAAGATCACGCACAGCTATCCGCACTGCTGGCGCTGCAAGCACCCTGTGCTCTTCCGTGCTACCGACCAGTGGTTTGTCTCGATGGACAAGACCGGTTTGCGCGAGCAGGCTGGCAAAGAGGTCCGCGAGAACGTCAAGTGGTATCCGGCTCACGCGGCAAACCGCATCGGCGCCATGGTCGAGCAGCGTCCCGACTGGTGCATCAGCCGCCAGCGCAACTGGGGCGTGCCTATCCCCAGCTACACCTGCGCCGACTGCGGCGAGAAGGTCATGAACGACGCCACGCTCGACGCCGTCATCAAGCTCTTCCACGAGAAGGGCTCCGACGCCTGGTTCACCGACGCTCCCGAGAGCTACCTGGGCGAGGCCTGCGTCTGCCCCAAGTGCGGCGGCCATCACCTCAAGGCCGATAAGGACATCCTCGACGTGTGGTGGGATTCCGGCGTCTCCTGGAAGGCCGTCTGCGAGTACCGTCCCGAGCTTGAGTACCCGGCGGATGTGTACCTCGAGGGCTCCGACCAGCACCGCGGTTGGTTCCAGAGCTCGCTGCTCACCTCGGTGGGTGCCAACGGCCACGCTCCGTACAAGGCGGTCGTCTCGCAGGGCTTCACCCTCGACGGCCAGGGCCGCAAGATGTCCAAGTCGCTCGGCAACGTCATCGATCCCAACAAGGTCTGTGACGAGATGGGCGCCGACATCATCCGCCTGTGGGTTGCCTCCGTCGATACCAGCTCCGACGTGTCCATCGACCACGAGATCCTTGCCCGTACGTCCGATGCCTATCGTCGTTTCCGCAACACGCTGCGCTTCCTGCTCTCCGAGCTCGAGGGCCAGTTTGAGCCCGAGACCGACGGCGTTGCCTTTGCCGACCTGCTGCCGCTCGACAAGCTCATGGTCGCCCGTCTGACCCAGGTCCAGGCCGAGGTAGACGATGCTTACGCCAGCTACGAGTTCCCGCGCGCCTACCGTGCGCTCTACGACTTTGTGGTTACCGAGCTTTCCAACGTGTACCTCGACGCCCTGAAGGACCGTCTGTACTGCGAAAAGCCGGGCTCGCTCGAGCGCCGCAGCGCTCAGACCGTGCTGGCCGAGCTCTTCTCGATGCTCATGCGCGACCTGCAGCCGATCCTGTCCTACACGGTCGACGAGGCCATGGCCTATGCGCCCGCCGGCTGCGTCGATCACCAGAAGTACGCCGCGCTGCTCGATTGGTACAAGTCGCCCATCACGGTCGACGAGGCCAATGAGTTCGAGGGTGTGCTCGAGGCTTCGCTCGAGCTCCGTAGCGCTGTGACCAAGGCCCTTGAGGATGCCCGCTCCGCCGGCACATTCACTAAGAGTCAGCAGGTCCGCGTCAAGGCGGTCGTTCCCGCCGAGATGTACGCGCTGCTGACCGGCGACAAGGCCGTCGACCTGGCCGAGTTCTACATCGTCTCCGATGTTGAGCTGACCCAGGGCGAGGAGCTTTCCGTTGCTATCGAGGCTGCCGAGGGCGAGTGCTGCGACCGTTGCTGGAACTATCGCACCACCGTCGGCGAGTACAACGGCCACGCTCATATCTGCAAGCGCTGTGCAGAGGCTTTGTAGTTACGCGGTTTTACCAAACCGCGTAACCGGTTGACGCTGCAAACCCGCCAGAGCGGCAATCTGCCTTTCAGCTTCGGCGGCATGACCATTAGGTCTATGCCGCCTTGCTTCAAGGCACCTTGCTCGCTCTGGCGGGTTTTCGCTGTCGGTAACGAATCATCGGCAATATCGTTGCTGGTCAATATAAGATATTGATTTACGTTAAACGGAATTCGATGTTCTTGAGGGTAGGGGATTTCTTTGGGTCGTACTGGGGATATGACGCCGTCTTTGCGTTGGCGGTTGGGTGTTGCTGGCGGGGTGGCGCTGGTTGTGCTGCTTGTTGACCAGCTTACCAAGCTTGCGGTTCGTGCCGTGGGCGACGCTTTGCATGTGACCGTCATCCCCGGTGTCATCGACTTTATGTTTGTCCGCAATATCGGTGCTGCCTTTAGCATGGGCGAGGGGCATGGCATCGCGTTTGCCGTGCTGGCGTTGGCGGTCATTATCGCTATTGCCGTGTACCTCGTTCGTGCACCCCAGCTCGCCCATCTTGAGGTTGTGGGCATGGCGATGGTTGCGGGCGGTGCTATCGGCAACGCTATCGATCGTTTGGCCTTTGGCTTCGTGACCGATTTTATTGCCACCACCTTCATCGACTTCCCCGTCTTCAATGTGGCCGATATCGGCATTACCGTGGGCGTCGTGCTCGCCCTCTTTGGCTACATGTTCTTGAGCCCCGCGGCCCGTGAGGTCGATGCGACCGCCGAGCTTAACGCCCGTGACGAGGCCCGCGCCAAGCGCAAGGCCCAGCAGCGTGGGGAGCGTGCCCGCAAGATTCGCGAAAGGAATGAGCGCTAATGGCCGACATCCATATCCTTGTTGCCGACAATGCCGCTGGTCAGCGTCTTGACGCCTATCTGGGCGCCAATGACGGCTGCCCTACGCGCTCTGCCTGTGCGCATCTGATTGAGGGCGGTGCCGTATGTGTCAATGGCGAGACCTGCCTGTCCAAAAAGTACGCCGTGCGAGCCGGCGACCGTATTTCGGTCGATCTGCCCGAGCCGCACGATCCCACCGATGTGATTCCCGAGGCCATTCCGCTCGACATTCGCTATGAGGACGACTATCTCATTGTGCTTTCCAAGCAGCGCGGCCTGGTGTGCCATCCTGCGCATGGTCATGAGAGCGGTACGCTCGCGAATGCCCTGGTCTATCACTGTGGTATCGACCATCTGGGCACCGTGCAGGGCGAGGACCGCCCCGGTATCGTGCATCGTTTGGATCGCGATACCTCGGGTCTTATGCTTGCGGCCAAGGACGACGACACCCAGCGCGCGCTCCAAAATCTTATCCGTACGCGCACGCTCGACCGCCGCTACATTACGCTCG
The DNA here is from genome assembly GCA_900543595.1 of uncultured Collinsella sp. Taxonomy (GTDB): domain Bacteria; phylum Actinomycetota; class Coriobacteriia; order Coriobacteriales; family Coriobacteriaceae; genus Collinsella. The sequence continues at coordinate 41,549 of UQRX01000014.1, read as the reverse complement.
TTCACGGTCATATCGCCATGGATGAGGGCACCATTAACACCGGCATTGCCCGTTCTACGCGTGACCGTGTCAAGATGGCGGTTTCGGACGATCCTTTCGCGCGCCAGGCCATTACGACCTTTAAGGTCCTTGAGCGCTTCGATTCCACGCGTTTTGACGACGGCTACACGCTCGTCGAGTGCCACCTGTTTACGGGCCGCACACATCAGATTCGCGTGCATATGCGCCATATCAACCACGCCTGCGTGGGCGATCCGCTCTACGGCAAGTGCGATGCACGCGCCGATCAGGGCCTGACCAGGCAATTCCTTCATTCTTGGCGCGTCGCATTCGACCATCCCGTGACGGGGGATCGCATTGAGTGCCGCGACGAGCTGCCGTGGGACCTTGCGGCGGTTCTTGACGACCTGGCCCCGCGCTCGCTTGGCCGCACCGCTGCCGGCGACGAAATCGTTCCGCAGCTCGGTCTTCTCGAAGCCTAGCCAGTATTAGGTGGTTTCTTGAACTCGGTTAGCCTGCGGTAAGATATACGTTTGTTTACGTAACGCGTTCTCGGGAGCCTGCATGCTCGCCTTTTTACAAACTAACACGCCCATCGTGATCTTCAACCAGATTGTCGTCACGCTGCTCACGGTCTGCTTTCTGTACCAGGTGGTCTTCTTTGTCATCGGCGCTCTCCGTGGCGAGGTCGCGCCTCCCAAGGCCAAAAAACTCCACCGCTATGCCTTCTTTATCGCGGCGCATAACGAGGAAGCCGTAATTGCCAACCTCGTTCGCTCCATCAAGGACCAGGACTATCCGTCCGAGCTCATCGAGGTCTTTGTCGTTGCCGACGCCTGCACCGACAACACCGCGCAGCTCGCGCGAGAGGCTGGCGCCATCGTCTATGAGCGCAATGACCTGGCTCGTAAGGGCAAGAGCTGGGTCATGGACTTTGGTTTCGATCGCATTCTCAACGAGTATCCCGACACGTTTGAGGGCTACTTTATCTTCGATGCCGATAACGTTATCTCCCGCGATTACGTCTCCAAGATGAATGATGCCTTTGACCAGGGCTTCCATGTGGTCACGAGCTATCGTAACTCCAAGAACTTCGGCAGCTCGTGGATTTCGTCTGCCAACGCCACCTGGTATTTGCGTGAGGCTCGCTTCCTCAACAACGCGCGTAATATCTGCAAGACGTCCTGCGCTGTCTCGGGTTCGGGCTACCTCATCTCCGCCAGTGTTATCGAGGGTATGCACGGCTGGCAGTTCCATACGCTGACCGAGGATATCCAGTTCACCACGTTCTGCGCCATTCACGGCATCCGCATCGGTTATGCGCCGGCGGAGTTCTTTGACGAGCAGCCGGTGACGTTTAAGGCGTCCTGGAAACAACGCATGCGTTGGACCAAGGGCTTCTACCAGGTCTTTTTTACCTATGGCAAGCATCTTGTCAAATCGACGTTCCGCTATCATCGCTTTGCCGCCTACGACATGTTTATGACCATCGCTCCGGGCATGCTGCTGTCCCTGATCTCCATGCTCGCCAACGCGACTTTCCTCATCGTGGGCGGACTTTCGCACGGCTTCTTGGCCACCGAGGTCGAGATGCAGGCTTGTGCCGCCTCGCTCATTATGACCTTCGCGATGATGTACCAGACTTTCTTTATCCTGGCACTACTCACGACCATCTTCGAGTACAAGCACATTCATTGCGCGCAAAAGTGGCGTTTGGTGACCAACCTGTTTACCTTCCCGATCTTTATGTTCAGCTATATCCCCATCACGGTGGCTGCTCTGTTCCTGAAGGTCGACTGGGTCCCGACGCAGCATGCTGTCAACGTTACCCTCGATGAGGTCATGCAGGGCGCCAAATAACCACCACCAAAACCACCACAAAGGGGACGCTTTTGTGGTGGTTTTTGCCTTTGCGATGCAGCTTGAGGAGGAGTCCGATGGTCTATATCCCGTTTTGGATTTGCATCTTTGCCGGCGCGGCGATTGAAGCCCGTGAGCGGCGGTTTCCCAATGAGCTTGCCGGAGCGTGTGCGGTGGCGGCATTAGCAGGCGTTTGGCTTGACAAAGGCGTTAACACGGCGCTTGACCACGCCGGTCTTGCGGTCATCGTCTACCTTGCCCTTGTGCTCACTGAGTCGTTTTGGCGTCGTGTTCGCTGCGCTCCCGGCATTGGCATGGGGGACGCCAAGGCGCTCTTCGCGCTTTGCACGCTCGACCCTATGGGCGGCATCGTGGCATTTGCCGTCGCGCTCCTGGTCCTTGCCCTCTCCTGCCTCTTCACAAAATCGCGCTCCCTGCCATTGCTCCCGTTTTTGGTGCCGATTTTTGCCATAATCGAGGTCGTGGGCTGCACATTGTAACCGATTGCGCATCCTTCTTAAGGAGCATGCCATGGCAACTAATCAAGAAACGGCCGTCATTAAGGCGCGCATGGACCGCATTCCCGCGGCGTTGTCGCCCGAACTCGTCGAGCGCATTTCCGCCGATCGTGCTTCGGGTGCCGTCAATCCGTATCGTTGCAACGACGACCAGGTCATTCGTCGAATTGATCGCGCTGCCGACAAAGGCACGCTCATGCGCCCGGCGTTTATGCGCGATACCGAAAAGATTCTTCATCTTCCGGCGTACACGCGTTATGCAGGCAAAACGCAGGTCTTTAGCTTCCGTAGCAACGATGATCTGTCGCGCCGCGGTTTGCACGTGCAGCTTGTTTCGCGCATTGCGCGCGATATCGGTCGCGCCCTGGGGCTCAACTGCGATCTGATCGAGGCGATTGGCCTGGGCCACGACTTGGGACACACGCCCTTTGGCCACGCCGGTGAGCGCTTTCTCAACGATATCTATCACGAGCGCACGGGCCGTTACTTTTTCCATAACGTGCAGTCGGTCCGCGTGCTCGATGCCCTGTACGGCCGCAACGTGTCGCTCCAGACGCTCGATGGCGTGTTGTGCCATAACGGCGAATATGAGCAGCGCGTATTTGAGCTGTCACACATGGCATCCTTTGGTCAGTTCGATCATACGGTTGAGGACTGTATCGCCACGGGTTATAGCGCAATAGAGCACCTGCGCCCCATGACGCTCGAGGGCTGCGTGGTGCGTATCTCGGATATCCTTGCCTACGTTGGGCGCGATCGCCAAGACGCTATTGCGGCGGGCCTGCTGTCACCCGACGCCTTTGACGATGACCTGGGCGGAGCATACAACAGCTGGATCCTTACGCATGCCTCCATCGATATCGTTGAGCACAGCTATGGCAAGCCGCGTATCGAGATGAGCGAGGATCTGTTTGAGGAGATCCGCCGAGCCAAGCGCGAGAACTACGTAAAGATCTACAGCAAGGGCGGTATCGAAGGCGATTCCGAGGCGGAGCTGCGCGAGGCGTTCGAAAAGCTCTATGACCGTTGCCTGCAGGACATAAACGAAGGTGACGAGTCCTCGTACATTTTTAAGCATCATATTTCGCGCATAGAGCAGCAGCTTTCCTACTACGATCGCACCTATGCATGGCAGGACGATAAGGACCAGGCGGTCGTGGATTACATTGCGAGCATGACGGACGGTTATTTCTGCGAGCTCACGAGCAAGCTGTTCCCGGGATTAAAGTTTCCGCACCGTACCTATATTAACGAACGGTAGTTCGTATTTATTCAGTATACTGTTAGTGGAAAACGTTTTGATTGATGCACGGGATGGCTATGGACGACCTTTTTTCTGCCTCGACGCGCGAGCGTTTCTTTAAAAATGCGCCGCTCGCGGTGCGCATGCGCCCCAATTCGCTCGACGAGTACGTGGGCCAGCAAAAGGCCGTCGGTAAGGGCTCGTGGCTGCGTGCTGCGATTGAACATGACGTACTGTCGAGTGTGATTCTGTATGGGCCGGCCGGTACGGGCAAGACGACGCTGGCCCACATTATCGCTAACCATACCAAGAGCGAGTTTGTCGAGGTCAGCGCCGTCACGGGTACCGTGAAGGACCTGCGTCGCGTAATCGATGAGGCAAAGACGCGCCTGAATACGTATGACCGCCGTACCATCTTGTTCATCGACGAGATTCACCGTTTTTCGAAGTCTCAGCAGGATGCGCTTTTGCATGCGGTTGAAAACCGTACCGTCATTATGATTGGCGCCACGACGGAGAATCCGTACTTCGAGGTCAACTCGGCGTTGCTCTCGCGCGGTCGCGTGGTAGAGCTTGAGCACCTGAAGGACGAGGATATCGCCACGCTCATTGAGCGTGCGCTCGAGGCGCCGCAGGGCCTGAACGGCAAGTTCTCGGCCGATGAGGATACGGTTAAGACCATCTGTACGCTGGCCGCGGGTGACGCTCGATCGGCGCTCACGACGCTTGAGCTTGCGAGCGAGATTGCCGTTACGCGTCCCGATACCGAGGGAACGCCAGCTCCGGCGGCGGGGGAGCGCTATCCCATCACCGTGGATGACGTTAAGATTGCCAACCCGCGTCGTGGGTTTTCGTACGAAAAAAACGGTGACATGCACTACGACATTATCAGCGCGTTCATCAAGTCTATGCGCGGAAGCGACCCCGATGCCACGATCTACTGGCTTGCGCGCATGATTGACGCAGGGGAGGATCCCAAGTTTATCGCTCGCCGCATTATGATTCAGGCCTCGGAGGACGTCGGTAACGCCGATCCACAGGCGCTTTTGGTGGCACATGCCGCGTTTAAATCTGCCGAGGTCATTGGCTATCCCGAGTGTCGCATCAACCTGGCACAGGCTGCGCTCTATGTGTGCCTGGCGCCTAAGTCCAATGCGTGCGAGGCTTCGATCGATGCGGCGCTGGCCGATATCCATTCAAGTGGGCTGCGCGAGGTGCCGAGTTATCTGCGCGACCGCCATCGCCCGGGCAGCGACGAATACGGTGTGTATAAGTATCCGCATGATTATCCCGAAGGCTGGGTCGATCAGCGCTATTTGCCCGAGGGACTGGAGCGCGGCGCTTTCTGGCAGCCTGCCGGCCGCGGTTGGGAAGAGTGGCGTGTGGAGCAAAGCGAGCGCGACCGTAGCGGTAACGCTCCGAAGTAGCTACTGATTATTTGTTCCCACGATCTCACGCTTGGCATGTTCGGTCCCCTTTGGGGTACCATGAAAAGCGTCTGTATTTCGATCCCTTTGGGAGGCTTGTATGAGTCCCATTCAAATTGCCCTGCTGGTGCTCGCCGTTGCCGGCGTGTGGGCCGTCGTTGAGCTTGCGCTCACCCTGCGCAAGACGCGCACCGTCGTCGACTCGCTCGACAAGACGGTGAGCGACCTTAACAACACGCTCGCCGAGGCACAGCCCGTGGTGGCAAAGCTCGATGGTGCCGTTGACGAGCTTACGCCGGCACTTGCTCAGGTTGAGCCACTCCTCAAATCGAGCAAGACCGCTGTGGACGCCCTGACGTCCAACCTCGTTGAGGTTGAGGCGGTTGTTCGCGACATCTCCGAGGTTACGGGCAGCGTGGCCGAGGCCAGCAATGCCGTATCGAGCGTGACCGATTCTGCCGCCGGCGCCGTGCAGAAGCTTTTCAATAAGGTGAAGGCTCCTGCAGCCGACGCCGATCGCAAGCTCGCCGCTGCCGCCGAGGCCGAGCAGCCTACCGAGCGCGTTCTGATTGGTGAGGCTGAGGACGAGGCCGCCGATGGTGCGGATGTGGCTCAGAAGCCCGCAGCCAAGACTGCTCAGTATTACACCTATACGCCCGCCGAGACCTCCGAGGAGTCCTGCGATGAGTAGCGAAGCAACCTGCCCCATTACGCTGAGCGTTGCCGGTGATCCGCGTCTCGCGCGCTTGGTGCGCATGACGGCCGCCAACGTCGGCGCCCTGTGCTCTATGTCCGTCGATCGAATCGAGGACATCCGTATGGCTGCCGAGGAAGCCTTCATCTTTGGCTGCACGGCCGTTGATTCCGACGATATCTCGATCAAATTCGATGTCGACGAATCGCATGTGGGCATGACCTTTACCTTTGGCGACCAGGCGACTGTCGATGAGGATGACCAGGCTGCCGTGTATGCCGAGCTCATTCTTGCAAGCGTGTGCGATTCCTACGAAAAGACTGCGGCGCCCCTAACGCTTTCCCTCGACCTCAAGGCGGATATCTAATATGACCGAACGTTCCCGAAGCGGCAAGACCGCTTGGGACAAGGAGAAAACTCGCGAGCTGTTTCGCCGTTATAAGGAGACCGGTGATCCGGATGCCCGCGAGCAGCTCGTCATGTCCCATATGAACCTGGTAAGGTTTCTTGCCAACAAATTTAAGAACCGCGGCGAGCCGCTCGATGACCTTTTGCAGGTCGGCTATCTGGGCTTGCTCAAGGCTATCGACCGTTTTGACCCCGAGCGCGGACTCGAATTCACGACGTTTGCCACACCTACCATTCTGGGTGAGATTAAGCGTCACTTCCGCGACAAAGGCTGGAGTGTGCGCGTGCCCCGTCGCTTGCAGGAGCTCTCTGCCAAGGTCAATCAGGCTACCGACAAGCTCACTAACGAGCTTCAGCGTTCGCCCAAGGTTGAGGAAATCGCCGATTACCTGGGCGTGACCGTCGACGAGGTGCTCGAAGCCATGGAATCGTCCTCGGCCTATACCTCGGTGCCTATCGAGGCTCCCGGCGCGTCCGACTCCGACGATGCGCCTTCGATTCTCGATCGCTACGCCGACGACGACAACGAGCTCGACTTTACCGATGATCGCCTGGTAATCGAGGAAGCCATCCGCGATTTCTCGCCGCGCGAGCGCGAGGTAATCGAGCTGCGCTTTGTGAAGGGCATGACCCAGATCGAGATTGCCAAGAAGCTGGGCATCTCGCAGGTACAGGTCTCGCGTCTGCTGCGTCGTACCCTTAAGAAGATTCAGGACAAGATCGACCCCGACGGAGTGATGGTTCGTTCATGAGTGAGCACCCCCAACAAACCGACCGAACGCTGCGCGATACCCGTATTCTGACGTTGCGCATTTGGGGCGTCGTCGGCTGCATTGTCATCGCCGCCGTCATCTTTAACCTTATGGGCATCCTGGCGCCGGTTATCGAGTTTTTGGCAGTCGGTTCCATCATCGCTTTTGTGATGTCGCCGATCACCAATTGGCTTGAGCACCATGGCGTGAATCGCGGCATCGGTTCGCTTGTTGCGCTTATTGTGGTCGTTGCCGTGCTCGTCGGCGTCGTTTGCATCTTGTCGCCGATTCTCTTTGGTCAGATCATGGAAGTCCTGAGCCGCCTGCCCGAGCAGCTTCGTGTTGCTGGTGGCGACCTCAACGAGATGATCTCGCATGCCAAGACGCTCAATAACACGCCGCTCAAGGAGTATCTGGACGATAACCTTTCTGAGCTCGTCACGGTGGCGTCCAAGTATGTCTCACAGATTGCCGCCGAGCTTGGCCGCGGTGTATTCCCGCTCATTACCAATACGGCCTCGCAGCTGTTTGTTATCTTCCTGGGCTTGGTGCTTGCTTACTGGCTTGCCTGCGATTATCCCCGCATGCACCACGAGGTCTGCACAATCATCGGTCAGGAAAAGGAGACCTCGTACCGTTTTATGGTCGCGATTCTTTCGCGCTCGGTCGGCGGCTACATGCGTGGCATGGTCGTGACGTCGATCTGCGGTGGCATCCTCGCCTTTATCGGCTTTACGATCATCGGGCATCCGTATGCCGCACTCATGGCCATCTTTACCGGCATTATGCATTTGGTCCCGGTTGTCGGTCCCTGGGTGAGCGCGGCGATCGCCACGGTGCTCGGCTTTATGTTCAGCCCGATGCTGGCGTTGTGGACGCTTGTCGTGACCATGGTGGCCCAAAATGTCACCGACAACGTCATTTCGCCTAAGGTTATGCAGAGCTCGGTGCAGGTGCATCCCGTCATGAGCCTGACGGCCCTCGTTATTGGTTCGGCACTCATGGGTTCCATCGGCATGGTCATCGCCATTCCGCTGTGCGCGGCCCTCAAGGGCATTTTCGTCTACTACTTTGAGAACGAGACCGGCCGCCAGCTCGTGGCATACGACGGCGCCGTGTTTAAGGGAACGCCGTATCGCGATGCCGAGGGCAACCCGGTCGCCGCCTATGACGCGCTTGGAGACGATACGTTCATCTATGAGTCCGAGCTCATCGGCAACGAGACTGCGCCGGAGGCTAAGGCTATGCCCAAACCAGAACTCGATAATCCCTGGATTAAGCTGTCGGGTCTTCAGCCCGACGCGACAGGCTTTTTCAAGAACCCCTTCGCCAAGGATGACGATTCCAATACGGACGACGACACCAAAACCGGCATCGACGGCTCCATGGACGATTCGGATTCCAAATAGGTCCCGTTAGCGTTTCTTGATGTTGTAAAAGACAAGAAACACGAGCAAAGCGATTGATAAGGGGCCGGCTACATAGAAATAGAGAACGTCAATTGCGCGTAGAGTGCAATAAGCGTTGTCGCCGGACGTCACTGCATACAGTACGTAGCCAAATGCTGGTTGGTTTGCGTACCATTGGGAGAAGGCCAAGAGCGCTAAAAGTGCCACTACCAGAAGTGCATTCAGGACAAATCGTTTGCTTTTCATCGATCGCTCCTTCCGGATGGTTCTTATATAGCATTTTACCAAACCCATTTTTTCAAAGGATTGCTTAGTCCTAAATAACATGCACTTTCGCTGGAGGGTCGCTGTTTGGCGGCCCTCTTTTTTGCACAGGCGCGGTGGGATGGTAATATCGTTACGTTTGAACTGTTTCGATATGAAACCGAGGAGATTCCCTCTATGAGTGCTGACTACCCGTCAATGACTACGGCCGAGATTCGCTCCAAGTTCCTCAACTTCTTTGAGGAGCGCGGTCTTAAGCTCTATCCTTCTTCGTCCCTCGTCCCCGACGATCCTTCGCTGCTGCTTGCCAACGCCGGCATGAACCAGTTTAAGGAGTACTACCAGGGTAAGAAGACCATGAAGGAGATCGGCGCGATCTCCTGCCAGAAGTGCGTCCGCACCAACGACATCGACTGCATCGGCGAGGACGGCCGTCACCTGTCCTTCTTCGAGATGCTCGGCGACTTCTCCTTTGGCGGCGTCTCCAAGCAGCAGGCCTGCGCTTGGGCCTTTGAGCTCATCACCAAGGAGTTCAAGCTGCCGCTCGACCGCCTGTACTTCACCGTCTTTACCGAGGACGATGAGACCCACGACGTGTGGCGCTCCCTGGGCGTTGCCGAGGACCACATCTCGCGTCTGGGCGAGGACGACAACTTCTGGGCCGCTGGCCCCACCGGCCCCTGCGGTCCGTGCTCCGAGATCTACTTTGACATGGGCGAGGAGGTCGGTTGCGGCAGCCCCGACTGCAAGCCCGGCTGCGACTGCGACCGCTTCCTTGAGTTCTGGAACCTCGTGTTTACCCAGTACGACCGCCAGGAGGACGGCTCCATGCCGGAGCTGCCGCACCGCAACCTCGATACGGGCATGGGTCTGGAGCGCATGGCTGCTATCATGCAGCACAAGACCGCTAACTACGACGGCGATCTAATGCAGCATCTCATCAAGCTGGGCGAGGAGATCAGCGGCAAGACCTATGACGCCGATGACTACTCCGGTGCCAGCCGCTCGCTGCGCATTATCGCCGATCACTCCCGTGCCGTCGACTTTATGATCTCGGACGGCATCCTGCCCGGCAACGAGGGCCGCGAGTACGTCCTTCGCCGCCTGCTCCGCCGCGCCGTGTTCCACGGTCGCCTGTTGGGCATCGAGGGTGCCTTCCTGACCAAGTTTATCGACGAGGTCAACGCTCAGATGGGCGAGGCCTATTCCGAGCTTCTCAAGAACGTCGCGCTCGTCAAGGGCATCGTCGCCTCCGAGGAGGAGCGTTTCTCCACGACGCTCGACAACGGCCGCGTTTACCTGGATGAAGCCATGGACGCGCTCGCCGAGGGCGCTGTGCTTCCGGGCGACGTTGCCTTTAAGCTGCACGACACCTTTGGTTTCCCCATCGACCTGACCGTCGAGATCGCCGGCGCTGCTGGCCACACCGTCGACATGGACGGCTTCACCGCCTGTATGGAGGACCAGAAGGCCCGCGCCCGCGCCAACGCCAAGGGCGACGCCTGGGGTAGCTTCAACGACGTGTGGGTCGAGCTTTCCGACAAGGTTGCCGCGACCGAGTTCGACGGCTATGACAACGACGTCATCGAGGGCGCCAAGGTTGTCGCCATCGTTCGCAACGGCGAGTCCGTCGAGTCCGCTGCCGCCGGCGAGGACGTTGAGGTCGTGCTCGACCGCACCCCGTTCTATGCCGAGATGGGCGGCCAGCAGGGCGACGCCGGTGAGCTTTCCGCCGAGGGCGTTGCGCTGACCGTTTCCGATACCAAGAACCACAACGGCCTGTATGCCCACGTCGCGCACGTTGCCGAGGGCACGCTGACCGTCGGTGCAACCGTGACCGCCGCGCTCGACGCCGAGCGCCGTGGCTTCCTGCGCCGCAACCACACCGCCACGCACCTGCTCGACGCTGCCCTTAAACAGGTCCTGGGCGAGCATGTCTCCCAGGCCGGCTCGCTGGTGACGCCCGAGCACCTGCGCTTTGACTTCACGCACTTCGAGGCTCTGTCCTCCGACCAGCTCAAGGCTGTCGAGGACCTGGTCAACCAGCAGATCTTCGCTTCCAAGCCGGTCGTGACCCGCGTCATGGGCATCGACGAGGCCAAGGCCGCCGGCGCTGTCGCACTGTTTGGCGAGAAGTACGGCGATGTCGTCCGCGTCGTCTCCGTGGGCGCCGAGGACCAGCCGTTCTCCCGCGAGCTCTGCGGTGGCACCCATGCCGCCAATACCGCCGAGATTGGCCTGTTCAAGATCATTTCCGAGTCCTCCACGGGCTCGAATGTCCGCCGCATCGAGGCTGTGACCTCCAAGGGCGCTCTCGACTACATGGCCGACCGCCTGGCGCTCGTTGACGCCGCCGCTGCTGCGCTCAAGTGCCGCGTCGACGAGGTTCCCGCCCGCGTGGAGAACCTGCAGGCCGAGCTGCGCGAGACTTCCAGCAAGCTCAAGAAGGCTCTCACCGGTGGCTCCTCCGATGCGATCTCCAGCGCCATCGACGGCGCTGTCGAGCTGAATGGCTACAAGCTCGTTGTCGCTGAGCTTCAGGGTCTCGAGGCTGCCGACCTGCGCAACGTTTGGGATACCGTGCACCAGAAGGTCGCCGGCCCCGTCGCCTGCGTTGTTGCCAGCGTGACCGAGAAGGGCACCCCGGCTCTGCTCGCCGCCGGCTCCGATGACGCCGTGAAGGCCGGTTTCCACGCCGGCAACGTGATCAAGCAGATCGCGGGCCTGGTCGATGGTCGCGGTGGCGGTCGTCCCAACATGGCCCAGGCCGGTGGCAAGAACGCCGCCGGTATCGCCGATGCCCTCGCGGCCGCCAAGACCGCGCTCGGCGCCTAAGAACCTAGGTTGTCGCTGTGGTCGCGCTCGCGCTGGACATAGGGGAGACCAGGATTGGCATTGCCGTCTCGAGCCGTGATGGCAAGATGGCGATGCCTGTCAAGGTGCTTCCTGCTGCCGAGGTCACTGGCATGGCAAAGACGTTTCGCTACCTGGTTGAGGACTATGAGCCCGATATCCTGGTAAGCGGACGTCCCTTGACCATGGCCGGTGAGCCCGGCCCCCAGGCCGAGCGCGTCGCCGCCGTGGCCCAAAAGATTGCCGACGAGCTCGAACTTCCGCTGGAGTTTGAGGACGAGCGTCTGTCCTCGCAGGAGGCCAAGCGAATCCTGCGGGAGCAGGGGCTCAACGAAAAGCAGATGAGGGGCAAGATTGACATGATCGCCGCCAGCCTGTTCTTGCAGACATGGCTCGATCGTAAAAACGAGGAGGTTCAGCATGCCTAGCGCTTCCGATCCGCGCCAGCAGAGTCGTCAGGGTCAGCCCGCGCCGCGCCCTGCTCAGCCTGGTCAGCGCCCCGCGCAGCCGACGCAGCGTTCGGTTCAGCCTACTCAGCGTGCTGCTCAACAGCCCGCCGCTCGTCCCGCGCAGCCCGCTGGCGGCGCTCGTTTTAAGCAACAGGCTCCTGCCCAGCGCACGCAGGGGCAGGCCCCGCAATCACGCTCCCACGCACATCATGCTCATGGCTCGCACGGCGTTGCTCCGGCCACGCGCTCGAGCTATAACACGCACGCCCGCCGTGGTACCCAAAAGAAAAGCTCCCCGGTGCCTATGATTATCGGTGGCGTCGTCGCCGTGCTTGCGCTTGTCGCGATCGTTTTCTTTGTTGTGCCGGCCGTCAAGGGCTTCTTTGCGGGTGAGGATGCAAAAGTCGTTGCAGGCCAGCAGGTTACTATCACGATTCCCGATGGTGCCTCGGGTGACAGCATCGCTTCGATTCTCTCTGAGAACCATATCGTCGATGATCCCAAGGATTATTACGCGGCGGTCAAAAAGCTCAACGCCGACATGTCGCTTAAGCCTGGCACCTACTCGTTCACCACGCTCATGGACGCGACCAAGGTCGTTCAGCAGCTCATGGAAGGCCCCAATGCGGGCTCCGATGCGCTGACTATCCCTGAGGGTCTGACGGTTGACCAGGTCGCTGACCGCGTGGCCAAGGCATACGATAGCATTTCTAAGGAGGACTTCCTTAACCAGGCCAAGGCGAGCAATTATGTGAATGATTACGCTTTCCTTAAAGACGCCGCGAACGATTCGCTCGAGGGCTTCCTGTTCCCCAAGACCTATTCGCTGGGTAAGGACCCAAGCGCCGATGATGTGATTCGCGCCATGCTTGACCAGTTCAACGCCGAGTATAAGTCGCTTGACTTTGCCAGCTGCGAGGCCAAGATCAAGGAGCGCTATGGCGTGGAGATGTCCGATTACGACATCGTTAACCTTGCCTCGATCGTCGAGCGCGAGGGCCTCAACGCCGACCAGCGCGCGCATGTGGCCTCGGTCTTCTACAACCGTCTGGCGGGCAAGCTCGATGGCCTGCGCTACCTCAACAGCGACGCGACCATGATGTACGTCACCGGTGGCGAGGTTACCGCCGACGACCTGCAGAGTGATAGCCCCTATAACACCTATAAGCACGAGGGCCTCCCGCCCACGCCCATTTGCTCTCCGTCGCTCGAGGCGCTCAAGGCCACCCTTGAGCCGACCGACTCCGACGACCTGTATTTCTACATTACGCAGGACGAAGAGTATTTCTCGAAGACCTACGAAGAGCATCAACAGTCTTGGAATTGATCATGAGGATTTTTAGCCCCAAACGATATGTTGCCTCGGTCGATCGCATCGACCTCGATACCCTCTGGGCCGACGGCAAGCGCGCCATTCTGCTCGACCGCGACAACACCCTGGTGCCACGTGATACCGAGCAGGTACCCGCTGCGGTCTCCGCCTGGCTCGAGGCCGCCCATTCTAAGGGCTTTAAGCTGTGCATGGTGTCCAACAACTGGCATCGCGACCAGGTTATGGCGTCGGCGCGCGAGCTGGGGCTCGAGGCCATCAGCCATGCCATGAAGCCGGCGCCCTTTGCCCTCAAAGCGGGTCTTAAGCGTCTGGGCGCCACGGCTGACGAGGCCGTGCTGGTCGGCGATCAACTGTACACGGACGTGTGGAGCGGAAACTTTGCCGGCGTTGACACTATTCTGGTCAAGCCGCAGGCAACCCAGGACCTGTGGTACACGCAGATCTTCCGTATCTTTGAGCGCCGGGCCCTGCGCGACCTTCCCTGCGAGGAATAGGTTTCGCCATGTCTCAGCACATCAAACACGGCTGCGACCATATCTTCTTTATCGGCTTTTTGGGCGCGGGCAAGTCGACGCTTGCGCGCAACGTGGGCACTATGTTCAAGCGTCGATTCATCGATACCGATCGTTTGGTTGTGCGTCGATGCGGCAAGTCGGTGACCGAGATATTTAAGACCGAGGGCGAGGATCGTTTTCGCGAGCTCGAGACCTCGGCACTTCGTTCGCTTCAGAGCGAGCGCAGCCTGCTGGTATCGTGCGGGGGTGGCATCGTCGAGACGCCGGTGAACATTGAGCTGATGCACGAGATGGGTACCTGCGTGTACCTCGAAGGCGACTTTGAGGACTCGTTGCGTCAGATTCGCCGCTCCGATACCCGGCCCGATTTCCGCTCGCCCGAGCATGCTGCGCGCCTGTTTGAGCATCGCCGTCCGCTGTATCGCCAGGCCGCCGATATTACCCTTGATATTCGCAACAAGTCCTTCGAGGACGTTTCCTACCTTTGTGCCGAGATGCTTTTGGAGCGTGGATTGCTATGATTCGCCGTCAACTCATCAATTTCCAAAACCGTAGTGTCGATGTTCGCGTCGGTCTTGGCGCGTTTGAGGAACTGTCGCGCATGTTTGCCTCGGCTGTGGGCAAGCCTAAGCGCGCGATGGTGGTTTGGAACGACGCCACCTCCGAGCGCTTTGGTGAGGTCGTCGAGCGTGCGCTGGTCGACGCTGGTTTTGCCGTGTCGCAGCTTTCGCTTGAGGTTTCGCCTGCCGGTGCTACGCTGGCCGATGCCGATACCGTCTTTGGCGCCCTGTCGGCTAATGGCATTACCTGCGACGATCTCGTTGTTGCCGTTGGCGATGCCGCAACCTGCTCGGTCGTTTGCTGGTGTGCCAATCAGTGGTGCGGTCGCACCGAGTGTGCCTTGCTGCCGACGACGTTCGACGCCATGCTCACGGTCGCGACGACCATGAAGCCGCTCGTCGCCTCGTCGGTGAATGCGCTTCCCGCTATCGCGTTCCGTCCCGAGCCGGGCCTGGTCGTGTGTGACCTCGACCTTGTTCGCGAGGCGGACCCCGAGGACCTCAAGCTCGGCTATGCGGTACTTGTTGGCACCATGCTTTCGAGCAGCAAGTCCCGCTGGAATCAGTTTACTGAGACCGTCCCCGAGATTCTTGCGGGCGAGGAGGTCGCGCTCGTTAATGCCGTTCAGTGGTCTCAGACTGCCCGCAAGGACGTACTGATGGCCACGAACCCGAGTGCCCGCCATGCGCTCGATTTTGGCAAGATGGGGGAGCGTGCCCTGCGCGCCTGCTTGGGCGATGCCGCTTCGCAGGTCCCTGCCTACCAGCTGTTGTCTGAGGGCATGCGCTTTGAGGCGCGCCTAGCACATGATGCCTGCGACTTCGATATCGATTACGTTTTTGAGGTCGATGACTGCCTGGAGGACTTTGGTATCGAGGAGCTTGCCTTCGATCTGGAGCCTGCCGCATATATCGAGGAGTTCCGCAGGCAGCAGTTTGTCCGCTCGAACCGCAGTATGTTGCCGCTGCCCGCAGCGCTCGGCGCCATTCGTCTAACGGGCGTTGAGGACGAGGTTCTTGAGCGCCATGCTCACGCCTACTTGGCTTCTCGCAAAGAACTTCTCTAAGATTTATTGACATCCATCGTCTTTCGTATCATGTTGAGAGACGGGTTTCCAATCGGTTGCGGTTTGCATGCGATTCCGACGTTCGGTTGAGACCCGTCCCGCACTTTTTGAGACAATAAGAAAGGAATCTGCATGTCTGAGTTTGCTGCCGGTCCTGCCGGTCGTATCGAACGTGTCCGTGCCCTGATGGTCGAGCGCGGCTACGACGCTATTGTGGTACGCGACGAGGCCAATCTTCGTTGGCTCACGGGCGTGAAGGGTGTCTTCGACTACACCTTCGAGTTCCCGCACGCCGCGTTTATTACGGCTGATCAGTGCCTGTTCCATACCGACTCGCGCTACCTCAACAGCTTTGAGGAGAACACGCCCGCCGGCAGCCCCTGGGTCTACGACATGGACGAGGGCACCATCCCCGGTTGGGTCGCCGGCAAGATCGCGGCCAACAAATGTCGCGTCTGCGCTGTCGAGGACGATATGCAGATCAACTTCTACCAGGGTATTCAGCGTGGTCTGGAGGACCGTTCCGTCGCCTGCATGTTGCCGCTGATGCATGCCGACATTCGCAAGATGCGCGCCATCAAGGACGCCGAGGAGATCGAGCTCATGCGCCATGCGCAGTCGATTACCGACGCCGCCTTCCAGCATATGCTCGGCTTTATTAAGCCCGGTATGACCGAGAAGCAGGTTCGCAACGAGCTCGAGAACTTTATGTTCGCCAACGGCGCCGACAGCCTGGCCTTCGGCTCCATCGTGGCGAGCGGCCCCAATACCGCCAACCCGCATGCCGTCCCGAGCGACCGCGTGATCGAGAAGGGCGACTTCGTCCTCATGGATTACGGCGCGGGCTACTGCGATTATCGTTCCGACATGACGCGCACCGTCGTGATGGGCGAGCCCACGCAGGAGCAGCTCGACCTGTACGCGCTCGTGCGCCGTACGCACGAGGAGTGCGTCGCCGCCATCCATCCGGGCGTCGAGGGCAACGACATTTTCAAGCTTTCCAAGAAGATCATCGGCGATGCCGGCTATGGTGATTACTACAACCATGGTCTGGGCCACGGCGTGGGCATTGACATTCACGAGCTGCCCAACTT
The DNA here is from genome assembly GCA_900543595.1 of uncultured Collinsella sp. Lineage (GTDB taxonomy): Bacteria > Actinomycetota > Coriobacteriia > Coriobacteriales > Coriobacteriaceae > Collinsella. The sequence continues at coordinate 25,103 of UQRX01000014.1, read as the reverse complement.
CAACCGCAGCAAGAATATCATCGAGGTTGGCTCGGTTATCACCATGGAGCCCGGCGTGTACCTGCCCGGTGTTGGCGGCGTGCGCCTGGAGGACTACGGCGTGGTCACCGAGAACGGCTACGAGCCCTTCACCAAGACGCCGCATGACCTTCACGTCATCGATTGCTAGCCCATTTCGATAGATTTTTGGGGCGGGGCGTCCGGATCGATTCGGACGCCCCGCGTTCTCTTTTTATGCGCTCGCTGCAGGCGCCGTCTGCAAGTGTATAATTTCCGTCGTATGTAATTTGGACGCTTGTGCGTTCTGCCCATAACAAGAAAGGTCGCTATGCCTACCATTTCTACCGCCGACTTCAAGAACGGCCTCGGTCTCCGCATTAAGGACAAGGTTTACACCATCGTCGAGTTCCAGCATGTCAAGCCGGGCAAGGGCGGCGCGTTTGTGCGCTACAAGACCCGCGACATCAAGAGCGGTCGCGTCGTCGAGAACACCTGCAACGCCGGCACCAAGTTCGAGAGCGTCATGCTCACCACCCGTGAGTTCCAGTACCTCTACAACGATGGCGCCGATTACATCTTCATGGACAACGAGACCTATGAGCAGGTTCCCGTGCCCGAGGACATGGTGGGCGAGAACTCCAAGTGGCTGCGCGAGAACGATATCTGCCAGCTGCTCTTCGCCGACGATGAGCTCATGGGCGTGACCCCGCCGATGTTCATCGAGACCACCATCGTCCAGACCGACCCGGGCTTTAAGGGCGACACCGTCCAGGGTTCCACCAAGCCGGCCACGATCGACACCGGCGCTGTCATCCAGGTCCCCATGTACCTCAACGAGGGCGAGGTCATCAAGGTTGACACCCGCGACGGCAAGTTCGTCTCCCGCGTCTAGCAACCAACTCTTCTAGGAGGACTCATGCCCCAGGAAATCAAGATTGACGGCATCGGCATTTCGCCTGATGTTCTGACCGCCATCGTCTCGCGCGCCGTGTCGGATGTCGAGGGCATCGCCTCCGTTGGCGTCAAGGACCTTGCCACCAACCTTGTCTCCATGATGCTCTCGTCCAAGGCCCCGGCTTCCGAGCCGGCGGTCGAGGCCGAGGTCATCGGCGACAAGCTCGCACTCACCGTGCGTGTCGTGGTGTTCTTTGGCTATCCGTTCAAGAAACTCGCCGAGGCCGTTCGCGCCGCCGTGGTCGCCGCCATCGATGCCCAGGTGGGCGTCGAGGTCGAGCGCGTTGACGTTTGCATCGACGGCCTCGTTTTCCCCAAGGAGTAACCTTTGAGCCTTAAGGTTTATCGCGGGCGCACGCTTGCCCGCAGTCAGGCGCTGCAGCTGCTGTTCCAGGCCGAGGCCACGGACAGCCCGCTCGAGCGCGTCCTCGAGGGCGATTTCCTGATCTCGAAGGGTCCCCTCGACCCCTATGCGCTGGAGCTTTGCCGCGGTGCCTACGAGCATATCGATCGCATCGACTGTGCCCTGCGCGCCGTCGCCAAGAACTGGGATCTTATGCGCATGCCCGGTGCCGACCGCAACCTTCTGCGTATCGCCGTTTACGAGATGCGCTTCCTCACCGACGAGGAGGTCTCGGACGCTATCGTGATCAACGAGGCCGTTGAGATCGCCAAGGCTTATGGTACCGACCAGTCCGCGTCGTTTGTCAACGGCGTGCTGGGCAAGATCGCTCGCAGCGAGGAGCTGCCGGGCGAGGATCTGTACCAAGAGCTGCTGGCCGAGGACCGTGCTCGCGAGGAGGCACAGGCTGCTGAGGCGGCCGCCAAGGTCGCTGCCGCTCAGGCTGCCGCCGGTGTACTTGCCGAGGATGCGGACGCTGTTGAGGCCGTCGAGGCCGACTCCGTCGAGGAGTAGCCATGCCAGAGGGTTCCGTCCGCAACTTCGATGAGATCTCGGATCGCCTGGACCAGATTATCGCCACCGTTCGCTCCAAGGATACGTCCCTGGAGCGTTCGCTCGATTTGTTTGACGAGGCGATTGAGCTGGGCTCCCGTGCGGTCGATATGGTCGACAAGTTTGAGCTGACGCCGCGTGAGGCCGACAAGCTCGAGCAGGAATACGATGAGGATGCGGCAAGCGAGTCCCAAGATAGGCAGGCTGCATCCCCGGATACGAATGGTTGATGGCATTCATGAAACGTGTGCGTCTCGATGACGAACTGATTTCACAGGGCATCTGCGCCGATCGCGCGGATGCCCTTCGCACTCTTATGGCCGGCTTGGTCTCGAGCGGTGGCGAGCGTTTGACCTCTCCGGGGCTCAAGGTGACACCGGGCCTACCGCTGCATGTCAAGGGACGCATTCCGTACGTTGGGCGCGGCGGCCTTAAGCTCGAGGGTGCGCTCGATGCGTTTGGGATTGATCCGACGGGCCTTGCTTGCCTGGACGTAGGCTGCTCTACCGGCGGCTTTACCGATTGCCTGCTCAAGCGTGGTGTCGCCACAGTCGTTTCGGTCGACGTGGGCCGTGCCCAGTTCGACTGGTCACTTCGCCAGGACTATCGTGTGACGCTGCACGAGCGCACGAATGTGACGCAGTTGCCCGATCTTGGCTATGAGAGCGCTATCGACCTGGCTGTGTGTGACGTGTCGTTTACCAGCATCGCGAATATCATCGACGCCGTGCTGGCGTGCCTGAAGGCTTCGGGTTCGTTTTGCACGCTCGTAAAGCCCCAGTTTGAGGCGCCGGCTGCGCTGGTGGGCGAGGGCGGTATCGTGACCGATCCCGCCGTGCGCCGCGATACACTCGTTGCGGCAGTTGAACTCTTTGCTGCCAAGGGGCTGTTCCCGGTCGATGTGTGCGTGTCGCCCATCCATGGTGCCAAGGGCAACGTCGAGTTTTTCCTGTACGGCACGAGGTTTGCTCCCGGCGAGCGCTCCGATGACGAGTTGCAATCCCGGGTATCGGCTTTGAGCGAGAAAGCGGCAACGCTATGAAGGTCTTTCTGGTTCCCAATTACTACAAGCAAGAGGCGGTCGAGAGCGGCCTGATGCTCGAGCTTTGGCTTTCGCGCCAAGGTTACGAGGTCGCATGGGCTGCCGACCAGCGCTCCAAGATTCAGAGCACGCCCGATGTTGACGATGCCGACCTGGTCATTACGCTCGGCGGCGACGGCACGTTGCTGCGCGCCGCCCGTATCCTCAATTACCGCGAGATTCCCATTTTGGGGCTTTCCTATGGTCACCTGGGCTTTTTGACGGCGGCCAGTCCCGAGGAACGCGATATTTTGCAGGTTGTGAGCGATGCCCTGTCCGGTGAGCTCCACGTGAGCCGTCGCGCCACCATCGCCGCGGATATCGTCTCGGTGCGCGATGACGGCACGAAGGACGTCGTGCGCACGTTTGCCCTCAACGATATGGCGCTTACGCGCGGGCCCCTGTCCGATATGGTCGAGTTTGACATCACGGTGTCTGGACATCATATCGATCGCCTGCGCGGTGACGGTGTCGTTGTGTCCACGGCGACCGGCTCTACGGGCTATGCGCTTTCTGCCGGCGGTCCTATCGTGAGCCCCGATTACACGGGTATGGTTTGCGTGCCCATCGCTCCGCATACTATTCAGGCTCGCGCCTTCTTGACCTCGCCAAGCGATGTCGTCGAGATTTTTATGTCCGACGACCGCCCGAGTGTGCCTGCCATCGCCATCGACGGACAGTTTATTACCTGCGACGGCACGGTCGAGAGCGTGGCTGTGCGTCGCGGTCCCGGCGATGTGCTGCTGCTGGATTACGGTCCCGAGAGCTTCTATAACTCGGTGAGCCGCGTGTTCTATGGAGTGCGCCATGATCGATGAGCTGCAGGTTTCCAACATTGCGCTCATTCGCGAGGCGACGTTGGTTCCGAGCGCGGGTCTAACGGTTCTGACCGGAGAAACCGGTGCCGGTAAGACCGCACTGCTCTCGGCGCTCAAGCTCATTTTGGGCGAGCGCGCGGATTCGTCGACGGTGCGTGAGGGCGAGGCGCTCGCTAGCGTCGAGGCGCGCCTGTTCGACGGCCCGCACGACGCGGAGGGCTTCACCGTTCAGCGCAGCCTTTCTGCCGAGGGTCGCAGCCGTGTCAAGATTGACGGCCGCATCGCCAGCGTGCGCGAGCTTTCCGAGCGCGTCGGCGTGATGATGGATCTTTGCGGCCAGCACGAGCACCAGCGTTTGCTCGATTCGGCACATCATGTTGCCATGGTCGATGCTTGGGCTGGGCGCGCGGCACTTGAGGCGCTCGAGAAGTATCGCACCTGCTTTAAGGCTTCGCGTGCCGCCGCCAAGGAGCTTCGCCGTGTGGAGGAAGCCTCACGCGCGCAGGGGAGTCGCGTCGAGGAAGCGCGTTTTGCCCTCGAGCGTATCGACGAGGTCGATCCCAAGCCAGGCGAGTACGAGGAACTCGAGGAGCTGCTGCCGCGCTCGGAGCACGCCGAGGTCTTGGTGGCGACGGCCAACGAGGCCCATGCATCGCTTGCCGCCGAAGGGGGAGCGCTCGATGCCGTGAATGGCGCCGTGGCCGAGCTTTCACGCATGGCGACCGTTGACCGCAAGCTAGGTGACATCGCCGACGCACTGTCGGACGCCTGCATCTCACTCGAGGATTGTGCCAACGAGCTTCGTGCCTATCGCGATGGCGTTGCGTTTGACCCTCGCGAGCTCGCTCGCATGCGTGAGCGGTATTCCGACCTCAAGGGCCTGCTGCGTCAGTGGGGTCCCTCCATGGACGACGTGTTTGCCATGCGCGATCGCTCGCAAGAGCTGTTGTCGCTGGTAGACGATGGCGATGAGCAGATCAAGAAGGCGCGCGAAGCGCTTGGCGCGGCGGAGCATGAACTGTTCGCCGCCGCCAAGGCGCTCAAGCGTGCGCGCAATACGGCAGCCCCGCGTTTTTGTCACGAGGTGGGTCGTCAGATGGCACGCCTGGAGATGGGCGGCGCTGAGCTGGTCTGGGAGTCCCGCGATCTCCCTCGCGCTGAGTGGACACCCGCGGGTCCTTCGAGCTATGAGCTTTTGTATCGCAGCGGCGCCGGCTTGACACCGCGCCCCTTGCGCCGCATTGCGTCGGGCGGCGAGCTGAGCCGCGTCATGCTGGCGAGTAAGGTTGTCCTCGGTAATGCGGACGGCGTGGATACGCTTGTGTTCGACGAGGTCGATGCCGGTGTCGGCGGCTCCACCGCCCGTGCGCTGGCCGGTGTCCTGGCCGATCTTGCCGCCACGCATCAGGTCATTGTCGTAACCCACCTGGCGCAGGTTGCGGTCATGGCCGACAAGCATTACGTGGTCAGTAAAGAGCCGGGCGATGTTCCTCAGACGCACCTGGACGAGGTGACCGGCGATGCCCGTACCGCCGAGATCGCCCGCATGCTGAGCGGCGATCAATCCGAGGCAAGCTTGGCCCACGCAAAGCAGATGCTCGAAGAAGCGCGTGCTTAGGCCGAGCCGTTACATGTATGTTCGGCCCGGCCGCCACGAAACCGGCCTATCTACTACGTTTAATAGGCTATCGGCAAGCACGCCAAGAATTGCAAAAAGAAAACCGCAGGTAGAATGCCTGCGGTTTTTTCTATTTTTGGTATGTGGTTGGGCCATACGGATAAAACGTAGTAGATGGGCCGGTTTCGTGGCGAGTGGTGTTTGTCGGCTCGCCAAAATGTCTATTCCACGACCTTATCCGGCTGGATGAGTTCCTCATAGTAGCTGATGTGCTCTCGGGCGTCCTCAATTTCGGGCAGCAGGAAGTTGTAGATAACCTCTATGATCATCGTGGCGCTCATCTTGGAGAACGCGAAGTCGCCCGTTGTCAGCAGCGCCTCGTGATTGACGGTATTAAAGGTGTAGTCGGCTAGGCGCGCAAGTGGAGACTTGCTGTCGCTGCTGATGACGACCACGGTGGCACCGCAGTCGCGAGCCGCTTTTGCCATGCGATTCAGACGGCGAGACTTGCCGGAGTTCGAGATTAGCACGATAACGTCGCCGGGGCGCAACGTGAGCGCAAAGCCGATTGATGTCTCGCTTATGGTGCTGGCCATGCAGCGCAGACCCAGCTGCGAAAACTTAAATGTCGCATCGAGCGCGACCGCGTTCGTATTGCCCACGGCGGCGAACTCAATAACGCCGGCATTCTTAAGCGCGTGCACAACAGCGGCCAACGTGTCGTGATCAATGCCGTCGATGGTCGCATTAAGCTCACTCACCTTGGCGGCGAGGATATTTTTAAGGCTCTGCTCCATGTTGTCGAGCGAGACCTCGTCGGTCAGGCCCTCGTTGCGCTGACTCTCCAAGTCGCGCGCCAACGAAAACTGAAAGCTGCGGAAGCTGCCAAAGCCCAACTTGCGGCAAAAGCGCGAAACCGTCGCCTCGGACGTGGCAGCGGCTCGTGAGAGCTGGGCGGCCGTAAGGCGCGGCGCCTCGGACTGGTGCTCTAGGATATAGTCGACAATGCGCTGCTCGGACTCGCTGTACCCTTTGTGCGTGCTAATAAGGGAGAGCGCGCTCTTGCTGCTATCGGTCATGGATGGCTCCTGGTTGGCATGAAAATCGGACTCGTTTTTCATGCCATAGTATATGGGCAGTTTCAATTACAAGATACACCTTGCCGTTTCAAGTGTTGATGGTAAACTTTCACTTACCGTTTACGGTTATGAAAGAACCTTTCACCGGAGAATTGCGCCTTGTCTCTTCTCACGCGGACGGTAGGTTGGTATCTTTCAAGTGTGGAAAAACGCGCATTGAAGCGCGTATAGGGGAGCGCCTGCGGGCGCTGTACTCAAGAAGGAGGGACACATGGCTAAGTTTGACATCATCGCCGCGACCGGTTGCCCGACCGGCATTGCGCACACCTTCATGGCGAAGGAGGCGCTGGAGAAGGCAGCTGCCGAGCGAGGTCTGACCATTAAGGTCGAGACTCATGGCCAGGTCGGTGTCGAGAACGAGCTCACGAAGGGTGAGATCGCCGGTGCCAAGGCCGTCGTCGTCGCAGCCGATAAGGATGTCCAGGCTGAGCGTTTCGCCGGTAAGCCCATGGTTTCCGTCGGTGTTTCCAAGGCCCTGTCTGTCGAGGCTGCTGGTAAGCTGATCGACCACGCGCTCGCCGCCAAGGGCGACGACACGGTTGCCGCTTCCGCCGATGTCGAGGACGAGGTCGAGGAGAAGGAGTCCATCGGCCACGTCATCTACAAGCACCTCATGAATGGCGTCAGCCACATGCTGGTCTTCGTCGTCGCCGGTGGTGTTCTGACCGCCGTCTCGTTCCTGTGGGGCATCACGTCCTTCGATTCGACGGCTGCCGACTACAACACCTTTGCCGCTATGCTCAAGATCATCGGCGGCATCGCCATGAACCTTATGGTTCCGGTGCTTTCCGCCTATATCGCCGAGTCCATCGGCAAGCGCCCGGCGCTCGTCCCCGGTTTCGTCGCCGGTATGATCGCCATCCAGGGCCTGCCTGTTAACGCCGATACCGGCATGATCGACGCCGGTGGCGCCGGCGTGGGCTTCGGCTTCCTGGGCGGCATCGTCGGCGGCTTCCTCGCTGGCTATGTCATCCTTCTGCTCGAGAAGGTTTTTGCCGGTCTGCCCAAGAACCTGGACGGCCTCAAGGCTATCTTCCTTTACCCGCTGTTCTCGACCGCCATTGTCGGTCTGGTCATGCTCGGCATTTCCGGCCCCATGGCTGCCATCAACACCGCCATGATGGACTTCCTCAAGGGCCTGTCCGCCTCTGGCGCCGTTGTTCTGGGTCTTGCCATCGGCTGCATGTGCGCCTTTGACATGGGCGGCCCGGTCAACAAGGCTGCTTACGTCACCGGTACCGCTATGCTCACCGAGGCTCTGGCTGCCGGTGTCGGCACCGATACCTACAACTTCGGCACCAACTTCATGGCTGCCGTCTCCGCCGCCTGCATCGTTCCGCCGCTGATCACCACCTTCGCCGTCGTTGTCGGCAAGAAGTACTTCAGCCAGGAGGATCACGACGCCGGTGTCGTCAACCTCATCCTTGGTTGCACCCACATCACCGAGGGCGCCATTCCGTTCATGACCAAGAACATTTGGCCCGTCATGCCCATCATGATGCTCGGTTCCTCCATCGCTTCGATCCTGACCATTATGTTCAACGTTCACGATCCGGCGCCCCACGGTGGTTTCCTGGTCCTGCCCGTTGTCGAGAACGGTCCGCTGTGGGTCCTCGCGATCCTCATCGGCGCTGTGGTCGGTGGCATCCTGTTCGTGGCCTTCAAGAAGTATGACTTCGAGAAGAACCAGAAGGCCGCTCCTGCAGCCAAGCCGGTTGAGGCCCCCAAGGCCGCTGCTGTCGAGGCCCCCAAGGCCGAGGCTGCCGACTTCGTGAAGGTCGAGAACGTCTTTGTCGCCGAGGACTTCGCTTCTCGTGACGAGGCCCTGAGCTTTGTCTCCAACCAGGCCGTCAAGGCCGGTATCGCCGGCGACGCCGACGCCGTGATGAACGCCTTCCTGGCCCGCGAGGCCGAGGGCACCACGGGCATGATGGAGGGCTTCGCCATTCCGCATGCCAAGTCCGACGCCATCACCGAGGCTGCCGTCATCGTCGTCAAGGACGATTCTGGCGTGACCGGTTGGGACACCATGGACGGCGCTCCCGTCAACGTTGCCATCGCCCTGCTCATCCCGGGCGCTCAGGCTGGTACTACGCACCTCAAGATCCTGTCCAAGGTCGCCGAGGCGCTCATGGACGAGGACTTCCGTGCCACCGTCAAGGGTTCCACCGACGCCGCCGAGATCGCCAAGACGATCAACGCCCGTCTGGTCTAGCCCCACAGACAGCGGTTTCAATCGCCCCCTGTAACAAAGGCGGAGACCCCCTCCAGGGCCTCCGCCTTTTTCATCCCCAAATAAGTTGCGGTGAAATAGGGACTGTTCAAACGACTCAACCCAAAATTCAGTCCCTATTTCACCGCAACTTAGAAGAAGGGGATAGCGCGGCCTGTCTATCGGATCGTCCGTGCGGACAAATATTCAGCCAGAATTCCTTTCGCACGATATTTCTTGGACAGGCCCTCGTTTCCGCAGCTTGCCTGCCGGGCGGGACGGTTAAGTTTGTCGCGAGTTCCGCACGCAAAGGAAAGCACTAAATGTGCTTTCCGTCTTGCGCAGGACTGTGGAGCAGCAAACTTAACCGCCCCGCCCGGCAGGCGAGCGTACAGGAATGACATCTGTCCAACAATTCGTGCGAAACATAATGAAAAACCGTTTGATGTGAGTTAATATAAACAACGTCGTGAATCTGACTCCTGCCGCATGCATGACAGGGGTTAAACACAAAAAAGGAGTCAATTATGGTTTCTGAGAAGGCTACCCTCGTCAATCCGCAGGGTCTTCACATGCGTCCGGCCGGCCTCTTCGCCTCCACCATGGGCAAGTACGCCTGCGACGTGACTGTCGTCACCCCCGAGAAGGAGGTCAACGGCAAGTCCCCGATGGCCCTCATGGCTGCTGGTATCCCCTGTGGTACCGAGGTCGAGGTCAAGTGCGACGGCGCCGACGAGGCCGAGGCTCTGGCTGCTGCCATCGAGCTCATCAAGAGCGGTCTTGGCGAGTAGAACTCAAACGGGTCGCATGTTGAACAATTAAGTTCATACTTGGGGGCGCAGTGACCTGTTCAAGGTAGCTGCGCTCTTTTGTCATGGATATGGCAAAACGCTTTATCACATGACACGGAGAGAGGAATGGGAATGTATCAGGGAGTCAACGCATCCGAGGGCATCGGTATCGGCACCGTCATGGTCGCCGTCGATCCCGACTTGACGTTTGAACCGCACGCGGTTGCTGATTCTGCCGCAGAGAAGGAGCGTTATCAGACCGCTCTTTCGGTCTTCTGCGAGAAGACCCAGGCTCAGGCCGACCACATGAAGGAGACGGTGGGCGAGGCCGAGGCCGAGATCATGAGCGGACACATCGTCCTGGCTCAGGACCCGGGCATGACTGACGCCATCAACGCCGCCATTGACGGCGGCACCTGCGCCGAGCAGGCGCTCATGGACACCTCGACCATGTTCGAGAACATGTTCCTGTCCATGGACGACGAGATGTTCCGCCTTCGCGCGGCCGACATCGCCGACATCCGCACCGGTATTCTGGCCGAGCTGCTGGGCAAGGAGGTCGTCGACCTCTCCGTCCTGCCCGAGAACACCGTCGTTGTCGTGCACGACCTTACGCCGTCCATGACCGCCACGATCGATAAGGCCCACGTTGCCGGTATCGTCACCGAGACCGGTGGCCGCACGTCGCACTCCGCGATCATCGCGCGTGCCCTTGAGATCCCGGCCGTCCTTTCGGTCGCTAACAGCTGCACCGCACTGCGCAACGGCATGACCGTTGTCGTCGACGGTGGCAAGGGTGTCGTCGAGGCCGATCCCGACGAGGAGACGCTCGCTGCCTACACCGCCAAGGCCGAGGCCTTCGCTGCCGAGAAGGCAGCCCTCGAGGCCTTCCGTGGCAAGCCTTCTGTGACTGCCGACGGCATCAAGAAGATCATCGCCTGCAACATCGGTAACCCCGATGACGTGCCCAACGCGCTCGATCACGACGCCGAGGCTATCGGTCTGTTCCGCTCCGAGTTCCTGTTCATGGACTCCGCTGAGCTTCCTTCCGAGGAGGAGCAGTTCAACGCCTACCGCAAGGTCGCCAGCGCGCTCAAGGGCGCTCCGGTCATCATCCGCACGCTTGACGTGGGTGGCGACAAGGAGATCCCGTATCTGCACATGGTCAAGGAAGACAACCCCTTCATGGGCTTCCGCGCCGTGCGTTACTGCCTGGCCAATCCCGACCAGTATAAGGTCCAGCTCCGCGCTCTGCTGCGCGCCAGCGCCTTCGGTGACGTCAAGATCATGATCCCGCTCGTCACCTGCGTCGAGGAGGTCGTGGCCGTCAAGGAGCTCGTCGAGCAGTGCAAGGCCGAGCTGACCGAAGAGGGTCGCAAGTTCAACGAGAACATCGAGGTCGGCATCATGGTCGAGACGCCCGCCGCTTCGCTGCTCGCTGACCGTCTGGCCGAGGTCGCCGACTTCTTCTCCATCGGCACCAACGACCTGATCGGCTACACCATGTGCGCCGACCGTGGTAACGACACCATCTCCAACCTGTACCAGGTGTACTATCCCGCCGTGCTCCGCTCGCTCAAGAACATCATCGAGAGCGGCGTGAAGGCCGGCATCATGGTCGGTATGTGCGGCGAGGCCGCTGCCGATCCGCTGCTTGAGCCGCTGCTGATCAGCTGGGGCCTGGAGGAGTTCTCGATGAGCGCTCCGTCCATCCTGCGCGCCCGCAAGACCATCAGCCAGTGGACCAAGGCCGAGTGCGACGAGCTCGCCGAGAAGGCGCTCGCCTGCAACACCGCCGCCGAGGTCAAGGCACTGCTCGAGTCCGCAGCTCGCTAATTTGGTATCAGAGGTAACCGCGTGGTTGGAATGGGCCGGCCACGCGGCCCTCACATATACAGGGGGTACTGTAAATGTTCTACACGCTAACCGCTAACCCGGCTGTCGACATGACGGTTTCGAGCTCTCCGCTCGAGCCCGACGAGAACGTCCGCACCGGCTCGGCCAGCTACACGGCCAACGGTAAGGGCCTCGACGTGTCCTTCGCCTTTAAGAAGATGGGCGTCGACACCGTCGCGCTCGGCTTCTTCGCTGGCTTCACGGGCAAGTTCATCGTCGAGGAGGTCATGAACCTGGGTTGCCTGTGCCGCCCGGTCTGGACCGACGGCATCACGCGTATCAACACCTACGTCAACGATGGCCAGCACGAGTACGGCATCCTTAACCCCGGCGCCCCGATTACGCCGGAGCACCAGAAGGAGCTCTACAACATCCTGGACACCGCGGGCGACCTTGAGTGCCTGATCGTCTCCGGTTCCGTGCCTCCCAAAGCTACGCCCGACTTCCTTGCTCAGGTCATGGAGCACGCTCAGGCTCGTGGCGCCGACGTCGTCCTGGACCTGTCCTCCGACAAGCTCAAGGAGCTCGCTCACAAGAAGCCGCTGCTCATCAAGCCGAATCATCACGAGATGAAGGCCATCTTCGGCGTGCCGGTCGACACCGACGACGAGGTCCGCGTTGCCATGAAGCTGGCTCACGACGCCGGCGTCCAGAACGTGCTGCTCACCCGTGGTAGCCGCGGCGACGCTTACTTCTCCAACGGCGAGGACATCTGGTATGCCAAGCGTGAGTTCAACATCAAGCTGGTCTCTTCCGTTTGCGCCGGCGACTGCACCCTCGCTGCGTTCCTGCACAAGTGGTACAGGGATCGCGACAACGTCGAGGAGGCCATGAAGCTCGCTATGGCCACCGGTGCCAACGTTGCTGAGTCTGTGGGCATTGGCGACTTCGGTCACGTTGACGAGTACAGCAAGCGCGTTGCTGTCCGTAAGCTCGATCGCAAGTAAGCGAAACGCGACATATTCGTGCGCATGCGGCGTCCCGGTTTTGATCGGGGCGCCGTTTTTTTGTCCCACCCGAACCTCGGCGCCGCACTTCACGCGTTCCACACCGTTCGCCGAGTTGTTGTAGCCTTTTGCCGAAGTGTGGAATATACTTTCATTAACACGTTGCTTCGTGAAAGGAACATTCATGATTTACACGCTCACTGCAAATCCCGCCATTGACTACAACATCTCCTGTGATGGCCTGTCCGCCAATACCGTTACGCGCACCCGTAACGCGGTCTACACCCCCAACGGCAAGGGTCTCAACGTCTCGTTTACGCTCGACCACTACGGCGTCGACACCACGATCTTGGGCTTCTTCGCCGGCTTCTCGGGCGAGTTCATCGTTAAGGGCGCCGAGGCCCTGGGAGTGCCCGTCAAGCCTGTGTGGACTGACGGCATCACGCGTGTCAACGTTTTCCTCAACGCCGGTCCCGACGCCGAGTACAACATGGTCAATGCCGGTGCCGCCATCAATTCTGCCAACGAGCAGGAGATGTTTGAGCTTATTGACTCGCTCGACGACATGACCTGTCTGGTCATTAGCGGTTCGCTGCCCCCCAACACCTCCGAGGGTTTCCTGGCCGAGGTCCTGCGTCGCGTGAAGTCGAAAGGCGCCGAGTTCGTGCTCGATATCTCGAGCCATCAGCTGGCCGACCTCATTGCCATGGAGCCGTTGCTCATCAAGCCCAACGATGACGAGCTGCTCGACATCTTTGGCATTAAGGTGAGCGGTGGCGACGACGAGTCCGTCAAGGGCGCTATGGCCGAGCTCCATGCCAAGGGTGCCAAGAACGTGCTGTTGACCCTGGGTGGCGACGGCGCGTACTTCTCCAACGGCGAGCACATTTGGTTTGCGAACCGCACCTTTGAGGTCAAGCTGCTATCGACCGTCTGCGCCGGCGATTCTTCGCTCGCTGCCTTCCTGTCCGTGTGGCACGACGCCCCCGAGCGCGTCGAGGACGCCCTGCGCCTTTCGATGGCCACCGGCGCCAACGTGGTCGAGTGCCCGGGCTTGGGCGATTTTGCCAAGGTGGACGAATATAAGAAGCATATCGAAGTTCGTCAGGTCTGCTAGCCGTATCGAAAAATCGTTGCCGAACACCCGCTTTGGATCTCCGAGGTGGGTGTTTTTTGCGCGCTGAACGTATGCGGCGTCTGCTGTCTCGTTTTATCGATTCGACGACGCGATTGCGTGTGCGCGCTTTCTCGTTTCTTGCTAGACTTCTTGAGAACCATCGATTTACGCTCGCAAGTGCAGGAGGCCATAGGCATGTGCAATGTTTCGCTCAACGGTACGCAGCCGACCGATGCCTCCATCCGTGTCCTGCGTGCGCTCGAGGCAGCCGGTCTTGAGGCTTGGTACGTAGGCGGTTGGGTGCGCGATGCCCTGATGGGGCGCCCCAGCCACGATGTTGACATGTGCTGCAGCGGCCTATGGCAGGAGTCCAAAGCGGCGCTCGAGGCAGCGGATATCGCCGTGGTTGAGTCGGGCATTAAATTTGGCGGCATCACGGCCATTTGCGATGGCGAGCGCATTGAGGTCACCACCTACCGCCTAGACGGCTTTTACACCGATGGTCGCCATCCCCAGAGTGTGGAGCGCGCCGCTTCGCTTGAGGACGATCTAGCGCGCCGCGACTTTACCGTCAATGCCATGGCGTGGCATCCCGAGCGCGGCCTTGTCGACCGCTATGACGGCCAGGGCGACCTGGATCGTAAACTCATCCGCGCCGTTGGAGATCCCAAGCGTCGTTTTAACGAGGACGCGCTTCGCATGCTGCGCGCGGTGCGTTTTGCCTGCCGTCTGGACTTTATGATTGAACCCGCGACCAAACAGGCTCTGGCCGAATGTGCGCCGCTTCTCGATGCCGTGGCGCGAGAGCGCGTGGGTATTGAGCTTGAGGGCATCCTTTCGACCGGCCACGGGGGAGACGCGATGCTTCGCTACCCCGAGCTCATCTGCGCCGCCGTGCCCGAGCTTGCTGCGGGTAGGGGCTTTGACCAGCGCAGTGTCTATCATGCGTTTAACGTCTACGAGCATATCGCCCGCGTGCTGACGGTGGCAGGGGAGCTGGCGCTGTGCGATGGTGTTGCGCCCTCTTCGAGCCTTATGTGGGCGGCGTTTTTGCACGATGTCTCCAAGCCCGATTGCTTTACGGTCGATCACGCCGGCAGTGGACACTTCTACGGTCATCCCGAGCTCGGCGCCACGAAGGCGCGTGTCATCATGGATCGCCTGGCGCTCTCGCACGATTTGGTGCGCGATGTGTGTCTGTTGATCAAATACCATGACAAGCCGCTGCGTCCCGAGCGATCCTGCCTGCTCAATATGATGCGCGCACTTTCGGGCGAGGGCATCGACACACCGCGTCTGATGGACGAGCTCATGGACCTTAAGCGTGCCGACACGCTCGGCAAGGCGCCTTCCTGCTTCTATTATGTTGAGACGATTGAGGAGATGCGCGCGCTGGCACGCGAGTTGCTGGCGGCGGGGGAGCCCTATACGCTTAAGATGCTTGCTATCAATGGTGGCGACTTGATTCGCGCCGACGTCAAGCCAGGGCCGGAACTGGGGCAGTTGCTCAACGCTGCCCTCGACGCAGCGATCGAGGATAACATCCCCAACGAGCGCGAAGCACTCTTGGCTCACCTGCACCTGGGGTAGTCAGGTGGTTCCATTACATATGAGCTGCCCGGTTGACCTGCGCGTTCCATAACCTCACGACAAAATCTGAGCAATTTGGAATTTCTTCTTGCGCTCGCGTTTTTTGTCCCGTAATATAATTCCACGCAGCACGGAAGTGCAGATGTCATGTGGCCCGTTCGTCTAGCGGTTTAGGACGCCGCCCTCTCAAGGCGGAGATCACCAGTTCGAATCTGGTACGGGCTACCATGAATCTGAGACCCGAACTTCTCACGGAAGTTCGGGTTTTTTATTTCCGAGCAAACCATCTGCAATTCCCATTTGACCCATAGCTTTACGTTCTGCTTGTGGCCCTTGCGGGTACAATATGCAAGATATTTGGACGGTCAGAAGGAGCCTCATGAAGGAGTCCTCTCAGCATACATCTAAGCCCCAGGTCGAGGTTGAGGCCTCGGGCGGCGATGACAACAAGAGCGCGCGTCGCGGCGCCATCTTCATCGGCGTCGTGCTGGTCGGCTATATCGTTTATCTGATTGTGACCGGTCAGATGGGACAGTTCTGGGCTGCCATGTCGAGCGTCCAAGCGCCGTGGCTCGTTGCTGCATGCTTTTGCATGTTCCTGTACCTGTTCTTTGGCATTGTTGCCTATGCGATCGCCGTCTGGCTCGATCCCAATTCGCCCGTCGGCATTCGCGACCTGATCTCGGTCGAGGCGAGCGGTATCTTCTTTGGCAACCTGACACCCATGATGATGGGTTCCACGCCTGCTCAGATCTACCGCCTGACCAAGGCGGGCCAAAACGTCGGCGAGGCCGGTGCCACGCAGTTCACGCGCTTTATCGTGTATCAGTTTGGCCTCGTTGCCTGGGGTGCCATTCTGCTGCTTGCCCGCATGCCGTTTTTCGCCGAGCGCTATGGCGACATGACGCTGCTGTGTGTCTTTAGCTTTGGCGGTCACTGCTGCATTCTGCTTGGCATCTTTGCCGTCGCGCTCATGCCCAAGACCGTCACGCGCGTCGCGCACTGCATCATCAATTGGCTTGAGCGAATGGGCGTCTCGGCAACCAAGATCGAGGGCTGGCGTACGTTTGTCGACGGCGAAATCTACTCGTTCTCCGAGAAGTTCAAGCTTTCGGCCGGCCACTTTTCGTCCATGCTGCTCACGGTGGTCATCACCATGTTGCAGCTCGCGTTTTTCTACCTCGTGCCGTATTTCCTGATGCTTGCCTTTGGCCACCACGAAGTCGACTTTTTCTCGGTTATGGCCGCGAGCGCCTTTGTTCAGCTCCTGAGCTCTGCTGTTCCCCTGCCTGGTGGCACCGGCGGCGCCGAGGGCGGCTTCGCGCTGTTCCTGGGTCATTTCTTTGGATCGGCGTCGACCGCCGGTTATCTTCTGTGGCGCCTCATTACGTTTATCGCGCCGACTATTTTGGCCGCGCCCCTGCTGGGCCTCAAGAGCGCTCACAACGAGAGCATCCATGCACGCTGGGATCGCGTGATGCGCAAGCTCGGACGAACGCCTCAGACGTCCTCTAAGCCTGCAAAGCCCCATCCCGTGCATGCGGTTACCGTGGATCCCAATCAGCATGTTCAGAAGGCTTCTGGGGCCGCCAAATCGGCGCATAAGGCCTATGTGCGCCAGACAGGCGACGGCATCCGTGTGTCCCCGGCTGCTTTGAACAAAAAGAAACACCCTAAGGCGTAATAGTTGGTCGTGCGTTCTTCATGTTGCCGGGCATTTTTGTGCCGGATGGGGGATAATCCTCTTACGTAGATTAACTCTCATCTGTTGATGAATGCTCGCATTCTGGAGGGACACATCCATGGCCACCAGCAAACCGCGCCTCGACCGCCGTATCGTTCGCAGCCGCAATGCCATCCTTTCTGCGTTTGAGCGCCTGTTGATGGATAAGCCGCTTGCCGACATTACGGTGAGTGCCATCGCGCGTGAGGCAAATGTCGACCGCAAGACCTTTTACGTTCACTTCGGTACGGTTGACGGCCTGCTCGATGCCATCGCCGTTGATGTGGTGGAGATGATCGTCGACTCGGTCGAGAAAACGCTTGCTTCCATGGACGGCGACACGAACGAGCGTGCCCTCGGAGCGGCGGCAACGTTTTTTAAAACCATCAACGAGGCACTTTGCAACAACCTCGTGCTCAATCGCCAGTTGATTGAGAACATCCCGCTCGACGATTTTATGACGCGTTTGCGCGTGCCGCTCGAGCATGAGATTGCCGAGCGTGACTTGCTGCCCCATGGCCTCAAGGACGAGATGTTCGACTATTATCTGGCGTTTTTGCTTTCGGGCATTATCGGCATTTACCGCACGTGGGCGCTGTCGGGCGGCTCGGTTCCCATTGAGCGTGTCTCGGCGGTCGCCAACGACCTGACTCTTAACGGCCTGTCGAGCCTGGAGTCTCGCTTGGAATAGACCTTCTGGTGGCAACTGACCTTCTGTTGGCAACTGCTTCCATCAGCTCCTTAATAAGTTGCGGTGAAATAGTGTCTGTTTTTGCTGGTAGAAGGCATAATCAGACACTATTTCACCGCAACTTAGGGGATATATGTCATATATGGCGCGGGCGCCCCAAAATGCCTTGAGGCGCCCGCGCGTTTGTATTCTATCGATGATGGGGTACTAGCAGTTTGATTTAAGCTTGCGGCCCTGCTTTTCAAACTTGTGCATATCGCTATCGGCCATGCCCTGTGTCATATCGTCATGGCGCTTGGTGTAGAGCGGATCTTTGGCGTCGTTCCAAATGCGCTCTGCCACGGATGACCAAGCTTTGGCGGCGGCACGGGTCTTCTCGCGCAGTTGTTCGGGAGACTCCTTCTCTACCAAGTCGGTGCTCATGGCGCCTGCCTCTGCGACCATTTTGGGCAGCACATCGGGGTTCTCGAGCATGGGGCAAGGCTTGAGGTAGTTGTCGTTAAAAGGCTGGCCTTCGTAATACTTCATAAAGAGGGGAGAGCGAAGTGCGTCGAGCAGGCTTACGTCGTGGATATTGGCATTGGAGTAGTGAATGAAAACGCACGGCTCCACGTCTCCCGCCGCGTTGATATGTAGGTAGCGTCGCCCGCCGGCGATACAGCCGCCCACGAACTCACCGTCATTTTGGAAATCGAGGGTAAAGAGAGGCTTTTTCTCTCGCATCTCGCGAACAAAATGATACATGTGTTCGCGCTGCTCAGGCGTGGGCATAAGTTCGTTGGTGGCATTGCGGCCGACCGGCATAAAGTAGAAATACCAGCAGAAGAGCGCGCCCTCGCGAATCATCCAGTCCATGTTTTCCTCGGTGGCGACGGTATCGGCGTTGGCGCTGGTCCAGCACGTCGAGATTCCAAACGGCAGTTTTCGCTCACGCAAAAGTTTCATGGCGTGTTCGATTTTTTTGTACGTACCCTCGCCACGGCGGGCGTTGGTGGTGTGCTCGTTGCCCTCGGCGCTGATGGCAGGGACAAAGTTTGCAACGCGGATCATGTCGTCACAGAACGCCTCGTCGATGAGCGTGGAATTGGTGAAGCAGAGAAACACGCAGTCCTGATGTTTTTCGCAAATTCTGATCAGGTCGTGCTTGCGGACGAGCGGCTCGCCGCCGGTATAGATGTAGATGTGCGTGCCGAGCTCTTTGCCCTGCGTGACGATAGAGTCGATGTCATCGAAGGACAGATTCTGCTTATAGCCATACTCGGCGGCCCAGCAGCCCGTGCAATGCAGGTTGCAGGCACTTGTGGGGTCGAGCAGGATTGCCCACGGAATATTGCACTGGTATTTCTCGCGGTTCTTTTCCTGTTGGGGCCAAGCCAGCAGGTTGCCGTCGATTATAAGCGCCTTGAGCAACTTGGTGCGCATTTTGGGATTGAGGTCGAAGATGCGCATGATCAGGTCATACCAATTGCCGCGACTCTTGATGACGTTGGTAAACGCCTCGCGCTGTACGGGAAATACGCGATTGGGGACCAGTTTGTTCATGAGGTCCATGATTTTGTCGATGTTTTCTTGCGGGTTGTCGTCGAGATAATCGATGAGCTTGTTGAGCGCTGCACGCTCTGCTGACTGTGTAAGCGACATGGGTATATCCTTTCACGTGTGCTTTGTGTGTGATAATACCCACTTGTGGATTAAACGAAGTATAAAGATTTGCAATGTGTCTATTCAACGAATCAATTTGATTTGGGGTGAAGCGTTATACCTGACGCTATCTAAGTTGCGGTGAAATAGGGTCAGATATGGCCTTTTAACAGCCCAAACAGTCCCTATTTCACCGCAACTCAAAGGGATTGCATTACTGGTAGCGCAGGCACTCCACGGGGTCGAGTTTTGCTGCCCGGCGGGCGGGATAGAAGCCGAAGATCACGCCGATTCCGACCGATACCGCAAAGGCCAGCAGCACCGTGGCGATTGAAAAACTCGGCGTAATGGTACCGCTGGCACCGAGCTCGCCAAGCACACCGGAACCCGCGGCGAACATCGCTAGACCCCAGGCCAGCAGGTAGCCAATCAAGACACCCAACAGGCCACCGGTGACGCACAGCGCCGAGGACTCGGCCAAAAACTGTGCGGTGATATCGCGACGGCTGGCCCCCAGGGCTCTACGAATCCCGATCTCGCGGATACGCTCGGTCACATTGGTGAGCATCATATTCATGATGCCGATACCGCCCACGAGCAGTGAAATGCTGGCAACAGCGCCCATGATGAGCGAAAACGCGCCCATAAAGGAATTGAGGGCGTCGATGGCGCTTTTCATTGAGGTCACCGATACGCTGTCATATTCGTCGTCGTCCGTGATGCCCTTCATGCTACGCACCTTGGATTCAATCGTCTTGCACAGCTCGTCCATGTCCGTGCCCTCGGTGGCGAGCGCCGTTACGCTGGGAAAAGAGGGGTTCTCGTCGCCAAAGAGGCCCGAGATGGTCTCGCGCGGCATGTATAGCGTGAGCGAGCCCATGGAGTCGTTACCACCATCAATCACGCCAACAATCTGCACCTGGCCGTTGGAGACCTTAATGGTCTTGCCCACCGCGTCCTGTTCGTTGCCGTACAGCTGATCCGCGCCGCCACGGCTGATGAGCGCCACGCGTGCGCCGGATTGGGACTCGGCCTGGGTGTAGGTGCGTCCCGCGACGAGCTTGCTGGCGCCCACCGCGTCGAGCATGTCGCTGTCGACGCCCTGCGCCATGACGGTATAGCTTTTGTCACCGGCCTTGTACTCGGTATAGGCGCTGTCCACGATGCCAATCCGCTCGATCTGCGGCACCATTTTGCGGAGCTTCTCAACGTCCGACTCGGTGAGCTCTTGCGACGAATAAATCTGTACCATACGCGCGGCGTTGAGGCCTAGGCTGTTGACCAGGCTGTTTTGGATGCCGCCGATAAGCGAGGTCATGGCAATGACGGAGGCGATGCCGATAACGATGCCCAAGATGGTGAGTAGGCTGCGCCCCTTATTGGCCTCGAGGGAGTGAAGGGCTTCTTGGATAAGGTCGCGCGTGCTCATGCCTTCACTCCTTTCGTCGTATTGGCGTGTGCGGAAATCATGGGCAGGTTATCAATGGCGCCGCGCAGGGTCTGCGGCGCGTGCACGATGTACGCGCCGTCGTGGATTCGGCCGTCGCGAATGGTTACGGCACGGTCGGCCTCGGCGGCGATACCGGGATCATGCGTGATGAGCACGATGGTCTTGCCGCGTTCTTGGAGTTTGTGGAAGGTCTCCATCACGAGCGCTCCGGTGGCTGAGTCCAGGTTTCCCGTCGGCTCGTCCGCCAGGATGATGGGCGGGTCGTTGACGAGGGCGCGCGCGATGGCAACCCTTTGCATCTGTCCGCCCGAGAGCTCTGAGATGCGGTGGTCCCAGTGGTCGACCGGCAGCGTGACGGCTTGCAGCGCATGGACGGCGCGCATCTCACGCTGAGCCCGCGGCACGTTGGTGTACGACAGCGGCAGCATGACGTTTTCGATGACCGATAGGCGCGGCAGCAGGTTAAAGCTCTGAAAGACAAATCCGATGCTCAGGGCACGGACTTCGGTGAGCTCGTCATCGTCGAGCTCCGCCACGTTGAGGCCCTGTAGGTAATAATCGCCTGCCGTCGGCTTGTCCAGGCAGCCCAGGATGTTCATGAGCGTTGACTTGCCCGAGCCCGAAGGGCCGGTAATGGCCACGAACTCGCCGGGATTCACGGCCAGGCCCACGTTATGCAGGATATGGGCGCAGCCGGCTTCGCTCTCAAAAATGCGATGCACGTTGCGGATGTCGATGACGGGACGCATTACATGCCCTCGCCGGCAGACATGCTGCCAGAGTCGCCACCGTCGGCCGTCATGCCTGCGCCGGTATCCACGATGAGGGTGTCGCCGTCGCGCAGTTTGGTGACCGGCACGTCCGTGTTAATCTCATTGCCCTGGTCATCGCGCTTGACCTGCGTCTTTCCGACCACGGCATCGTTATCGTTTTGCGTCACGACGGTCACCTTGACGCGTCGGGTTTGTTTGCCTTCGCCGTCGGTTGCCACGTTGACGTAATAGTGCTCGCCATCCTCGGTCATGAGCGCCATGGTCGGCACCATCACTACGTCATCGAGCTTTTCGGTCACCACCGAGACTTCGGCGGTCATGCCCGGCTTGAGGCGGCTGTCGGGTGCTTCGATGAGGATGTCGACGTTAAAGGTCACGCTGCCGCCGCCGTTAGCGTCGGAGTTTGCAACCGATGCGATGGCGGTGACCGTTCCCTGGCTCACGATATCGGGAAAGGCCGGATAGGTAACATTGGCGCTCTGACCCACGGCGATCTTGGCGATATCCTTTTCACCCACCTGAACGGTGACCTTCATCTTGGAGAGGTCGGCGATCTGCATGCACTGCTTGCCGCCGCTCGTATCGCCTTCGCCCATAATCATGCCGCCCGTCACCGTGGCGCCGACTTTGGCGTTGAGCTCGACGATGCTGCCCGAGCTGGGCGCGGTCACGGTGCGCTCGGCTGCTTTGGCGTTGGCTTGGTCCAGGTTCGCCTGGGCCGAGGCCAGGTTGCGTTGGGCGCTCGAGACGGCACTCGTGTCGGCGGTGCCGCTGGCGCCACTCGCGCCTGCCGCATCTGTGTCAGTCGCCGGAGCGGCTTGGGCGGCAGCTACCGCTTTCTGCGCGTTGGCGAGGTCTTCCTGTGCGGCTGTCACCGCGCGTTGCGCCTCGGCTACGTTGCGATCGAGCTCGTCGTTTTTAATGGTCATGAGCACGTCACCCTCGTTGACGGACTGGCCGGCTTGCACGTTGATCGATGCCACCGTGCCGTCAACAGAAGGGGAGACCACCGAAGCCGAGATGGGCTTGAGCTGGCCTTTAGCCTCTACGGTGGTCGTAAACGTGCCCTCGGTGACCATGTCGGTCACCGGCCCGTCGGTACCTGCAGGCCGTGCGTTGATGACGAAGGTCACGACAACGGCGATGAGCACAATGGCGGCCACGACGCAGGCCGCAATGCCGCGTCGGATGAGCTTTTTGCGCCGACGCTCGGCACGCTTCGTCTTGAGCTTGGCGTAGGCCTCTTCGTCAGAAATCTCGGTTGCATCGCTTGTGCTGCCGTTTTGCTGTGTGGCGTGCACGTTTGTTATGAGGGGAAGCGTTTCGGTGGCACCCTCGGGCGCTCGCTCGGTATCATTCGGTCCCGGGGTGATGGTGGGGACATTCGACATGGCGTCTCCTTTATAGAAAGTTCCTCGATAAGTATATGCGCCCGTCGCGAGAGGCGGGCGCATTATGGCGGTATCTTTCGGAACTGTTAGATTGGAGCGTCAGTTCCCCGTTGTGTCTAGGCGTGTGTTCCTACGAGTGCACGACCACGCAAAGGCCGACGCTGATGCAGTCGTGGAGCGCTTTGGCGTCGGCCAGGCGCAGGTTGATGCAGCCGTGGCTTCCGCACCATTTGTACGATTCGGCACTATCGAAACTCGAATCGTTTTGCCAGGTGGCGTCGTGGAAACCGACCATATTGCCCTCGAACGGCATCCAGTAGCTGACCGGGCTCTCGTATTTGGGTTTTCCGGTCGCGGGGTCTTTGGCACCGATGAGCTTGCTTGCGCCGTCGTTGCTGTTGATCTGCCACACGCCCTCGGGGGTGGCGTCTTCGCCCGGTTTGCCGGAAATAAAGTTGGCCTCCCACACGATATTGCCGTTCTCGTCGTAGTAGCGCGCGTGCTGCTCGGACAGGTCGACGTCGATATAGGCCTTCCAATCGGGCTCGCCCTTGGCGGTAAACGTGTCGGCCTTCTTGGAGTACGAAATCTCGATATCGCCGGTCTGCTTGTTATTGATAGCGTCCTCTACCTGCTTGGCGAGCGTGTCGCTGTCGATGGACCAGCCAAAGTCGCCGCCTTCTACAGCGCATTCCTTACCGTCGGCGCGTGTCCACCAGCGGGTGGTGCCCACGGTGTTAAAGCCGTTGGCGAGCTCGGCGGCCCAGCTGCTGATCTGCGACGTATCGAGCGTGGGGTTGGCCGGATCGGCAAAGCTGATCCACTGCAGCACCGAGCTGCCGTCCACCTTGCCGGCATCATTGCCGTTGAGCTTAAGGGTCACGTTGACGCCCAGGAAGTTGTTGGCGGCATCGCATGCAGCCTGAATCTGGTCGTTGGTGAGGGTGCCGTTGAGCGGTTCGTAGGCGTCGTTGCCGATCTTGGTGATATCGACGTTCTCGGCGAGCGACGCGAGCTCGATCTCGGCATATTTGATGACATGCTCGCGGTTGATCTTCTCGTTGGAACGGGCCTTCTCAACGGTGAACTTGCCGGCCTTCTCGTCATAGGAGCTGGCGGCCTCGAAGGTGCCCGAGCGGCCCTCATTGAACTCGTCGATGGCGCTGCCCAGGTCCTCCTCAAACTGCTTTTGGTCAAAGGCATCGGAGAGCATGGACAGGTCGACGTCCTGGTCTAAGTCGACCGAGGCTTTCTTGGTGGCGCTATCGGTTTTGCCGCCGAGCGACTCGATAAGGCGCGATGGCCACAGCAGCGGCTCGTTTTTGCTGATTATCTCGTGGGCGGCTTCCTCGCCATCGACGATGGGCTCGTCGGACTCGGGCTGGTAGGTCCAGCTAAAGCTGTCGTCCGACACGGTGAGCTTGTAGTGCTTCCATGCCGAGTTGACCTTGGTGGCTGCCGAAGATGCGTTAGAGAGCGAGATGTCGACGCCGGCGATGGTAGTGTTGGGGTAAGCGACTTGCGAGAACGCCACGACGCCTACGATGTAGACGATCGCGACGAGGCTGAGGACGACAAAGAGGGCCGTCTTTCCGCCCGACTTGCTGCTTTTGTTGGTGCGCTTGTCCGCGGGCCCACGATTGCTTGCCGTACGAGCGTGCGAAGGGCCCTGCGTGGGGGCGGCACCATGTGCGGGACGATGCTGATATTGACGCTGATTCGGGCGCTGAGAGGCATTGGTCGGGCCGTGTTGTTGGGTGTGAGCCGGCGCGATGGGGCGCGGCGATTGGACGCCGCCAGTATGCCTACTTGGCTGTTGCGGATCGGGGATCATGCTGCTGCGGTCGATTTGCGACATCGTATATATTTCCTTCGAGTTTCGCCTTGCGGCTCATCGTGTTTTAACTGGGCTTGCATTATAGCGATTAGCCTGTTGTTTGTGGTGCGGAAACAGTATCAGTTTGGAGAAGTCAGCCTATCCGCATACGCCGCATTTGGCGCAGGCAGAAAGGGCGGCCGGGGCCTGAGCGATGCCGCCTTTGGCCGTCTCGCGCAGGGTTGCCGGAAGGGCGTGGCCCACCGAGAGCATCACATGCGCCATCTGGTCAAACGGTACCAGGCTCTTGATGCCGGCGAGCGCGAGCTGGGCCGAGCTGAAGGCCGCAGCCACGCCGATGGCATTGCGGTTTTGGCACGGCACCTCGACCAGTCCGCCCACGGGGTCGCAAACGAGGCCCAGCAGATTGCTCAGCGCGATGGAGCTGGCGTCAAGTGCCTGCTCGGGGGTGCCGCCGGGCATCTGCACCAGCGCGGCGG
>UQRX01000013.1:0-47651 GCA_900543595.1 uncultured Collinsella sp. | reverse complement strand
GCTTGGGCGCGGGCGCAGGCTCGGATGCAACCTTCGCAGCGGCCTCCTCGGCCTTCTCGCGCTCGGCGCGCAGGGCGGCCAGCTCCTCACGCTCACGGCGTGCCTCTTCCTGGGCCTCGCGACGAGCCTTCTCGGCGCGGAGCTCTTCCAACTCGGCGCGCTCCTCGGCAGACAGTGGTTGGGACTCAAGCTCGGCCATGGTATTGCCCTTTCTTTTTAAAAAAAGCCGCCGACACAATGTCAGCGGCTTATCAAATCCAAGGGTGGAGACGAAGGGAGTCGAACCCTCGGCCTCTGCCATGCGACGGCAGCGCTCTCCCAACTGAGCTACGTCCCCAGGACAAGTTGATATTTTACCTACGGCACGCCAACTGTCAACGCCCAATACCCAGTCTTTTTGGGACGGGGCTGTTTTGACTACTTTTCGAACGCCCGAGCCACCCGATGATTATTTATCCCCCGTCCCAGAAAAATCATCGGCGAACGCGCTACTTTGCGCTGGTGAGGACACCGGTGGTGTCGAACGCCGGGGTGAAGCTCTCGTCTACCGCTCCGCCTTCTTGC
Source organism: uncultured Collinsella sp. (assembly GCA_900543595.1). Taxonomy (GTDB): domain Bacteria; phylum Actinomycetota; class Coriobacteriia; order Coriobacteriales; family Coriobacteriaceae; genus Collinsella. Next base: position 47,087 of record UQRX01000013.1, on the reverse strand, counting down.
CAGAACATCGTCGTAAAGCCCAGGTCGTCGGCATGATCGAGCACCTGCTCGTACTCCTCGCGCGTCACGGCGCGTGCCAACTCGCCGCCTTGCTCGCGCATGAGCGCATTGGGCGTGTACTGGTTCATGACCGAAATCGGCACGTCGCCCACCGTCTGCCACACCAGGTCCAGCACGCGGCACGAATCGTCCGCATGACCCGGCAGCACCAGGTGACGCACGATGATGCCGCGCTTCATGAGCCCCTCGTCGTCCACCAACTCTCCCCCGCGGCGCTCAATCTCGCGCGCCATCTGAGCCAGGCCAGACACGGCTACACGTGGGTAATCCTGAATATGAGAAAGCGACTGCGCAAGCGCCGCTTCGGCATATTTAAAGTCGGTAAGCCACACGTCGACCAGATCACCGAGCGCCGCCACGGCACTCGCCCGCTCATAGCCGCTCGTGTTGTAGACGATCGGAATGTCCAGCCCGCGCTCCCGCGCTGCGGCAATCGCGGCCGGCAGCAGGTGAGCATAATGCGTCGCAGTCACCAGGTTGATGTTGTTGGCGCCCTGGTCCTGCAGCTCCAGCATAATCTCGACCAAGCGCTCGGGCGAAATCTCAAGACCGAAATTGCCCGTCGAGATCTCGTGGTTTTGGCAGTAGACGCATTTGAGCGAACAGCCGCTAAAGAAAATCGTGCCCGAGCCGGCCTCACCCGAAATGGGCGGCTCCTCCCACATATGGAGCGCCGCGCGGGCGACTTTAAGCGTGTCGTCGGCACCGCACACGCCATGCGCGCCCTCGTCGCGTGCCGCGCCGCAACGGCGTGGACACAAATGGCAGGCGGGCGAAAAAAGTTCGGTCAACGACGTCGGCATAAAAACATGCTCCAAAACAACGATTCAGCAGCTCAAACGTAAAGGCCCGGACCGCGCAGACGGCTCCAAGACCAAGGCGCCGTAATCGTCCGACACGATTTTTGTAATGTCAAGACTGGAATCAACAAAGTGCCGCTTTATGATGTAGGTATTCCGCCCCCCGCGGAGCAACTGGGTGAACCGTCGCGTTTATTTAGGGAGCCCACACAGTCGTACTTAGTACAGGTATCCTTCGTTGTTAAGGACGCTGGAACAGTCGATGAGGGCACCCACCTGTTTTAGGTGGGTTCATTTTCGTAACGTGGGGGGTGGTTTTCTTTTGCCGATTTTGGCATAAATTGCCATCACAGATCCCGTATGACATCCAACGGCACACGGCTGAACCCCCGCCACCATCCCAATATCTGGTAAGCGCGTGATAATCGCACGGCGCAAACCCCCGCACCCCCTCGGTCGAGTATCATGGGTCAGCTATGCCCTTTTGCGTGTAGCGCCCTTTGACCTTTTCCTTCGACGCTTGGCGGTTTTTTGATTCATGGCTTCCTCCACGAGCTTCATACCGTACCTTTGCGTGGCGGTCGCGGCTTTTATCACGACCTTCCTTGCGGTGCCCCTGGTCAAGCGCCTGGCAATCAAGCTCGACGCCGTCGACTATCCTTCCAAGCGCCGTATCAACACTAAGCCCATCCCACGCATGGGCGGCACCGCGGTCTTTTTGGGCCTCGTCGTCGCCTGTATTGTGCAGATCCTGGGCACCTGGTACCTGGGCTGGCCGCCCGTTTTGGTACCGCACCCGCGCCTTCACATCAGCTACCCCGTGCTGGCACTCTCCTTTACCGTGATCTTTGCGACCGGCGCGATCGATGATGTCTTCCAGCTCAAGCCCAAGCAAAAGCTGGCCGGCCAGGTCCTCGCCGCGCTTATCGCCTGCGTGGGCGGCCTAAAAATCGGCGTCATCATCAACCCGCTTGCCCCCGGCGAGATTATGCTCGGCTGGCTCGCCTACCCCATCACCGTAGTCTACCTGGTGGCGTTCACCAACATCATCAACCTCATTGACGGCCTTGACGGCCTGGCGACGGGTATCTGTGGCATCGCATCGTTCACGATGTTCTCGATGGCCATGCTTTCGGGCCGCATCGACGCCGCCGCGCTCTCCATCGCGCTCTTTGGCTCGTGCCTGGCATTTCTGCGCTACAACTTCAACCCCGCGAGCATCTTCTTGGGCGACTCGGGGTCGCTGCTGCTGGGCTTCGCATTGGGCTCCATCTCGCTGCTCAACGTAAGCCGAACCGCCGCGCTCACCTCACTCATCATCCCGCTCATCGTGGCAGGCGTGCCCATCATCGACACGTTCAGCGCCATCGTGCGCCGCAAACGCGCCCACATTAGCATCGGACAGGCTGACAAGGGCCACATCCACCACCGCCTGATCCAAGAGGGTTACAACCAAAAGCAGGCCGTGCTGCTCATCTACGCCTGGTGCATCATGCTTTCGGCCGGCGCCGCCGCGATCAATCAGGTCGAGGTGCCCACGCGCGTACTCATCTTTGTCGTGCTCGCCATTGGCTCGGCGGCCTTCGCCAAGCACCTGCACCTGTTTGAGCCTGTCCTGCGCCACCATTACAACAAGCGCACACACGAAGACGAGCTGGTAACCCCCGACGACCCCGCCTTTGAACAGGAGGAGCAGGCAGCCGAGGAACGTAAAGAAGAGCGCCACCACAAGCTCTAGGATAAGCTGCCGAGGATGCGCCCAGGCAACGCTGGCCAAGCGCAGCCGCGCCGCACCCATCGCACAAGCCGCCCCTCTCCCGCCCCTCGCCTACTTACGCCCCGCCCCTCCAATAAACGCGTTATCATCTTGACCCATGAACATACGTTAGGAGCAATCATGCCAAACGAGAACAGCTACGAAGTCGCGCTGCAAAAGAGCAACGCCATTCGCGAGGGCCTGGCAAAGACGCCCGAGAAGTTCACCATGCTCACCGGCGACCGCCCGACCGGACGCTTGCACCTGGGTCATTACTTCGGCACCCTCAAGGGCCGCGTGGAGCTGCAGAACATGGGCGCCAAGACCAACGTGCTCATCGCCGACTACCAGGTCATCACCGACCGCGACACCACCGAGCATATCCAGGACAACGTGTACAACATGGTCATGGACTACCTTGCCTGCGGCATCGACCCCGACAAGACCATGATCTACGCTCACTCCGCCGTGCCCGCCGCAAACCAGCTCATGCTGCCGTTCCTGTCGCTGGTGTCCGAGGCCGAGCTGGCGCGCAACCCCACGGTCAAGGCCGAGATGGAGGCCTCGGGCCACGAGCTCACCGGCCTTCTGCTCACCTACCCGGTGCACCAGGCCTGCGACATTCTGTTCTGCAAGGGCAACGTCGTTCCCGTCGGTCGCGACCAGCTGCCGCACATCGAGCTCACCCGCACCATCGCACGCCGCTTTAACAACCGCTACGGCAAGGTATTTCCCGAGGTCGAGGCGCTGCTGTCCGAGACCCCGCTGCTGCCCGGCCTTGACGGTCGCAAGATGAGCAAGAGCTACGGCAACGCCATCAATATTTCGATGACCGCCGAGGAGACGGCCAAACGTATCAAGAAGAGCCAGACCGACTCCGAGCGCATGATCACGTTCGATCCCGAGAACCGCCCCGGCGTGTCCGGCCTGCTTTCGACGGCTGCCATCTGCACCGGTCGTTCCGAGGTCGAGATTGCCGATGAGATCGGCATGGGCGGCTCCGGACAGCTCAAGAAGTACGTGACCGAGGCCGTCAACGAGTACTTCGCCCCAATCCGCGAGCGTCGCCAGCGCTACGAGAACGACCTGAATTACATCAAGGACGTGCTGCACGAGGGCAATCGTCGCGCCAACGAGATCGCCGAGCAGACCCTGGCCGAGGTTCAGGACGCCATGGGCATGGTGTACTAGGCCGATTTGCTGGCTTGAGCTTTGGATTGTTTTAGGGCGGGCGCTACGGCGTCCGCCTTTTTTGGTGCCCGACCGGTTCGACTCTGCCCGCTGCACTCCCCCGACAAACAGGAACAGGCCCGCTGGCAGTTAGTTGCCAGCGGGCCTGTTCCCGAAGTACACCGTTGAATCGCACAGAGGGGAGGAATGCGAATCAAACTCAACAGGGCAGGCTTTTTCATCGCCTATTGCCTGCTCCGTTGCTGAAACCAATATAGTTCACCGTGGTTTACTTTCTAGCGTCAATATGCGCCGCCATACCTTCTCCATAAGTTAGCTCCGGTAAACCTATCAAAAAGGGACAGGCGTTCCACCACGATGGGGACAGGCACCTTTGTGGTGGTTTAGCCACGACAGAGCTGTTAGAGTCCGGCCGGCCAACGACAGACGGCCAGATCAACATGCATGGGATCGGTAAACGTCACGCCCTCCCCCATTAAGAGCTCACGCTGAACATCGGGGCCGCCAAAGGCAAAGCCCTCACAGATACGACCGTCGGCAAACACCACGCGGTGACAGGGAATTTGGCCAGGGCGTGGGTTGCTATGCAGCGCATAGCCCACATAGCGCGCGCTTCGCGGACGACCGGCGAGCAGCGCCACCTGTCCGTACGTGGCGACCATCCCCTCGGGAATCTGCTCGACCACCTCGTACACCCGCTCAAAAAAGCCCTCAGATGCCATTGCTCACTCCCTTCCACCCGGAAAAGCATAAACTACCACAAAGGTGCCTGTCCCCTTTGTGGTAGTTTATGGCAAGTCGGTTAATTGGCGGGCTGGAAGAAGGCTACGGCTACGGCGCCGGGACCTACGTGGGTGCCGATGGTGGCGCCGATAGTGTGGACGGGCAGCTCGCCCTCGGTGTGGCCAGCCCACAGCGCCGCACTGTCATCGATATACTTCTTGAGCACCGCGTCCGAAAGGCCCGTATAGCCGAGCGCCAGCGGCATGGAAAAGTCGACGCCGCCCGCCTGCTCGACCTTCTGGTTCAACAAGTTTCGACCGTTTTTGGAACCGCGCGCCTTGCCCAACTGCACGATGAGGCCGTCCTCGGCGGCCACGACCGGCTTCACGTTGAGCAGCGTACCCACGGCGCCGGCCGCAGCAGACAGACGACCGCCACGCACCAGGTACTCCAACGTCTCGAGCAGGCCGATAACCACCACGCGGTCGCGCACGGCCTCGACCGCTGCCGCGATCTGGGCCGCACTACGGCCCTCGTCCACCAAGCGCAGCGCATACTCGACCAGCACGCGCTCGCCCAAGGTCACGTTATTGCTGTCCACGACGAACACGTCGCCGCCCGGCGCCTCGGCAAGTGCCGTACGAGCGCTCTGGTTGGTGCCCGAAAGCTTGGCGCCCACGGTAATAATCACCGCCTCGTCGCCGGACTCACGCGCCTCGGCAATCGCCTGCGAAAACGCGTACGGGTTGACCTGGCCGGTCTTGGGCAGCTCGTCGCGCTCCACGAGCATCTCGTAAAAGCGCTGGTGATCGATGTCGACACCATCCATGTACACATCGGTGCCAAAGGTGACGGACAGCGGCAGAACACGCAGAGCGGGATGCTCAGCCGGCGTCATATCGCTCGCGGAATCGGTAATAATACGAATGGACATAGCGAATCCTTTCTTGCGCGGACCTCGCGCGGGGAATTTTGACAGCAATGCCCCGGCACGGTATACGCGCTCAATCGGGACTATGCAATTGTTAATTGGAGGCAAATGCCTTGGCGGCCTTAGATCTCGCGCAAGGTGTTGAGAATCGTACGCAGCGACGCATACATCTGCTCGCGCTGCTCCACACCCATGGCCTTGCCGGTGGTGTCGAGCACTTCGCGAATGATGCGATCGGCCTCGCTCATGCTCTCGCCGCCCAGGGCAGTCAGGCGCACCGGGGCACGGTACTTGACGGCCGCATCACCCGAGTCGTCGACCTCGACGTAGCCGCCCTCCTCCAGATGTGCCAGTGTGCGCGAAACGGCGGCACGGGTAACGCCGGCCATGCGGGCGAGGTCGGCGCCAGTCAGGCCGTCCTTGCTGCGCTCAAGATAGTACAGGCACATGACGTCGGAGCCCTTAAGGCCGAGCCTTGCACCTTCGGACGTCTTGATGCGCTGAATCTCCTTGTAGAGGCCGCTGATCAGTCCGACAAAGTCCTCAAAACGTGTCTCGTCGTTCCACTGCATGGTGACGACCGCCTTTCGCTTACATGATGCTAACGGGTAAACATCTTAGACGCAGAAGGCAACACCCATACCCAAACATCCCATTTGTTAACCCATCAACATAAAAACCACCACAAAGGGACAGGCACCTTTGTGGTGGTTTGGGGCATCAATAGGTTCTAGGCGCCGCTACAGCTCCACGCAGGGATTGTCGCGGGTTACAAGCGTCTTAACGACAACCGTCGCTCCCAGATAGCGCTCAAGCAGCTCGGCCAAGCGATCGATGGCGGCCTGGCAATCCCCCATCCGCTCGGGCTCCACGCACTCAATCGCCAGAAATGCGTCCGCCGAATCGTCGGACAGCGCCGTGCGAACACCATCGCGCCAGTTCCAGCAACGGCACACGGCGCCCGCATCATCGATATAGGCAAGCTCACCGGGCAACGTCGGATCATCCGCTTCCTCGCCAAGTGGCAAGAACGCGTCGCCGCCGTCGGTCACCGCCAGGCGCAGATTGCCCTCAATAGCATACAAATCCTCACCGCCAACGGGCAGCGCATAAGTCAACGAAATCGTGTTGTAGATGTCCACCGCCGGCGTGATGTGGCCGACCGGCTTGCCTTTGAGCACGCGCTTGAGCAGGTTCTCAACTGAGCAACGCGCTCCCTTCTTGGTCTTGAACAGGCGATACGCCTCGCGCCATGCCTTCACCGGCGCATTCTCGCTGATGGTATCGCTTGTCAGGTGGCGCTCCGCATCGATGTTGGCGCGGTCAAGCAGCGCGGCGATCGCATCCACGTCCTCCTGGGGAATCTGAGCCGCGGGCTTCATGCCCTTTACAACCACGACGCCGACCGCCGCCTGCGGAAACAGCTCCCAAAATGAATCCTCGGCAACAAAGCCCTTCATACGCTCTCCCTTCATTGTGCGCGCCCAAGCGAGGGCACCTAAACAAAAAGCGCCCTCACAGCGGCCACCTTCAAAGTCCTACGGTGCCGCCACAAGAGCGCTTACGCTGCCCCCATCCGGAGAAGGGGGCGATATGTCAGGCGTATTGTAACCTGAGTCATCCGCCCAAGCAAAACCACCACAAAGGTGCCTGTCCCCTTTGTGGTGGATATGGACTCGCGGCGACGCTAGTGGCGGAGTCCCAGCAGGCCGCGGCCGCGATGACGGGCCTCGGCGGGCACCTGAGCGTGCGGACCGGCGGCCTTGACGGAGTCGGGCAGGTGCGAGTACTTCTTCTCGAAGTTCTCCTCGAACATCACCGCCAGGTTGTGCGCGGCTTCGTCGTAGCGCGCGGTGCTCTGCCAGTACTGGCGCGGCACTAGGATGCCGTCGGGCACACCGTGGCACGTAGTGGGAATGTCGACATTTAAGATGTCGTCGTGCACAAACTCGCTGTCCTCGATGGTGCCGTCGAGGGCGCGAGCGACCAGCGAGCGCGTGTAGGCCAGCTCGATGCGATGACCCACGCCATAGCCGCCGCCGATCCAGCCGGTATTGACCAGGTAGACGCGCGTGCGGCCGTCGGCGATGCGCTCGCCGAGCATCTTGGCGTAGACCATGGGGTCGAGCGGCATAAACGGCTCGCCAAACAGCGAGGAGAACGTGGGCGTGGGCTCGGTGACGCCGACCTCGGTGCCGGGGATCTTGGCAGTGAAGCCCGTCACAAAGTGGTACATGGCGGCGTCGGCCGTCAGGCGCGAGATGGGCGGCAACACGCCAAAGGCGTCGCAGGTCAGGAACAGCACGACGCTCGGAGTGGTGCCCATGCCCTTGGTCCACGCGTTGGGGATATGCTCGACGGGGTAGGCCACGCGCGTATTGTGCGTGATCGAGACGTCGTCGTAGTTAGGCTTGCGATTCTCATCGAGTACCACGTTTTCACAGATGGCGCCAAAACGAACGGCGTTGAAGATCTCGGGCTCGTGGAACGCGTCCAGGCCCTCGCACTTGGCGTAGCAGCCGCCCTCGACGTTAAAGATGCCCATATCGGACCAGCCGTGCTCGTCATCGCCGATCAGCAGGCGCGTGGGATTGGCCGAAAGCGTGGTCTTGCCGGTGCCGGACAGGCCAAAGAACACCGCGGTCTCGTGCGTGACGGGATCCATGCTGGCGGAGCAATGCATGGGCAGCACGTCGTCCTCGACGGGCAGCAAGTAATTCATGACACTGAAGATGGACTTTTTGATCTCGCCGGAGTAGCCAGTGCCAGCGACCAGAATCACGCGCTCCTGGAAGTTGATGACCACGGCGGCGCTGGAGTTGAGGCCCTTGATGGAGGGGTCACACTGGTAACCTGGCGCCGCGAGCACGCAAAAGTCCGGCTCACCGGTGCGCGCGATTTCGCGAGCGAGCGGACGGGCGAGCATTTGCTTAATAAAGAGCGCCTGGCTGGCGCGCTCGCAGGCGACGAGCAGGCGACGCGTGTGGTTGCGGTCGGCGCCGGCCATGCCGCGGGTGACGAACACATCACGCTCGTTGAGATAGTCGACGATACCGGCCTTGATGGTCTCGTAGCTCTCGACAGAAAGCGGGCGGTTGACGGCGCCCCAAGCGATTTTGTCGTGCACGTCGGGCGTGTCGACGATAAAGCGGTCGTTGGGCGAACGTCCGGTACGCTCCCCCGTCTCGATCACGAGTGCGCCGTTGGAGGCCATACGGCCCTCTTCGCGGCGAATCGCATGCTCGACGAGCTCGGCTGCCGGCAGGTCGACCAGCAGGCGGGGTTGGTTCTCGGCGGGATCTTCGACCAGCGTAATGCCAAAGTTGGATAGAACTTCTGCAGGGGTAACACCAGGCATGGGGCCTCCTTTAAAAACGCGACACGTGGACGCGGCGCGCACTTTACTCACGTAAAGCCCGTTGTACCCGATATGCAAAAACGTTTTTGCGGCAAGGGCGAAGCGCCCGCCCAACGGTCAAAAATCGCACGCAAGCGGCCTAGTCGTGGCTACAGCGGCAGGGTTTGGCCGAGCATGGCGATGGCGCTCATGAGGACCAGCATGCCGGCGGCGTAGGGCAGCACAGCGCCCAGGAGCTCGGCGTCCTTACCGCGCACGTGCACGGCGGCAAGACCAATAGCGAGGGTCTGCGGCGAGATCATCTTGCCGGCAGCGACACCCAGGGCGTTCAGCGCGACCATCCAGTAGTCACTCACACCCAGCGCCGAAGCGGCCTGGCGCTGAATGGGACCAAACAGCATGCCCGAGGACGTGCCCGAGCCGGTCACGAACGCACCGACCGCTCCGATCCACGGAGCCAGAATCGGGTACAGACCGCCGGCGACCGCAATGCAAAACGCACTGATCGACGAAATCATGCCGGCATAGCCCATCACCTTGGCGCAGCCCAGTACCGAAAGCATCGTGATCACCGTCGGCATCATCTGCTTCACCGTCGCGGTCAGCACCTCGCCCATCATGCGCGGCGAAGCGCCCTGAATGGCACCGCCGACAAACGCCGCCAGGAAAATCCAGACGCCTGGCGTGTTGATCCACGAAAACGTAAGCATACCGGGATTCTTACCGCAATACACCTGCACATGGCTCGCAAACGGTGCGAGCGCAGCATGCACGGCGGGTACCAGGTTAGACGTGCCCAGCAGCAACACAAAGATCAGGATGAAGCACGACCAGGCCGAAAGCGCCGACTTAACGGTGAGCTGTTCGCCGGCCTCGATATTCATATGGAAGCGCGCGTCCAGGTGACCGGACTTCTCGGCGCGCATGGCAAGCGCGGCGGTCAGCGCGAGCGACACGATGGAACCCACGACTACGGCAAGCTCGGGACCCACAAACATGGCAACGACCAGGGCCGCACCTACAAAGGACACGCCGGAAAGCAGTGCCACGCCGGCAACGCCGTGCAGACGCTCGGCAACGCTTGCAACATTGCCCTGGTCATCGGCAACACGACCCGCAACCAGCACAATAAGCAGCGGCATCACCACAAAGAACGGTGCGAGCTGCACCAACTGAACGGTCGCCAAGTGCAGGGAATCCAGGCCCACCAGGTCGGCAACGGACACTGTGGGGATGCCAATGGAGCCGTAGGGCGTGGGCACGCCGTTGGCTAGCAGGCAGATCAGCACGGCAGGCACGGCCTCAAAACCAAGGCCCGCGAGCATGCCGGCGGGAATGGCAACGGCGGTACCAAAGCCGGCCATGCCCTCCATAAAGCCACCGAAGCACCAGGCCACGAGCAGCGCCAGCAGACGACGATCGCTGCTGATGGAGGTAATCATGCTGCCGATCACGTCCATGGCGCCCGTACGCACGCACAGGTTATACGTGAACACTGCGGCGATAATCACGAGCACGATGGGCCACAGGGCCATCAAAAAGCCCTCGAGCGAGGCCGTGGCTATCTGCGCCGCCGGCAAATGCCACCACGCAAAGGCAAGCACGCACGAAAGGGCGAACGAGCCAATAGCAGCCTTCCAAGCCGGCCATTTAAAGCACAGCAGCATCACGACGAGCCAGATGATCGGCACAAGAGCCAGCAAAAATGCGGCGACGTCCATGGGTAAAAGCTCCTTGGTACCGCGAGGGCGGCATCGGGGGGTCATTAATCTTCAACAGAATACCGCACGCTTACCGACAAATTGCTGCCGCCTGCCGAATATATTGAACAACCTGTTCAAAAACACGAATGAACACCACCGCGACTATACTAGAGCGCAGCAAGAGAAAGGAACCGCCTTGAGCATCACGCCCCTCGATAGCATCCGCCGCACCATCGCCCGCCGCAACGGCGCCACCGACCCCACCGTATCGAGCGGGGCGCACGGGCAGGGTGGACGCATCGAGAACGGCCTGTTCCCCGCATCGCACACCGCCGAGGAGCTTGCACGAATCCAAGAGCTAAGCCAGCGTAACGCCGGCGGTCCCGACACCAGCCAGACCACGCGCCGTCGCCGCGAGCGCAATCGCGAGCCCGGCCCCATCCACCGCATGGTCAATGCCTGGTGGAACCGCCTTCTCGGAGCCGTCTACGGCGGCGGCTTCTCCACGCAAGAAGCCGAGTACGAAGATCACGCCACCCGTCGCGACTACCTTTGGAATACTCTGGGCACCGCCGTATGGGGGATGGCGTTTCCGCTGCTCACCATTGTGTCGACGCAGCTCGTGGGCGCCGAAGAGGCCGGCAAGTTCTCCATCGCCTTTGTCACCGGCACGCTCATCATGATCGCGTGCAACTACGGAGTGCGAAACTTTCAGGTCTCGGACATCGACGAAAAGACGTCCTTTGCCTCCTACCAGCTAAACCGCTGGCTCTGCGGAGCGCTCGCGCTGGCATGCGGCCTGGTATACAGCAGCGCCCGCGGCTACGATGCGCAGATGGCCACGATCGGCCTGGGTGTCTACCTCTATAAGGTGATCGACGGCGTGGCGGACGTGTACGAGGGCCGACTGCAGCAGGCCGATAAACTCTACCTGGCCGGCATGAGCCAAACGCTGCGCTCCGCCGGCGTCATCGCGGTCTTTAGCGTGGCACTGTTCCTCACGCGCAGCATGCCCATCGCGGCCATGGCCATGGGCATCGCCGCGATTGCCTCGCTCGTGCTGGTCACCGCGCCGCTCGCCCTGCTCGAAACCGAAAAATCGTACCGCGTAAGCCTGCGCGAGGTCGGCCACCTGTTTGTCCAGTGCGCCCCGCTCTTTGGTGCGCTGTTCCTGTTCAACCTTATCGAGAGCATGCCCAAGTTCGTGATGGAAGGCACGCTGGCCTACAAGTATCAGCTGTACTTTAATGCCCTGTTCTTTCCGGCGCAGGCCATTTTGTTGAGCATTGGATTTATCTATAAACCGCAGCTCCTGCGTCTGTCGAGTATTTGGGCGAATCCACGCAAGCGTCGCCGCTTTGACCTGATTATTGTTGCCGTTATGGCACTGATCGTGGTCATTACCGGAGCGTGCGCCGCATTTATGGCAGGCCCCGGCATCCCCATCATGAGCTTTATGTACGGCCTTAACTTTGAGCGCTACCGCACGCTGGCGCTGCTAATGGTTGTCGCCGGCGGCATCACCGCGGCAATCGACTTTATCTACGCCATCATCACGGTGTTGCGCCACGCCGGCGACGTCACCAAGATCTACCTGATCTGCTTCGCCGTAAGCGTGGTGCTGCCAGTGATCCTGATTAAGCTGCTGGGTCTGATGGGCGCCGTGGTAAGCTACCTAGCCATCATGGCTCTACTCCTGGTGCTACTGATCATCGAGTACGCCCACATCCGCCAACGCATCGAACGCGACCGCAACCCGTACGGCGCCTAATTAGCTGCCCCCGGTCGCCGGAATTTGCGTTGGAATCACCCCGGTTGGGGTCTCGTTGCGGACAATATGCATCACGCAAAACTAAGTGAGTAGACTTTTACCGAATCCCCGACCACACCGACAAAGCACAAGTCTGTGACCTGCGGCTTTATTGAGGCAAATATGATGGGTGCTCGGCATTTCCAAAAAAGTCTACTCACTTAGCCAGCGGGCAGCCAAAAAAGAACCGCCGCGACGTCGTTTGACTCCGTTGCGACGGTTTTTCGAGCATTTTCGCGCTGCCGAGGACGCAGACGCTCCTCATTTCTTGCGCTTACCGAGCAAGAAGGCGCTACTCTCCGAAAGTAGTCAAAAAAGCCCCGTCCGTAATTAGCTACCCTTTGCACCGATTATTCGCCCGGGTTGATGTTCGCGTAGAACTCGGCCCCGTCGTCTAGGCGAAGGATCCCGATGCGGCCGAACTCGGAGCCGGTGGCGGCGGCGCAGTCGATGTCGATGCGATCGGGAACGCCGGCGGTATCCTCGCCGCCCAGGCGCACAATCTGCCCGCGGCCCGACTCCTCATCGAGCCCCGCCAGGCCGCCTACCTCGCAATAACGCCCGAGCGACACCGTTGGCGTGTGGCCGCTCACCACGACCGGACCCTTGCCCTCGGCAGAAAGCAGCCCCGTCGGCGCATCCCAATAGCCGTGACGAATCCACAGCAGGTCATCGGACGACTGCACGGCAAGCATCTGCTTCAGCAGTTCGCGATCGACATCCACCGCCCCCGTACCATCGGCACAATCAACCCCATGTTCAAGCAAAAACGCCCGGGCCGCCTCGGTCTGGATGCCGGCATGTACCAGCAGGTACGGACGCTCGTCAGTCTCGACCACCGCGTAGAGCGGCAACGTCGCCATCCAACGCACGAGCTCCTCGTACGCCTCAAATTCCATATCGTTGAGCTGCTGACGGGTAGTCCAACCGCCGTTGATATCCCAGGTCTCGGCATCGAGCGGATCTTGGCCAATGATGGCATCGAGCATAATCTGCTCGTGATTGCCCTTGAGCACGCGAGCGTTGGGCAGCGAGCGCACCAGTTTAATAACGCCAACCGGATCGGGCCCGCGATCGATCATGTCGCCCAGCACGTACAGTGTATCGTCAGACGTCAGCGAAATCTTGGACAGGGCCTCGTCAAGCGCACGCACGTGCCCGTGAGCATCGGATGTCACATAGATCGCCATGAAACGCCTCTCTTTACATTGCGGCCGAAGCCCGGAGTCGCAACTAAAACTTCAAGTTGAACTTAAACGTTACCCATTGTACTCCGTTGCAATAAAGCTGGGAAGGGTTGCATACCGCCAACGGTCGCCAGCGCACGCCTGCCAACCCGCGCCGCTCACGCCACGCCACCTGGCCCAACGCCCCGACCAGCGACGCTCGCGTCGCAGCCTCGTGTCGAAAATGCGCATGTCCGCAATCCGCCCCCATAAGCCCACCACCTTTGGGTACAAATAACTGCAGACATCTGACCGTGCCACGCCAACCACCCAGGAGCGGACACTATCCATGAACCAGATTCTTCTCTTTATCGGCCTCGTCATTATTTTGTGCCTGACCATCAAACCCGTCGGAAAAAAGCTCCCCTTCCCCACCCTGCTTATCTTTATCGCGCTGGGCATGCTGCTGGGCGTCAACGGTCCGGCGCATATCGACTTTAGCGACTATGCGCTCACCGAAACCGTCTGCAGCACGGCGCTGCTGTTCATCATGTTCTACGGCGGCTTTAACACCAACATCGACCGCGCCAGACCTGTCGCCGTGCCAGCGGTGCTGCTGAGCACACTCGGTGTCGTCATCACCGCTGGCATCACCGGCGTGTTCGCGCACTTTGTACTGGGCTTCGACTGGATCGGCGGCCTGCTACTGGGATCGGTCGTAGCGTCGACCGATGCGGCCAGCGTCTTTAGCGTACTGCGCGAGCACAGCCTGTCGCTGAGAGGTGGCACCGACTCGCTGCTCGAGGTCGAATCGGGCTCCAACGATCCCGTCGCCTACATGCTCACCGCGGTGCTCGCGACCCTCGCGGCGGGCGGCGACGTTAACATCCCCGTGCTGCTGGCCAAGCAAATCATCCTAGGCGTGGGCCTGGGCCTTGCCATCGGCTGGGCATCCAGCCGCCTGATCGAACGCGCGCAGGCAACAGCCGAGGGTGCGCAGACCATCTTCTTGTTCGCCGTGGCCATCGTCGCCTACGCGCTGCCGAGCTACCTGGGCGGCAACGGCTTTTTAGCCGTGTACCTTGCCGGCATCGTGCTAGGCGCGAGCGACATCACCGGCAAGGTCGAGCTGGCGCACTTCTTCGACACCCTCACCGAGATGGCCGAGATGACCATCTTCTTTTTGCTCGGCTTGCTCGTGACGCCCGCCCGCCTGCCGCAAATGCTGCTACCCGGCCTGGCGCTCATGGCGTTTATGCTCTTCGTGAGCCGCCCCATCGCCGTCGGTCTGCTCCTGGCGCCCTTTAAGACGAACCCTCGCCAGATCGCGCTCATAAGCTGGGCAGGTCTGCGTGGCGCGGCTTCGGTCGTCTTTAGCCTCTTTGCCGTGATAGCCGGCGTTCCCGGTGGCCACGACCTATTTGACCTGGTGTTTGTGATTGCCGTGTCGAGCATTGTGGTGCAGGGCTCGCTGCTGCCGGCAGTGGCGAAAAAGCTCGACATGATCGACGCGGAAGGCGACGTGCGCCGTACGTTTAACGATTACCGCGACGAGGAAGGCATGTCGTTCGTCAAGCTCAAGGTGGGAGCTGGACATCCGTTTGCCGGGCGCTCGCTTGCCGATATTGGCAGCGCTACGAACATGCTCGTGGTCTTGGTGCTGCGCGATGGCGCGCACCCGGTGCTGCCCAACGGGGACACCGTGATCGAAGAAGGCGACCTTCTGGTTATGGCCGCGCCAACGTTTGAAGAGCGTGCCGAGGTTACGCTGCGCGAGGTCACCGTGACACCCCACGGCCGCCTGGCCGGCCAGCGCCTGCGCGATGTGCCGCAGGGCAAGCGCCCCTTTATCGTCGTGATGCTCAAGCGCGAAGGTCAAACGATCATCCCCGACGGCAACACCCTCATATACGCCGGCGACGAAGCCGTCATCGCCACGCTGGCGCCGTAGCGGCCAGGGAAAGCCGTCCCGAATTGGCTACATTTGAGCATCAATCGCCCCGGCTGGGGTCTCATTGCGGACAATTAGCGTCTCTCAAAACTAAGTGAGTAGACTTTTGCCGAATCGCCGACCACGTCTCCAAAACACAAGTCTGTGACCTGCGGGTTTGTTGAAGCTAATTAGTCGGGTGCTCAGAATTTCCAAAAAAGTCTACTCACTTAGCCAGCGTGCGGTCAAAACAGAATGGTCGCGAGCTCATTAGGCTCTATTGCGACGGCTTATCGTGCATTTTCGCGCAGCCGCGGGTGCAGACGCCCCGTCCCAAATTAGCTACCCTAGCCATCGTCGACGGCAAAGTCGCGGAGGTCGAGGCCTTCGCGTTCGGCTCGAGTTAGGAGTTCTTCCGGCGACTCATCCTCGATATCCATCACGTCGAGCATGGCAGCGGGAAAGCCCACGCCGGCCGCACTCCCCGCACGGTCGAGCAGGCTCTCGCGCAGCTGATCTACATCAACTTCGATTTCCATGGTGAAACCTCCTACCTGGCAATCGCGACCGAACAAACCGCATGCCCCAAATGATGTGCAATAAATCCCAGATACGGCCATAATAAAACAATGAACATCAGGGAGGTTACGGACGATGGATAAGCTCGATGCCATGACGGAACAAGTCAGGGACTTTTGTGATGCACGCGACTGGCGCAAATATCACACGCCAAAAGAGCTTGCCATCGGCATAGCAACTGAGTCCTCCGAGCTCCTTCAGCTCTTTCGTTTTATGAGCGACGAGCACATTGCAGGGATGTTCGAAGACACCGAGCAACGCCAAGCCATCGAAGACGAAATTGCCGACACGCTTCTTTTCCTCCTGCGTTTTGCCGATTTAAATAGAATCGATCTCCCAGCTGCGCTCTCGTCCAAACTCAAACGCAATGGCGAGCGCTACCCAGTCGACGCATCATCCAACGAATACAGAAAGGCGGGCCACCGTGAGTAATGAGTTCGCCCTTCGGCAATACACGCTTCCCCTACCCAAGCCCTTCAAGGCAAGCGAATCACTACAAGACTTTGGCACGCCAGAGCCCGGGGCTCACCATGACGAGAGCTGGCCTGTTCTCTACATCCTGACCAACAGTAAAAAGAAGACGGCATACATTGGCCAAACTACCAACTATCAACGCCGCATGAAGCAACATGCCGCAAACGTTGACAAGGATTTCGATCGAACACTTCTGATCGACAACCCTACATTCAATCAATCAGCGACATTTGAGTTTGAAAACAGGCTCATCGAACTGTTCTGCGCTGACGAAAAATACCAGGTAACCAATGGCAACAATGGCTATGCCCAATTCGATTACTTTGAGCGGCCTCAGTATCGCCAGAAGTTCCGAACGCTATGGACAAAACTACGTGAAAAAAACTATGCAATTCACCCCATCGAAGAGCTCGAGAACACTGACCTGTTTAAATTCTCGCCTTTCAAAACGCTCACACCCGATCAATATGAAACGATTGAGGCGATTTACAAGCGTCTTGAGCAGGAACATGAGGACGTTATGCACGGTGCTCCCAAAAGAAAGCGCGTAACCGTCGTAAACGGTGCGCCGGGAACAGGCAAAACTATCCTTGCCATCAGTCTCATGTTCAAAATCAAAAATGAACCCAAGCTATCCGGCCTGCGGGTCGGTTTCGTGACACCCATGGAGTCCCTGAGCAAGACACTCAAAAAGCTCACGCACTTCCTTCCCGGGTTAAAGCCTGGCGATATCCTGAGTCCCAGCGATGTTACCAAAAAGGATCGGTATGACATCCTGCTTGTCGACGAGGCACATCGACTAGGAAACTGCTTAACCGCCGGCGCCGGCATCGGAGCTTTTTACAATACCTGCGATCGCCTCGGCCTTCCGCACACGAGCAACCAGGTTGACTGGATATTCAAATGCTGTGACAAGGCGTACCTGTTCTATGACCCCAAACAGCAGGTTCGCGCATCCGGACTCAATCGAGACGGCCTTGAGCAGCGACTCAATCAGCTCGAAGAAAAGGACATTGAAACTGAAGAGTTCAACCTGAGCACGCAAATGCGCGTGCGCGGTGGTGACGAATACCTCGATTTTGTCTACGACTTACTCGACAACAAGGCGTACATGCATGCCGGCATGAAGTTCAAAGAACTCTTTTCATCGGAGCCTTACGATTCGCGAGCCGGCGATCCGGACAGCGATATTCCCAGATACCAGCTTGGAATCATCGACCGATTTGAGGATTTCTGTTCCCTGCAGCAAGCCAAGGAAGAAGAAGTTGGTCTATCCCGCATGACGGCAGGTTTTGCGTGGAAGTGGGAAACGAAGAAACACAAAGACGCATTCGACATCGTCATTGAGGGCATCCCTAAACGTTGGAACTCGAGTCAAAAGGATTGGGTTAACTCCGCCAACGCCATAAACGAAGTTGGATGCATCCACACGGTGCAGGGCTACGACCTCAATTACGGCTTCGTAATTCTGGGGCCAGACATTTACTACGACACCGATAAAGGAGCCGTCTGCGTTAACAAAGCGAACTTCAAAGATGCCGTCGCAAAGAAAAAGGCGAGCGACAACGACCTACGAAAGATTATCGTCAACACCTACTATGTCCTCATGACTCGTGGCATGCTGGGAACGTTTCTTTATGTATGCGACCCGGCGCTCAAGGAGTATTTGTCACGGTATATCCCGGTGATTTAGCGGCTGCCCACGCATGGCATGAATAGCAGCGAAACCCCCAGGACACAATCCCGGGTTCACAAAGGGCGGCGGGGCGCGCCGGCGCCCTATCCAACCAATACTGCTCCCAAAACATTTGCGAGCTTCTTGGCGGGGCGCCTATTCGCTTTTTCGCCCATCGCCACGAGTGCGTGGTTGCAGGCGTCCTCATTCATGTCGCAAACAATTCTAAGCTCATGCCGCGCCCTTGAAGCAGCCGTATAAAACAAAGTTCCAGGCTCTGGCATGTAGCTCATGGACGGCTGTTCCCATAAGGCTTGATCAACATCAATCATAATTACCGCAGCAGCCTCCATCCCCTTGAACTTCCTCACCGTATGGACGGGAATCTTCTGACCTTTCCACCTCTTTAGGTTCTGGTCACCAACGAAACAGCACGACAGCTTAGAGTTTTCCAGTGTCTTGCATGTGATAACCACAATGTCATTAATACCGGCGTTCTTGAGTAAATCGATGTGCTTATCCACAAATGCCTCTTGCGCGGCGGCGTCACAATTAATCATAAGCAATGGAGGTTTTCCGAGCCTAGCCATAACCTGCATTCTAAAACCGTGCGCTTCACCAAGAGCACTCAGGGAAGACTTCTCGATAGCCTCCGTATTCCGGCAGTTTACATAAAGTGTTAGCTTGCAATCGGCATCCATAAGGAAGCTGGGCATAGTTGAACCTTGGACAAACTGCCTTTTGTCGTAAAAGAGGTACATGGTGCTTTGCGGCTTTGAATCCACAATAGAGCGAATCGTTTCGAGCACCATCGCGTCCTCGATAGCTTTGAGGCCAAAGTCTTGGCCTTCGTCTATTACGATGTGCTGATAGGGAAACGAGTCAGGGTGCTCCATGAGCTCTTCGGTCAGGCGAGCATAGTTTGGCTCAAGCGAATTGCAGACCTTGCAGGCAAAGCCCGGAATTGTGTAGACATCAATTTCTGGGACATCGTTGCACCTTCTAGTAATCTCTTCCTTCAAAAGCGAGTTAAAGCACAAAAAGAGAACCCTGCCCGTACAGGCGGCCTGCTTAGCTCTCTCAATTGCAATGAGAGTTTTGCCAGTTCCTGCCGCCCCGTTAATTACCGCTGTCTTCTGATCCTTTATGAAATTCAACACGCGAGCCTGCGAGTCCAGCAGCCTTGCGAACACGAAGTCGTTATATCGATAGTCCACCGAATTCGTCGGGACGATATCGAACTCCGGCAGGAGCACTTTATGCAAGACCTCTTTAGCCTCATCATTGGAAAGCCTCGTCTCCCTTCCTCCGACATCCATGTTCATGATGCGAACTATTTGTTGAGTTGGATCCCCAAGGTCCGTCTTGCACAGAGTAATATCGCGAGAAGCCTCAGGAGAGTAGTCGATAAAACCGAGCTCGTGGGCGCCCAAAGACGGAAGCCAAACCGCGTGAGCAACCTTGCACCTATTGCACAGTTCTCTCAACCCTACATCTTCAAATCGATTAATGAGCTTCCATTTGATACTATCCGCCTGCCGGTAAGGACCCCCGTGCCTTCTCATTGACACGCCGCTACCGTACAACCACTCACCGTTTTCGCAGCGAATTCTCCCCGCTTTCGCCTCGATAACAAGAATGCCGAGCTTGCGATTAAACACGATGAAATCGGCTTCTCTCTGCTCGATCGCGTTTCCATTCACAATATCCAACATCTTGTATGAATGGATAACCGTAAAATCATCGGGAAGCTTACTCAACGCGTAATAAATCTCCCCTTCACGGCTCCGATCGTCGTAGTCAGCCGGGCCAAGGCTCGGTATCATTCTTGCAGCCACAGTTATGCCTCTTTATAAATCTCGCTCATCACATCTTCGGCGGAGCAATCGCCAACGACAAACAGGCTCCAACCCGAAACGCTGCGCCAGGCAGACCCAAAGATATCCTCGAAATCGACCGCTGCTTCCTCGTCAAGAAGAATGACCTTGGACTTGCGCCAAACAAGCGTGGCGTAAGCGCTGTCGCCGCCAGCATCAGATAGCTCCACGTCTTTATCCGGAGTCTCCCAGCGCAGATGCGAATCATAGCTCGTCATTTCACGAATCAACTCGATCCACTCTTCCGAAGAATCAGATCGGATTGACAGCCTCATCGCTTCGGCCAGCGACAACGCCCCGCTGTCTGCACCATCATCAGAGGCCCATAGCTCAAACCCATCAACTGGGTTGGGGACACCAGCCTTGTAATCGAGCTCTTTATCCTCATCGGCATTACCAGCAAAACGGCCGGATGACGAGGCAGTAAGAAGAGCTCCCAAAATTCGCTTTGCAGCACCGCGGGAAAGATTCGCCTGCACAACTTGGTTGTAATAATTTGCAATACAACCGTAGCAGCAAGTTTCTTCGCCACATCCGCAATGTCCGTCTACGACCTTATAGGCCTCTTCAATTAGATCCGTCACCTCTTTGCTGAGCTGGCGTACATGACCGGCTCCTCCGGGCACGTCATCATAGATGAGTATTGAGAAGCTGCCTGCATCATTTTTGTATGTAGTCCCTCCGAGTTCGGTCTCGGGAACCTCAAGGATTTTAGCCGCAGCGGTAAACAGCGCCCACATCACAGCTTCCCAGTCGCCATCGCTGCAAACTGTCGCCTCATCGAAATCAAATACGAGCTCGAGGACGTCGCTCACAAATGCCGTACCCAGCGCACTGAACCTATTAATCTTTGGAGCAGTGCCGCTCTTCTCGCACCAGTAGGCATGTTGGATCTTCTCCCCACCAACAGCAGCGCGATTGCAGTAAGAGCAGACTTGGAAGCCCTTAGCAGGGCTATTGAGCACACAAAGTTGCCCGTTCTCGGCATATTTTACTTTCACCGCACCGCCAGGAAAACAAAACTCCCTGGTCGCGGTCTCGTTAGGCCAGTGCTGGCTAAAGTGCACCGATGCATACCCCTTTGGCCTCGGCCTTCTAAGCCCTATGCCTTTTTTGTTTTCCGTACCGACAAAACCATAGGAAGGTATGAGCATATTCTTTTCGAGAGCGAACTCGGTATGGCAAACGGGACACTCGCCTTTATCACTGTAGTTTTCAATGGGCCATACAAATGTTTCGCAATTTGGACACTTTCCATACCTGCGCTTTCGCAACTCTTGCCCTTTCGGCTTTCTGAGTCCAACGGACTTCCAAAGCGTCTTGCCGGCAACGATTTCCGCCCCCGGTGCATATTCCCTAATTGCTTGACGCATACCCCTAGAAAGCTCGAGCCTGTTCTCACCTACAGAATTCTCGATATCAAGAAGATGGAGCTCTACGAGATCAGTCGGAAACCCGTACTTAGGCAATACTCCGCTCTCGGCAAGAATTGCGATAGTTCTCTCCTTCTTGAGCGCATCCCTAGACTTTAGAAGCTTGGATGCGAGAATGTCGTTGACGCCCATATTCAGCTCAATACCATCCTGAATACGCTCAAAATCAGCATGCTTAAGGCTATGCGCAAGGAGAAGCCTGCCACCGCTTCCGCTCTCAGCCGAATCGATTGGCCCAACGAGCTTTGCTATCCACCCCCACTCGTTTACGCCAACTTCTTCCGCCACGGGCATGCCTTGCGGAACAACGCGGACGAGCTGTTCATAGACACTCTTTGGCCGCGATGCAAGAAAGCTTCGAAGATCCTCGAGGCCTTCCGGCTCCGATTTAGAAAGATCCATAAAGTCGTTGTATCCATGAGAGTAGTCTTTGCCCAAGCTCCGGCTCGCGTAGCGAAAGAACTCAGACATAGCGACAGCGAAAACATGCCGTATCGCAATGGCATCGTTATTCAGATAGCACATTGGCACTCTCGTGTTGCCGCCAATTATCTTGGCTGGGTCCTCAAAGTACGCGACATCATGGGGCCGCAAGCGAGCAAACGTGATGGCATATCCAGGCTTGCCAGCGCGGCGTCCAACGCGACCGGCTCGTTGCGTATAATTCGCGGTACTAGGTGGAACGTTTCTCATAAAAATGGCCCTCAAATCGCCAACATCCACACCCAGCTCAAACGTGGTCGTGCAACTCAAAACATTAACGTTGCCTTTGATAAATTCGCTCTGTATTTCTCTAGCCTTTTTGGATGACAGCTGTGCAGTATGTTCCTCGATGTCGAGGGGAAGTGCCTCATCTTGATATACGGTTTTATAGAAGCGGTCTTTGTCTCTTGCCTCTGCGAAGCTCATTTTCACCATCGTGCCGTTGCATTTCGTTGTCATGCAAACGCCATGCGTGTCCAGATGAGTCTCACATCCACATGCATCGCAACGATAGACAATATCATCGTTGGAATGCGGATACATAGTCCAAATATCTCTGCCAAGCCTAAAGTGTTCACGCGAATCGATCAAATATCCTTCGCCCCTAAATAGCTTGCAACTTAGATACTCCCCCATAAACTGGAATAGACTTTGCAGAATCGGGCGAACGTCCTCACGGGTCAGCTCGATACCGTGGACCCTTTTGACGTACTTGCGAATAAAGGCACTGCGCTTATTTTCTGTACCACGTACCGCATCTCCCGCAAACTGAACAATATCCTTTGACGCAGAGCCGCCCCCCTCAAGCACGACAAGGTTACCGCGCTTCTCATGATTGTTTCTTAGCTCAGGAACCCCTTCAGGAACCTCGATAACGTTTTTCTCTCGGAGCAGTTCAAGACAGGTCCTTGCAAACAAAATGTAGTCTTCGCATGAAAGCCAGGCTGCCCCATCGGCATTAAGTCTATCCACCTGTCTTTCGACAAGCTTTTTCGCCCCAGGATGGGAAAACCCCTCGTTAAATTCAGTAGGCTCGATCCTTACAACGCCAAGGCCTTCAAGGCTGTTCCGCGAATCCTCAGCCGCAAGCTCATCGAGAATCCAGGCCGTCGCCTGCCCCTTCTTGTTGGAACCCAAAACCCCCGGATAACGCCTCTTTGCAACACTTGTTATCCAATCAATAACTGAACTCGGCTTACAGCCTTCACCGTCGCGAGACAGAGCCTCCACCGCTTCTCTTATCAGCTGACGGCGTGTGATATTTCCATAAGTTCTGTCCATTGCGGGCGCGAAGAAAGCCGCGTCCTGGCGCTTGTCCGAGAAGCAAATAACACTTCCGGCCCTGCGTTCTTCGTCGAGGTCTGCAAACAAATCATCCTCGTCAGCTTCCTCATCAAAAGGAGGAATATCCCTGACTAAGTTGTAGCAAACGACACTGCCCGCAGCTTCAGGCGAAACGCGCATTGGCTGAATTGCCACAACGGACTGATATCCGCAATGACGACAACGCGCCTCTGCTTCGTCTGATTGTTTTTTCTCGTTTTGGTTGAGCGCAATTGGGATGCGCGCAACAATCTCATGCTCGAAACGATGAGCACCACCCTCGGCTTCATGATACAAAGACCCGCATATCGGGCACAGCCATTGGATCTTCTCATCGGGATCTCTCTCCGATTCGTCAGAGAGAAGACGGTAGTAGACTCTCGGAAGAAACTCGTCGTCGGAATCCGTTCCTTCATGTCGAGGACTTAACCACGCAGTCTTCACCTCGGGATCAGAGCTCTCCTCACCAAGGATGTATGCCTGCCCACAATGGCGACAGACCGACACCTCATATACAGGAGTATCGTTTTCATCGTCATAATGCTCCGCAATCGTTTTGTGAGGAGTCAGCTTACGTGTATGCAGATTTAAATAGATGCCCTCAGGAGCACGCAAGAAGGAATGGTAACGACTCGTAAGAATGGGGACATCCTTGGAGCGCTGCGCAGAGGAAAGCACCTCAACCATGGCAGTGAGGATTTCCACACCCCTCTTATCTCCCGTGAGCCCCTCGATCTCAAGCTCCTCAATGGTGTCAAGATCAGTGAGGTCGAAAAGACGCTCGCAGCGTCTCACCAGTTTTGCCGCAGACGATTCACCCAGAAGGATCTTTCCTAGTCCCATTAGGGGGGACTCGCCGTCTAGTCTCGCTACGACCTCTTCAGGAGCTCCACCAGATGCGAGTGTGCTGCGAATGTCTTCTACGTTTGCGTTTTCAGGATCGGAAAGTTCCCTGCGAAGTTCCGCCCAAGTGTCTAGAGAAAGCGTGCCCCAAGGCTTTTCATCAAGAGCATCTTGGGGCTGATCTTTCTCGCTCGTGATGATATCGAGATCTGCGGGATCACCCGAGAAAGGCTCGCCAAAAAGATCCCGAGCAAATTTAGCCACCTTCGGCATATCTTCTTCTGAGCCGATTGTTGCGGAAGTTGCGTAACAATGAAGCTTGGGCAGCTCCCCCGTTTCCGATTCGATACGAGCCTTTACTCGTCGCAGCAAATATGCGATTTCGGTGCCAAGCGCGCCTGAATAAACGTGCGCCTCATCGATGGCGATATGCCGCCAGTTTGCACCAAATGCCCCTTCGAACAGCGGCGCATCCTCCGGACGTAGAAGGAGATACTCAAGCATAGAGTAGTTTGTAAGCAAAATGTTGGGTGGGTTCTCACGTATTTTCTCGCGAGAGATGATTTCATTTGGCAGTCTAGTTTGATCCGGGTTTTCGTCTTTCCACTTACGGAGAGCCACGGACTCTTTCTCCTCAGTGTCGCCGGTATAACGCCCGAAGGTGATATCGGTCCCCTTCAGCAACTGACGCAATCGTTTAAGCTGATCGTTTGCAAGGGCGTTCATCGGGTAAAGAATCATGGCACGGACGCCAGCGGAGCGCCCGCTCTTTTCGAATTCTGTGAGGATATCATTCAAAATCGGAAGCAAGAAGCACTCAGTCTTGCCCGAACCCGTACCCGTAACGACGGCGTAATTACGCCCGGCAACGCTCTTTTCGATAGCCTTAACCTGATGCACGTATAAAGGGCGATAGGGGTCAAAGTTGCGCGCCTCTCCACCACCCAAGCTCATCATGCCCTTGCAGAGAAGCCCCTCGTCCACCAGGTCGGCCACAGTTTTATCCTTGCGGTACGGAGGCGCCGCCTCAAGAAACGGTCCCTTTGCAAGATATCCCGGCTCGCAAAGAATCGTCTCAAGCTGCTTCTGCAAATCCGCGTCATCAAAGTGAATAGTAGTGGCAATGTACTCGCGATAAGAGTCCTCCACTTTGCGCGCAGTCTCAATGGGGTTGAATTCTTTTACATCCGTCATTATTTGCTCCTGCTATTTAAGGATGATTCTGGTCGCATATTCTCGCCGAGGGTCCCCAAAGAAGTCGCTCGGTGACATTTCAACTGCAACCTCTCTCTTGTTGCCCATCTGCCTTACCACGCTTGATGGAAGAACAACCTCCGCAGAGCCCTTTTCCGCAAAGGCCGTAGCAATCGGCTTTTTATCTCTTTCTTTATACTTAGATAGCCTAAAGAATCTGAAATGGATATCGCATAAGGGCCTACCTTCAAACCGAAGAACATATCCAAGGGATTCTCCCGGCGATAGCTTCCAGCCGTTAATGCCGAGCCCTTCGGCGCAGTCAAGCATTTGAACATCGGTCCAAGCTGGAATCAGTTCTCCCGTTGATACGTCATCGCCATAGCACAGGGACAACCTCAGAGGAAGACGGCTGGATGCCCTATAGTCAGTCTGTTGAAAGAGGCTTGCATGTCTAAATAGATTAAATCCGTATTCGCCAGGCTGTTTGAGGTTCTTGAAGAAAAGGGGTTTTGAACCGAGCATCACCAGCGCAGCCCTGTTGTACCTCCAACCATAGGAGATAATCTTAAAGTTTGCCGCACTGGGGCCGAGTTCCAACGCATCTGCCAAACAGATTGGACGCTCCTTGGATAGATTTGCGAGTCTTTCTGGCATGTCAACGCCTATTGCAGCAAGAGCAAGTTTGGCATCGGTTTCTTTGCCGCTCTCCCTCGAACGAATACGGAGATGCAAGAACTCATCCTTCAGGAGGGCCTTCGCTTCATACCGCTCCCAGGCATTGAGGGAATTAAGCCTGTCGCATTCGCCTCCCGCATCGCCTTCTTCATAAATACGCACAACATCAATGGGAAGACACGCCTGGAAGCCATATTCGGCTACAGCACGCCCGTGATCAATGCTGATTGACAGAGGCCTAAATTCTTGTATGGGCACCACTGCGAATCGGTAGCGGAAAACAACCTTACCACCGGCAGATTTCTGCCTCGCCTCTAGGACGCACTCTTCAATATGCCAACTGAATTGACTCGTTTTTGAGGGATCGAATTCTATTCTTGCAATACCTGAATTTTCAGTATCATCCTCATATGTGGCGCAACGAGGCATCGACACCAGCTCGCCATCGCAGCAGCACATGATGTCCAAGTCTTTTAGGGCGCTCGCGCCATCAAGCGCTTCAATGCTCACAGAGGGCAGGCCGTCGCTGGTATTGAGTTCGTTCGGAACGCGCCCATACAAGTCAACGCCGTCGCTCGTTTCTCCGATAATGCGATGCTTATCAACCTTTGCGACATAACGTTCTTGCCAAACGGCAACTTCCTCGCCCGTAAGTTCGTCAACAACCGAACCTGCCGAACCGGGCTCCACATCATAGATGAAGATCTGGTTTTCATCCCAATCGCCAGAAGCCTCATACTCCGAAACGGCTTTCATGCCTTGCCCGGGAACGATTTTGTATCCGTCTTTAACAATGTATGCGATACGACGCTTTTTCGTTAACCGCTCGTTCTTGCCACGTAAGCGGTAGAAGCCCTTAGCGTCCTTTATAAATTCAAAACAACCGGGCTTGTTCCTACTGAACGACTGGCTCAAAGAACTAAGCTCGATGTAGTCACCCGCTCGCTCATCTTTCTGCATGAGCTTCAATTCCACGTCGTAACGAGCCCGAGGGTTAACGGCAATACCGACGGCATTCAAAATGCATTTTCCGACACTCATATCGAATTCAGAGCTTGCCTTTAGCTCGCCGTCAACATAATAGTCAATCTTGTCACCAGCAAAATGCAGCGGGAACTGTTGGCGCGGCCAGCGCATGGTCACAACGCCCTCAGATAAATCCAGCTGCAAACTGGCAATCGGAAGATAGACCAATCGGTGGGTGCCACTTCTCCGCTCTTGCGTCTCAGCAGCAGCCCTTCCTCCGTTCGCCAAGGGCGGCACACGCTCTTGGTTGTCACGAAGGGCCTGCATTGCGGCTTCAGGCAGACCGAAACTAGATAGCATCGTGTAGCGGCTTCCAGCCCTATTCGAGTCAACAATTTGCGCCGCCACGCGCATGGACGCCTCAAATAATGGAGCAATGGTTGAATCGGGCGCTTTCTCAAGAATGTTAAGGACTGCCTTTTCGGGAGCATACCGACTCTCGGGGTTCTTTAGCTCCCTAAGAACGGAGCGCCCGTCCATCTCTCCGCCAAAACCTAGACTGCCTTTAGAAACTTCTTTCGCAAGCGGAAGTAATTTCTCCCACAGGTTTGACCAAGAATCTTCTGATAAGCCTCCGTGGAGGAGTGCGGTGTAGAAGTAGTAATTAACTTCCTCATCACGACCGTACAAAGGCATTCCACGCTCTTCAACATGTTTTATAAAAATATGCTTTACAAGCCCCTGTACGTTACTGTCGCAAATGCCAAGACTCGCGAAAAAATTGCCCCATAGGTTATGCTCGTTGAAAACCCTGCGCGCCTTGTCAGCAACATAAACCATAAAAGCGTTCGGCAAACACCTATCAATCAGCATCAGAACAATGCGAGGTTTTGTCGGGTAACGTTTTATGAGTTCTTCAAAAGCAGTGCTGAGCTCATCAAGGTCTGCCGAGAATTCTTCAAACGCCTGATAAACCATGACGTTTTCAGACCTTGAGCCAAGGTCGTCAAAGGCACCCCGAGCTCTTTCTTCAAATTCCTCCAACTTTGCCGAAAACAACCCATGCGAGCGTGTGAGCGGAAAACGGCTCAAGTCGTATTCATATTGCTCTATCGAAGACGCTGTCTCGGTATTTGACTCGCGAGGAGGTCGGCTTTTCGGCAGGACTTTCACGTTCGTCGGATTCTCGACCATCTTGGGCTGAAGCATGGAGGCCGCGAAGTCGTCGGGGGCCGCTCGATATTTCTTTCGCATCCTTATGATTGAATCGGCATATCTGCTATCAAAACAAGCGTCTATCTCTTTATCGGTAAGAGACAAAAGATCGGGCAAGAAGCAGAAACCAGCATTCTGAATTGAACGCTTAAGCCGCACATCGTCAAAGCTTAACTCCGAGATGGGCGCTTTCTTCAACCTCTCCAAGTAGTTCGATTCGCTCATCAGCATCCCCTATGCCGCGGTTGCATTTGATGCCGTCATATCTGACCTTTTATTAACACCAGTCTGGCATGACGTGCTTTTAATCATACCGTGAGGGACTTGCGCAACTCGAAGAACAAAGATGTCCAATGGAACCGTTTCTGCAGACGGTCACTATCACCCGGTGAACAGTTCCCTAAAAGGTCGACCATGGTTCAAGCACGCTTTATTGCGCAACAAAACCACCGCCAAAATGATTCAATTGTGAACATAGATGCACGGATCAGCCGACCGAGAGTCCAAGTTTTCCCTACAGCCTATCGCTTTGCCCCAATCCCATGAGGCGCCACACGCTATCATCGGCATAGATTGAATGGGCAGACATTACAGGAGGGCTCTGCATGCCAATTGAAAAGCCAGTTCCATTCTTGCAAAACACTTCTGATTCGGTGATTGACAATCACTACGAAGCTCATAAGACTGTCCAGCAATCCATCGCTCGCGGCTACGACGACCTCGCCAACGGTCGTGTGCGCCCCTGGAAACAAGCGAAGGCCGAGGCGGATCGGATGCGAGCCATCAGGTAAGGTCGCCCCTCCCCCATGTAACCATCCTGTAAATCATAGCGGCGCACTCGAGTTTTACCGTGATGTGGTCGCGCCTGGCGCTCCACTGTGCTAAAGTATCCCGAACGTTCAAACGACTACGAGGGGAACTAGAAGATGGCACGTGTGCACAACTTCTCAGCTGGCCCGGCCGCGCTGCCTACAAGCGTGCTCGCCGAGATCGCCGACGAGATGATGGACTACCGCGGTTGCGGCATGTCCGTGCTCGAGATGAGCCATCGATCTAGCATGTACCAGCAGATCATCGACGACGCCGAGGCAACCCTGCGCCGCCTGCTGAGCATCCCCGACAACTACCGTGTCCTGTTTTTGCAGGGCGGCGCCACGCTACAGTTTGCGGGCATCCCGATGAACCTCATGCGCCGCGGCCGCGCCGGCTACGTCGTGACCGGCAACTTTGCCAACAAAGCGTTCAAGGAGGCCGCCAAGTACGGCGAGGCCGTGCTGCTCGCGAGCTCCGAGGACACCAACTTCGACCGCATCCCCGACATGGCCGACATCAACGCGCGCATTGCCGCCGAGGCCGCGGGCGACGGGCTCGACTACGTCTACATCTGCCAGAACAACACCATCTTTGGCACCATGTTCCACCAGCTGCCCGATTGCAGCGACGTGCCGCTGGTCGCCGATGTCTCGAGCTGCTTTTTGTCGCAGCCACTCGACATCGAGTGCTACGGGCTCATTTACGCCGGCGCGCAGAAAAACGCCGGCGCCGCGGGCGTCACCGTGGTTATCGTGCGCGACGACCTGATCGCCGACGGTCCGGCCTTTGCGCAGACGCCGCAGTACATGGACCTTAAGACCCAGGCCGCCAAGGACTCCATGCTCAATACGCCCAATACCTTTGGCATCTACGTGTGCGGCAAAGTGTTCCGTTGGGTCGAGCAGACCGGCGGACTTGCCGCCATGGCCGAGCGCAACTGGGCCAAGGCCAACCTGCTCTACGACCTGCTCGAGCACAGCAAGCTATTCCACGGCACTGCGCAGACAGACAGTCGCTCCATCGCCAACGTCACGTTCCGTACCGGCGATGCCGACCTCGACGCCGCCTTTGTCGCGGGCGCGGCAGAGCACCAGATCCAAAACGTCAAGGGCCATCGTCTCGTCGGTGGCATGCGCGCCAGCGTGTACAACGCCGTCACCATGGAGGACGTGCAGGCGCTGGCCACATACATGAAGGACTTCGAAGCGCAGCATAGTTTGAGTCCGCGATCTAACTAGCCCGCAGCACGCGGGCCGACCAGCCACCTCAGACCACCCTGTTTAGATCAAAACCTGCTAAGGAGTTTTTCCATGCGCAAGATTAAGACCATCGACGACATCACTAAAGACGGCAAAGTCGAGTTTGGCGAGGGCTACGAGTTTGTGGGCACCGCCGAGGAGGCCGACGCGATCCTGATGCGCTCGACCGACCTGCACGGCTACGAGCTGCCCGAGGGCATCCGCGCCATCGCCCGCTGCGGCGCCGGCGTCAACAACATCCCCGTCGAGGAGTACGCCAAGAAGGGCGTCGTCGTCTTTAACTCCCCCGGCGCCAACAGCAACGCCGTCAAGGAGCTCGTCCTGGGCATGCTGGTGCTTTCGAGCCGCGGCGTGGTGCAGTCGATGAACTGGGTGCGCGACAACGCCGACGACCCCGAGATCCAGGTCGATGCCGAGAAAGCCAAGAAGGCCTTTGTGGGCCGCGAGCTCAAGGGCAAGCGCATCGGCGTCATCGGCCTGGGCAACGTGGGCTCCAAGGTCGCCAACGCCTGCGTCGATCTGGGCATGGACGTTTACGGCTACGATCCGTTCATTTCCGTTGAGCACGCGTGGGTGCTGAGCCGCGAGGTGCAGCGCGTGGGCACGCTCGAGGATCTGTGCCGCGGCTGCGACTACCTCACCGTGCACGTGCCCAGCAAGGCAGACACCATCGGCATGATCAGCACCGAACAGATTAACCTGCTGGCACCCGACGCCGTGCTCATCAACTACGCGCGCGAAACCATCATTGACGAGGACGCCGTCGACGCTGCCCTGCGCGAGGGCAAGCTCAGCTGGTTTAGCTGCGACTTTGCCACGCCCAAGACCGTCAAGATGCCCAATACGTTTATCACCACGCACTCGGGCGCCGGCACTGGCGAGGCCGAGGCCAACTGCGCCGACATGGCCATCAGCGAGCTCAAGGATTACCTGGAGAACGGTAACATCGCACACAGCGTCAACTACCCCGCCTGCAGCATGGGCAAGGCGCGCGCCGCGAGCCGCATCGCCTGCCTGCACGCCAACGTGCCCAACATGATCGGCCAGATCACGGCCATTCTCGCCAAGGACAACGCCAACGTGCAGCGTATGACCAACGAGTCCGCTGGCGAGAACGCCTACACCATGTTCGACACGGACGAGCACCTGGACAGCAGCACGATCGAGGCGCTCAAGCAGATTCCGTCGATGTATCGCGTACGCGTGATCAAATAGCGCCGGCGCCAAGCCTGCCAGGCAGGCCATGAAGCCCATTCGGCCCCCGTTTTCACGAAACGGGGGCCGATTTCGTTGCTCCGGCTAGTTTTGAAAATGCTACCCAGAACAAGTTTTTTCGGATAATCGACAGTCCTACCCAAATCACTGAGCACACCTGCTTTGATAAACACCTTTATCAGGGGCTTTAGTAGGTAAAAATCGATCTCTGTATACCACATCCAAATTGACTATCGATTTTCCGAAACAACTTGTTCTGGATAGCATTTTTAATGCCCTTCCAAGGCGAAACTGAAGCCTTTTTCGCGCCCAAAACTCTAGCTCGCGCGACCGTTTTCCACCTGCACGACTACATTCCCGCCCAATCGATAAAAATCTCCTCACGAAGCCGCCGTTCAAGCTCCTGCTGCCGCGGTGTCTTGTCTTTCAACGGCGCATCGAGATAGGACATGATGAGCTCCATCAACACGCGGAAAGCATCGGGGTCGGCCAGCTGGCCATAGGTCATCAAAACGACGGGATATCCCATCGCTTGTAAGGCCGTCGTTCGGTCGGAGTCCGAAATCTTGGATTCTATGGATCCGTGAATGGCTTTACCTTGGCATTCAACCAGACACTCTCGGCTGCCGTCCTTATTTGCCAGCAGGATATCGGCATAGCGCCTATCAAGCCCCGAAATCAGGCGGGCGCTGCGCGTCATACGAATCTCAACGTTATTGGTAAGGCGCAACCCTTCGCCGCCACGCAACCTCGAAAGGCCAAACAGCATCGAAGCTTGGGCCTCGAGCGGCGATGCCGCCATCCCCGTAATGCATTTCGCGGCTCGTATGAACGATTTAGCGCCGCGGAGCCCCCGGATCTTATCGACGAACTCTGCAAGCTCAGAGAGCTCGATCAAGGGCGGTCGTTTCCACAAGTCCGTTGGATTCCCCGAGACATCCTTTACGTTTTCCCAGCCCAACTGTGCGTCACCCCACCGGTCCCCATATGCCTGCACAAGTGCCGACTTTACCTGAGACGCAATCTTGCACACGGCAAAGGTGCCGCACATCTCATACATGCACATGATCAGGCGCTCGTTTGAGACCGAGAAAGCTAGGGTCAACAGGGTAAAGAGCGGGGACGCGACATCGAGGCCAAACTCTGTCTGTCGCACGGAGCCAAACGGCCTCTCCCCGTTCCAAACATGCCTGACAATGCGATCACCGTTACGTCCGCAGCTGCCCTGCGCCAAAACGTGTAGCGGGGTGCCCAGAAAATGCGCGACGAGTGGATGCTCGCAAAGACGCTCCCTGCGCGGATCGTCCGCAGAATCGGGCAGGTCCGGCATTATAGCCAAGACCTGTGGAGGTATCCGGTGATACCGAAAGGCAGATATGTCGCACAGCATGTCGTCCATAACGGCTACGTACCCACTGCGTCGCCTGTGAACCCGCTCGGACGGCAAACGCGCTGGCTCGGCCTGCGAACGGTAAATACTGCTACGCACACGTCACGGATCTCTCGGGAGGCTTACAATCGGTTTTGAAAGCAAACTGATTGTGAGGTTGCATATGGTTGACAAGGACTTTGCCTGGCGGCTTGCGCAGGAGCTTGTGCGGATCGACAGTTCCGACCCAGGTGCGTATGAGGGCGAGATTGAACGCTATATCAAAGCGCTGGTTGAGGAACGGCTGGCACGGTTGAACCACCCGACACTCGATGCCGTGCAGATTGAGGAGATCGAGGTGCTCCCCGGACGCCGCAACCTTATGGTCACCGTGCCCGGTTTGAACGACGAGCCACGGCTCATCTACATCTGTCACATGGATACCGTCACCTTGGGCGACGGCTGGGACGCAGGCATTCCGCCGCTCGGAGCAATCGTGCATGACGATAAACTCTATGGCCGCGGTGCTTGCGATATGAAGGGTGGCCTGGCCTGCGCCATTGCCGCACTGGTCCATACGCTCGAGCGCGTGGCGGCGGATGGCGCGCTGCCCCGTCGCGGCTTTTCGCTCATCTGCTCGGTCGACGAGGAGGACTTTATGCGCGGCTCCGAGGCGGCCATCGATGCCGGCTGGGTCGGCTCGCGCGAATGGGTGCTGGACACCGAGCCCACCGATGGACAAATTCAGGTGGCGCACAAGGGACGCACATGGTTCGAGATTGAGATGACCGGCGTCACGGCACACGCGAGCCAGCCTTGGAAGGGCGCGGATGCCGTCGCCGCCATGGCAGAGGTCGTGTGCGCGCTGCGCCATGCGTTCGGGGCGCTGCCCGTGCATGATGAGCTGGGACCATCGACCATCACGTTCGGCCAAATAGAGGGCGGCTATCGCCCCTATGTCGTGCCCGACCACGCCAAGGTCTGGGTCGACATGCGCCTGACGCCGCCGACCGATACGGCCGCCGCGACGCGCATGGTAGAGCAAGCCATCGCCGGCGCTGAGGCCGCGGTTCCCGGCTGCCATGGAAGCTATACCGTGACGGGCGACCGCCCCGCCATCGAGCGCGACCCAAGCTCTCCCCTTCTAGCCGCGCTCAAGCGTGCCGCCGATGACGTGACAGACGCGGACACGACCGTCGGCTTCTTTACCGGCTACACCGACACTGCCGTCATTGCCGGCAAGACAGGTAACCGCAACTGCATGAGCTATGGCCCAGGCTCGCTCGCGCTCGCGCACAAGCCCAACGAACATGTGCCCCATGCCGATATCGTTCGCTGCCAGAACGTACTCATCGCACTTGCCGACAACACGCTCTGGGGCGCGGATAGCCAAGTTGAGGCATAATAAGCCGCGAACAAACCGACTCGCGCGTTAGGACCGCCCATGAAAGCACTTCCGTTTCCCTGCATCCGACCGGCTCAGGACCGCGTGCTCGAGGCGCTGCCTGCGATGGGCGATATCTTGAGCGGCAACGATGCCCTGCGCGGCGCCATCGCCGACGGCCTGATGCTCAAGGATCCAGGCGCGGCGTATTACGTGTACGAATGCTCGGGCGAGCCGGGTCGCGTGACGGGCGTTGTGGCGATTTGCCCGATGAGTGTACTTGTGAGCGGCAAGG
Source organism: uncultured Collinsella sp. (assembly GCA_900543595.1). Taxonomy (GTDB): domain Bacteria; phylum Actinomycetota; class Coriobacteriia; order Coriobacteriales; family Coriobacteriaceae; genus Collinsella. The sequence continues at coordinate 12,584 of UQRX01000013.1, read as the reverse complement.
GCGATGCCAGCGCTGACGTGGCCGCCGCCGCGCGCACGATCGCCGAGCTCAAGGTGCAGCCGCGCCCCGTGTCGCTCGCCTACGAGGCGTCGCCCGTCATGGATATCATCCTGGGCGCTGCCAAAGAGGGCGCATCGCTCTACGCCGTCACTGATCCCGCAGGCATCACGCATCGCGTGTGGGAGGTCAAGCGCGAGGACGCTGTTGCCGCCATCCGTGCCATGCTCGATCAGGCACCGGAGCCGGTGCTCGCCGGTGACTCCGCCTATGCCGCCGCACTGGCTGGAGCATCGCAGATTCTGACCGACGAGGCCCGCGCCGCCGGCGTCTACTCTGGCAAAGAGCCGTTCAACTTTACTGTAGCCGTGCTGTTCCCCGCCGCGCAGGTCAGCGGCGGCGCGCCGCAGGTTCCGACGGGTCTGCTCACTCACCAGATTTCACGGTTCTAGCGGACTCAAACGCGAAGCTGGAAAACCCAGCATCCAAACAAACAAGGGGCGGAGATGCAGCAAATGCATGAATCTCCGCCCCTTTCGCATCAAACAATTATGTCGGCAAACCGCGCTGCAACGCCAGCGTTATCCACGCTGCGGACCTGCCGCCGCGACGAGCGGCTCTAGGCCCAGTTCGCGCGCATAATCCTCCTGCGTAAAGACTTCGACCAGCTCAAACGTATCGGATTCGTCGTCAAACGCAAAGTGCAGCACCGAGCAGTTGCCCGGAACGCGATCGCGCTCGTCGGCCGCCGCGCCCCTCGTGTGGTCCAAAAACTCCTTGATGGCCGATCCGTGGCTCACCGCGAGCACGCACTCGTGGTCCGGGCGTCGCATAAGATCGGTCAACGTCGCCACCATGCGCTCGCGCACCTGCATCTGACCCTCGCCGCCAAACTGGCGATAGAAATCGCGCCACGGGCGCTCGGGCATCAGCATCACGCGCTCGGCTTCAAAATCGCCAAAGAACCACTCACGCAGGCCGTCTAGGCGCTCGTAGGCAAGGCCCGGCCACAGGTTGGCGATAGTCTGCTCGGTGCGATGCAGCGTCGAGGTGTAGGCGTGGTCGGGCTCAATGCCGCGCGCACGCAAAAACATGCCAGCGCGCGCCGCCTGGTCGCATCCCAGCTGCGTAAGCGGCGAGTCACTCCAGCCCTGAATAATGCGCTTGAGGTTAAATATCGTCTGTCCATGACGGACCAGATACAGGTTTTTATTCATAGGGGGTCCTTTCGTTTGTTACCAACCCAAGAGCGAAAACGCCCCGTCGCGATAGCCAAAATGAAGCACGGCACCGTTGTCGGGCTGCTCTCCCCCGCCAGTCACGCATCTAAGAAACTCCTGGCAGGCTGAGCCGTGGGAGACGGCCAGCACGCAGTCGTGCCGGGGCCGGGCCATGATGCGGGACAGCGCCGCGACCATACGTGCGCGAAGCTCGCTTTCCGACTCGCCACCAAAGGCAACCGGATAATCACCCCAAGGTTGCGCCGGCATCTCGCGGTTTGATGTGCCCTCCAACGAACCCAAATGCCACTCGCGCAGGTCATCGACCAGCTCTATGGAACGGCCCTCGCCAACGATCAGCTCGGCCGTACACCGCGCCCGCCCCAACGGAGACGAATACACATGGTCAAAGGTCACGCCGCGGTCCTCGAACGCCGCACGCGTCGCCAGCGCTTGCTCGTGCCCGCGCGCCGTCAACGGCGAATCGTGCCAGCCCTGCAAAATGTTTTTCACATTGAGCTCGGTCTGCCCATGCCGCACCAAATACAGATCGGCCACACGCCCTCCCCTCGCACCACCACAAAGGGGACAGGCACCTTTGTGGTGGTTTTGCCGCCGGATCACGCCGCAACGAAGCGCAACTACAGCAGCACGTCGGCAAGCGGACGCTTGGGCACGTGATGCACCTGCGTCTCATCGCGCCAGTAATTGATAGAGCCATCCGGGTTGGAGTCGATCGCGTCGATCACCTGTGTCTCGGCTGGCACGCCAAAAGCCATGATCAGCTTGAGCTCGTATCTGTCGTTATCGAGCCCCATGGCGTCGATTGCGTGGGGCGTAAAGGCCTTGAACATGCATGCCGCCACCTCGGGCGTGGCGCTGCGGGCGGCGAGCATCATCGTCTGGGCGGCAATGCCGGTGTCGACCTCGGTGATGGGCGCGGCGGGCTTACCCGGAACAGTGCGCTCGGCAAGAATCGCGATGTAGCCGGTCGGGCGCTCGCCCTCATCGGGACCCGGCCAATCCTTGAGCGCACCGGCCCACGCGAGCTCGTCAAACACGCGCGCGCAATCCTCGGCACCGCTCACCACATGAAAGCGCAGGCGCTGAGCATTGGCGCCACAGGGAGCCAGATGCGCAAGCTCCGCCAGCTCGAGCAAAAACTCGCGCGGCACGCGCATGGACTCGTCAAATCGACGGCACGTACGGGCGCGGCGGACCAGCCCGTCAAACGTGTCCAGGCCAAGCTTTTCGCAACCCTGCTTTGCCATCGACTCAGCGCTTACCGGCGCCGCGGGAACTGTTTCGTTCATAGGGACCCCTCAATAAAAGCCAATTGTCCTTTAGAAAATCTAACCTAAAACGTAGGCAATAACGAACAGAGCCGCAATGTTCTACATCTGTTGAATATCCCACATCCAAACGGGAACAAAGATAACAATTCGGGAAGGTGAGGCTCCCATTCGCCCTTCCCGCCCCACGCGACGGTGCCCTTGGGCGATACTGGTTGCAAGAGCTACGGCTTACGCCGCACGGAAAGGAGACATCATGGGCATCTTTAAGAACGATGACAAGCAATCGAGCGCGTTTGGATTTGACGAGAAAAGCATGGCAGGCAAGGCCGTCAAGGCCGTACGCTGGATTTACGCCATCACGGGCATCTTGGCGCTCGTCGCCGGCATCGCACTGCTGTTTGCGCCCGCCAAGTCCCTCGTCTTCCTAACGACCGTCTTGGGCTTCTACTTTGTGATCACGGCCGCGATCAGGCTGTTTACCGCTGTTTTCGAGCCGCTGTTGCCCACCGGCTGGCGCGTTACGAGCATCATCTCCAACCTGCTCATCATTCTGGGCGGCGTCATAATCCTGCGCAATCAGGCCTTCTCGACCGCAACGCTCACCACGCTCGTGGTGGTCGTCACCGGCTTTGGCTGGATCGTCGAGGGCGTCATGTCGATTCTGGAATCCGAGCTTTCCGCCAACCGCGCCCTCGCCATCCTGAGCGGCGCACTCTCCATCATCGCGGGCATGTTCGTGTTTATCTATCCCCTGTGGTCGGCCAAGATGCTCGTCATCTTTAGCGGTGCCGCGCTGCTGGTGTTTGGCGTGACGCTGATTATTCGCGCCATTCAGTTTGGCAAACTGGTGCGCTAGATGCCAAAGACGCTTTTTATTGATGCCGACGCCTGCCCGGTCACGCGCGAGTCAATCGACTGCGCGCGGCGGGCGGGCGTTGCCGTCGTTATCGCCGGCAACAGCACGCAGAACCTGGAGCGGCACATTCGCCGCGACGATCCGCGCGACGCCGGGCACGCGCGTCGGGGCTTTTGGGTCACGGCGCTCGATGTGAGTGTGGGAGCCGATAGCGCCGACTTTGCCATTGTCGAGCGCCTGCAGGCAGGCGATGTGGTCGTAACGCAGGACATTGGCCTGGCGAGCATGGTGCTCGGACGCGATGCCGCCGCCATCGGCGTGCGCGGGCGCGTCTACGATAAGGCGACCATCGACATGCAACTGTTTATTCGCCACGAGGAAAAGAAGGTGCGTCGCGCTGGCGGTCGCACCCGCGGGCCGGCAGCCTTCACCAGCGAGGACCGAGCCCGCTTTAAGCACAACCTCACCGAGCTGTTACGTTAAACAAGGTAGAGTTTTGGGCTTAGAGGCCGAAGGCGGACAGGATGAGTCCCCAGCCGGCACCGATGACGTACATCATGACCAGGAACACGGCATTTTCGCGAGCGCTGCGGTTGGTGCGGAACAGGACCAGGTAGCCCACGCCGGCGGAAATGAGCGTGCCGGCGAGCATCGGTGCCAACTGCAGCGCGCCTTCGAGGTACAACTGCGTAATAACGACGCTGGCCGAGCAATTGGGAATCAGCCCGACAAGCGCCGAGCCCAGGACGGCGAGCGTCTCATTGCCGCGCAGGAACTGCTCGATTGCGGACTCGCCAAAGGTCTCGAGGACGGCGACCAGAATCAACGTCACTAGGAAAATGAATACCGACACCTGCACGGTGTGCGAGATCGCGCTGCGGATGATCGACAGAACGGGCGCGCCCTCATGAGAGTGGCTGTGGTCGTGGCCGTGGTGGTGCTCGTGTGCGTCCGCGTGACCATGGTCGTGGCTGTGGTCGTGCCCGTGATCGTCCTCATCCTCGTCACAGCCACAATGATCACGTTCGCACAGCTCGTGGATGTGATCGGCACTTACGCCCGCCTCGGCCACCTCGTCAATGATGTCGCCCCCGGTATGGTCGTCGTGCGCGCAGTTCACATGAGCCGGATTGGCAGCGGTCCCCAGCACGGTACGGCGAATCGCCGCATGCGCGCGGGCATTACGACGAAGGCCGCGGATAGCCGCATCCACGATAAAGCCCGTGACCAGAGCGATCAGCGCCTTCGAGGCGAGCAGCATCGCCATGGTCTGCACGGGAACTTGCTCGGCGAGCAACAGCGGCAACATCTCGTCGGAGGTCGAGAGGAACACGGCGACCAGCGTGCCCAGCGTCACGACGCGGCCGGCGTACAGCGTCGCCGCCATGGCCGAAAACCCGCACTGTGGCACCATGCCCAACATCGATCCGGCAACCGGACCCGCGGCGCCGGCGCGCTTGATAGCGCCGTTGACGCGATCGCCCGCCACATGCTCGAGTGTCTCGAGGGCAAGATACGTCACCAACAAAAACGGCACCAGGGACAGCGTGTCCTTGCCGGCGTCGAGCAGAATATCAATCAGTAAATCCATGACGGATGGAACCTTTCGTGTCTTTCGGCAGCTTTGTAAAAGTCCTAGCGGTCAACTAGGGTATTGTAGTTGTCCCGGGCGCGGTGCCAATAGTTGCCCATGGTAAACTATCATCTCGCCACAACTCAGTAACCCCGAGCCGCGCGACGCGGCCCGTCCAAGGAGCAGCATATGAATGTTTCGCAAGCACTCGAATACGAGCGCCAGCCGTTTATCCCCATGTTTATCTACGGCGACCACGGCGCCATGGAGTCCGAGCGCCAGAAGGGCGAGGAGGCCCTCAAGGTGCTCGAGACCGAGTACTTTACCGCCGAGGGCGACCCCGGCTTCGACTTTGCCACTGTGCGCGACCTGGCCGACCGCAACCGCGACCTGTGCGACCAGATTGGCGAGGCGCGCCTGCGCAACGTGACGCCCGCGACGCTCTCGCGCGGCCTGTCCGACGCCGACACCTGCGCCGCCATCGGCAAGATGCAAAAGCGCACCGCAGCGTCCGTTATGCGCGAGATCCGCGGTGACCGCGATGCACTCGGCGTGGCCTATGCCCGCAAGCCCATCCAAGGCACGGTGCTGGGCATCGACATCGAGACCACCGGTCGCGCGCCCGAGCGCGGCTACATCATCAACGTGGGCTGGGAGATCATGGATCTCACCAGCGACGCCGTGCCGCATGACGCCGAGGCACACTACTGCGGCCTGCCCGACATCTACCGCGGCGAGGATGTGCCGCTATCGAACATCCATCACATCACCTGGGACGACATCGACGGCAAAAAGCCGTTCCGCGAGAACAAGGAGCTACAGAAGCAGCTGCTCAAGCTCATGAAGAAGTATCCCTATATGGCACATAACGCCGCCTTCGAGGACAGCTGGTTCAAAATTCATCTGGACGGTTACGCCGAGGCACGCCGCGCAGGCAAGATCATCGTCATCGACTCGCGCCAGATCTGCCGCAGCCTGGACGCCGACGTGCGCTCGCTCCCCCGCGAGTCCGCGCCCGCTGCGCTCGAGAACTGGGCGCGCCGCCGTGGCACCCTCGCCGCCGACGCCAACGAGCAGCATCTGGGCCTCGACGACACTGACCTCATGCTCCGTACCGTCCAAGCCGAGTTCAACCTCAAGAACCTGTTTGCCAAGTAGAAACGTCTACGACAAACCACGGCGTAGATCACGAGCGGCCCCGCAGCGGGAACCCCCGCGGCGGGGCCGCCCTACGTTCCATAAGCAGGCCCGCTCTTCACAAATTCTGAACCCTATTTTTTAACTATTTCGCCACTTTCCCGACACGTGATTTGTGCTCGGATGGCGATGCATCGATACCAAATGTGCAGCAATTGAGTATTTCTATGCTATAGCCGAGCTGCGAAAACATTTATTTAGGGCGTACCAACCCATAATCGCGTCAAGCTTTTGGACAGTATTTGGTTAGACCTCTAAAACGACTTTTCCACTCAGCGCCATCAACACGGCATTAGCTGACACGATATATACCATGAGTATCGTATTGTCACATACCACGGCAAAAGCGGTCTACCAGGCCGCGCATTCGGTGTCTGCGAAAGACACCAAGTCCTGTAGCCCTGTCGCAATTTACGGATCGTGCCCCACCGGAACGCTCCTCGACGCGGCCGCAGAATGGCTTACCAAACATGATATCGCCCGCGACGCAAATGAATCCCTCGAGGTAATGGTGTTTGACCGCAGGAACGCGCGCTACGCGATGGACTGTCGATGCCACGTTTCGTCAAAGCGATTCTCATGCTCGCGTTTTATAGAGCTAGAAGATGACATCTACATTGTTGGCGTTGAGCTTTGCGCACTTCAGGCCGCCACCTATCTCCCTTTTCGCGAACTGGTGGAATACTACTTTGAGCTGTGCGGCGCTTATTCCCTAGGAACCGGCTCTTCCACCTCTTATACCGAGCGTTTCCCACTTACCTCGACCGAGAGGCTAAAGCAGTTCTTTAATTCCATTACCAGATGCGACGGTTTGGCCCTTGCCCGAAAGGCTATTCAATGTGTACGCGACGGATGCCGCTCTCCCATGGAAACGGCTTTTGTCATGATGCTTACGCTGCCCAAAAGCGAAGGGGGGCTTGGTATAAAGGGAATTGAGACCGATTACGAGGTACAGGTCACCGCCGCCGCAAAAAATCTCACGAGACGCAAAAAGTTCTTTATGGATGCTTATCTGAAGAAATCTCGAACAGATATTGAATACAACGGTTTTTATCACGACGCGGAAGAAGACCGCGCCATCGACGAAGAGCGCAAGAACGCACTTGCGTCCATGGGGTACGGAATCATCACCGTCAGCCGCTATTCCTTTATGCATGCCAGCTCTTTCGTTAGGGTCATGGAGGCAATCCAAAGAAAAAAAGGCATACGCCCCTCGCGCCTGCCAAAAGACTTTCAAATCATGCAAGAGGACCTGAGATTGTTTGTGCTCAGAAGGTTTATTGAGGAGAAGAAACGAATCCAGGAGGAGCTTCGCCAGGATTCCGAAGAACGTCAACGAATCGACCTCGAAAAAGCAATACTCGAAGGCATCACATTGGACGATCCGACGATTAACGAGGCTCCGGCAATCGATGACATGCAAACCGTCGAACCCGACAGCCCATCACTCAACCAAACAAGCAGCTTCACGCCCGAGGGCAGGGTCTTTGGGGCCGGAAAATAGGCCGGCTAACAAGGTGGGTACCTTAGCGACGTGCAAAATTGCGAGTATTCAGCAGAGCCGGGTGTCCATCACCCTCGAGTGGATCAAAAAGTGAAGCGAAATCACTTTTGCGTGAGAACATTAGGCAACATTTGAGGAAGAACTCATCGGTTTAATAGCCTAATATAACTCTAGAACTGGATAATTTGGCCTGCGATAAATTAACGGACCCCCTATCGTTGCAGAATACTCCAATTTTTGCACGGCGCAGGGGCACCCACCCCGGCATCGCCTATCAAAACCGCTGTAGTCCGGGATCTCGTCCGCTTTTCCTCATCATTTTGTACGACGGATTGCCTAAACAATATTGACATATGAACATGCGCTCATATAATCGGAAGCAGGCTATATGAGCGCATGTTCATATGAAAGGATATTGCAATGAGCATCCGCGTTGATGAAACGAAACCCGACATCGAGGCCACCGAACCCGCGATCCCCACCACCTGCTCGCCCGAGGACCTTCCCGACGAGGAGCTTCTCTACGACCTCGCCGACCTGTTCAAGGTCTTCAGCGACACCACGCGCATCAAGATTCTCTATGCCCTCATGGGACGCGAGCTCTGCGTGGCCGACATCGCCGAGGCGACCGCAACCTCGCAGTCGGCAGTATCGCACCAGCTGCGCACGCTTAAGCAGTCGCACCTGGTCAAGTTCCGCCGCGACGGCCGCAACATCCTCTACTCGCTTGCCGACGATCACGTCTACACCATGCTCAACCAGGGCATGAGCCATATCTGCGAATAGCAACCAACCACGGTACCAGCGCGGCCTGCACCCAAGCCGCAAAACAGGGAAAGGAACCCACCATGAAAAAGCAGTTTAAACTCGACGAGATCGACTGCGCCAACTGTGCGCGCGAGCTTCAGGACGAGCTGGCCAAGCTCGAGGGCGTCAAATCCGTGTCCGTCAACTTTATGACCCAGAAGCTGACGCTCGAGGCCGATGACACCGAGTTCGACGAGGTCCTCGACCGTGTCGTGGAGTTCACCGCCGACGCCGAGCCGGACTGCGAGATCATTCTCTAGCCCAGGTTTACGCCAACCTGCAAAGGCCGCGCTTGCCGCGGCCTTTGCACGCGAAATTATATGAGTGAGTGTTCATACATTCAAATGGGAGGATACGAGTCATGGCAACCGCTGACCCCAAGAAGAAAAAGAAGAAGCGCAAGAAAAAAGAGTCACTCGAGCATAAGCGCAACCGCATCCTGGTAGCACTGGGCATTTTTGCCGTGGTGTACGCCCTCGATGAGCTCGGCACCCTCACCGCCGCATTCGGCACCCCGGGCAACATCTACGCCAGCTTTGTGCTGTTCCTCGTGCCGTTTTTGATTGCCGGCTACGACGTGCTACAAAAGGCATTCAATAACGTCCGCCGCGGCAAGGCCTTCGACGAGAGTTTCCTTATGGCCGTCGCGACTATCGGCGCGTTTGCCATGGTGCTCTTCCCCGATACCGACCCGCACATGGCCGAAGGCGCCGCCGTCATGCTGTTCTACCAGGTCGGCGAGCTGTTCCAGGCATACGCCGTGGGCAAGAGCCGCAAGTCGATCAGTGCCATGATGGACATCGCGCCCGACTACGCCAACGTCGAACAAGTCGACGGCACACTCGAACAGGTCTTTCCCGATGACATCGCCGTCGGCACCGTGATCGTGGTCAAGCCCGGCGAGCGCGTGCCTATCGACGGCGTCATCGTCGAGGGCGAAACCCAGCTCGACACCGCCGCGCTCACGGGCGAGTCAGTCCCCCGCCCCGCCAAGTCCGGCGACGATATCATCAGCGGCTGCATCAACATGACGGGTCTCATCCGCGTTCGCACCACCAAGCCCTTTGGCGAGTCCACCGTCGCGCGCGTCCTGGAGCTCGTGGAAAATGCCAGCGAAAAGAAGGCACGCACCGAGAACTTCATCACGCGCTTTGCCCGCGTCTACACCCCCGCCGTCACCGGCGCGGCCGTGGTGCTCGCCCTTGGCGGCGGCCTGGTCACCGGTGCCTGGTCCGACTGGATTCTGCGCGGCCTGACCTTCCTGGTCGTCAGCTGCCCGTGCGCGTTGGTGATCAGCGTGCCGCTCAGTTTCTTTGGCGGCATCGGCGGCGCCTCCAAGCTGGGCGTTCTCATCAAGGGTTCTAACTACCTCGAGACGCTCGCCGACGTGGACACCGTCGTCTTTGACAAGACAGGCACCCTCACCAACGGCACTTTCTCGGTGGTCGCGGTGCACCCCGAGGCTGGCTATACCGAGCAGTCGTTGCTCGAGGTCGCAGCCCTTGCGGAGTCGTTCTCCGATCACCCCATCGCGCAGTCCGTGCGCGTCGCCTACCAGGGCGAGGTCGACCCTAAGCGGGTGAGCGACTCCGCCAACGACGCGGGCCACGGCGTGACGGCAATCATCGACGGCAAGCACGTCGTCGTTGGCAACGCAAAGATGCTCGCCGCGGCCGGAGTAGAAGCGCCCGATTGCGAGGTCGTCGGAACGATTCTGCATGTGCTCGTTGACGGCGTGTACGCCGGCCACATCGTGATTGCCGACACCGTAAAGGCCGATGCCGAACAGACGATCCGTGACCTGCACTCCGCTGGCATCAACCGCACCGTCATGCTCACAGGCGACCGCAAGGAAGTGGCTGCTGCGGTGGCTAAGCAGCTCGGCCTCGACGAGTTCCACGCGCAGCTGATGCCGGGCGACAAGGTCGAGCGTGTTGAAGCGCTGCTCGCGGCCGAAAGCGGCAAGGGCAAGCTCGCCTTTGTCGGCGACGGCATCAACGACGCGCCCGTGCTTACGCGCGCCGATGTGGGCATTGCCATGGGCGCCATGGGCTCCGACGCCGCGATCGAGGCGGCGGATGTCGTGCTGATGGATGACAAGCCGTCCAACATTTCCCGCGCGATCCGTGTGGCGCGCAAGACCATGGCGATCGTCTGGCAGAACATCATCTTTGCGCTGGGCATTAAGTTGCTGATTCTGGTGCTTGCGGCGCTCGGCATCGCCAATATGTGGCTTGCCGTCTTTGGCGACGTGGGCGTGGCGATCATCGCCATTCTGAACGCCATGCGCGCGATGGGGGTCAAGAACCTGTAGCACTCGTGATCCCTCCGGCCGGGACCGGGCTTGGTTTTGAAAACGTCCTCGCGCATGAGGCCCGTCTTTCCTGCTCCTGCGGAGCAACGGAAAGGCGGGCCTCGCGCTGCGGAATGTTTTCAAAACCAAGCCCGGTCCCGGCCTGCGGCGACGTCGCTGATGGTTCTTGGGCATCGCTTGCTGGCGGGGTTCCTTGTCTGAGTTGGACTTAGTTGGTGGGGTCAATTAGGCTTCCGTTGTTGCGCCGGCCGCATCTTCCCGTCCCAACATCGCCCTCAGCTTCTCGAAGCTCTCCTCACTCAGGCAGTGCTCCATGTGGCAACCCTCTTGCGACGCGACATCCGCCGAAACACCGGCTTCCTCGAGCAACCGCACGAAAAAGCAATGGCGCTCCCACATTTGGCGGGCAACCTCAAGACCGCGTTCCGTCAGATGCACATCGCGTTTACCCATTTCGACATAGCCGTTGCTCTCCAAGGCCGCCATGGCCTTGGAGACGCTTGCCTTGGTTACGCCCAGGTATTCGGCAACGTCAATCGAGCGAACGACGCCCTGGCGCTCCGAGAGCACATAAATAGATTCGAGATAGTCTTCTCCGGATTCACGCAGGGCCATGGGCCGCCTTTCGCGATGGCTTCTAGTTAACCTTTGGATACTTTTGCTTGAATTACTTTACCGCAAAAGTTGCCCATGTCTTACTACGTTGTTGAAAAAGTTAACCGTGTTTCACAAAATGAGCGGGGTAAGTAAGGCGACACGGCACGCAACGCGCAAGGAGTGTCCCCGACTGCCGGCAGAAAAGGAACGTCCCCAAATGCCGAATTCGCAGCTACAGCAGGCCAAAGTGCTTCGCGGCGTTGTAGATCCCGTCGTCGTCCACGGCGGTCGTCACATAGGTCGCCGCAGCTTTCACCGTGTCCTGCGCGTTACCCATGGCCACGCTCGTGCCCACGGCGGAAAACATCGACAGGTCGTTCTCGCCGTCGCCAAAAGCAATCGCTTCGCTCGCGTCGATGCCCAGGCGCTCCAGCGTCGCCGCCACGCCCAAGTCCTTGCCGCCGTTGGCCGGAATAATGTCGCAGAACAAATCGCACCAGCGCGTAGTGAGCGAATGCGACACCGCATCGGTCACGATATGCTCGTCGGCCGGGTCCACAAAGGCGCAAAACTGGTAGACCGGCGCGTCAAAGGCGTGCTCAAACGGCTCCTCGTGGTAGACGATTCCCGCGTTACTGCCAGCCGTCACCACACGCTTGGACAGACGGTTCACAAACGAATTCTCGCCCTGCATGCACAGTGAGTCGTAGCGCCCCTGCGCCACCTGGTCCACAATCACCGCAACGTCTTCCGGGTCGATCGGACAGCTGCGGTAGACGCCCTTGGCATCAAAACAGTGCTGGCCCGAAAGCGTAATGTACGCATCCCAACCCAAGTCGAACAGCCAATCCGGCATCTGATAGGTCGGGCGACCCGTGGCGATTATGCACGCAATCCCCTGCTCGCGAAAGCTGTCGAGCACCTGTTGCGCCGACGCCGGAATCCGATGGGTCTTAAAGCTCAGCAACGTGCCGTCGATATCGAAAAATGCGGCCTTGATCATCCTCGACTACTCCTCGCCCTCGAGCTTCTCGCTCGCCTCGAGCCACGCCATCTCCAACTCGTCCATGGCGGCGTGGGCCTCGTCAATCTTTGCCTGCTGCTCGCCCAGCGCCGTGTAGTTGGTGGGGTCGACCTGGGCCATCGCAGCCTCGGCCTCCTCCACGCGGGCGCGCTGCGTCTCCATTTTGCGCTCGAGCGAGCTCACCTCGCGGCGGAGCTTCT
>UQRX01000012.1:0-47883 GCA_900543595.1 uncultured Collinsella sp. | reverse complement strand
GGGGCAGCAGCGCGCCGGCCAGCGCATCGTTGCAGTGGGCCGTCGCCAGGAACAGCGGGCTGACGCGGACCTTGAAGCTCAGCGGCAAAAGACGCAAGCCGTCCGGCGCGTGTGACCCGGCGCAACGGCTCAGGCGTCCCAGCAGCGGCAGCCAGGGCTCTTCAGTCAGCCCGCGTCCCGGCCGCCAGCGAGCCACCCGTCCCGCCGGAAACAGGCCCAGGGCTCCACCCCGGCGCAGATGCAGCACGGCTTGGCGCAGCACGGTCGCGTTCCGGTTTTTGTCTCGGCCGGTGAGGTCCAGGGGCAGAAGTATGGGCGCAAGTTGGGGCAAGTCCAACAGGGCGTCGTTGGCGAGAATTTTCAGGTCGGGCCGGACGTCGCCGCACAGGGCGGCCATTATCAGGCCTTCCAGTGCGCCCGAAGGGTGGTTGGCGTAAAGCAGCAGCGGCCCGTGCGGCGGGATGCGCGCCAAATGCTCCGGCGGGCAGTCCACGCGTGTTTCCAGGACTTCCAGGCAGGCTGCGGCGTAGGCCGGGGACGTTGGACGACAGGGGACACGGCGAGCTATTTTTTCCAGGCGGGTCAGGCCTGAGGCCCGCCGCCCCAGGCCGTCGGCCAGGCGTTTCAGAATCTTGTCCAGAGGGTCGCGCCACCCCGGCAGGGGCAGCGTGGCGGCATTGCTTGTCATACTATTCTCCCGCGAATGAAAAGAAAAAGGCCCGGCGGGGATGTCAGTAATTCCCTGCGAGGCCGTGCATGGCGCTGGTTTCAGCCGCAAGCCCCGTTGCCGGACCGCCTTCCCCGTCCTCCAGCATCTGCTGGCATTCGCGGCAGCGCGTGGCGCCGGGAGCGGCCAGCAGGCGAACCAGGGGGATTTCCTCCCCGCAGTCCTCGCAGAGCGGGCGACCGCCGTGGCGCAGAAAGTCCAGCAGGCTTTGCAGGCCGCGAATGCGCTCCGCGCTGTGGGCTGCCCGGCTTTGGGCCAGATGCGCCGTGGCCAGAAGCCCGGCTGCGTCCAGTTCGTCGGCGCAATACTGGACCTGAAAGGCTTCGCGCAGATGCGTCAGGCGCTGCTGTTCCTCGGCCAGTTTTGTTTGGACATCTTTGAGGGTGTGCTCCATGATCCGCCTCCGTCGCGCATGTGGTTTATGGATGATCCACATCTATCCGAGCTCTTTGGCGGAACGGTGACGGTCAGGTGAATTCGCGCGGACATGAAAAAGCCCCCGTGCCGATGGCGCGGGGGCTTTTTCAGTTCAGGGAAGGGCGGTTCAGTTTCCGCACATTTCAAGGAAATAGCGGTGCAACCGCGTATCGGGAGTCAGCTCGGGATGGAAGGAGGTAGCCAGCACATTGTCCTGGCGCACGGCCACGGCCTGGCCGTTGACCTGGGCCAGCACACGCGCCCGCAGGCCCACGCCGGTCAGCACGGGGGCGCGGATGAACACCGCCGGAATGGGCGGTTGCCCCAGCTCCGGAATGTCCAGCTCGGTTTCAAAGCTGTCCACCTGGCGGCCGAAGGCGTTGCGGCGCACAACAGCGTCAAGCACGCCCAAGCGGGGCTGGTCGGAGTTTTCGATCTCGCGGCAGAGCAGGATCAGACCCGCGCAGCTGCCGTAGACCGGCATGCCGTTTTCAATGCGCTGCCGCAAGGGGTCGAGCATACCCCATTCCACCAGCAGCTTGCCCATGGTGGTGCTCTCGCCGCCGGGGATGATCATAGCGTCGATGCCGTCCATGTCCTTGAGCTGGCGCACTTCGCGCGTCTCGGCTCCCAGGCGGGCCACCGAGGCCGCATGCTCGCGGAAGGCCCCTTGCAGAGCCAGAACGCCCACGCAGGGTTTGCCCATCTTACCAGCCCCGTTCCTGCATGCGCTCTGCATCCGGAATGGAGGAAATCTCGATGCCCACCATGGGTTCGCCCAGGTCGCGGGAGATTTCGGCCAGCACGGCGTAATCCTTGTAGTTGGTCACGGCCTGCACGATGGCCTTGGCGCGCTTGGCCGGGTCGCCGGACTTGAAGATGCCCGAGCCCACGAACACGCCGTCGCAGCCCAGGTGCATCATCAGGGCCGCGTCGGCCGGGGTGGCGATGCCGCCGGCCGCGAAGTTGACCACCGGCAGGCGGCCTTCCTTGCGCACGATTAGGCAGATTTCCAGGGGCGCGCCGCATTCCTTGGCGAAGTTGGGCACTTCGGCGTCGGGCAGGGCGCAGAGCATGCGGATTTCGTCCATGACCTGGCGGCAGTGGCGCACGGCTTCCACCACGTTACCGGTGCCGGGCTCGCCCTTGGTGCGGATCATCGTGGCGCCCTCGGCGACGCGGCGCAGCGCCTCGCCCAGGTCGCGGGCACCGCAGACAAACGGGACGTCAAACTGGGTCTTGTCGATGTGGTAGACATCGTCGGCGGGGGAGAGAACCTCGGACTCGTCGATGTAGTCGATCTCGATGGCCTGAAGGACCTGCGCCTCGACGATGTGGCCGATGCGGCACTTGGCCATGACGGGGATGGAGACGGCCTCCTGAATGCCCTTGATCATCTTGGGGTCGCTCATGCGCGACACGCCGCCAGCGGCGCGGATGTCGGCCGGGATGCGCTCGAGAGCCATGACGGCGCAGGCGCCCGCCTCCTCGGCGATGCGTGCCTGCTCGGGCGTGGTGACGTCCATGATAACGCCGCCCTTGAGCATCTGCGCGAGCTCGCGGTTGAGTTTGATGCGATCGGCCTTGCTGGTCTGTTCTGCCATGGTTGCTCCCTTGGTTGGCATGTGCATTGCTTGACGGAACATCCTATCGGGGAGCTGGGTATGGCGAAATACTCAGTTTTCGAGATAATAACAAGGTCAGAGTAATACCAGACTGAATGACTTTATAAGGTCAGGTGATAGGCTCGTGCTTGACTACAATTTGGAAAAACGCGGCGAAGCATCGCTCTATGAGTATGTTTACCAGCAAATTCGAGATGATATCGTAGCTGGACGCATTGCGGCGGGGGAACATCTGCCGTCTAAGCGCGCCTTTGCCAGTCATCTGGGAATTAGTGTCATTACCATCGAGAATGCATATAGCCAGTTGCTTGCCGAGGGTTATATTTGCTCAAAGCCGCGGCGTGGTTACTACGCGTGCGAGCTTCCCGATGCACCGGTTTTGTCTTTGGCCGCGGGGGATATCGACCGAGATGCTGTCTCTGTTGGCCCCAGCGCGCATGATTCCGACGGACAGACCGAGCAGTTCGAGGCTCTTTCTCCTTCCGCTTTGGAGGCGGCGCGGCTTTGGCAAAGCGCGCTACGGGCGACACTGACGTCCGAAGACGAACGTGAAATCTTTTCGCCCGCGCCGGCGCAGGGCACCGTTCGGTTGCGACGTGCGATTGCGCACCATCTACGCGGGACGAGGGGTATGAATGTCGACCCCAACAACATTGTTATCGGTGCGGGCGCCCAGCTGCTCGATACCATGTTGGTCCAGTTGCTTGGAGCCGACAAGGTGTATGCCGTTGAGGATCCGGGCTATCTGCGCCTGACGCGCATCTATCAGGCTATGGGTTGCAAAGTTCGACATATCCCGTTGGACGGTGAGGGCGTGGACTTGAGCGCTCTGCAGAAAACCGGGGCGGATGTCCTTCACCTGATGCCGTCCCATCAGTATCCGACCGGCCTTGTGACGAGCATTGCACGTCGCTACGCGCTGCTGAGCTGGGCCGCCGAACGGCCGAGTCGATATCTCATCGAAGATGACTTTGATTGCGAGTTTCGCCTTGCCGGCAAGCCGATTCCCGCGCTTGCTTCGATCGATGCCGCTCAATCGGTCATCTACACCAACACCTTTTCAAAAAGTCTGTCGTCGGCCCTGCGTTTGGCGTATATGGTCCTGCCCGATGAGCTGATAGAACGGTTTAGGTGCGAGCTGGGTTTCTATGCCTCGTCGGTTAGCTCTGTGGACCAGGTGGCGTTAGCGCGTTTGCTGGAATCGGGCGATTACGAGCGACATGTGAATCGCGTGCGCGTGCGCGCTCGCGAGACACGCGATGGCCTGGCGTCGCTTGTACGGAAAGCGTTTCCAGCAGGGGAGGTCTCGATCGAGCATGCAGACGCGGGTCTTTACTGCGTCGTGGCTGTGGAGCGTGACACGGGCGGAAGCTCTTTTATGCGGACCCTTACGCGCTTAAGCATCCCGTTCATCGATATCGGTGACTGTTATTGGTGTGCCGATGGCGCATCTGTCCCTGAAAACTCAAGTCAAATTCTTGTTCAGTATGACGATCTGAGTTCAAAAGTGTTAAATACCTTGGAATTGCAGCTAATGGGGGCACTCTGCAACCTAAGTGAGTAGACTTTTGGCACTTTGGCGATCAGGCAGTTTTGTAACAAGCTATCTACCTGCGGTTTTGAAAAGCAGGATGACTGGTCTGCTCGGGATGTTCCAAAAAGTCTACTCACTTGCCGCACAAAGCTTCCGCACGAGAAAAAAATGGGGTTTTCAACAGGGCCCCGTCCAGTTCTTGGCAAGCTTTTGGTCAGTTGGGGAGGGCTGTTGAAAACTTGACAGTCCGTTCGACGCCATTTTCGCTGCGTTTGCGCCATAGCGAGACCGGCTGGGTTGAAATTCGTGTTTTCCTGTGCCTATGAAGGATCTACTTTGTGACATATCGGCTTTTAGGTACTGGCGTTTGCCCCCTCAGGTCCGCGCTTTGTGTCCGCCGCTTCCACGGCCGGAAGAAGACCGGCAGCGATATGAACTCGCCCGTAACCCGACGGCTGCGATTGCGCTCGGTTTTCCGTTGTATGCATTAGTTCGGACGAGAAACAAACGGACTTGCCCTGCCAGCATTAGGCAGCGGCTGTTCCTTGGTGAGCTTCCCAGGGAATCCGTGCTGGAAACGGAGCATGGATTTTTGGTTACGTCTCCTCTACTGACGGCATTCATCATGTCGCGGCATCTGACGGATCTTCAGCTTCTTTTGGTATTGGCGGAGATGTGTGGCTTGTTTGTGGTGTGCGCTCTGCCGGCGGCACTTGAGGCGGAGCTTACGCGTGCAATTGATTCGGGCGCGATTTCGACAACGTTCGGTTGGGTGCGCTGCCCGTCCGAGGACGGTACCGCTTCAAATTTATGGCGTCGAGACGCTTTGGTTTTGGGCAGAGACCTTGACCGTTTTTGTTCAGATGTTTGCGGGATGCGTTACGGCAATAGATTTATGGCGATATCACATCTCGTTCCATTGGGTGCCGCGTCGCCTTTTGAGGTCGAGGCGTATTTGTTGCTTGGACTGCCGCGAGCCCTGGGGGGCGAAGGGTTTTGCGGCATAGAGCTCAATGTCGAAGTGACGCTAAGCACAAGCGCTCGAGCGATTGTGGGAAAGTCCCGTGTATATATCGACCTACTTCTGTCTTCGCCGGACGGCAGGCGACAGGTGGCCATTGAATGTCAGGGAAAGGCCTCGCACGGACGCGCAGGGGATGGCTTGCGTGACGCTGATCGCATGACGGCCCTTCAGGCCATGGGCTACGATGTACTTCTCCTGACACACAGACAGATATCCGATGAGGATAGATTCCGCGCGATCGTTAAGGCCGTATGCAGGATGCTCGATGCTGAATATCGTGATAAAAGCTCAGATGAGCAAAGGGCTGAGACATTACTCCGGTCTGAGCTATTCGTGGACTGGTCAAAACTGGGAGAAATCGGCGAAAAGATGCCCGTTAGATTTAAAAAGGCTCAATCGTGGACGGCTGCGGATCTAGGTGAGTAGACTTTTGGCACTTTGGCGACCAGGCCGTTTTGCAACAAGTCATTTACCTGCGGTTTTAAACAGCACTACGGATGGTCTGCTCGGTAAGTTCCAAAAAGCCTACTCACTTAGTTTTTGACGAGAATCCGATGTCTAAGGTGGTCCTATTTCAGGGAGTTAACAAGTTCGTGAGGCACGAAAAAGGCCCGAACCATGCGGTTCGGGCCTTATCGAGCTAGAGGTTATCTCTCAGGCGGCTGGCTTAGCCAAAGTAGCGCTTGAGCAGACCGGCGAAAGCCTTGCCGTGGCGAGCCTCGTCGCGAGCCATCTCGTGCACGGTGTCGTGGATGGCATCGAGGCCAGCGGCCTTGGCGCGCTTGGCAAGATCGGTCTTGCCGGCGGTGGCGCCATTCTCGGCCTCAACGCGCATCTCGAGGTTCTTCTTGGTGGAGTCGGTCACGACCTCGCCCAGGAGCTCGGCGAACTTGGCGGCGTGCTCGGCCTCCTCGTGGGCAGCCTTCTCCCAGTACAGGCCGATCTCGGGATAACCCTCGCGATGAGCAACGCGAGCCATGGCCAGGTACATACCGACCTCGGAGCACTCGCCCTCAAAGTTGGCGCGCAGGTCGGCAACGATGTCCTCGGAGACGCCCTCCATCTTGGCGACGCCCACGACGTGCTCGGCGGCCCACTCGAGCTGGCCCTCCTCCTGCTTCAGGAAACGAGAACCGGGAACGCCGCACTGGGGGCACTTAAAATCCTCGGGCAGCTGGTCGCCGTCGAACTCTTCCACATAACCGCAAACGGGGCAAACAAACTTCATGATTCGATCCTTTCGATCGATGGCGATGGTGCGCTCGTCCGGTCCCGTAAGGGCCCTCTCCGGACGTGCGTCTTGACGAGTTCTATTATCCATAAATGAGACCGAATGTGAAGCCTATTAGGAATGATTTTTAATAAAACAATTTTTGGCATGTGAAGATGTTGATTGATTAACGATTGCTAGACCTCGTGCGACCTCCGATGAGTACAATCGGTCGAGCAAATGTTGACCTATCAACAAATGAAGGAGTTTCCTTTATGCATCTAGCCCGTCGTGCCTGGTGCCGAACATATCAGACGGTTTTTCGCATCGCATTGCCGATTCTGCCCTATACCGAGCCGCGCATTTTGGAGCATGCCGAGGATGTGCCCGCGGTGCTTCAAAAGCGCTCGATCCAGAAGGTCCTTATCGTGACAGACCCTGGTATTGCACGTTTGGGGCTCACGGCATCACTCGAGCGTGCGCTTACGGCTCAGGGGATTGGCGTTACGGTCTATGCCGAAACGCGTGCGAACCCCACGGTCTCGAATGTGGAGGAAGCGGCGTCCCTGTATCGTGAAAGCGCCTGTCAGGCCATTATCGGCTTTGGTGGCGGTTCGGCCATGGACTGCGCCAAGGGCGTGGGTGCACGCATCGCACAGCCAAACAAGCCCATCAATAAGATGCGCGGCCTGCTGCGCGTTCACCGTCTCCTGCCGCTGCTTATTGCGGTTCCCACTACCGCCGGTACGGGAAGCGAAGTCACGATCGCGGCGGTTATCACCGATGACGAGACGCACTACAAATACCCCATTAACGACTTTGTGCTCATCCCGCGTTTTGCGGTCCATGACCCCGAGTTTACGCGCGGCCTGCCCGCCTCCATTACGGGGCAAACGGGCATGGACGCCCTGACGCATGCCGTCGAGGCCTTTATCGGCCGCAGCGCCACGCCCTATACGCGCAAGATGGCGCGTCAGGCGGTCCAGCTCATCCGCGACAATTTGCTCGAGGCCTATGAGCATGGCGACGACATGCGTGCGCGCCGCAATATGCTTTCGGCGGCGTATAAGGCGGGCGTTGCGTTTACCCGCTCCTATGTCGGATATGTGCATGCCATCGCGCACAGTCTGGGCGGCCGATACGGAATTCCGCACGGTTTGGCCAACGCGATCATCCTGCCGCACATGCTTCGCGCTTATGGTGACGCCGCCGCCCCCAAGCTTGCCGATCTTGCTCGCATGGCGGGCGTTGCGCCGGCTACCGCGCGGGACAGTCTTGCAGCCGAGGCCTTTATCGATTGGGTCGACCGCATGAACGAGGCCCTGGGAATCCCCAAATATGTCCTGGGCATTCGCCGCTCCGACATTCCCGAGATGGCGGCGCATGCCGATGCCGAGGCCAATCCCTTGTACCCCGTTCCTCTTTTAATGGACCGCCTGGAGCTCGAGCATATGTACGAAGTTGTTGCAGGTGGTATGTTTGAGGACGAGAACTAGGAGGTTGCCATGAACACCGAGGAAATTGCGCGCATCGTCGGCGATCAGCGCACCTACTTTAAGACGCACGCTACGTTTGATGTCGATGCTCGACGTCGCGCGCTCGTGAGTTTACGCGATACGGTACGGGCGCACGAGGCCGATATTGCCCATGCGCTCAAGACCGATTTGGGTAAGTCGCATGACGAGGCATATATGTGCGAGATCGGCACGTCGCTTTCCGAGATTCGCCATCAGATTGCGCATATGGCCCGATGGAGCCGCCCGCGCCTGCGCCCCTGCGACCTCGCCAATGCCATTAGTGTGTGCAAAACGCAAGCCGTGCCCTATGGCGTCACGCTCATTATGGCTCCGTGGAACTACCCGTTTTTGCTGACGCTCGAGCCGCTCGCTGGCGCGCTCGCTGCAGGTAACACCGTGGTCATCAAGCCGAGCGCCTATGCGCCGGCTTCGAGCGCGGTGCTCAGGCAGATTTGCGAGGAAGCATTTGATCCGCGCCTGGTGACGGTCGTCGAAGGCGGGCGTGCCGAGAATGAGGCGCTGCTCGACGAGTGCTGGGACAAGATCTTCTTTACCGGTAGCGTTCCGGTCGGCAAGCTCGTCATGGAGCGCGCAAGTGAAAACCTTACGCCCGTGACGCTTGAGCTGGGCGGCAAGAGCCCCTGCATCGTGGATGCGACGGCAAACTTGAAGGTCGCGGCACGCCGCATCGCCTTTGGTAAATGGCTCAACGTGGGCCAGACCTGTGTAGCGCCCGACTATCTGCTGGTCGATACGCGCGTACATGATGAGCTGTTGGGCCTCATCAAGGAGGAGGTCCGCCGCATGTTTGGCGAGCATCCGCTCGACAACGAGGACTACGGTCATATTGTCAATGCCAAGCATTTTGCGCGCGCACGCGGACTGATCGACCCCGATAAGGTTGTGCTGGGAGGCACGGCGCGCGAGTCGTCGCTCAAGATTGAACCGACGATCCTAGACGGCGTGACCCCCGATGACGCCGTGATGCAGGAGGAGATTTTCGGCCCTATCTTGCCGGTGCTGACGTTTGAGAGTCTAGACGAGGCCGAGACGTTTATTACGGATCGTCCGACGCCGCTGGCCCTGTATATCTTTAGCCAGGACCGCGAGGTCCAGCAGCGCTTTGTGCGCTATGTGCCCTTTGGCGGCGGCTGTGTCAACGACACGATCATGCACTTGGCTACGAGCCATATGGGCTTTGGCGGCATGGGAGCGAGCGGCATGGGGCAGTACCATGGCCGCGAGAGCTTCGATACGTTTAGCCACAAGAAGAGTATCGTGAACAAGGCGACCTGGCTGGACGTGCCATTCCGTTATGCGCCCTACGCAAGCTGGAAGCACAAATTCGTGCGCATGTTTGTGCATTAGGAAATGACAGGTAATACGAACAAGTGTTCCTATTACCTGTCATTTACGTTAGACTACTGCTATGGGGTGCGGATGGGCCAACTCCCTTTAGAAGGGAATTGGTATGAACGTAAGCGATGTTATTTCGTTACTGGCGTTGTTAATCGCGGCTATCGAACTCGGCCTGTTTATCGGCCGAATGAAATAGCCGCCCCCGCGTAAGCGAAGACGGCCACTTCTCACGATGAAAACGTGTATCGGAGTTGGCAAGACCCGCTGCAACGGGTGCCATCCGTACTCCTATCTTATCTGCAAGCGCTCTGTCTCGCAAGCGTTGCGAGACAGAGCGCTTGAAAGACGCAGGCAGGATGAATTTGTGTCCGCGCGAGTTCGTAGACTTCTCTGTAAGGTTAAACGCCGGGTATTCCGGCTGTTAGAGGAGTTGCCATGTACGAGCCTTCACGTGTTCTTTTGTCGTTTCATATTGCAGGATTTCAATATGCCGACGGCGCTTTGGTCCTAGGCGATCTTAAAGCGGGCGATAAACTGACGCTGTGCGCCGAGCGCGATAATCCCCATGACCCCGAGGCGGTTGCAATCTACTATGGCAAGACCAAACTTGGCTATGTTCCGGGAAACGAGGCCGGCCCGCTGTCCTTGATGATGTATTACGGCCATGAGGGCGTATTTGAGGCCCGCGTGCAACAGGTCGCTCCCGAGCGCAGCCCGTGGCATCAGGTGCGCGTTGGCCTCTACGTGGTGGATGCCCGCTAGTCGGCAATGGAGGCGGCCATGTTTGATGACGACGACCAGTTCGATCTGACAGACGATCCGTTTGAGTGGGATCTGCTACTCGACGACGATGAGCTGGAGCAGGACCGTAAGAAGCGGCAGGACAAGAAAACTCAGGGTGACGCCTCGAACAAGCAGGACAAGCGCCGCCGCGGACTGTTCGGCGGGCTCTTTGGATAACCGCCGCATCGCTGCGTCTGTATACTTAGCACGAGTTGAACACGTTGCGAAATGAGGACAGAGACGATGATGTGGTTTACCGCCGACCTGCACCTGGGCGACACGAATATCCTGCACGACATGGATCGACCGTTTGATTCGGTCGAGGAGATGAACCGTAAGGTCGTCGATGCCATCAATGAGTGCGTGGCGGCGGACGACCGTCTCTATATCTTGGGAGACTTTACCTATCGTTTGCCTCTGGCGGAGGCGGTGCGCCTGCGCGAGCGTATCGAATGCAAGAATGTGACGCTCATCCGCGGTAATCATGACGGTGATTGGGAAGACCCCGGCGCACCGCAGATTTGGGAAGACGTGCGCGATTACCTGGAGATTGCTCCCGGCTATGCCAAGGGCCATCGTCTGGTTATGAGCCACTACCCCATGCTCAGCTGGAATGGCAAGGCGCGTGGCGCCATCATGCTGCACGGGCATATCCACAGCAGGGGAGACCGCACCAACGCGCGCAACCGCGATCGCGAGCGCCCCATTTTTCGCTACGATGTCGGTCTCGATGCCAACGAGTACAGGCCCGTAAGCCGAGACCAGATCCTGAGCTTCTTTGGGCTATAGGGCGCCCAAACCACCACAAAGGGGACAGGCACCTTTGTGGTGGTTCTGGCGCCGTTGCCATTATGGCGGCGGCGCCTTTTTTGTCCGTGCGGCGCGGTAGAGTGTAGGCGGTTGAAATTTGCGTCCATCGAGGAGCTGCTATGAACGAGATCAGGTGCCCGCATTGCGGCGAAGTGTTTAAGGTCGATGCGTCCGGCTATGCGGATATCGTCAAACAGGTGCGCGATGCCGAGTTCTCGCGCGACCTGGATGAGCGTGTGAAGGCAGTCCAGCGCGAGGGCGAGCAGGCGCTGGAACTTGAGCGCTCGCGTTCGACGGCCGCCTTGCAAGAGGCAGAGTCTCAGCGCAACGCTCAGCTTGTCGAGCAGAAGAACGCTGCGGCCCAGCAGCTGGCGCAAGAAGTCGCCAAGCGCGATGCCGAGCTTGCCGAGCTGCGCGCCAAGCTTGAGGGCGCTGCCACGGAGCGCGAGAGTGCAAGCCAGCGCGCGGCGGTTGAGGCCCGTGCGGATGCGCAGAAGGAAAACGCAGAGCTCCAGCGTGAGATTGACAACCTGCGCGCGCAGCTGGGACGCAAGGATGACGAAGCCAAACTTGCCGAGGCGGCGGCGCGCAATGCTGCTCAAAACGATCTGTCCGCCCGCGACGCTCAGATTGCTGAGCTACAGGCAAAGCTCTCCGCTGCGGACAAGGCCCAGGAGATGGCGCTTGCCGCTGCCACGGCAGAGTCGCAGCGTGAGCTCGATGCCGCTCGCAGCGAGGCCGAGCGCGCGCTTGCTGACTATCGCGCGAAGGTACAGGAGAAGTTTTCCGCCGCAAGGGCTCAGTCTGAGCAGGAGGCCGAGGGCCTGCGCGCGCAGCTGCGCGAACAGGAACTGACGGCCAAAATGAACCTATCGGAGGCGGTCGCCGCGGCGGAGCGTGAGCGCGATGAGGCACGTGCCAAGCTCGCGAGCGAGCTGGCGGTGCGCGATTCTCGCGAGGAACAGGTCAAGGTGGCACACGAGCTCGAGCTCGCGCAGGCCAAGCGCGCGAGCGATGACCTGATTCGCTACAAGGACGAAGAGATTGAGCGCCTTAAGGATATGAAGGTCCGCCTGTCCACCAAGATGGTGGGCGAGTCACTCGAGCAGCACTGCGAGACCGAGTTTAACCGTCTGCGCATGACGGCGTTTCCTAACGCGTACTTCGAGAAAGATAACGATGCGTCCGAGGGTACCAAGGGCGACTTTATCTTCCGTGAGTGCGACGCGAGCGGCAACGAGGTCATTTCGATTATGTTCGAGATGAAAAACGAGAACGACGAGACTGCGACCAAGCACAAGAACGAGGACTTCTTTAAGAAGCTCGACCACGATCGTCGCCAGAAGGGCTGTGAGTATGCAGTGCTCTGCACGCTGCTCGAGCCCGAGAGCGAGCTTTACAATGCCGGCATCGTGGACGTGAGCTATCGCTACGAGAAGATGTACGTGATCCGCCCGCAGTTCTTTATTCCCATGATTACGCTTCTTCGCAACGCTGCCATGGGTTCGCTGCGCTATAAGCAGGAGCTGGCGGAGTACAAACAGCAGAATATCGACGTCACAAACTTCGAAGCCAAGATGGAAAAGTTCAAGAATGATTTCGGTCGCAACTACGAGATCGCGAGCCGCAAGTTCCAAACGGCGATCGATGAGATCGACAAGACGATTAGCCATCTGCAAAAGACCAAGGAGGCGCTCCTGTCGTCCGAGAACAACCTACGCTTGGCAAACAAGAAGGCCGACGACCTCACGATCCGCAAACTCACCTGGGGGAACAAAACCATGAAGGCGGCCTTCGACGAGGCGCGTGAGGTGGCGGCGGACACGGTTGATGAGCCCACCGATGCCGATTCGTATGAGATCGAGGATGCCGAGTAGGGGATAGCGTATCGCACAAAAGCGGGGCCGCTGGCGATGTTGCCAGCGGCCCCGCTTCGTTCCATTGCGCCCGGCTAGTCTTCGAGCAGGTCCTCAATAAAGCCGACGCGGTAGTTTTTGAAGATGACCTCGCCGCCATCTTGCGTGGCATCCAGGTCGACATCGCCCATGATGCCAAAGTCGTGGTCGCCATCCTCGTCGGCAAAAATCTGGTGCACGTGCCACACGTGATCGGTCTTCTCGTCGCTCTCGTCGATGGTAAACATCGCGGCACTGCGGGCGTCTCCGTCGGTGAGGATTTCCTCGTGCTGCTCGTGATAGGCGTCGAGGGCCTTTTGCCAGCGGACCTCGCTCATGCCCCAGTCCTCGTCGAGCTCGCCCAGATCGCGCACGTGTCCACGGGCCGCAAGGGTCACGCGGCGGAAGAGCGCGTTGCGCACCAGCAGCGTGCAGCCGCGGCGGTCGGCCACGACCTCGTCGATGCCCTGCGGCGGTGTGGCGTCGAGTGCAGCGGGGTTGCCGGCGTTCTCCCACTCGTCCACCAGGCTCGAGTCGACCGAGCGCACCACAAAGCCGAGCCACGAAATGATGTCACGCAAGCGCTCATCGCGCTTCTCAATGGGAACGGTGCGATCGAGGGAACGGTAGGCCTCGGCTAGGTAGCGCAGCAGAATGCCCTCGGAGCGGGCGATGCCGAGCTTTTGGATATAGCCCTTAAAGTCGCTCGCGCTCTCCAACATGTCGCGCAGGACGCTCTTGGGCGAGAGCTGGTAGTCGTTGGCCCAAGGTACTTCCTGGCAGTACTTGTCGAAGGCGGCATCGAGCAAGTCCTCGAGCGGCTTTTCGTAGGTGACGTCCTGGATGCGCTCCAGGCGTTCCTCATATTCGACGCCGTCAGCCTTCATTTCGGCCATCGCGCGGTCGCGCGCGGCGCGCTCCTGTGCACGCAGCACCTGCTTGGGATCCTCGAGCGTTGCCTCGACCATCGAGATCAGATCCATGGTATAGGTCTCGCTCTCGGGGTCGAGCAGCTCCAGCGCGGCAAGCAAAAACGGCGAGAGCGGCTGGTCGAGCGCAAAGTCCTCGGGCAGATCGACCGTCAGCGCATAGTCGATGTCTGGTGCGGCGTCAGCCGGAGCGTCAGGCGCGGGCGGCACCTCGGTGCGAACGACGACGCCGGAATCGATGAGCGTGGCGAAGATTTCGTCGGCACGAACCTCGAGCTTGGCCTTTTCCTCGGGCGTTTGCAGGCTTGTCTCGATGAGGTCGTGCACACGGGCGCGAGCATCGCCGCCCTGCTCGACCACGCTAATCACCATGGAGTGCGTGATACGCAGGCGTGGCTTGAGTGTCTCGGGCTGCGTTTCGATCAGGCGCTCAAAGGTCTGCTTGTTCCATGTGACAAAGCCCTCGGGGGCCTTTTTCTTTTTAATTTTACGGAGCTTCTTGGGGTCGTCGCCCGCCTTGGCCATGAGCTTTGCGTTCTCGATCTCGTGCTCCGGGGCCTCGGCGATCACCATGCCCTCGGTGTCAAAGCCCGAACGCCCGGCGCGACCAGCGATCTGATGGAACTCGCGGGCGCGCAGGCGACGCATCTTGTAGCCATCGAACTTGGTGAGCGCGGTGAGCACCACGGTGTGGATGGGTACGTTGATGCCGACGCCGAGTGTGTCGGTGCCGCAAATGACGGGCAGCAGGCCCTGCTGCGCCAGGCGCTCGACCAGGAGGCGATAGCGCGGCAGCATACCGGCGTGGTGCACGCCGACGCCGCAGCCGAGCAAGCGCTTGAGGATCTTGCCGAAGGCCGTCGAGAAGCTCGTGCCCTTTGCCGCTTCCTTAATGGCCTCGCGCTGCTCCTTGCTAGCGATGCCAAAATTGGCGAGCGACTGTGCCGTCGCAAGGGCGGCATCCTGGCTAAAGTGCACGATGTAGAGCGGGGCCTCGCCGCGGCGCATCGCGAGCTCGACGGTGCCCTCGAGCGAGGTCGTCACGTAGTCGTAGCTCAGCGGCACGGGGCGTGGGGCATCGACGACCAAGTCGCAGGTAGCGCCGGTGTGTTCCTCGAGCGAGGCGGCGATCGCGGTGACATCGCCGAGCGTGGCGCTCATGAGCATGAATTGCGTGTGGGGCAGGGTGAGCAGCGGTACCTGCCAGGCCCAGCCGCGGTCGGGGTCGGCAAAGTAGTGGAACTCGTCCATGGCCACGCAGCCCACGTCGGCGCCCTCGCCCTCGCGCAGTGCATCGTTGGCAAGGATTTCGGCCGTGCAGCAGATGACGGGCGCCTTGGTATTGATATGCGTATCGCCGGTGATCATGCCGACGTTATCGCGGCCGAGCACCTGTACCAGATCGAAGAACTTTTCGCTGACCAAAGCCTTGATAGGGGCCGTGTAATAACAGCGCTTGCCCTGCGCCATGCCCATAAAGAGCATGCCCAGCGCGACGAGCGATTTACCAGATCCGGTCGGTGTGCCCAAAATGACGTGATCACCGGCTGCCAGGTCCATGAGGGCCTCTTCTTGGTGATCCCACAGCTCAATGCCGCGGTCGCTCGTCCATTCAAAGAAGCGTTCGAAGGCCTGATCAGGCGTGAGCCATGGTTCGGGCTCACTGCCATCCTCGGGTTCCCACCAGGTGGGGGAGAGCGCACCGAGCGAGCCAAACTCGGCTTCGGTTCCCGTGCCGCCCGAGAATGAGCTGGCGGCCCCGGCGCCGGAGACGGTGCTGGCGGTGGTGTCTGTCGTGGTCTGTGCCATGTGGTTGCTTTCTCTCGCGTTTGTCCGCCAACTATTATGGCGTAGCGGCGGCGCGGGGTGCCAGCGCGCGAGAAAATGCAGGAAATGGGCGTTCTGTCCAGCTGTTTGGTGCAGTTGTCAGCTAAGTGAGTAGACTTTTTGCGATATCGCGAGCACATGGCTTTTGCGCAAGGGATCTACCTGCGGTTTTAGTTTTCGTTATGCGGGTTGTGCTTGGCTATTGCAAAAAAGTCTACTCACTTAGGTTTGAGGGTCGTTTGCTGGCGCCTATTTGCGCTTGTTTGCTGACGCCGCGACCATCAGAGGCCCCTAGGACTCTTGTGGCAGGCGCTTCTTACCTTTGCGGGCGCGGTTTTTAAAGTTCTCGACGGCTTCTTCCATGCCCAGAGGTACATAGGTGAGCTCATCGAGGTTATCGGGCAGGTAGCAGGCAAGGCTTTGCTCCTGCGCTCGGCCTGCTGCGAGCTGTTCATCGCTGGGTTGCGCGCCGGGTGTGGCGCAAATGCCATAGACAGCGGCACCCATCTCGCGCGTGCGGCACTCGTACTCGGTCTCGGGATGCTCGGGATGGTCGCGGCGTACGTCGTCACTTACCCAAAGCGTGTCGTAGCCGGCCGCGGCAAACTGCCCCAGGGCGTAGTCGCGCAATGGCTTGCTGTCGGTTCGCAGCGTGACGGTGGCGCCGGCTGCAAAGAGCGGGCGGTAGAGCATCAGATGGTCGACATGGACGAGTCGTTTTTGGGCGTACTTGGCCTTGGGCTGCGGCGTGGGAAAGTTGATGGTGATGGCATCGAGCTCGCCTGCGGCAAACAGTTGCGGCAGCGATGCGGCGCCTCGGGGCAGGACGAGTGCGTTGGACAGCTCCTGCTCGCAGATTTTCTGCGCGGCATAGGCGATGCAGATGGGCTCCTGGTCCATACCGATAAAGAGGGTGTTTGGCTCGTGGGCCGCGCGCTCTACAAGGTACGTTCCCTTGCCACAGCCAAGATCAAGGTGAAGGTGTTCGAAGGGTTTGCTGTCAACTGGCGCGCAAGCCTCGCGCCAATCTCCGGCATAGGCCTCGGGGTTCGTCTCAATCGCATCGGCGTAGCGCTCCAGGCGCTCCTCGAGCACAAAGTTCTTAGGCGTGCGAACGTGGACGGCTCCCATGAGGCTCCTTGGTCATAAGTATGGAACGCATGGCTGCGCGTTCCGTCAATGGGTTGAAAAAGGGGTGGGCATGGTTTGCCCGAAAATTGCGACGCGGCTCGACGGCGAGTCGTCAGTGCCTACAGGCGCTTGAGAATCACATAGCGGTTGAGCTCGCCGCTGCGACCGTCGGCATGGAAACGCTCAAGCTCGCGCACGGGGACCTCGCCGCTCTTGTAGAACGTACGGACGCCGCGCACCAGGTCGGTGATCTGCTGATCGTCAAAGTGATGGCAATAGCGGTAGGCGTGGCGGTCGTTTTGCCAGCCAATGAGGTGGTCGCCGGCTTCAAACTGCGCTGAATCGTATCCCTCAAACGGCGGGGTGAGCTCGGCGCGGGCTTCGGCTCGAACGGCCTTGCGCGCCATGCGCTCGTCGTTCATAAACTCCCAAAAGCTGATGGCGATGATGCCGCCTGGGCGCGTCTGGCGCACCAGGGCGTCGAGCACGCGTACACGGTACTCGCACGACGGCACGTGGTGCATAAAGCCAAAACAGACCGAGATGTCGGCGAGCGGGGCGTCGAAAAGCACGTCGGGTGTCTCGGCGGGGTTGAGCTTCATAAGGGCGTCGAGCACATCGAGCTCCTGGAAGTGCAGGTTGGGAATGCGCAGGGCGTGGCCGCGTGCATCGATAGCCAGGTCTTGGCACGAGTCGACGCCATAGAACTCAAACGGACAGCTGGCATCTGCCGAGGGGTTTGCGCCGTCGACGCCCTTGGCGGCAAGTGCGCCGCCGGCGGCAAAGTTCTCGAATCGCATATTGCCGCAGGCGAGATCGAAGACACGGACGGGATGCTCGATCGTGGCGACGTCGAGCTGCCCGAGCGCGATATCCATGGTGCGCACCCAGCCGGGCCACGGGGCCTGGCGCGTATCGGAGAAGGAGGCGGAGTGCTCGCGATAGAACGTGTTGTTGAGCTGGATGAGCGATGAGGCGAAATCGCGGTTCACGGCGCGGAACTCCCTCCGTTGGCGGTGCGGAATAAACAGTACGACCATACTACCGTTAACGCCGCAACAGGGACAACCAAGCTACGGGTCATTGCTTTGTTTGGACACATTTCCGCAGCTCATATGCACCCGCAACCGCCGGTTGTCAAAAATCTCACTAGAATAGGTGGCATGCTTTTGGCGGTGGCGGATAGATTTTTAACTGTGCAAGGCGCCTTAAGAACAAAAACGGTCCGGCGGCACGGCTGGCATCACATAGGAGGAACCATGAATGTAGAAACTGCGCAGCGGCTCGCCGACCTTCGCCGCAGCAAGGGCTTTAGCCAAGAAGGGCTGGCGCGAAAGCTGGGGCTGTCGCGCCAGGCGGTCAGTAAATGGGAGCGTGCGGAGAGCTCGCCCGATACCGAGAACCTGATCTCGCTCGCCAAGCTCTATGGCGTGAGCCTGGACGAGCTGCTCAATCCGAGCGATGAGATCGAGGACGATATCGAGTTTGAGAACGAGGACCGCGCCCGCCAGCGCGAGGCCGAGGCGGCAGAGCGCGCACGCACCCATGAGGCGGCGGCACGAGCTACCGAGGCGGCAACACAGGCGAGCGACGCCGCCGCCAAGGCGGCGCAGGCGGCAAGCTGGAGTGCACAGGCCGCCAATGCCGCTACGGCGCAGGCGACGAGTGGCACCGCGATTGGCTCGACTCCGGTGAAGGGCCCGTTCCAGTCGTTCCCGTATTGGGCCGTGTGCTGGCTACTGTTCTTTTTGCTGATGTTCCCGTTTGGTGCCGGCCCCTTTGCCGCGCTGATCTTCTTTACGATTCCCATCTATCACTGGGTGGCGCGTGCGCTCGATGGTGATTGGGCGCGTGGAGATATTCAGGTTGGTCCGGCGCCGGTGACAGCTAGGGCTCAGAATGTTTCCGCTACGGTTGATACTGGCGTGGCTACCGCGACTACCGCTGACCCGATCGCCAAAGAGGGTGATGAATGATGAAGCTTTCGCATGAATCCAAGGTACGCTTGGGCGTTGGCATCGGAGCGTTTGTGCTCATCATTGGGCTTGTCTTTGGCATTTCGCGGCTATTGGCTCATTCCGATATGGTGCGTACGACCGGTATTCTATCTGGCAATTTGTCTGATTTTGACGATATGTTTGACGACGATAATCTCTTGGATAGCGGTAAATATTCCGCTCAGCCTCAGCAGCTTTCGTGTACGACCTTTGATGCCGATGAGTTCCGCTACCTCGATTTCGATATCAATGCGGCTTCGGTGGACGTCAAGGTTGTTGATGGCAACAAGGCTCGCGTTATCGAGCGGGGACGCGTTGCCAATGGTATGGATGCCTCCAAGGCCGCGACGCAGAACATCGCATCCGTCGAGGACTCGACGCTCAAGGTTTCTCAGTTTGGAAGTGATGACGGTAAGGCAATTGACCGCTCGGTTACGGTTGAGCTGCCGCGCCGTGTTGCCGAACATCTGAAGGGAGTCAACGCGCACGTGGGCTCGGGTGATCTGCAGATTGCCGGTGTCACCTGTGATGGTTTCGACCTTTTCCTGGGTGCGGGAGATGTAGAGTTTGCGGGCAGCGTGACTGATGCGCTTAGTGCAGAGGTCGGGTCGGGCGATGTAACGTTCGAGCTCTACCAGGCCCCCGCGAAGTCGATGGACGTGAGTGTGGGCTCGGGCGATGTGGAGATGACGGTTCCGAACTCTACGGGCTTTAAGGCGAGCCTCACCTTGGGCAGCGGCGACTTCGAGAGCGATTTCCTTCCGCTTGACTACGACGGCGAGACCATTTTGAATCTTGAATTCGATAATGGCGATAAGTCCGCCACGTATCGTTTTGAGGTTGGCTCGGGCGACATGTCATTTGATTCAGAGTGACGGGCGGTTATCGAAGACCTATAAACCATAGCTGCGCTGTTTGATGGAGGCGCCGAAGCCGAGATCGGCTCCGGCGCCTTTGCCTTTACAATGGGGACATGGAACAGATTATCTTGAACATACTCGAGGCTCTGCGTCGCGGCGAGACTGTGGACGACAAAGCGCTCGTCAAACTGATACATGCCGAGGCGCGCCGTGAGGGTGCCGACAAACGCGATTTGGCCAAGCGCCGTCTGCTGCCGTTCTACCAGCGGGTAAAACGTGAGGAGCCGGTTCGTTGGGCTGGGTGGAATGTCGATGCCGAGCTGGAACGTCGACTGCTGCAGGTTCTGCGCATGAAGCCTCGTCGCACGGCTTCGGGCGTGGCAACCATTACCGTCATTACCAAGCCGTGGCCGTGCTCGGGCGATTGCCTGTTTTGCCCCAACGATTTGCGCATGCCCAAAAGCTATCTGCACGCCGAGCCGGCGTGTGCCCGTGCGGAGCAAAATTGCTTTGACCCATATCTGCAGGTGAGCGCCCGTTTGACGGCGCTTTCGCAAATGGGGCATGCAACCGACAAGATAGAGCTTATCGTGCTTGGCGGTACATGGAGCGACTATCCGGAAGGCTATCAGACATGGTTTATGTCGGAGCTCTTCCGCGCGCTCAATGACGATGCCGTCGCCGGCGTGGCGGCCAACCCCATGTTGGCGCGTCCGGGCATCAGCCGTGCCGAGGCAGGGCGCCTGCTCGATGACGCTCCCGCCGATGCCCTGCCGCCGGTGGTAACAGAGCGCCGCGAGCGCTATCGGGCAGCCGGCATTGCGACAGACGAGGCCGAGCTTGCGAGCGGTGTTGCCGACAAGCAGGAGCGTGTGGATGCTGCCGTGGGCGGCTATAACCGCGCGGTGCGTCGTCTGTACGGCCCTGGTACGCCGTGGGGCGAGGTTGCCGAGTGGCAAACGGCAACGATGGAGGAGCTTGAGCGTCAGCAGCGCATCAACGAGACGGCGAAGCATCGCGTGGTGGGGCTCGTTATCGAGACGCGCCCCGATGCCGTGACGCCGCAGGCCCTCACGCTCATCCGCCGCCTGGGTTGCACCAAGATTCAGATGGGTATCCAGAGTCTCGACCAGCACCTGCTCGACATCAACGAGCGTCGCATTTCGGTGGCGCAGATCGAGCGGGCGTTTTCGCTGGCGCGCTTGTTTGGCTTTAAGATCCACGCGCACTTTATGCTCAACTTGTTGGGCGCTACGCCCGAGGGGGACAAGCGCGACTACGAGCGCTTTATGACCGAGGGCGCTTTTATGCCCGACGAGGTCAAGGTCTACCCGTGCGCGCTCATCGAGGGCTCGCGTTTGGTGGGCTGCTACGAGCGCGGCGAGTGGCGCCCCTATACCGAGGAAGAGCTGCTCGATGTGCTGGCCGACGACATCGTGGTGACGCCGGCGTTCTGCCGCATTAGTCGCATGATCCGCGACTTTAGTTCCGACGACATTATGGTGGGCAACAAGAAGCCCAACCTGCGCCAGCTCGTTGAGAATCGCCTGGCTGCTCGGGGTGATGGTGCGACGGTGCGCGAGATTCGCTATCGCGAGATCAGCACGGCGGGTGCCGACTTGGATGAGCTATCTCTTGATGAGGTCGCATACGAGACACCGGTGACGAGCGAACACTTTTTGCAGTGGGTGACACCGCGGGGCAAGATCGCGGGCTTTTTGCGGTTGTCGTTGCCCGACCATTCGTTTGTTGCCACGCACGCGGACGAGTTGCCGACGACACCGGACGAGGCGATGATTCGCGAGGTGCACGTGTATGGCATGGCGGCACGTGTAGGCGATCAGGGCCAGGCGGCTCAGCATCATGGGCTGGGGCGGTCGCTGGTGGAGCGTGCGTGTCATATTGCTCGGGATGCGGGCTATACGCACATCAACGTGATCAGCGCGATCGGTACGCGCGAGTACTATCGCCATTTGGGTTTTTATGACCACGGACTCTATCTGCAAAAGGAGCTCTAGATGAACAAGCCAAGTGTTTCTGCTGGCGTCGTTGCCGGCGTTGCTCTGGGAGCCGCGGCGCTTGGTGCGGCCGCCGTCGCTGTTCGTGCTGCCTGTCTGCAGGTTGCGCGAACCCGCAACGGGTTGGCGCGCGTAAAGCGCATGCGCGACGAGGGCGGTGACGAGGTCCGTGTGCTCGTGCAGGGCGGTGTCTACCAAAGCGCGAGCTATGTAGGCGAGCGTTGGGCGGAGCCCGTCTTTGCGTACTATCATGCATTTGACGATGTGTTTGAGGCCGAGGACGCAATGCGTGATGCTTACGGGCATGGTATCGACCGTATGCTCATGTTGGGCGGCGGCGGGTTTGCCTATCCCAAGTTTGCACTGTTGTTGCATGAGGGCTTGCGTATGGACGTCATTGAATATGATGCCGAGATTACGCGCCTGGCGCGCCGCTGGTTCTATTTGGAGGAGTTGGAGCGTACGGTTGGCGATCGCCTGAGGGTGATTACCGCCGAGGCGCGTTCGTACCTGGGCGTGACGAGCGTGGGACATCGTCGCTACGACGTTATCGTGAGCGATTGCTTTGGCGGTGCCGAGCCCGTACGCGAGCTGGCGACGGTTGAGGCGTTGCGTTTGGTGCGAGGCAGCCTGAACCACGGGGGTATCTACGTTGCCAATATCGTGAGCGCAAACGAGGGGAGCGATGTGACGTTCCTGCGCGATTGCGCTGCCACGGCACTCGAGGTATTCGCCCGCGCTTGGGTGGTCCCATGCGGCGATACAGAGTTCGGCGGCGAGGAAAACTACCTGCTCATCGCCAGCGACGGCGACTACGCCTTTGCCGAAGCCGTACCCTTCGACGCCGACTTCCTTGGCACTGCCCTCCACGACTAGCGCGTCTCCCTGCGACCAGTCTTTCTGGGACGGGGCTTTTTAGCTGCTTTCGGATGCCGGCTCGCTCCACATCGGGAGCAGTCAATTTGGGACGGGGCTATTATAGCTATCCCTGCCACTAATCGGCCAAACCTTTCGCTTTACCTGCAAGGGTAGCTAAAATAGCCCCGTCCCAAATTGACTGCTCATATAGTCAGCCCCGTTTTATGCGTGGTCGCGCCAGCTGCGGACACGCTGCTTCATACCCTCGATGTCGAGCACACCTTCGGCAAAGCCCTTGCGCACTAGCTCTTCGGGAACAAACTCGTCGTAGCGATCAAAATAAGGCACCTCGCCGGGAAAGACGAGCTCGATGGGGTCGAAGTCCTTCTCGGCCTCGGCGGCGAGCACCTCAAAGAACGTCTCCTCGTCGGCCTTCATCTTAAATTGCATAAAGTACGGGCGTGATGGGTCGAGTCCGCGAAGGCCAAGCTCCGCGGCACATTTAATCTTGAGCATACGTTCGAGCGCCAGAAAGGCGTAGCTGCCCAGCCAAGGGAAGAGCACCCAGGTGTCGCCGCCCAGGTTGATGAGTGGCTTGGTCCCCGCGCCCGAAATCTCGGCGGTATGACGAGCCTGTGCAAGGCGTGCCCGTGCGTTGCCCATGAGGTACGGATACGCCGCGTGCTCGTTGAGCGCTTGGCGCATGCGTTCGAGTACGTGTGTATTTATGTCACCGGGACAGTCGCCAAAGTAGGCCGGCACCCGGCCCTTGACCTGTGTGGCAAAGACGGTATGACGCTTCCAGTCCACTTCCTCGACAATCCAGCAGTGCCCGGCTATGGCGATGCGCTCGCCAGGTGGTGGCGGGTTGACGATTGTGCCCAGCTCGGCCGATTCGCTGCGAACGGTAAACTCTTCGTTTTCCTGGAACACGGCGTAGAACTTAAAGTTGTTGATGATGCGCTCGCCCGCGAGGCCCACGATGAGCCCACCGCCCTCGGTGAGCTGGATATGGTCGATCTTGATGAGGTGGCGCAGTAGTATGCGATAGTCATCGGCCGAGACGCGGTGGAAATAGCTGAGCGTGAGCACACGCTGAGCAAGCTCGGCCGGTGTGAGCTCGCCGGTGCTGGCGAGCGTCGACATGGTCTGGTGATAGAGCAGGCTGTAGGGGAGCCGATCGAGCTCGGGCGGCTCGACCCATTTTTCCTCGCGATAGAGTTGTACGAGCGCGATGCCCTGCAGGAGCTTCCACGGAATGGTCTCGGGCATCATCGTGCGCGGCTCGGGTTCCTCCTCGCGCATGACAAACCACATCTCGGGCGGAAGATCGCGGCGGCCTGTGCGCCCCATGCGCTGCAAAAAGGAGCTGACGGTAAACGGTGCATCGATCTGGAACGCGCGCTCCAGGCGACCGATATCGATGCCAAGCTCCAACGTGGAGGTGGTGACGGTTGTCTGTGCCTGTTCCTCGTCGCGCATGAGCTCTTCTGCCGTCTCGCGCAACGATGCCGAAAGATTGCCGTGATGGATGAGGAAACGGTCGGGCTCGTGCCGGCTTTCACAGTAGCTGCGCAACATGGAGCACACGGCCTCTGCCTCCTCGCGCGAGTTGGCAAAGACCAGGCACTTGCGGCCGCGGGTATGTTCAAAGATGTAGCCCATGCCGGGGTCGGCGTTGTCGGGTGCGGTGTCGGTGGGGTTGAGCAGTGCCTGTTCGGTTGCCTGCGGGATGTCGACTTCCCCTTCGGGGGCCGAGGGAGTGCGACGGTCCTTGGGGGCAGCCTTGCTCCGTGCCTGATCACGGCGTTGGCGACGTTCCTCCTGTGTGAGTTGCCCACTATGGCGCATGTCTTGGGTGCTGACGGGCAGTGCCGCGGGTGGTGCCGCCTCAATGCGCTCGCATGCGAGCACCTCAGCTTCCTGCGGACCTGTGCTCGTGAATCCTCGCTGCTGCGCCTGGGGACCCGAGTTGTAGAAGTGCTCCATGGAGATGCGCCACACGCGGCGCGGCTCCTCAAAGCGGGGGATGACGCAGTCGCGTCCCGTCCCCTGCGACAGGAAGGCACCCGTGCGTTCCGGGTCCCCGATGGTGGCCGAAAGGCCGATGCGCCGGGGCCGCACGCCCGCCATGCGCGAAAGACGCTCGATAAGGCAGAGCGTCTGCCCGCCGCGGTCACCACGCATGAGCGAGTGGACCTCGTCGATGACCACATAGCGCAGGTCGCAAAACATACGCGGAATTGCCATGTGCTTGTGGATCAGGAGTGCCTCGAGTGATTCGGGCGTAATCTGTAGGATGCCGCTTGGCTTTTTGATGAGCTTTGCCTTGTGCGACTGCGAGACATCGCCGTGCCAGTGCCAGACGGGGATATCGGCCTCTTCGCACAGATCGTTGAGGCGAACGAACTGGTCGTTGATGAGTGCTTTGAGGGGGCCAATATAGAGGGCGCCAACGCTTGCGGGCGGGTTCTCCCAAAACTCGGTCAGGATGGGAAAGAAGGCTGCCTCGGTTTTGCCAGATGCCGTGGATGCCGTCAGGAGCACATTGTCTTGCGTGTTGAAGATGGCATCTGCCGCCGCAACCTGGATGGAGCGCAGACTCTCCCAATCGTGGGAGTAAATGAAATCCTGGATAAACGGGGCATATCGGTCAAAAGCGTTCACGGGACCTCCTCTCATCAACGGGTTGATCAACGCAACGGGCAACGGCTCGATATCTTGCAACATCGGCGTTTGCCCAGATAAAACCTGCCAAAATAAACCTGTCCCTTTTTGGCAGGTTAGATGGTGAATTCGGCGAAGTTGCGGTCGTCTGTGGTGCCGGTGTCGTCTGTCGCGGCTGCCGGCGCCAGCGCGTCGCCGCCGACGCTTTGCAGCAACTCGGCCACGTTAGCATCGGGGTTCTGACACAGGATGTCGAGCAGCTCGATAAAGTCGCGGATGACCTCGCGGGGCGTCAGATGCGTGTCGGCCCCCACGCGGCCAAACTCAATCTTGAGGAAGTCCACCAAGTCGTTCTCGGTAAGCGTGGGCGTCCAGCCAAAGTAGCCGGCATGGATCTGCATGAGCTTCTCGATGAGCACCAGCAGCTCCTCGTAGGTGAGCGGCTGCAGGCGGATGATGGGCGCGAGCATATCTTTGAGATCATCGCGCGCAAAACGGCCCTGGGCGAGACGGCTCCGAAGGGCCTCGTAGGAAAAGACGCCGCGGCGGCGGTCCTCGATAGAGGTCGGCGTGCCACCCATGATCACGCCCAGGTACTGCGCTTTGCCCTGGAGCGTGTCGTTGTACATGGTCAGGATCTTCTCGTAGTTATATTGGCGCGTGATCGCGTTGGGAATCTTGTACAGATTCACGAGCTCGTCGATGAGCACCAGCATGCCCTTGTAGCCGCTGCAGACCAAAAAACGTGCGATGAGCTTGACGTAGTCGTACCAGTCGTCATCGCTGATGATGGTCGAGGAGCCTAGCTCGGCTCGCGCTTCGCTCTTGGTGCGGTATTCGCCACGAATCCATTTGGTCACCCGGCTCATAGCCTCTTCATCGCCTTCGGATATGGCCGCGCGGTAGCGGCGGAGCATGCGGGTGAAGTCAAAGCCGTGGACCATCTCCTCGAGCGGGGCCAGTTGGGCATTGATAGCCGACTCATCGGCGCCCGCGCACGAGGCGACCCAGCGATCGAGGATCAGGTTGAGCGCACCGCCCTCAGGGCGCGTCTTGGTCGATATGTTGCGAATGAGCTCGCGATAGGTAGCGAGGCCCTGGCCCTGGCCGCCCTGTAGGCGGCGCTCAGGGGAAAGGTCGGCATCGGCGACGACGAATCCCTCGCCCATGGCGTGTGTACGGATGGTCTGGAGCAAAAAGCTCTTGCCGGCGCCGTAGCGACCGACGAGGAAACGGAAGCTTGCGCCGCCATCGGCGATGAGGCTCAGGTCGGTGAGCAGAGCACGGATCTCGACCTCTCGCCCCACGGTGATATAGGGAAGGCCGATGCGCGGGACCACGCCGCCCTTGAGCGAGTTGAGAATGACGGCGGCGACGCGCTTGGGCACACGGGGTGCTGCGGATTCGGTATCACTCATGGTCTAGGTATCCTCTCACGTCTGCTTCGTAGTCCTCGATAATTTGCGGTCCTGCTGAGCCAAATTCAATAACGGTGTCGCCCACCAGGTCAAAGAGCGCCTCGTTGATGCTATCGACGAGCATGTCCTCACTCTTGCCCGACTGTGCCACCGCCGATGCCGTCTGCGCTGCGTTTTGCTCGAGGAGTGCTCGAAGATAGGCGTCTGCGACGGGATCGAGTGCGGACGCAGCGGCGGCGGGCGTGGGCGCTGGTGCGAGGAGCGGGGCTACGACGCCAAACTGCTCGGTGGAGATGGTCGGCTCGCTAGCCTCGTCCTGCTGCATGGTCGTCGCGACTGGTTCGGCGATCGTGTCGGCCACGGGCTCGGCTTCCCGTCGCTCGGCAACTGCCACCTCGGCATCCGCAAGCGTGCCGTCCTCGCGCTCCTCGTCGATCAAAAGCGCCTCGCGCGTTTGTGCGGCGGCGCTCCGAATGTGCCCCAGCTGGCTCAGGTCGATATCGATCTTGACGGGCTGATGCGCGGCATCCCATGAAAGCCATGCCGTGAT
This sequence comes from uncultured Collinsella sp., assembly GCA_900543595.1. Taxonomy (GTDB): domain Bacteria; phylum Actinomycetota; class Coriobacteriia; order Coriobacteriales; family Coriobacteriaceae; genus Collinsella. The sequence continues at coordinate 20,727 of UQRX01000012.1, read as the reverse complement.
CTCGTCATCGATAATCTTAGCCAGATATTTGGGGACCTTCTCTTCCTTAAGGGGATGGCCGGGATCCAGTGCCAAGCGCAGGCGCTGATCACAAGCGCGCATCATCTCACCGAGCTTGCTACTTTTTTGTCTGCTGCCGTGGATGCGCATGCATTCCCAAAAGCCATTTTGGCAGCGGTAGATGTGAATGGGGTCCAGGCGATATTCGCAGTCCTCGTGGCGCTCGGGCGCAAAAAACACGGCCGAGGCAAACATGGTGTAGGGCATGGCCGTCTCCTCCCCAAACAAGCTCGCTACGATGCCGGTCTTTCGGTGCGTGTCATAGTAGCGCGCCATGCGGACATACACGGCGCATGCCACGTGGCGCAGGTCGCGATGGTGGGAACGGTCGAGCCGTGAGTTATTCAGGTTGTACGTCGAGAGCGCGTCGATGGCAGCCATGAGCCGCTCCTCATGCGCCTCATCGGGCGGAAGGGGAAGCGTGGGCTCGGAGGTCTTGCGACGCTTGAGGGTCTGGCCGGACGGTGCCGGTGCTGGTACAAGGTCTCGCGCCGCGCGTCGCAGTTCAATAAGGGCGTTATCGAACATGACGGTTTTAGAGTCGCGAAGCAGCTTGGGGTCGAGCCCATGGAATACGGCGTAATCCTGCAACCACACGCGTGCAAACCGATCGATGCCGGGCTCGAAGGCGCGATAGGCATCCCAAAAGGCCTTGATCTTGTTAAAACCATCGAGCGGATTATCTACGCCAATGCCGCAAATCAGCTCATAGAGATACAGAAAGGCAAAGGACGTAGACGTTTCCTCGACGGTTCCGCGACGCACTTGGGCACGCCAGGTAAAGTAGCCGCGCAACTGTCGATCGCTCATGGCATTGTAGGTGGGAAAGTACGACTTAAAGGTGCCGTTGTAGGGGCAGTCGTCCTCAAAGTCGGCCATCAGCAGGCCTTGGCGGTAGAAAAGCTCGGCTTCCGAAAGCCAGCGACCCGCGCCGCCTTTGGGGTCATCCTGCCAGCGCGATATCTCGCGCATCTTGCGGTACTGGTCGGGGAGGAAGTTCTGCATCTGACGACCGGTCTTGAGAATCGGCTCGTCAGCATAGATTTCGTTTGAGAAGCGGGCGGACTGATGGGTCCGGGCCTCGGCCATAATGCGCTCGATGAGCATCTTGACGTCCTGGTCGGCCACCGCCCTCTCCTCTCCCTATATGGTGTCGGTGACCTCATATCATAGCACAGCATCAAACAGGTGTTCGAGATAGCACTATGCAGATAGTTTAGAACAGGAGGGCGTAGATGACGGCGATGACGACGGAGGGGAGCATGTTGGCCGTGCGAAAGGTTTGAGGACGAATAAGGTTAACGCCAACACAGAAGATGAGCATGGAGCCCACAAGCGAAAGGCTGTCGAGGGCTGCGGTGGTCATGATGGGGGAGAGTGCGCCGGCAAAAAGCGTGATCGTGCCCTGGAATACGGCAACGGGCAGGGCCGAGAAGATGCAGCCGCGGCCAAGCGAGGCCGTCATGGTGCAGACGATGATGCAGTCCAGCGCGCCCTTCAGGGCAAGCGTGGACCAGTCGCCGAGCAGACCGTCCTGAATCGATCCTACGATGGCCATGGCGCCGATACACACGGTGAGCGATGTCGAGACAAAGGCATTGGTGAACTCGTTGTCACCCTCGCTGCCGGTTTTGCGCTTGAGCCATTCGCCGAGGTTCTCGATGGCGGCCTCCAGGTTGATGGCCTCGCCGATGAGCGAACCGAGGGCAAATGAGACGATAAGCATGGTGGTGCCGGTGGTCGCCAACGTCTCTCCATCGATAACGAGCATCTTTTGCATGGTGCCGCCCAGGCCGATAAACAGAACGCACAACCCCGACGCCTTCATGAGCGTGTCTTGGATGCGGGGCGTAATGAAGCGCCCACCCATGAGGCCCAGCAGACCGCCCGCGACCAAAAGCGCGACGTTGATGATCGTTCCTAAACCCGGCATGAACCCTCCTGTAATTGATGCCAACGCGGCAATCGTAACAGAACGGGGAGGGGAGCGCTCAGCATCCGAGCCAAGCGGCGGTTAGCGGCCTAGGACAGGACGGGGCTAAAGTCGAAGCGCAGCGTCATGAGGTGCTGTGGGGACTCGATGGCCGCGGCAATGATGTCGGCATCTCGTGCGCGATCGAACCCTTCAAGTTCCATTTGATAGGGGAAGTCTTCTTGGATACCGATGCGACGAGGAACCAAAAGCTTGGTTCCATCGAATTCTTCGGTTCGCGTTCCGTCTGCTGCAACGGAATAAAGGTGCAACTTGGCGGTCGTTGTGGCATCAAGTGCCGAGATAGCTTGGATGTCGTTCGATGCGCTCCTTGCTCCCACTGCTGTAAGTGCCGTAGGCGCGACGACTTCACCCGAAGGTAAAAAGACGAGCTCGACGGTATTGGGGAATGCGATGAGGATATTTTTGCGGCGGGGCGCATTGGCAGCGACTGGCTCAATGCTTGCGGCATCGACGGTTTCCGTGTGGTCGAGCGCGACCATCATGCAACAGTTGCCTTCGTCGACATCTGGGGGAGCGGCAAAGTCCAGGCCGTCTTTCGGTTGGGGATCGCCTAGTTCGGTGGCGGTGCCGCCTGGCTTCTCGAGAGGAGCCGCAGCGTTGTCTTCTGATGATGTATCGTCTGCATCGTCAACATGTGCCGGTGCGTCTGCGACCTCATCTTTGGGGGATTTGTCATTATCGCCAGATATAGGAGCAGCAATCCCGACGGACCCCACTCCGTGCCATGTCATTTGGAGCAGTGCCGGATCGGCGAGAATGCGCCGCACGCCTTGCGCTTGGGTATCGATATTGATGGGGGCGGGTTCTGATCCGCGCGTGAGGTTAAGCGAACCCTTCTGTCTATTGCTTTGAGCCTCTTGGTCGTCCGCGTCGCCAGCGTAGAACAGCAAAGGCGCATCTCCCGTTGCGATGGCTTCGGTGCCCGCCTTGGTCAGTCGCAGCGATGCCGTAAAGGAGATGATGGGCTGCGCGCCATCGACATTCGAGGGAACGCAGCCCAGGCATACACCCCCTTCTTCTTCATCATAGGCCGCGCTGTCGAAGACGACCCTCGCCCCGTTCGCCGAGTCATCGACCGAGTCAATATCGATGCGCAGCTCTAGATCGCATGGGTCGCCATCGGCGTCGACTGCAGCCGATTTCCATGTGCAGATGGCATAACCTGTCTGGGGGCCGTTCTCCTTGTCCGGTCGCTTGATATCCACGACTATCGAGTCGACCGTATTGCGGTGAAGGCATCCCGAGGTTCGGACCGTGGCGTGCGCGAGCGAAAAACGTTGGCAGGCGACGATACCCGACGAATTCGCCACGGGGTTCAGAGCTTGCGGTAAGGAGTTTGCCGTGGCGGGCGTCGCCCAAGCGGCGAGAGGCATACCGCTCGCCAGTGCGCTGCAGAGCGCGGCGACGGGCAAAAGGTTTTTGGGTGCCATGGTTCTCCTATCTAATTCGCGTACTCCGGTCGTGCTTGGCTATTGGTTGCGTTTGATGTGCAGGCCAAGGCACGTCAGTCCTGCTCCCACCGTGGCGGCGCCTGTCGCAATGAGTTGCCGGGTGTCGCTCGTCTGAGCGAGCGGCTCGTGACGGCCGCCGCGATTAAGGCCCGAAAGGTCGACGGTCACTTCTGTGGCCGCCTGCGCTTGCTCTTGTTGAGCAAAGGCCATGGCAGGCGCCGACGCCAAGATGCCGACGATGGCGGCCAGTGCGATCGCCTTAGGACGTGGCGTGCGCACCGGGCTCGACCGTCCAGGTGATGCTTGCCACTTGATCTCCCGTACCGCCGGCGTGGTAGATGTCACGCGTGACGCGGGCGACGTGGCCGCTCACATTGAGCTTGATTTTGTCCGTTCCATCGGCAATGCCCTTGTACTTCATTTCGAAGCTTACGTCTTTGGAAAGATCGAGGCCCGTAGTTTGAGTCGCCGAGCTGGCGTCCTTTTCTGCCTTATCGGGGCCAACCTTAAAATCGATGGAGTTCTGGGCCGAGCCCGTCTTTTCGTCTGCAACGATTGTCCAGTCGTTCTTGGCCGTGACCTTCATGTTAGTGACGTGGATGCCATATGCCGAGAGGTTGTCGATGGTAATCGTCTTGTCGGAGGGTCCTACAAGCGTTCCGTCGGCTTGGGCGGCAAAGGGGATGACCGTCGGCGCCTTAAACGAAACATTGCTAATGTCGGCCTTCACCGTCACATCGGTGGTTCCAACGCGCACCTCTGCCATGGCCGCCGTTGGCGCGGCGCCCATCGCAAGTGCGAGCGTAAGCCCTGCGCCCACGGCGAGTGCCCTGGCTCCGCTCAGGTTCATGGGTGTGTTCATAATCGATCCTTTCTGCTCGTCACGGACTGTTTCCGTGATGGTTGGACGAATGGGGGCAGGGTGCTGCCCCTGCGAGCGCGTCGGCCACTAGCCTTCTGCCTGGGCCACCCGCACTTTGACGCGCGTCGGATTGCCGTGGGTGTCGTAGGTCTTGGCATCGAGTGCCTGAATCTCGATATATGCCTCGCCTTCTTGGATATCGCCGGCGGGGCAGGTCTCAACCGTCTTGCCGGCTTCGACCACACCGGACTCATAGATGGTCTCGTCGTTTTGGATCACGCGGAAGCGCTGGGGAAACTTGTTGTCTTGGACGTTTTGCACGTTGACGCGCAACTTGCCGCCTTCCTGCAACTGTGCGACCGGCGCGACCGAGATCGTCATCATGTTGTCGCGGACGATGGCGTCGAGCTCATTCTGGATTTCTTGGCGCGATTTACCCTCTGCCGTCGTGACCGAGGCGCCCGCTTCGGGCACGGGCTGCGACTGCCAGGCGTATAGCCCTACGGCGATGAGGGCGCAGACGATAGCCAGGCAGACAACGACGAGTTTCTTGCGACACCCCAGTCCTGCAAGGCGGGACGGCTTCTTCGCACTCATGCGGCGTCCTTGGTGGTGTAGACACGTGCGAACGTGGACCGGTCCGCTCCAAAGAGCATGTGAAGCATCAGGCGGCGCGAGTAGATGAGCTCGTCGAAGTCGTGAGGGAGCTCGATGTTGTGGATACGCGCGATGTGATGGGCGAGCGCCGAGAACGACTCGGGGTCGCAGATAACATCGGTGGTGACGTGGTATACCGCCGTATCGGGGAACGCCTCTTCGTCGAAAGGCAGGAGATAGGGATCGTCGTCGACCTCGATGGCGACGCCGTACTGGGGCCAGTAATATGCCATGGGAACCTCCCTGCTTCTGGGGCCAAAACTTCCATTGGTTTTGGCTGTTGATGCCGACCGTATCAGCCACTACTTGACCAATTTCTGACCAAATGCTTGACGGATTGACATCTCCGCAGGTAAAAGGTGGTAAAAATTACTTCAACTTTTTTCGAGCGACAATTGCGTGGTCGCTGGCGGTAAGGCGACATGTGCCAAAAGCATCGTCTGCCGAGGAAACCTTGCCGCTCGCCGAATTGCACGTACGTAAAAATCGCTAATTATGGAGACGGTCTCGAACACGTCGACGAAACGATGCGGTAACATCTCCCTGCAAACACTGTAGTTAGCTAAAGGGGGAGTTCGCGTGTCTGCAACCATCAAACCCTTCACCGACGAGTTCGAAGAGTATGGTCGCGATGAGTCTCGCACATCGGGCGAGGCCTCGAGCATCTCGTTTCCGACAACGGAGGACGAGGTCCGCGCCATTTTGAAAAAGCTCCATGCCGAGCGTGTCCCGGTGACGGTTCAGGGCGCCCGGACCGGTCTTGCCGCCGGCGCCGTGCCTCATGGCGGTCACATTCTCAATACTTCCCGCATGAATTGCTACCTAGGCATTCGCCGCGATGAGCAGGGCCGCTTTCTTTTGCGTGTGGCGCCCGGCGTCGTGCTGTCTGAGCTGCGCAAACAGCTGGGCAAGAAAGTGCTGCCGACTGCCGGCTGGGACCAGGCATCGCTTGAGGCCTACGAGGAGTTCCAGGAAGCTCCCGAGCAATTCTTTCCTACCGATCCCACCGAGGCATCTGCCTGCCTGGGCGGCATGGCGGCATGCAACGCTTCGGGCGCCCGTAGCTACGCTTACGGCCCCATGCGCCCTCACGTCACGGGCCTTCATGTCGTGCTGACCGATGGCGATCTGCTTGAGCTTCACCGTGGCGAGGCTTTTGCGCAGGGTCGTCGCCTTTCGCTCGTCACGGTACAGGGCCGCACGCTCGAGCTCGACCTTCCCGACTACACTATGCCCAAGACCAAAAATGCTTCGGGCTATTTCGTTGCTGACGATATGGATGCCATCGATCTGTTTATCGGTGCGTGTGGCACACTCGGCGTTATCACCGAGCTCGAGATTGCCCTGCAGGCGGCGCCTGCGGTCGTTTGGGGCGTGAGCTGCTTCTTTGACAGCGAAGACAAGGCCGTGTCCTTCACCGATTCCGTGCGTCCCGTCCTGTCCCACGCGGCTGCCATCGAATATTTCGATGCGGGCGCCCTGGATATCCTGCGTCGTCAGCGTGAGCAGTCGACCGCGTTCGCCTCGCTGCCGGCGCTCGACAAAGACGCCAAGGTCTGTGTCTACGTGGAGCTCGACTGCGACGACGAAGCCCAGGCGACTGAGGAGCTGTATCACTTGGGGTGGGTACTGGAGCTTACGGGCGGCAGCGACGATGCGACATGGGTCGCGCGCACCGAGGTCGATCGCGAGTGTCAGCGATTCTTCCGCCATGCGGTGCCCGAGAGCGTCAACATGCTCATCGACGAGCGTCGTCGCACGGATCCCACCATCACCAAACTGGGTTCGGACATGTCGGTGCCCAACACACGCCTGGCCGATGTCATCGCCCTTTATCGCCGCACCTTGGCTGAAAGCGGGCTTGAGTCTGCCGCCTGGGGGCACATCGGTAACAACCATCTGCATGTGAACATTCTGCCGCGCGATGCGCGGGATTACCGCCGCGGTGGAGAACTCTTTGCCCAGTGGGCTTCCGAGGTCACGGCCATGGGCGGTGCCGTCTCCGCCGAACACGGCGTCGGCAAGATCAAGGCGGGCTTCTTGGAGACGATGTACGGTCACGAGGCCATGGTCGAGTCGGCGCGGCTCAAGCTCCAGCTCGATCCTGCCGGGCAGCTGGGTCGCGGTAACCTGTTTTCGGAGAAGCTCTTGGATGAGCTCGTCCAGAAAGGGGGCGCGTGAAGATGAGCGATTTCCATATGGTGGTGTGCGTCAAGGCAGTGCCGGGCAGCACCGAGGTCAAGATGGATCCCAAGACCAATACCATCGTGCGCGATGGCAAGCAGGCGGTCATTAACCCGTTCGATGCGAGCGCTTTGGAATGCGCGCTGGCGCTGAAGGACGACTTTATCGGCTTTGGCATGGACGTGCGCGTAACGGTGGTGTCGATGGGTATCCCCGCGACCGAATCGCTATTGCGCGACTGCATCGCCCGAGGCGCCGATGACGCACTGCTGCTAACTGATCGCGCCTTTGCAGGTGCCGATACCCTGGCAACCACCTATGCCCTCAAGTGCGGCATCGAGGCACTCGACGAGGACTTCGACCTGCTCATCTGCGGCAAGATGGCGGTGGACGGCGATACGGCCCAGATTGGTCCCGAGCTTGCCGGTGCCTTTGAGATTCCCTGCGTGACCGACGTGAGCTGCGTGCAGAGCGCGGGCTTTACGACCTGTGGTTCACTGGCGCTTGTTCACGGCTGCGATGCCGGCGAGGAGACGGTCTATCTTGAGATGCCGTGTGCGATGACGACCGCCAAGGAGATTGGCCAACTGCGCATGCCGAGCATTGCCGGTATTCGTGCGGCCGAGGAGGCGGACGTGCGCGTGGTCAACGCTGCCGACGTGAACGCCGACCCCGCGCGCTGCGGCCTTGCCGGCTCGCCGACACAGGTCGTGCGATCGTTTGTGCCCGATCGCGACCAAACGTGCGAGACCGTTGACGGAACGGCGTCCGAGCAGGCGGCGAAACTTGCCAAGATCATCGAGGGGATGGCATAGATGAGCGGACTGATTATCGATAGCGAAGCCTGTATAGGCTGCGGTCGCTGCGTTCGCGCCTGTGCCTCGGGCGGCATCGTAGTGGAAGGCGAGCGGCCCAACCGTTGCGCCTGCGTAACCGATGGCTGCATCCTATGCGGCGGGTGCGTCGACGCCTGCCCTGTCAACGCTATCTCGATCGAGCGTGACGAGGCCGCTGGCGCGGTGGACCTTGATGCATATCGAGATATCTGGGTATTCGTTCAGACCGACGAGCACGATGTCGTAGCCCCAGTGGCCTACGAGCTCATGGGCAAGGGACGCGAGCTTGCCGATGCTCGTGGTTGCCGTCTGGTGGCGCTGGTCGGTATGGGCCCCGAGGGCTCTCTCGGTGACCTGGAGCGTTTGGTCTGCGCCGGCGCGGACGAAGTTCTGGTCTGTCGTGACGAGCGCCTGCGTCAGAACGACGCGGAGGTCTACGCGCGTCTCATCTGCGATTTGGTAGCCGAGCGTAAGCCCGAAGCCATTCTGTACGGTGCGACCGCCTTTGGCCGCGAGCTGGCGCCTGGCGTTGCCGTGCGCTTGCAGACGGGCCTTACGGCCGACTGCACCGTACTTTCGATGGATACGGAGACGGGGCTGCTGCAACAGACGCGTCCGGCGTTTGGCGGCAACCTGATGGCCACCATCGTCTGCCCCAATCATCGTCCTCAGATGGCAACGGTGCGTCCCGGCATCTTTAAGGCGCCCGACTTTGACTACGGCCGCTCCGGCACGATCACCCAGATATCGCTTGCGGATGATGCTAAGGCTCGTGTCGAGATCTCGATTCCCGCCGAGGAGTGGGGGCAGCAGGCATCAATTGCCGATGCCGAGCGCCTGGTCGTGGTGGGTCGCGGCATTGGTTCCAAGAAGAATCTGCCCCTGATGCGAAAACTCGCCGAGGCCCTGGGTGCCGAGCTTGGTTGCACGCGACCTGTCGTGGAGGCAGGCTGGTTGGAGTATCGCCATCAGATTGGCCAGACGGGCGTATCAGTTTCGCCCAAGCTTCTCGTGAGTATCGGTGTTTCGGGCGCCATCCAGCATCTTGCCGGCATCGGTGGGGCGGAGTGCATTATCGCCATCAACGAGGACCCGGATGCCCCCATCTTTGGTGCTGCCCAGTACAAGGTTGTCGGTGATGCCGTCGAGGTCGTCGAGGAGCTGCTGGCCCAGCTTGAGCGCTAGGCGCGCGCCAGCCAGTCGCGTATCTCGTTCTTTAGGCGCTCCCAGGTCGCTTGCGTGGCGGGATCGGTAAAGGGGCGCGCAATGCCAAAGGGCGCGTCGAGCAGGCGGTAGATATCGCCCTGCTCGCGCGCCAGCGCGCGGCTCGCTGGATAGACGAGCTCAAACATAAAGCAGATGAGTCCCACCAGGTAGTCTGCGGGCTCGTTGCGTTCATCGCGTGCGACGCAGCGGCGCTCGTCAAAGGCAGCGAGAGCCGGTGTCGAGAACCGGCTGGCGAGAAATGTGTCCTCATCAACCTTGAGGATAGTGTCGACGGTGCTGTCGGCGATGGTGCGCATAATGTCGATCTTGTCGCCATCGCGCACGATATCGCAGAAGCGCCGTGTACGCTCGTCGAGTTGTGCCGGCAGGCGAAAGTCGCTGTGATAGGCGATGCTCGCGCGGATGAGCTCGTCGTGCTCGTCGGTCTCGATAAAATCTCGGATGCTTGTTGTGGCAGGCGCGTCGTCGGGGTTCTCGCCAAAGAGGACCCCGACGCCCAACGCTGCGTGGCTCATACTCTCGGCGTCCTTAAAGGTGTCCCAGCGCCGCAACTGTTCAAAGCGTCCCATATCGTGTAACAGGCCGCAAAGCCAGGCCAGGTCAATATCCTCTGTCGACCAGCCCTGCTCGCGCGCCACGGCATCGCATGCCTCGGCAACGTGGTACGTATGCTCGATTTTGAGCGCGATACGTGGATTGGCGGCATCGTAAGCATCGGTATAGCGTTTGAAGGCCGCGGTCGCCCGGCCCCGATCGATAGCTGTCATAATGACTTCCTAAAAAGCTGTGTCTTTCGATCCGGTGGCAATTGTAGGTGAACTCGGTTGCCACCGGGCGATGATTCTGCCGCGTCGTTGAATGCGGCTCGGAAATCTTGTCGGGACGAGGAACGCTATGGTGCTCAAAATCGTTAAAACCGTCTGGCCGGTGATGCTTACCTATGTTGCGATAGGCGCGCCGTGCGGAATGATTATGGCGCAGACGGGAATGGAGCCCTGGATGGTTTTTGCTCTGAGCAGCACGTTCGTGACGGGTAGCGGCCAGTTTATGGTCTGCAACCTGTGGCTGGCAGGTGTGCCTGCGGCATCGATTGTCGCAAGTGTGGCCGCAATCTCCTCGCGCTTTGCACTTTATTCGGCATCAATCGCGCCCTATCTGAGGGGTGCCTCGAAGCGTCAGACGCTGGCTGTTGCCGCGACGCTCACCGAGGAGGCATATGGCATCTCGCTTGCCAAGTTGGTTGAAGGGGAGGATTGGGGTCTGCTCGAGTCCTTTGTGCTTAACGCGATTCTCATCGCGACATGGGGCGTTTCGTGCACGACGGGCGCCATCGTCGGCGCCGTTGTCGATGTTCCCACCGCTATTGCGGGTTTTGTCTGCACCTCGCTCTTTATCTGCCTGCTCTTTTCGCAGCGACTATCGCGCGGCAATGTCGTAGCTGCCGGTTTGGCTGCGGTGTCCGTCGCCATATGCAAGTTCTTGGGGTGGACGAATATCGCCGTGCCGGCAAGCGTGCTCGTCGGCGTTGCCGCGGCGCTTGCGTGCGATGCTCTCGCCGAAGGAAGGAGTGCTCGCGATGCCCGTTAATGAGTTTTTGGTCCTATGGCTGTCGTCATGGGCGGCCATCGCATTTTTCCGCATTGCCCCGGCGTTTGCGTTGCGCGGGAGAACGCTGTCGCCCCGCGTTACCGAGGCCTTGGGTTATATTCCGCCCGCCGCCTTTGCGGCGCTGGTCGCTAACGATTTGATAAGCCCTGGCGCTTTCGACGCCGGCTTGTGGCGGGGCTTGATTCCCTGGATTGCGGCTGCCGGTGTCGTGGCGGTGGCAATCAAGACAAAGTCGATGTTGTGGTGCTGCGTCTCGGGCATCGTGTTCTATATCGTTTTGAGCCTTGTATAAAAGCAAGGGCGCGTTTAGCGTCCCGGCCCAACGAATCGAATTTCTCACCGAGCCGGTCTGCTTCTTCTGGTACCATGGTCAAACTTTACTGTAGCAAAGCGTGACGTGGGCTTTTGTTCTGCGTCAGCGGAAATGGGGGTTTCATGGCACAGGAAGCGACCGCCAACGAGCAAAAGAAATTCAAGGTACCGCGTATCCCGGGCGACATCATGATCTATCCCATGATTGTTGGCCTTTTGCTCAACACTTTCTGTCCGCAGGTCTTTGAGATCGGCGGCTTCTTTACGGCTGCCTGCCGTGGCGGCTCCAATACCATCGTCGCTGCGATCCTGCTCTTCGTGGGCGCCGGCATCAGCTTTAAGTCCACGCCGGGCGCTATCAAGACCGGCATCGTCGTACTGATCCCCAAGCTTGTTGTTGCGGCCGCCCTTGGCTTGGGTGTGGCATATTTCTTTAACGACAACTTCCTGGGCCTGAGCTCGGTCTCAATCATCGGCGGCATTACGTTTTGCAACATGGCGCTCTATACGGGCATCATGGGCGAGTTTGGCGATGAGTCCGAGCAGGGCGCCGTCGGTATCCTGTTCTTTACGGCCGGCCCCGCCGTCACCATGATCATCCTCGGTGTCTCGGGTCTCGCTAACATCCCCGTCGGCACCATCATCGGATCCATCCTGCCGCTTGTTATCGGCATGGTTCTGGGCAACCTCTTCCCGTTCATCAAGAACCTGCTGGTCCCCGGCGCCAATCCCGCGATCGCCGTCATCGGTTTTCAGCTCGGTGCATCCATGAGCCTTTCGAGCTTTATCACCGGCGGTATTTCGGGCATCCTACTGGGCCTCATCACGCTCTTTATCGTCGGTCCCATCACCTTTGCGTTCGAGCGCCTGTGCGGTGGTAACGGTAAGGCGGCCGTTGCCTGCTCCACTATCGCCGGCACGGCCATGACCACGCCGGTCGCCCTCGCCGAGGTCGCACCGCGCTACGCCGAGCTTGCGCCCACCGCGTACGCTCAGATCGCCACCGCCGTTATCATCACGGCAATCATGGCTCCGATTCTGACCGGCTGGGTCGACAAGAAGTTTTGCCACGGCAAAGAGGACCTGTCGGTCGAAGGCGTCGAGGCTATTGAGGAGGCCGTCGCGACCGACATCGACGGCGAGTAATCGTCGACGCGAGTCAATCAAGCCGGCGTGTGCAATTCGCGCCGTATAGGCGCCCGAACGAAAGCTGTCTTGCAGTGACGTTCGGGCGCTCTGCTATTATTCCCTTTACCCCTGTGGAGTAAGGGGTGTTTATTGCCCAGATTCTAATTGGGCGATTCTGACCACTTGGATATTGAAGGGATGGCGTCTAGTGGTTAAGGCACTCAAGATCGAGATATTCCTGCTATGCATGATTGTTCTTATCGGGCTTGCCGCACGAAGCCGTCGCTCCCTGTTCTCGAGCACCCAGCAGCTTTTGTTTAGCATGCTGGGCTACACGTCTGCTGCCTACATTTTCTTCGATATGATCTGGACGCTCTCGGACGGCGTGAGCACTCCTGTAGGCATCACGGCCAACTGGATTTCCAACGCGGTCTCGTTTTCGCTGTTCGCCATCGCGTGCCTCATTTGGTTTTTCTATTCCGAGACAGTGCAGGGCTCTCGCCTTTTGACCGCGCGCTATAGGGTGGCGCTCGTGACGTTGCCAACCGTATTGGTGGTCGTGCTGGCATTTACCAGCTACTGGACGCACACTATGTTCTATATCGATGCGCGGGGCGTATATCGTCGCGGAGCGCTTTATATGATTCAACCTATCGTTAGCTACTGCTACATCATATATACGTCTTTGCATGCCTTTATTCAGACTCGAAAAGTCGAAAGTCTGCAAAAGAAGGCCATTTATCGCACCCTCGCCTTTTTTGCGGTTCCCGCTCTGGTGGGCGGTACCTTCCAGGTTTTGTTTTCGGTGCCGGGCCTTTGCGTCGGTATAACGCTGAGCATCCTGCTGCTCTACATCATCTACCAGGAGCAGCTGATCTCGACCGACCCGTTGACTGGCCTCAACAATCGCAACCGTTTTGAGACCTATATGCTGTCGCTCTTTTCAAATGTGGATCAGGCCGAAGATGTGTATCTGCTTATGATGGACGCCGACGGCTTTAAGCAGATTAACGACCGGTATGGACATGTGGAGGGCGACCATGCTCTCCAGGTCATATCTGCTACGCTCAAAGAGGTCTGCTCGGCGTCTGGTGGTTTTATCGCACGTTATGGCGGCGATGAGTTCGTGGTGCTCCAGAAGGCAGCGGCGGAACAGGACATCATAGACCTGTGTTCGGCGATTAACGACGAGCTCGCTCGTGCCGAGGTGCCATATCTGTTGCGGATGTCCATCGGCTATGCACGGGTCGGTGATGGTGTCGATACCTGGCAAGACTTACTTCGCGCTGCCGATGCGGAGCTCTACCGCGTCAAGGCCGAGAAAAAGAAAGCCGGCGTCCAGATACGCTAGAAAAAAGCGAACGCTGGCGTGCGTTGCGGCCCTCAGCTCACCGATGTACTCCATTAAGCTAAAGCATGTGAATCCCCTCGACTAAATAAGGGCAGTTCGTTAGGCCTTTTTGGGTTTGTTGACGATGATGATGCCACCGCAGACCAACAGCAGGGCAACGATGACGGTAACGGGGCTCGTGCCAGCGCCCTCGCCGAGCAGCAGCGCGCTCAGCAGCACACCAAAGACGGGGTTCATAAAACCAAAGACCGAGACGCGGCTGACGGGGTTGACGGCAAGCAGGCGCGACCACAGCGAGTAGGCGACCGCGGAGATAAGCGCCATGTAGATGATGAGCGCGATGGCGGGGGCAATCGCCGTGGGGGAGAGCGCGCCACCCATCAAAAAGCCGATGGCGGTAAGGACCAGGCCGCCGACCAAGAACTGCCACCCGGCAAGCAAGACGCCGTCGTGCTCACGCGAGAAGATACCGATCAGGCAGGTCGAAAGGGCACCCGCGACGGTGGAGGCCAGGATAAAGCCCTCGCCGTCGAGCGCAAAGCCAAAGGTGCCGTCCGCGCCCGAAAGGTTGACGAGCGCGACGCCGGCAAAGCCCAGCACGCAGCCGAGCACCTTGGCCGCATCGAGCTTTTCGGTGCGAAACGCCAGGGCGGCAAAGAGGATGGCTAGGAAGTTGGCGCTGGCCTCGATGATGGAGCTCGACATGGCACTGGCACGCGAGAGACCAAGGTAGAAAAAGAAGTACTGGCCGATGGTCTGGAAGAGCGACAAGATGCAGATGGGCTTGATATCACGCGCCTGCGGAACGAGCGGACGGCGCTGGGCCACGCTCATGCCAACAATGACCAGTATGCCGGCAAGGGTGAAGCGCAGACCCGCGAAGAGCAGCTGCGAGGCGCTGTCGTGCGCGGGTATGCCAAAGAGGCCGTAGCCGATCTTGATGCAGGGGAAGGCGGAGCCCCAGAGCGCGCAGCAAACGAGACAGCCCAGGATGAGTCCGGGCAGGGTGGCGAGATACGGCTTGCGGCTTTCCATGATGTCCTTCCTACATGCGCGAAGCAAAAAAAGAACCCGCCACCGGATGTGTCGGTGGCGGGTGTTGTTACCCGAGGGGGGTAACGAATTGGCAGAATAGCATATCACATTTTAAGCTCTTGACCTGCTGTGATGGTCGGGAGCTATTTTTATTTCGCGCGTTGGGCAACCTCGGGGCATCCTATGTTGTCGCTATCGTTCGGATTAGCCTAGCGTTTTCAATGACCTTATCAATGCCCCCGTAGTCCACCAGAACAACGTAGGGGGTGTTGGTAAGGTTGTTGGAAACGCGACTCTGATATGGCTCCCCCGCTGTGGGAAACGTGAGCATTGGGCGAGAACTATTCTATATGTGATGGAAATATGTATGTAAGCGACGGTCTAGACTACGACGGTTACCTAGACTACTATGTAGTTGTCAGCTAAGCGAGAGCTTAGAGAAGCGGCGCGGACGCGCCCAGTTCGTAAGGAGCTTCATATGAGCAACGCAACCCCCATCCCGTCCCCGATTCCCGATGATGTAGAGCTGCCCTTTTCGGTTGGCGTACTTCAGGCGGAGCAGGGTGCCGACCTGCGCGGAGAGATGTACGCTTTCGGTTCTGTCGTGGTGGTTATCGCCGAGGGGCAGGGTTTGAATCGCTTGGACGTGAAGTCAGTGTCTTTGGCTGGTGAGCCTGTTCGTACCAACGTCCTCGGCTACGGCTCCATGTCAACGGACGAGGACGGTTCCCGCGCGGCTTGGCAGTCGCTCTATATCCCCGCCCTCGCGGACGGCGTAGAACCAGAGGCGCTCACGTTCGGTGATATTTCCGTCTGCGCGATGTAGTCTCCCCGCCGCGCCTGCCTGCCGTAGTGGGCGCGGCACCCGTTCCCTATTGAAAGGACTTCTATCATGGCTTTAAACGTATCCTCGAACCGCCCCCCGCGCGTCAAACGTGGTATGAAACTCCGTAGAGAAGTTAGTTACACGTTATTGTTCTGCTTTAGCCACTCGGATGCCGCTTCGGGCACTGCGGCACCCACTATGGAGCCTGCAATCGAATATGCGTTCATGCGTGTAGGCAACCTCCTGAACGTTATCGACTGGGTGAAGCTCGCCCAGCTCACCCCGTCCCAGCTCGGTATTCCGTCTTGGCTGAACGTGGGCGCTCGCTATAGTACGACCCTCTCTTTGGAGAAGCAGACGTATGATAGGCTTGTCGCTTTCCGCGATACCATCGAGCCTGATTTCGACCAGCTCAAGGAGCGTGGGGTATATCTGAACTTCGCCCTCGCAATGTTGCTGCGTGCCCCGCTCGCGCTCGATAAGCGCGTCCTGCCCTTCAAGCTGCCCACTGACGAGCTGCTCGGCGCTGCCCCCGCTCCCGCCGCATTTGACCCTTCCGAACTTCTTTCGGGTAGTGCGTGCTGCGTGCCCTCCGAGACAGACCGCATCGTTAACCGTATGGCGCTCGATAATGAGAACTTCGACCCCTCCATCTTCGATGATTTGTTCCCCAACGGCACCAATGCCGAGGATAGCAAGAGGCTCTAATGCAGCTGTACACAGTTGTCGACGATAACCCAGTGTGGCTGTTGGGGTACAAGGATGCTCTCGAAACGGTAGAACGCCTGCACGTTTCGCGGAAAGATGTTCGCCGCTATGGGACTCTTGGCCGCGTCCCCGCCCGCAAGCCCGCAGATGATGCAGAACGCCCTGACCTCGAATTCTATGCTTGGTCGCGGGCAAGGTTTTATAGTCACACCGCCTTCAGCCGCTTTTTTGAGCGCCACGGGGATGTTGAGTGCGTCATGCATGGCGAGTTTCTGCACGTCCTCAACCACCGCGACCCACAAGCCCGCCGCCCGCTGAGCGCGCTGTTCGTACGTGAGGGCGGGGTTGTCGAGATTAAGGGGTTCCAATCAGGTCATTTGGACTACGCCGCCGTCCTCCATATCAGGAAGTGGGTTCTGGTTCTCCCGCTGCTCCTTGCTGCCCTGCTGCTCTGCCTGTCCCTCTCGCTATGCTCTCCGTCTGGCTCTGGCTCGCCTAGTTTCCTCGATGAGCAGACCCCAATATCTGGTTCGGCATCTAAGCCGATTCTCACGACCTCATATGCGAGCTATTCGGCAACGCCCGATACTGTGTGGCGGGCGGGGGAGACACGGCAGGATATGACTTTGCTGTTGCCCGATACTTGCACCGTGAAGGGCGAGACGGGGGGCAACCCCGTTATGTCCTCCCCGTCTATAGCCGTAGACCTTAACGCCGATGGTGAGTTTTCCGATTCCGAAATCGTCTATAACGCCCCTGATGAAACGGGGTATGGGCGATTTCTCCGTCCTGGCTCAAAGGTTGAGCATATCGACCTTGCTGAACCCCTCGCCGCTGGCGAGTATAGCGCCCGCACTATATGGCACTCCGTGCTATCCGAGGACGGCAAGACCCCAGCGGGCGTAGCCACTTTCGACTGGCGGCTCACGGTCGAGTAGTTGGTGAAAACGTCTCGATCATTTTCAATGCCCGAGACGTGTTCATATCCAAGGGTCGCGGATTATGCGACCGAAATCCTCTCTGGAAGGAGAAATATGTTTGGAAAGAAATCGTTTATGGCTGCCACCGCCGCTCTTGCAGTAGCCGCCGCCCTCGGCTCGCCGCTGGGTGCCTACGCCGATGCCGTGGCATATCCAGCAACCCCGTCCGAGGTGCAATCCGAGACAGCCAAGGACGATACCCTGAAAGAGCAGGCAAACGCCAATGTTGCCGCACAGCTCGACAGCACGGGAGGTACTTGGTCTGACGGAAAGACCACCAGAGCAAACGGTACCTATGTGGTGACCATCCCCACGCAGGTGGGTTATAAGAACGTGCCCGTGGGCAAGGTCGATTTGACCGCCCCCTACGATGTGAACGTCAAGGGCGTTATCGGCTTGGGTGACACCATCACCTGCACCGCCACCTACGACAAGGCCATGAATGGCGCTTTGCAGGGCGCGGACGGCGGTCTGCTCGGCGGCGTTGGCCCCTATGAAAAGTCTGACGGCGGTGAGCTCAATATCGCTCTCAACCAGGGCAAGACCACTTGGAGCGCCGCAGAGGTCTCTAAGCTCAAGGAGGACGGCAAGACCGTTGTCGGCACCACTGGCACCGACAGCGTTCACTTCACTGGCTCCGTTCGCTCCGCTTCGCAGTTCGTCAATAGTATCTCGTACCACTTCTCGACTGCTCGCGCCAATATCGGGGCCGCGTTGGATAAGGTTCACGGCACCCCCGGCGACAATCATTAACCCAATCCCTATTTTGAAAGGACTATCTTAATTATGGCTACCTATCCCTGTGACATGTCGAACGCCAAGTTCTTCTTGGCAGATAACCGCCTTGCTTACTCCTACGAGAATGGGGAGCGAGGTAACGCCCCTATCGGCGTGAAATACGAGGTCTGCGATATTAACAATTCTTATGAGAAGCTTGGCGTTACCATCGAGGGTTCTACCTCCATGCTTTTTGATACCGAGAACGGCGCGGAGATTCCCCCCGCCTGTGAAGTGACCTTCATGGGCTTGGTCGTTCGCCCGTATGTGAATCGCGCCACCAACCGCATTGCATATAGTGCCAAGGCTTCGGGTATCCGTCTCGCCCAGCCCCCGCGCGGCAAGGAGTAACGACCCCCTGACCGCTGCCGATTCCAGCTGCCGCCCTGCGTCCCAAAACGCCAATCCCGAGACGCGGGGCGGCTCTCTTTCTTACAACTGAACCGTTTACGATTAAGGAGCCGTTACTATGGCTTATTTTATCGAACTCGTTAAAGGAATAATCGCCAAGGCTCGTTTTAGCGCCGATTCGTGGCAGGACTTCCGCGACCGTCACCCCGCCATAGCCCGCGACCTCGGCGCTTTCGTCCTCGTTCTCCTGCTCGCCCTCGTTATTTGGGTGCTGTCGGCTGCTTCGGGCAACCCCAGCCCGTTCGGATACTAGGGGGTGTGCCATGCCCAGACCACTGCGCGTGTTCTTCGTCTCGGTGGCGGTGCTGTACGCCCTCGTCCTAGGCTGGCTCGTTTTCGAGACTGCCCGTATCGCCGCCGCCGTCCCTCCAGCCCTGCCGCCCTTCGAGTGCTGCACCCCGTACCTTAGGGGTAGCGCCGCCGTCCCGCTCAACGCCAAGGAGTTCGATAGGTTCGACCTTTCGGACGGTTCTGCGCTCTCGCTGCGTCTGGTCCCCTCTGACGGCAAGACCCCAGCCCTGCTCTTTGCCGTCCTGACCTCGCCCGATGCCGCCACGCTCACCGTCAACTCGGCTTCGCTCGGCTCCCGTCCCGTTCTGGGGTCGTTTGCGGGTCACGGTGCCGATGTGGGCTACTGTGGCGAACCCGTAGCTCTCTGGTGCGCTTTCGAGGTGGCTCCACCTCTCCCAGACGGCTCGCCGCTTTCCGTTTCAGTTACCGCCGTCAACTCTGACGGCTCCCGTGCTGTGTTCTCTCGTAAGGGGGTTCCCTCCCATGCTCTCTGATTCCCTCCGCTCCCTGCCCGTGTTCGATAAGGCGCGTAAGCGCTTCGATGCTCGAGATACCGACCTGTTGCGCAAGGGCGTTGACGTATCCCTGACATCGCCCGCGCCCTCGGGTTCGTTCAAGGTCGTTTTCGTCCTCTTCTCGGCTGGGCTGTCATTCGTTCTCGGCTTTAACCTGCTCATGCTCTGCGAGCGCTCGCTTTTCACCCTGCCGCTGCTGCTCCCCGCCGTGGCGCTGCTGGCGCTCTCGCTCTGGCTTGCCATGTATGTCGCGCTGTTCGGCTCCCGCTTCGTGCCGTGCGGTTCTACCGTCCGCAACCTCGAACGGTTCCTCTATGCGAACAAGCTCTACGTCTCGCATGAGGACACGCTGTCGAACGGCACCAAGCGCGAGCGTATAGATTCCTCGCTCCGTCTCCGCGTCCTCGTGAGCGGCAATATGCTGACCGTCCGAGCCTTTGACGATGGAAACGGCTATACCTCCAAGCTCTCCAAACTTGAGGACATGGGGCTTTGCTCCGTGATAGGTCGCCCGCTCGATTCCAAGTCGGCTGGCGTTGGCGCTACCGACTACGTTTTCCGTCTGCGCGATGATGTGCGTTTGCAGGCTGTTCCCCGCCTGCTCGCCGCCGAGCCTACCGGGGCGCTCGATTCCGTCCCGCTCACTGGCGAGCTGTCGTGGAACTTCGCCCACCTGCCCCATATGCTCATAGCCGGCGGCACTGGCGGCGGTAAGTCTACCTTCCTCTACTACCTCATAGCCGAGTTCATGCGGCTGGGCAATTCCAACGGCTTTGCGGGTGAGGTGTATATCTGCGACCCCAAGAACGCCGAGCTTGCATCGCTCTCGCATGTCATAGGCTCCGACCGCGTTGGCGTATCGCCCGCCCAGATTGCCAAGGTCGTGCGCTTGGTTAGGGAAAGGATGGAAGAGCGCTACCAATACATGCAGGACCCCGAGCGTTTCCGTTTCGGTGCCAACGCCTTTACCTATGGGCTTAACCCCGTGTTTCTGATAGTAGATGAGGTTGCCGCGCTCAAGGCTGCAGCGGACAAAAAGACGTATACCGAGATTTGGGATAACCTGACCCAGCTGGTGCTGAAAGCCCGCGCCGCCAACGTGTTCGTTATCCTCGCCATGCAGCAGCCCCGCGCCGATACCATATCGACCGACATACGCGACAACTTGGGCGCTCGCGTGTCCCTGGGTTCGCTCTCGGACGAGGGGTACCGTATGACCTTCGGCGGCTCGTTCGACTTCCTGCCCATCGAGGAACGCGGCACGGGCTATATCATGCTCGACGGCTGGGACGCTCCAAGGCCTTTCAAAGCCCCGTTTGCGGACTACTCGAAGGTCGACTACCCGAAAGAGCTGAAACGGCTTTATATCGCCGCTCAACGCCGTAACGGGGTATCTGCGGATAGCGCCGAGAAGGAAGAAAGCGCCGAAAGTGTGACGGATTAGGAAGTAAAGCCCCTGCCGCTGGGCGAACGCTCGGGGCGGGAAAGGGGGCGGCGGGCGCGGAGCGCCCA
>UQRX01000011.1:0-57988 GCA_900543595.1 uncultured Collinsella sp. | reverse complement strand
GCGAGGGACCCTATGTTGCGGAACTGGTCAACGACGACGAGCGTGCCGGCGGGCGCGGAGGCGAACAGCGCGTCGAGCTCGGCCTCCCTGTTGCGGACGGGGGCGCTGGCCAGCACCTCCCCGTCGCGGTCGATCAGGCAGGCCCAGTGCGATGACTTGCCGACGTCCAGGCCGAGCACGGCCGCGGGTCTGGTGGATGGCGCTTTCACGGTGGTATCCTTCCGGTAGTCGTTCGACCGGATGGCCTCCCCCTCGGCACTCACATTACCAGCCGCGGCACCTGCCCGGCACTTTCCTATCAGCCGTCGGGGGCGGCGCGTCCCGCGCCGGCAGCACCCAATTGGCCCTCTCGGGGGCAGGGACGTTCGGCCGTGCGCGGGCGCCCGGCCGGCGGCCCGTTCTGGGCGCGCCTCAATCGTAGCCCGAGACGGTCCCGGGCTGACAATTTCGACTGTAATGGACGTTCTTGTTTGACTAGTCGTTTAAGAACGTCCCCAACGACTACAAGCTCTCCAACCGCGAGGCCGAGGTTTTGCGTCTGGTTGTGCTGGGCAAATCAAACCAAGAGATTGCTGACGAACTGTTCCTTGCCGTGGACACCGTCAAGACCCACATCCACAACATCTTGGTCAAAACCGAGCAGCAAAACCGCACCACGCTCATCCTCCACTTTTGGAAGCGATAACCTGCTAAAAAGGGACAGGTTTATTTTGGCAGGTTTTATCTGGGCAAACGCCAACCGCCGCAAGGGAGCCGCTTTCCCTCGCGGCGGTTTTCTGGCTCACGCTTTCTTTCGTCTCAATCTGTAACATATGGAGACCAAATCGTCGTCTTACTGTTACAGATCGAGACGAGTTACAGAACGCGCGTCGAATAATCTCAATCTGTAACAGGTAGAAGCGTTTTTGCCAGTCAGATGTTACAGATTGAGATAAACGAAGGAGCGGTAGCGTTAAACAAGTCCGCCACAAAGTTATTCGGAGAGATCCGATCCTAGAGTTGTCTACCAGGTACGATATGTGCACTGATATTTTGTCTCAAACCCGGGCATCCCGTTGCCGCGTGGGCTTAACGCTGCACCCGTATAGAGAATCGTTTGCCCCGTACGAGAATACGAAGTTTTGAAAGACAGCCTCTTGTATGTCTGGTCGAAACAATCAACATTCTCGCTCGGGTGGTTCGCAGTGGAGAACGACTTGTAAGTGTCCAAGACGTCCGCTGTCACAAGACGACAAGGCGCGACAGAACCTGCATCTGGTTTCGCCGTCGCACAAACGGGAATTGTGACCATCGACAGGGTAAGCATAAAACATGCGAACATTGCCTTCACAAAGTTCTTCGTTACATGGCGTTTCATGGTTATCTTCCTTTCCTAGTTTTACTGTCGTTCGTCTTGAAAAGCTGCGCGTATACATTACCGATCCACTTCGAATCACCTCCCATTTCTCTGGTAACGACACGCGAGTCATCCCCTGTGAGCAATACGGAGGCATCGCAGAGCGATTCGAGGTTTCCGATAAGATGAGAAGAGATAATGACATGTGCTCCTCTACCCGCTTCATCTCTAAGAGCATTCGAAACAATCGCAACGTGTCTCACATCAAGTGCATTCATGGGCTCATCCAAAAGGACGACTTCGCAATAGGACATATACGCCATCGCGACATTAAGTAATTGTCTATTTCCATCAGACAGCCTAGATACGGGCGTATTCTTCAACCCAGTCAAGTCAAAGCGATCAAGCACTTGGTCCAAAGTGCGAGGTGAATGCCAAATTCTCCTGCATCGGTCGAGATGAAAAGCGACGGTCATGTATGGAATCAATAGCGACGGCCTATTCGGAACCAAAAAGAATACCTTTCTCATTTCCTCACGGTCGACGCATACTTTTGCATGAAAACAGAGAGAACCTGACACGCGCACTGATGGCCCAGCATCTCCCCAAAGAGTATTCAGTAGCGTAGTCTTGCCATGTCCATTTGGCGCGACAAGACCCCATATCTGGCCAGCGGGCATATCAAACTGCAATCCCTTTACCAGCTGGTTTTTTCCAACCGTCAACGCATCCAGCGACAGAGAGAGCAAGCTTTTCTCGCCCAAACTATCCGGGCGAATATGGTTCCAGGCCCAGCGATTCTTGCTTTTTAGACACGAAAACGAAATGACCCCCAACGCGCAAACAGCAAACGCGCCCATCACGGCAAAGAGGCAGTGCGATGCACTGGCTTCAGGAACGAGAGATACCTCCGCTCCATTGGCGTAAGATGCGCCGCCGAGCGCAAACGAAGAGGCAGAATAGCTCGACACCATATACGGCAGCAACGCATGCCATGGAGCATCTTTGCTCGCATAAAACGGAAGCTGGCTTATGCCCCCCACAAGAGCGATCACCATGGACGAAATGGCCCTGTTTCTGCTTCCGGCGTACACGCACACGCCCAAGCAAGCAAACATCATCGACAGCACAGCTTCAAAGACGGCAAATAGCCCTAGCTGAACTAACACAGTTCTTTCGACTACGTCACCATACTGAATGAATACGACTGGGTACTCTGTCTGACCTACACCGTTAAACACCGTTGCCAATACAAAACAGGGAGCCAACGCCAGAACCAAAACCAGCATCGATGCAATACCAGAGACGAGAACGCGGCATGCATTCATCTCTAACTTTGACAACAACGCTCGATCGTAGAACCGCTTTCCATCCCCCTCAAGCGACATATAGAGGACGAGGACCGGGACCAAAAGCCACGCTATTGCAGGAACAGCGCCGCAATAATATGCGAGAAGAATCATCCCGGGCATTTTTGTTGTTGAGTCGTACGATTCCGGATGGGCCAGCATCGATATGGCTCGGGGAAGACGTTCTTGGGCTTCAAGCGATAACTCCGAATCAACACCATTCAAATAACCGAGTCGGTATTCCTTGAGCAATAGATTGTCGTAATCGGCAATCGCATCGTAATACTCTCTGGAGTCCGCCTTGCTTTCAAGCGCCCGATCAAGGCACGCCCTTTCGTCGGCAATGATGCTGTTGAGCTCCTGTGGGGCAGTGTCATAAACGCCGTCAGAGACTTGAGAGACCAAAAGGGCTCTCTGGTCTTCGATGGAAGCTCTACCATATAGATAATCTGCTCCCGTTGGAACGGATAGAAATACCGGGATGCAGAATACGAGCGCGAGCAGCGCCGTCAGCAACATAATTCCCCGGTTGCGCGCAAGAACTTCTAAATTAAGCCGTACATATATGAGGCAATCACAGGTCTTCACAGCAAGCACCTCCGGTTCGCAACACACGAGTCGTCGGACCCGTTGTCCGGAAGTATCGCCTTCATCGTCAGAACTGTCTGTAGACGTGTAGGATGGATTTACAATCTTATTTGTCTACAGGCTTCTACCTGCTATTTTCTATAACATCTGCCATAAGACTAAAAACCCTATCTCTAAGTTCACGCTCCGAGTGAACTCCAAGCAAGGCATAGCTCTTGCTCTTGGCCTCTTTGACGGTTCCCCGAGCAACGTTAAGATGCGCGCAAATCTCGGTGGTTCTATTGCCATCAAAAACGCATGTCATGATATCGGCATAAAGCGGCGTGAAACCAAGCCTCAAGAAGGCCTCACGCACGGTATCGCGTCGATCACCCACCCGAACCGTATCTTTCGAACGCAAGAATAGCAGCGAATTAGCCATAAGGATAAGTACGACAAGGAACGCAGTCACGCGTAAGGCAGGCATAAGGCCGCCAACGGCCTCACCGCTCCCAACGGACTCAAAGAAAATGTACAGTCGACTTACCACATCGTGAACCCAGAACGCTGCTCCAGCACCCACAGACACCGAAGAAAGGGTGAGTTCAGGCGAAAGGCACAAGTGCATTTCAGACATCCACCGTATAGCCGCACGGCAACACAGGGCCACAAGCACTATAGCTATCGATAGGATTATCGCATCATGCTCAAAGCCGAAGCATACGAGGATTTCCTCGATGCCCATTCCAGACGCATACATAAACAGGAAGCAGACGAAGACTATCCTGCAGTTCTGATTGAACGATGAGGACCCCAGCGATTCTGAACGGTGATCATGGCCTTTTGTTGCGTCAAGATGCCACGCATCCTTTGACAAGAGAAGTCCAGCCGTCGCCTCTGAAATGCTTTTATATCCGGTTTTAGTCAAGGCCCGCGACAAATAGGTACGGGCAGTAGACGGGGAAATGTCCAAGGCAGAAGCAATCTCCTCGTACGTTTTTCCCTCTATCCTCATAGAGAAAACCGCGGACTCCCTTTGAGAAAAACCCGAAGCCGTAGGGATATCGGCAACTGCAGAGTGTTTTCCTCCTAATTTGGCGGCCGCAGAAAAAGCGCTCGTTAAGTCAGGGAAAAATCGCGTTATGGCCCTGGCAAGGATACTGCCCAAAACGGTAACCAGAAGCAATACGATCTCTTGATGCCCACCAAAGCTCAGGAGCACAGCTCCGATGTTTATATTGCGCGAAAACAAACAATCCGTATCGAGAATAACGGCGGCATTACCAAACGCAAGAGGTTCGACGAGCAAGGCAGCAACCCCCATCTCGGCGTTAACGGAAAGGAAAGAACCGATGGAGTCCATCAACGGGACGAGAAGAAACTGAAGGCCAACAAGCAAAGCAATCAAGAGCACAACGGGGCTGTAAAGTGCGAGCTCAGGATACCCGTGGAGAGCAGAGCCATCGGCCACATGTTTCCCCTTTAATCCCGCACGTATGTTTGCGAATTCACCGCCAAGCGCCCAAGAACAGCAAGCGACAAGCAAGGGGGCTAGTAACAACAAAATGAACGCGAACGCCGAAACCACAACATGAAATTGATGAAAGACATTAAGAGATATCGTGTACATCACAAGAAGTGCAATGTCTACGAGCATAAGTCCAAAAAGCCTTTTGGAAATACCCTGTCTCACAGGGCGAGAGATGAGGCCCACACAGAAGCCCGAAAGCAGATGCAGACCGATAAGAACGGTGCCAGAAAGGCCCGTATAAATACTTGGCGCCACACAATACAGACCAGCCGCCCCTATAAACAACATAATTGAATGCCAGAGGAACGAGCGCATCACGCTTTGCAGGGTAGCTGCCTCGGTTGCCATAAAATCAAAGCTCCTAGATAGCATTTTGGTTATTTTAACATCGTTCCCGGCGTTAAAAAAACTGGTACCCGAATTAATCAATATCCCCCCTCCACCAAAAGGCACCACGCTGATCCTCCACTTTTGGAAGCGATAACCTGCTAAAAAGGGACAGGTTTATTTTGGCAGGTTTTATCTGGGCAAACGCCAACCGCCGCAAGGGAGCTGCTTTCCCTCGCGGCGGTTTTCTAGCAGAAAAAACCAAGTGAGTAGGCTTTTTGCAGGAGTCTAAGCACACCCTAAAACGCCACGGCTCTGACCTGCGGTTTTATTGAGCATTTGTCGCGATGTGCTCGGCAGGTTCAAAAAAGTCTACTCACTTGTATCTGAGACGCACCAGATTGGCAAAAACCGCCGCGAAAGGGCCCCTGGTCCCTTCGCGGCGGTCATACGCCTCTGATTTTGCGACCGTTTTGCCCGCTTGTTACTCGCTGTAGCGGGTAGCGATGGCAGCTTGTACCATGCCGGCGCTCATGAGGTAGGTCACCAGGAAGTAGCCACCGTATGCTGCCAGGAAGATTGCGCAGGTGAGGCCCACGGTACCGCCGATGCTCATATTTCCGAAAATGCTCACCAGCTCGATGATCACCTTAAGTGCCACAAAGGAGTGCGCCAGGCCCACTGCCAGCGGGAACAGGAAGAATACCGCTTGCTGCGCCATCACCGAATGGCGAATCTGGCGGTCGTCACAGCCGATCTGTGCCAGCACACGATAGCTGCGGCTGCCGTCGGCCACATTGGAGAGCTGCTGGATCGACAGTATCGCCGCGCACGCAACGACCAGTACAAAGCCAATGTAGATGGCCAGATAGCTAATCATGCCGTTCATTTGCGCTGCTTGCGTGTACATCTCGGAGCGTGTGATGAAGATTCCCCACGACCCCGGCTCCTTGCCGTCAACGAGCAGATTGTCGAGCAGAGTGTATTTAATGCTCTCGTCTGCCTCGGTCGTATCCATCCCCTGTTTGTAGTTAACGAGCAGGCTACTGGAATACGGCTGCAGATTAAGCTGGGACAACAGCTCGTCGGCAACGACGACGGTACCCGGATTACTGCCCATCGCCGAGTTGGCGATGGCCGCCGTATCTTCGTCCGACTTATCGGTTGCGGGCTTGAGCGCATGCCCGCCCAAGGTAAGGGCATGGCCGCCAGCCATATACTTGGTGTACAGGTCGCCCAGCTCACCGCCCATATCACACGTAAGCAGGTACTGGTCGCGGCCAATGCTCACCGGCTCCTCGCCCATCATCTGGCGCAGTTTGTTGTACTGGCTCGCCGGCGTCACAAACAGACCCATCGTATCGGCATTGCTACCCCCGAGCGCCTTGGGGAGCTTTTCGCCCATGGTCTTGCACATCTCACCCGCAGACACCGAAGGATTCGAACCGCCAAACGGGTAACTCAGATACGAATCGATCTGAACATGCTCACCGGCAACATCGGCGATATTGACCTTCTTGCCGGTCTCGTCGTTGTTGTCCGCCGACTTGCCCTTGCCGTGCCATGCGGAGTACAAATCGACCGTTGTATCGGCTAGCACCATGCGGTCGGCTTCAGACGGATTGACATATTCTTTGTAGTAGTCGAGCGTATCGGGCGTGTAATAGACATACGTCTGCGACATATCGGCCGGCGTATAGCGCTCCAGGTTTTCGTTCATCACATTGGCAATCGACATACCGCACGTCACCGAGGTGATGGCCAAAAACAGGAGCATCGCGATGACACCCATCGAAAAGCACACCGTGTTGACCTTGGCCGCAAGCTGGCGCACGGTAAACATGTTGAGGCCGCGCCAATACACGCTGCGCAGGCTCTGCAACAGCTTGATAAGCATGCCCGAGAGTCCCCAGAACAGCGCAAAGGTGCCCACGGTAACCATAGCAGTCGTAATACCAAACTGGTTCATGGCCTCTTGCAGCTTGCTGTCCGTCGCAGTTAGCGGGAACCCATCACGTAGCAGACGGTAATAGGCCACGCCCACAAGCACCGCACCCACGGCAAAGATGGCAATCGCGATCCAGGGGTTGCGTGTCTTGATGCTCTCGTTGCGACGCTCGGCACCCATAAGCTCGATGAGTTTGGTACGACGCACGGCGCGGAGGTTCAGCAGTAGCGTGAGCACAAACATTACGAGCATGCAGGCAAGGGTCAGATTGAACGCATGCATCGAGAAAAAGAAGTGGAAATTGGCGATCTGTGTCTTAAAGAGCGAGGCCGTAAAGAACGTCATGAGCTGGGAGAGTCCCACACCCAGCACAATACCGGCGACAAAGGCCACCACCGAGACAATCACCGTCTCGAGCGCCATGATCGTGGCGACGCGCCCGCGCCCCATGCCGAGCACCTGGTACAGGCCAAACTCCTTTTTGCGGCGTTTCATGATGAAGTTATTGGCGTACACCATCAAAAAAGCCATGACACCGGCCAAAAAGTACGTCAGGTCGCCGAGCATGCTGCCCATAACCTGCGCCAAGCCCTCTTCATCGATTCCGGCGATGTCGACCTGCATCGAGATGGTGTTAAAGGCATAGAAGACCGTGACGCCCAGGGTGAGCGTCAGCAAGTAGACGAGGTAGTCGCGGCCGGCGCGGCGGACGTTGCCCCAAGCGAGTTTACAGAGCATCGGAGCCCTCACCGCCCATCATGGCAACGACCTCCATAATGCGGTCGAAGAACTCTCGGCGGTCGGTGTCGCCGCGGCGCAGCTCGGTGAAGATCTTGCCGTCGCGAATAAACAGCACACGGCTCGTGTAGCTGGCGGCAAAGCTGTCGTGCGTGACCATGAGCACCGTGGCGCGCAGGCGGCGATTGAGGGCCTCCAGGCTCTCGAGCAGCAGGCGGGCACTCTTGGAATCGAGGGCGCCGGTGGGCTCGTCGGCCATGATCATGGTGGGGTCGGTGACGAGCGCGCGGGCCGCGGCAACGCGCTGCTGCTGACCGCCGGACATCTGGTAGGGATACTTGTCGAGCACCTGACTGATAGACAGACGCGCGGCCACATCCTGCACGCGGGTCGAGATCTCTGCCGAGTTTGTGCGGGCAATGGTGAGCGGCAGGGCGATGTTCTCGCGTGCCGTGAGCGTATCGAGCAGGTTGGAGTCCTGGAAGATAAAGCCGAGCTCTTCGCGGCGGAACTGCGAAAGCTTAGCCTGCTTCATGCGCGTCACGTCCTGGCCGTTGATGCGGATCGTGCCGCTCGTGGCGCTATCAATGGTCGACACGCAGTTGAGCAACGTCGACTTGCCCGAGCCCGAAGCGCCCATGATGCCAACAAATTCGCCGCGGTTGACCGTAAAGCTGACGTCGTTGAGCGCGCGGGTCACGTTGCCCAGCGCTCCATATACCTTTTCGAGATGCGCGACCTCCAGTACCGGGGTCGCCATGTGCATGGTTTGCATACCGAGTCCTTTCTTGCGATTAGTCTACGGCATCTATAGTCGCAAGAAGACGAGTCAGCTACCATCGATATGGCTTACGCTTGCCTTACCGTTGTGTAAGGTAGGGGTAGCTAGCCTGCCACGTGATGATATTGAGAGAGGACTCCTGTTGAAGACTGTTCATGTTGCCGCTGGGATCATTCGCAAGGAAGGATCTGACGAGCTGCTTGCCGTGCAGCGCGGCTACGGCGACATGCAGGGACTTTGGGAGTTTCCCGGCGGCAAGCTCATGCGCGGCGAGACACCCGAAGACGCCGTGCGCCGCGAGCTCATGGAAGAGCTGCAGGTAAAAGTCACCAACCTGCGCGATTTCTATACCGTTGAGTACGACTACCCCGACTTTCATCTCTCCATGGAGTGCTACTACTGCTCACTCGCCGATGAATCCGATGAACCCCAGAAGCACGACCGCCAGCTCGATATCCGCTGGATTCCGCGCACCTCGCTTGCCACGGTAGAATGGATGCCCGCCGACAAGGGGCTCATTGATGCTCTGATTGAGCTGAAGGAAGACCGGCTCGAGGCAAGCTCCGCCGATGAGGCCGCGCCCAACACAGCCGACAAACCCGCCACCAAGCCCAAGCGCACACCTAAGCGCCGTAGCAAAAAGCGCCCCAAACCAGGTCTGCTCGACGGCATCGATACCTCGGACCTCTCCGCTGACGAGCGCGAGCTCGTGCGCCGTCGCGCCGCCATCAAAAAGTCCATGAAGGGCAACAAGCGCGCCAACACCAAGCCCGAGTTGCTCGTTCGCCAGCGCCTGCGCGCCGCGGGCCTTACGGGCTATCGTTTGGAATGGAAGGTACCCGGCAAGCCCGATATCGCCTTCCCCGGACGCAAGATCGCCATCTTCGTCAACGGCTGCTTTTGGCACCGCTGCCCCAAGTGCAATCCGAGCCAGCCCAAGCGCAACGTTGAGTTTTGGGAGGCAAAGTTCCGTCGCAACGTCGAACGCGATCGCGCCGCCGTGGCAGCGCTCACTCAAATGGGCTGGACGCCCATAGCCATCTGGGAATGCGAGCTCAAAAAAGACCGCATCGACACCACGATGGAAAAGGTCATCGAGCAGGTGCGCGCCGCAGAGCCGCAGCGCTAACAGCGAGCATTCACACGCACCGCACGTCCGCGCCACATCCACGTCACAAACCTTAGAAAGCCCTTAAGCTCAAAACCTTTCAAGAGTGTTACTCGATACCTCTGAACTGCAGTTTCATCGTAACGCCAAACCAGGTTAAGCCTTTCTTTAGCGCTTCTTTGCAGCAGCCGCGGCATAATACTGCCAACGCACGGGACCTAGCAGCATACCCCGAGCGCAATCTTTTGGTGGACATCGAGGAGACCGCATAAGCATGCATTCTTCTAATGACGCAGCACAGCAGCCATCCCTAAAACATGCAGACCTTTTCTCCTTCCCCCCGACACAGAGAGACGGCCTCCTCGACTCCCCCACCACAAAAACCAAGCGCTCAGCCGATCAGAGCCTCAACTTACGAGCATCCTTCGAAAAGCTCCAAGCATCCCTAGACAAGGCGTTCCCCGAACAGGCAAGAGCAATCTAAGCCCATTGCGCTTTATACTGATGCCATGCGAAACATGGATCACATAGAATTGCACCGCGGAGGACGCGAGGAAGCGTTTCCCGAGACCGCCGAAGACTGGCCCTATATTGCCGAACGCGCAGAATTCGCTCGCTATCCGGGCAATTCCGTCCCCTGGCACTGGCATTCCGAAGTCGAGCTTTTCTACATGGAGCAGGGAGCGATTGACTATCGAACGCGCGCGGCTCATGAACACGTGCGCTTTGAGGAAGGGTCCGCCGGCTTTATCAACGGCGGCGTTTTGCACAGCACGCTGCAATCACCCAATTCGGCACCAGCCATTCAAATGTTGCATATCTTTCAGCCGTCGATGCTCGGCGATCCCGCGGGACGCCTTCAAAAGCGCTATATCAATCCTTTGCTGCAATGTCGAGGCGTCGATGTGCTCAAATGGTCGCCCACCAACCCCGACGATATGCCCTTTATCGATTTGCTAAAGAGTTCCTTTAACCACGACCTTCAACGGCCGCAGAACGAGATGGCGCTTCGGAATAGCTTGTCAGAGCTCTGGATTCAGATTTACGCCAAGGCCGAACCGCTCTTTTCCTCCGACAACGCCTCTTGGATGACCAACCGCGACGTACAGTTCAAGGCAATCCTGGACTATATCCGCGCAAACTATGCAGCCGCTATAGATGTGCCCCAGATGGCATCTGCAGCCGGCGTAAGCGAAAGAGAGTGTTACCGCATTATCGAAGCTTGCGCAGGAACGACCCCGGCGGCATATCTGCGCGCATACCGCGTAAACCGTGCTTGCGAACTTTTGGCACACACCACGCGAACGGTCCAGACAGTCGCGCGCCAATGCGGCTTTGCGACAGCAAGCCATCTTGGCCAGGTATTTAAAGAACAAATGGGATGCACTCCTTCGAGCTATCGAGCAGCGAGGCAGAATCTCGATAGTACCAGGCAGAAATCCCGCTAGCCTTTCTTCTGTCACCGCATCAAACTTGCAGGCAAACAACAGAGAGGAGCAATCATATGAAGCACTTTGACCATATCGTATTTGACGTTGATGGGACATTGGCAGATACAGAAGAAAGCGTTCTATCATCGCTTGTCCAGATTGTCCAAGAAGAGACCGGCAAAACGCTCCCCCGACACGAGCTTGAATTTGCCCTCGGCATACCCGGCAAGGATGCCCTTGAGAAACTTGGAATCTACTCGCAGGCAACGTTGGATCGCTGGTGCCAAGTTGCCGCCAGCTTTAAAAGCACCATCAGCGTGTTTCCAGGTTTGCTTGAAGTCATCGCAACACTCGCCGATAGCGGCTGCAAACTTGGCATCGTCTCCTCACGTGCGCGCGACGAATACACAAAAGAAATTGCACCCCTTGGTTTCGATAAGTATTTTGAGCACATCATCCTTGTCGAAGACACAACCGAGCACAAGCCTTCGCCCGCACCCATGCTCGAATATCTCCGACGTACGGGCGCGAATCCTGGCAACGTCGTCTACGTTGGCGACACCGTCTACGACGAACAATGCGCAACTTCAGCAGGGGTCAGTTTTGCCAGAGCAGCATGGGGATCACACCAAGACATCCCAAACGCCACCTACAACCTCAAAACCCCCAACGACCTACTAACCCTAACAACCAAATAACCCACGCGTCCCACCCATTCAGCCCCAACGCCACAAGGGCGATTGAGCAGGACGGTTTGGGCGGGTCCCGTACTTAGTTTCCAAAATCATTCCGCAGCGCGAAGGCCCCCGTTGTCAACGCTTCGAAGAAGCGAGACAACGGGGGCCTTCATGCGCGAGGACGTTTTGGAAACTAAGTACGGGACCCGCCCAAACCGTCCGGTGGGATCAGAGCACCCTTGTTGTTACTCTGCTTTGCCCACAGAGTTGAGGTTGGTCATGCGGATCTTAACCAGCTCGGTGATCTCACGCATGCCCTCCTTGGCCGGCTTCTTGGGATCGAAGCAGGCGGGGTTCTCGGCCATGTAGGCCATGAAGCCCTTGGTGTAGGCCTGACGCAGCTCGGTGGCGTAGTTAACCTTGCAGATGCCGTTCTTCACAGCCTCGGCAACCTGCTCATCGGGCACACCAGAGGTGCCGTGCAGAACCAGCGGCACGTCGACGGCGTCGCGGATGGCCTTGACCACGGACTGCTCGATGTGCGGATCGCTCGTGTACACACCGTGGCTGGTGCCAACGCCAATTGCGAGGGAGGTGCAGCCGGTACGCTCGACGAACTCCTTGGCCTCGGCCGGATCGGTGTAGGGGCTCTCGCCCTCAACCGCGGGACCGTCGTCCTCCTTGCCGCCAACCTTACCGAGCTCAGCCTCGACGGGCACGCCCATGGCGCGGCCAGCATCGGCGACGGACTTGGTCAGGGCAATGTTGTCCTCGAAGGACTCGTGCGAACCGTCGATCATGACAGAGGTGTAGCCCGTGCGGAAAGCCTGCATGCAGCGGTCATAGCCATCGCCGTGATCGAGGTGCAGAGCGACGGGCACGGAAGCGCGCTCGGCGGCAGCCTTGACCATGCCGTAGAAGTAGTCCAGACCAGCGGTCTTGATGGTGCCCGGGGTGGTCTGCATGATGACGGGGGACTTGGTCTCCTCGGCAGCGGCCAGAACGGCCATAACAAACTCGAGGTTCTCGACGTTGAACGCGCCGACGGCGTAGTGGCCGGCCTGAGCGTCCTTGAGCATCTTTTCGGTGGTAACAAGTGCCATGAGCGTTTGCTCCTCTCCCTCGCCCGCATCTGAACATCGGGCGTAGTTGTTCACAAGGCGTTTTACCTTGCGTTTTGCTGCGCTCATTGTATGAAAATCGACGGCGTCGCACGTATGAGATATCACCGGCACACAGGTCAAGACACTCGTTTTTGAAAAGCAAACGGAAGGGATTCGCGCCGGATCCCTCTATACGACATTGCAGTTTTCAAGCGAATCATCTTTCTTTTATAGAAAAGATAAGTAATCGAAAGGCGTTTTCTTACTCAAAAAGAAAATGAACGAAAATGGACTCAACACAATTCCTGCAAATTTCAGTTGAGGATGGAGCAGCTATGGCCCATGCAACAACCCGAGCCTTCGCCGATGAGCGTCGTGCCGCCATCATGGAGATGCTTGAGCATAATGCCTCGGTGCAGGTAGCAGAAATCGCCCAGACCTTTGGTGTGTCCTCCGTTACCGCCCGTGCCGACCTAGACGCGCTCGCCGAGTCCGGCAAGCTGCGCCGCACGCATGGTGGCGCTGTGTCGCTCCAGAAGCGACTGACCGTATCCACCCAGGATCGCCGTATCAACGTCAATGTTGCCGCCAAGCAGGCCATCGCACAAAGCGCCATTGAACTCGTCGGCAACGGTGACACCCTGCTCGTCGACTCGGGCACCACCGCTCTCGAGTTTGTCCGGCTCCTCGACCAGCACGATGGCATCACCGTCATCACGGCCGACATTACCATTGCCGATTACATCGACGAGAGCATGCCCTCGGTCGATGTCGTCATGCTGGGCGGGGCACTGCGCAAAGGTCATCGCTATCTGTACGGCCCACTTACCATGCAGGCGCTCCAAATGGTCCACGCCGACCTTGCCGTCATGTGCCCTGGAGCTTTTGTTCCCGGCTGCGGCTTTACGACCGACTTTCCGCAGATGGCCGAGACCAAAGCGGCTATGGTCGGTGCCGCCCGTCAAAGCGTCGCCCTCATGGACGCCAGCAAGGTTAACGGACGCGGCATGTACCGCTTTGCCAAGCTGACCGATGTCGACACCATCGTGATGGACCGTGATCCCGATGGCGCCGTCGCCACCTCAATCGCCGAGACCGCCGACGACGCCCGCCCAAATCTCGTCATCGCCGGCGCTTAAACAAAAACCACCACAAAGGTGCCTGTCCCCTTTGTGGTGGTTGTGATGGCTGAGCGTCAAAAGTGAACGTGTCGCTACTTGGAAAGCTCGTCGGCGAGGGCCTCGATCTGAGCGCGCGAGGCGTCGTTGAGCGAACCCAGCACGGTCACCTTGTTCTGCGCCAGAGTGATGTCCTTCATGCCCTCGAGTTCCTTGGTCATAACCTTGGCAGCGGTGGGCGCCCAAGAGCCGGCCTCGACGAGTGCCACCGTACGGTTCTGATAGGCGTGCTCGGCAAGCGTATGGATAAAGGTGCTCATGAACGGGAAGATCTCGCCCTGATAGGTGATGGAGGCGAGCACCAGACGGTCATAGCGGAACGCATCCTCAACGGCCTCGGCCATATCGTCGCGTGCCAGGTCAAAAACGGAAACCTTCTGGCCGCGAGCCTCGAGCGCAGAAGCGAGCTCCTCAACAGCAGCCTTCAGATGGCCATACACGCTCACATAGGCGATCGTGATGCCCTCGTCCTCGGGCTGATAGCTCGACCAGGTGTTGTAGGTGTCGAGGTAATAGCCCAGATTCTCGGTCAGCACGGGGCCGTGGAGCGGACAGATAATCTGAATGTCCAGGTCGGCGGCCTTCTTGAGCACGGCCTGCACGAACTTGCCGAACTTACCGACGATGCCAAAGTAGTAGCGGCGCGCCTCGCAGGCCCAGCCTTCCGGGTCCTCGATGTCGTTGGCGCCGAACTTGCCAAAGCCGTCGGCACTAAAGAGCACCTTGTCGGTAGACTCGTAGGAGAAGATCACCTCGGGCCAGTGCACGTTGGGGGCGCAGACAAACGTTAGGCTGTGGCCACCCAGGTCGAGCACGTCGCCCTCTTTGACGACTATCTTACGCTCGGGGTAGTCGGTGCCAAAGTAGTTGACCATCATGCGGAAGGCGCCCATGCTGGCCACAATCTGTGCCTGGGGATAGCGCTCCATAAAGGCGGCGATACCGGCGGAGTGATCGGGCTCCATGTGATGGACGACCAGGTAGTCGGGCGTACGGCCATCGAGCGCGGCCTCGAGGTTGCCGAGCCATTCGTCGACAAAACCGCCATCGACTGAATCGGCGACAGCGATCTTTTCGCCCAAGATAACGTAGCTGTTGTATGCCATACCGTTCTCGGACACGTCGTACTGGCCCTCGAACAGGTCAATGTCGTGATCGTCGACACCGATGTAGCGGATATCCTTGGTGATCTCCATCAGGCAAAGCCTCCTAGATAGACAAAAGAACCCGTCTATCATAACACTCGGCAGTATCCCAGCTGTTATCTGCCGGCATCCATACCGATTGTTATTGAAATACGATAAATCGCCGTTTACCTGCGCAAACTATGCGCGCGGTATCGCCGTGCTATGTCGAATAATGAGCTGGCCGGGAATACGAATGGCAACGGTTTTGCCCGCCGTACCCGCCTCGGGAACCGCATGCTCGAATACCTCGCGTCCGCGCTGATGTAGATCAAATCGCACGGTCGTGAGCTCGTTGTGTGCCACAAAATCATCGAGCGAATCATCGACGCCCACCACGCTCACGTCCTCGGGCACGCGCAAGCCACTATCGCGCAGCGCTGCAATTGCGCCGTTTGCCATCTGGTCGTTTGCCGCGTAAATCGCCGTCATGGTGCGGTCGTGCTCGGCCAGATATCTGCCGGCCTCGTAACCGCTGTTGGCAGACCAGTCGCCCTCGAGCGGCGTCTGCGGCTTAATGTGCCTACGCTCGAGCGCATCCTGCCAACCGGCTCGACGAAATTGCTCGTCGACCGAGAACGACGGGCCGCCAATATAGCGAATTTGCTCATGCCCCAGCTCAAACAGGTGATTCATAAGCAAGAGCGAGCAGCCGTAATGATCGGAGTCTACCGTGGTCACCCGCGGGTGCGCGTACATGGTAACGATGACCGTGCCAATGCCCGGCAGTGGATCAAACGTCTCAAAATCGGGCGCCATACGGCTCATGCCGATAATGATGCCGTCCACAGGCAGCGCGGCCATACGACGCGTTGCCTCGGCAAGCGAAAACTCCTCGGTCTTGGACATCTCGACCAGCGTGATGGCGCAATTATGCTCGCGAGCAGCGCTGGCGATGCCGTCGATCATTGAGAGGTTGCCAAACTTGGTGACATCGTTGACGCACAGACCGACCGAATGGTAGCGGCCGTCGCGCAGCGAGCGACCGGCATAACTCGGACGAAAGCCGAGCTCTTGCATAGCGGCCTGCACGCGCTGGCGCGTCTGCTCGTTAACGTTGGGCAAGCCGTTGGCGACGCGCGAAACCGTCTGCTGCGAAACGCCAGCAGCGCGGGCGACGTCGGCCATGGAGACCGGACGCGTACCTGTATCGTTGGACGGGCGCCTTGCCACAGGATCACCTTCACCGTTGCGAGATCTGAATAGCGTGCATGCCGGCCCGGGCAGAAATACACCCCGCGCCGAGGCCCGCTATCGTCGGACGCATGTTAACGTACTCTACTTTTTCAATCCGCAACTCTTCTGCTCTATAAGTCCATACGGCAATACCGTTCACGGCTGAATTTCTACCGATTACCAGATTCTCAAAAAGTGATAAGCGTTGTGTTATGAGTACGTTAACATAGCCCGTAACGTGCGGCATCGTAGATGCTGAGTTCACGCCGCTTCAGATTGTTAACGTACTCACTACGACGGAAAACTCGTCAGTATGCGCCAAGGAAAGGACTCCCATGACCACCCCCGACGAAAAGACACTCGCCACGCTCACCAAGCTGTTCGAGGAGGAGTTTGGGCCCATCGGCGATCGCCAGGTGCTCTATGTGCACGCGCCCGGCCGCTCCGAGATCAGCGGCAACCACACCGACCACGAGGGTGGGCACGTTATCGCCGGCTCGCTCGATGTCGCCGTCGACGGCATCGCCGTGGCAACCGATTCCAACAAGGTTCGCGTAGCCGACGAGGGCTATCCCACGTTTGAAATCGCGCTCGACACGCTAGACGTTCAGGAGTCCGAGAAGGGCACGTCCGCAAGCCTCGTCCGCGGCATGGCCCACGAGATTGCAGCCCTTGGCGTTGAGCCCCACGGCTTCGACTTTGCCTTTACCTGCTCCGTCCCCTCGGGCGGCGGTCTTTCCAGCTCTGCCGCCGTCGAGGCCGCGTACGGTCGCGCCATGGAAACCCTCTGGGGCGCACCCGCCATCGAGCCCGTCGCGCTCGCGCAGATGAGCCAGCGCACCGAGAACAACTATTACGGCAAGCCCTGCGGTCTGATGGACCAGGCCGCCGTGTGCCTGGGCGGCCTTGCCTACATGGACTTTGAGGACCAGGCTCAGCCTAAAACCCAGAAGCTCGAGCTCAACTTTGAGGATCACGGCTATGCGCTCGTGCTCGTTAAGGTCGGTGCCGACCACGTGGCCGCCACCGACGACTACGCCGCCGTTCCGCGCGAGATGCAGGACGTTGCCGCCGAGTTTGGCAAGGCACGCCTGTGCGAGGTCGACGTTGCCGATTTTGACGCCAGGCTCCCCG
Organism: uncultured Collinsella sp.; assembly: GCA_900543595.1. Classification (GTDB taxonomy): domain Bacteria; phylum Actinomycetota; class Coriobacteriia; order Coriobacteriales; family Coriobacteriaceae; genus Collinsella. The sequence goes on along the minus strand of UQRX01000011.1, from coordinate 40,421 downwards.
AGCTGCGCGCCAAACTGGGCGACCGTGCCTGCCTGCGCGCCGTTCACTACTGGTACGAGAACGGCCTGGTCGACAAGCGCTGGGCAGCTCTGAACGCCGGCGACATCGACCAGTTCCTGGTCCTGACGCGCGAGTCCGGCGCCAGCTCTGCCATGTACCTGCAGAATGTTGTTGCCAAGCTGGGTTCCGAGCAGCCTTCCATGTATGCCCTGGCGCTGGCCGAGCACGTGCTCGACGGCCGCGGCGCCGTCCGTATCCACGGTGGCGGCTTTGGTGGCACCATCCAGGCCTTCGTGCCGCTCGACCTGGTCGACACCTTCATTGCCAAGATGAACGGCTGGCTGGGCGAGGGCTCTGCCCGTCACTACGCCATCTCTGACAAGGGGGCTTACGCGGCATGGCTGTAATGACTGACGTGCGCGAGGCCGCACAGAACCTGATCGAGTACGCCATCCACCGATCGATGATCGGCCAGGACGACCGCATCTGGGCATACAACACCATTTTGGAGTGCATCGGCGCTACGGGGCCCGCGCTCGATATGGCCTGGGCGCTCCAGGTTGAGAAACTCTCGCTCTTGCACCCCGATACCTTGCCCGACTTTGACCTTGAAGGCACGCTTGCCGCGCTTTCCGAGACCGCCGTTGCCAACGGCACCGCCGAGGACACGGCGTCGGGCCGCGACCGCATCGCCATGCGCATCATGGGCGCGCTCATGCCGAGGCCTTCGGTTGTAAACGAAGAGTTCAACGGACGTATGGGCGTCAACGAGCCCCGCGCCGCAACCGACTGGTTCTACGGCCTGTGCTGCGACGCCGGCTACGTGCGCCGTGCCGCCATCGCGCGCAACATCAAATGGAGCACCCCCACCAACTGGGGCGATCTTGAGATCACTATCAACCTGTCCAAGCCTGAGAAGGACCCGCGCGATATCGCCGCGGCAGGTGTAGCCAAGAACACGGGCGAGAAGTATCCCGCCTGCCAGCTCTGCATCGAAAACGAGGGCTATCCCGGACGCTCCGCCGCAGCCGACGGCGGCGCTCACCCCGCCCGCCAGAATCTGCGCGTTATCCCCATCCAGCTCGACGGCGAGCGCTGGGGTTTCCAGTACAGCCCGTACGCGTACTTTAACGAGCACTGCATTGCCATGAGCTCCGAGCATCGCCCGATGCACGTGGACCGCAAGGGTCTGACCTGTCTGCTCGACTTTGTCGACCTGTTCCCGCACTACTTTATTGGCTCCAACGCCGACCTGCCCATCGTGGGCGGCTCGATTCTTTCGCACGACCACTTCCAGGGCGGTGCGCACGAGTTCCCCATGATGCATGCCGCCGAGGTCTCGCAGTTTAGCGTGCCCGGATTTGACCAGGTCACCGGCACTGTGCTGCAATGGCCGCTCTCGGCGCTGCGTCTGCGCTCGCATGACCGCGCTCAGCTGCTCGACGCTGCTGAGAAGATTATCCTCGCCTGGCGCGAGTGGACCGATGAGTCGGTGGGCGTTATCGCACACACGGCCGACGGCGTGGCCCACAACACCGTGACGCCCGTCATCCGCCGCGTCGATTCCCGCGGCAATGCCGGCGGCGAGATTTACGAGGCCTACCTGGCGCTTCGCTGCAATATCACGACCGACGAGCATCCGCTGGGCGTTTTCCATCCGCATGCCGAGTACCACCACATTAAGAAGGAGAACATCGGCCTGATCGAGGTCATGGGCCTGGCCATTCTGCCGCCGCGCCTGGTTCCCGAGCTTGGCGCTGTCCGTGAGCATCTGCTGGCAGCCAAGGTCGATGCCAGCTACGACCTTGCCGGTGCGCTCGAGGGCGATGATCTTTGCCGCAGCCACGCCGCATGGGCTGAGGACGTCTTTGCCCGCCGCGCCGACGAGCTTACGGCCGACAACGCCATCGATATCCTGCACGAGGAGGTCGGCGTGGTGTTTGGCCACGTGCTCGACAACGCCGGCGTCTTTAAGTGGGACGAAGCAGGACGCGCCGCCCAACAGCGCTTTATCGACTCACTGTAATGATCCCTTGGGGACGGAGGAAAACGGATCACTTCGTCTTCAAGACAACGGCGCCCGCCGGCAACATCGCCGACGGGCGCCGTTTTTGAGCGTAGTCATTGGGGACGTTCTTGTTCGACTAGTCGTTGGGGGCGTTCTTAAACGACTAGTCATTAAAGAGCGTCCCCAATGACTACTTGCGACCAAGGCAACGCCGGTGTCTAGGCAACGACAGCGAAAACGCCCCTAAGCGAGCAAGGTGACGTGAAAGAGGAGGGCATTGACCTTTTGGTCATGCCCGACGATTGAACGTCAGATTGCCGCTTAGGGGCGTTTGCAGCGTCGCGCCGTTACGCGGTTTGGTAAAACCGCGTAACCCTACAGTTCAGTCACGACAACGCTGTTGTAAACCTCGTCCCAGCGGTCCATGACCAGGTGGCCGGTCTTGGGGTCCATGGCGTTGAGCTTGCCGCAGGTATTGGCGGTCTTGAGCACCGTGACGTCGTCGGCACCAGCAGCAATGGCATGCGCAAAGCCGGCGATGGTCGAGTCGCCGGAACCCGTCGCGTTCACAGCCGCAATCGCGGGCGTCTTGGCGCGGAACGCGCGACCCTCATGGAAGCCCACCGAACCGGCAGCGCCCATCGAAACGACGACCCAGGGGATACCGGCAAAGCGGCCATCGGCGGCAAGCGCCTCGCGCAGGGCATCGACATCGTCGGTCGTAAAGGACGTACCCAGCAGGCCGTTAATCTCGGTCAGGTTGGGCTTTACGAGCTCGGGCTTAGCGTCGGACTCCAGCGCGGCCTCCAGCGATGCGCCCGAGGTGTCGAGCAGCACCTTGGCGCCCGCCTCCTCGGCGATCTTGACGAGCTTGGCATAGTAGCCGGCATCGACACCACGCGGCAGCGAGCCCGAAAGCGTCACAACGTCCGCCTTCGCTGCAAGCTCGGCAAACTTGGCCGTAAAGGCCTCGAGCTCGGCCGGGGCGATCTGCGGGCCGCTCTCCAAAAGCTCGGTCTGATTACCCTCGTGCAGAATATTCAGGCAAATGCGCGTCTCGCCGGCAATGGGCACAAAGTCGTTCTTGACGCCATCGGCATCCATGAGCTCGGCCATATAGGCACCCATGTGGCCGCCGAGCAGGCCAGTCGCGAGCACGTCGTCGCCCAGCTGCAGCAGCACGCGGCTCACGTTGAGGCCCTTACCGCCAGCGGTCTTTTCGGGCGTCACGCGGTTCACGTCGTCGATGATCAACTTGTCGAGCTGATAGCGCGTATCAATCGACGGGTTCATGGTAACGGTCAGAATCATATTGAACTCCTGTTTCCGGGGCACGACACGCGCGGCCCCAAACATACGATAGCTCGTTAAAGGATCTCGATCTCAAAGCCGCGAGTAACGGTCTCCCCCGGCTTGGCCACCAGGCAGCCGCGCTTGTGCTCCAGAATATCGTCCTCGTCGGAGCAGGTGGACAGACCACCCCACGGTTCCACGGCCACAAAGTCACCCTCGGGCTTGCTCCACACAATCAGGTACGGCATATCGGGGAACGTCAGTCGCACGCCCTTGTCCTCGGTCTTCTTGGTCAGCGTAACCACACGGCTCTCGAGCACGTCAAAGATGGTCTCCGCGAAGTCAAAGAGTTCGTGGGTCAGCGGCAGGTCATGGCCAACCATCGGGTTCTTGCTGCGATGCTCAACATCAATCAGGCCCGTCGAGGGAACGGCAGTACAGAGCTCGGCGGCCTCGCGCTGCTCAAAACGGAGCTCGTAGTCGTCATAGGACTCGCCCTCGTCAAGCGGGCACTTAAAGCCAGGGTGACCGCCCACAAAGAACGGCATGTCCTCGGTGCCCTCATTGGTCACCTCGTACGACACGGCCACCTTCTCCGCATCGATCGTGTAACGAGCAACGATCTTAAACGGATACGGGTACTGCTCGAGCAACTCGGCATGGTCGGCAGAGCTTAGGCTCAGCGCGACCATGTTGTCGCCCTGCTCCTCGAGCTTCCACTCCTGTTTGCGAGCAAAGCCGTGACGGGCAAGCTTGACCTCGCGGCCGCCCATGGTCATTGCGCGACCGTCACGAAGGCCGCCGCAGATCGGGAAACAAATGGGTGCCTGGCCCGACCACACCGCCGGGTCGCCCTGCCACAGGTACTCACGGCCGTTGGCCGCAATAGAAGTGAACGATCCGCCAGCCGTGCTCGACGCAATGCGGACAGAGCCGTTATCAAGAACAAACTCCATGGGAATCTTCCCTTTCTTACGACAGCCCGCCAAGTCAATAGGGCTGATAGCAAACCGGCCCGCGCCCCATCACAGAAACGCGAGCCGTCAACGGACTAGTTAATTACGCCGGATACCCGCTAATCATGGTATTCGCCGCGGTCCCACTTCTCGAGGAACTCGTCAAAGAAGTGCGGGTCAGCCTGAGCCTCGGCGTCGGCCTTATTGCAGGCATCGATCTTGGCGATCAGGGCATCGTGCTCGGGGGTCTTCTCGTAGGGCTCCTCCAGGAAGGCAAGCATGATATCGGCCATCAGGAACTCGCCGGTGATCTTGCCGCCAAAGCCCACGATGTTGGCGTTGAGCTCACGACGGGCATACAGGGCAGAGGTCATGTCGCGAACCAGGGCGCAGCGGGCGCCGGGAACCTTGTTGACGGCGTTGGTGATGCCGATGCCGGTGCCGCACAGGGCCACGCCAAAGTCGGCCTTGCCGCTGGCAACAGCCTCGCCCACGGCCTTACCGTAGATGGGATAGTGCGTACGGGTGTGGCTGTAGGTGCCGCAGTCGAGCACCTTGTAGCCAGCCTGCTCCAGGCGGTCGGCCAGATAGATCTTCTCGTCCGTAACGATATGGTCGCAACCGATTGCGATGGTCTTCTTCATCAGAACGTCCTTTCGTCTGAATTCACAAGTTGAGGTAGAAGTTCGAGTTCTCGGTGGCTCTCGTTAGGCCATCTTGTTGAGCATGTCGACACGGATCTGGTGACGGCCGCCGGCGTACTGGGCGCGCAGGAACTCGCGGGCGATCTTCTTGGCAACCTCGGTGCCCACAACGCCCGGGCCCATGGTGACCATGCGCGAGCCGTTGTGCTCGCGGGTCATGTAGGCGGAACGCTCGTCGGAAATGTTGGCAACGACCATGCCCTTGATCTTGACGGCGGCCATATAGGAGCCGACGCCGTACTTATCGAATGCGAAGCCCTGGGAATCCTTGTGCTCCAGCAGGTCCTTGGCAACGGCGGTCGCGGAATCGACAAAGTCCGCGGCAGGGGTCTCGGAATAGTCGACGACCTCGTGACCGTCGGCGATGAGCATCTCCTTGATGGACTCCTTCATCGACATACCGTCGGCATCGGAAGCGATTACAACCCTCATGACATCCTCCTTGAGAGATACGCAGGTGCGTAGTTTCTGTTTGGAAGTGTTGAATCGCGTTCAGGTCCGGGCATCTGAATGTGCGGTTCTTCACTGTTCATGTTTATTTGAACACATTCGAACAGTAACTGCAACAACTATTTGTTTATCTTTGTTCTTTTTTGAACAAATACCGTTCACGGATGATTGCCGACCGTCTGGACCCGGCGCGGACGTAGCGACCGCGTATTCAACAAACAAAAGAGCGGCCGAGAACGTGTCTCGGCCGCCCTTCTTACAGTTGATCTTCCAAAGATCGCTTTGCCGCCTACTCAGACTGCCCGCTCTTCTTGGCATGTTTGGACGGAGCGTTCAGAAAACGGCCCGTCAAATAGTTCGCCGGGCCAGAGATATCGACCCCCAGTAGCGTGTGTCCCAGCCACAGAAACGCCGCGAGCACCAGCAATGGAATCACGCACGAGGTCACGATCATCACGATGACACCTTCGATCAGATCGGTCACCTGCTGCACCACCTCATCGGTCATCGACTTGGCACTGTCGGTCACCGATGTAAGTAAACTCGATGCCCCATCGGTCAGTTGCTCAAGTACATTCTTGTTTTCCGTAGTCTCGGACTTCTTCTCGCTCTTTGTGGAGCTCGTCTTGCTCGCTTCAGTCGCCTTTTGCTCTGCCTGCTCGATACTCACCTGATACGTCTCGTCGACCTTCTGCGACACCCATACGCTCGCGGGCACGAGCGCCATGCCGATCACGGCAACCACCAGCACGCGCGTCGCCACACGGCGCAGGACAGCGCTCGTGCTCCAGCGCCCGTGAATGCCGAGCGACACCGCAAAGAGCACCAACGCAAACGGGATTAAGATGCCCAGGCCAACCGACCACAAAATGGTTAGCAGGTATTTCTCTAGGTAGAGCACGGCAAGCACGATACCAAGGTTGCCTGAAAGCTGCGCGAGCTGCTCGGCAACCGGCGTTCCCGTATCACCCGGCAGCGCGGTAATGCCCGCAGACAGCGCCACGCATGAAGCCGTGAGCGCCAGTACGTTACCCTTCTTTTGGTCGATGACCTCGATGGTGGAGTCCCAAGTTTTGGTATCGGCGAAATGCGGACGAGCTACAAAGCCCGACAGCAGCGCCAGGACCACGAGCGCAGCGATAAAGCCAATCTGCAGCTTTTTGTTTGCGCACACGACATCGGACAGACTGGGCTGCAGCTCGGTTACCGTCGTGTGCTCGGTTATCTGGACAGGACGCCCATGAGCCATCTCGTGCGCGTCTCTTTTTTGTATTGACCCGTTATCCGGCATTTGGATACCTCCTCAGTCCGGCGTTTAATGCGAAAGGAAGTATACCCACCGAGCAAAAATCGAACGGGAGGACGAACGGAGCGCGCCAAGACTGTCCCCAATGACTAGTCGTTTAAGAACGTCCCCAATGACTATCTCGGGATGAGTTGCGGGGAGGAGGACAGAAAAAAGCCCTGTCGCGAATGCGGCAGAACTTTTGGAAGGGAACTTGGTTGTGAGGGCTCGTTAGGCGAGCTTGGCCTCGAGCTCGGCGATGCGCTTGTAGGCATCGATGGTAAAGCGGGTCTGCTTCTCCAGGATCATAGTGGTCATGAGAGTGTCCTGAGCGTGAGCCATGATGAAGGTCATCTCCATCTCGCCACCGCCGGCCTCCTGCGAAAGCAGCTTGGTCTGCGTGTCGTGGGCACCGATGAGCGCATCGCTGGCATCCTTGTGCAGCTGCTCGGCCTTCTCAAAATCACCCTCGCGAGCAGCATCGAGCGCTGCAAGCAGATCGGTCTGGGCGTCACCTGCGTATGCGACGATCTCGAATCCAACCATCGAGATTTCTTCTTTGGTTGCCATATTGCGTTCCTTTCACATATGAACCAATGGAGAGCATCGCGTCCGGGCATACGCGCTGCGTTCTGTATGGCAGAAACATTAACATTCAAACAAAAAAGAACAACGCAAAACATAATTTCAAGCTATGAACGGTCAATTTTCACCCGTGAACGGTTTCCAAACCGTTTCGAACAATATCAAACATGATTAACGGAAACCCAAACAGGACCGCGCCCTAGCGCAAATCGCGCACCGTATCGCCCTCTACGAGCACGCCGGGGATCAGCATGTGCTCCACGCCAGACGCACCCCCCTCGGCACCGGCGATCTTATCGACTGCCCACATGCCGACACGCCTGTTGTCAAAGCGCACGGTGGTCAGGCGACGGTCGGGCACGATATCGCCCAGGCTGTCATCAACACCCACCACGCTCACGTCCTCGGGCACACGCCTTCCGCGCGACTCGAGCCCGCGAATGCAGCCGTAGGCCATGGCGTCGTTGGAGGCATAGATGGCAGTACAGGTCGGATCGTCCGCCAGAGCCTGGCCTGCGGCATATCCGCTCTGCGCCGTCCAATCGCCACGGATGAGTCGCGGCAGCTCAATACCATGTGCGCGCAATGTCTCGCGCCAGCCTTCCTCGCGCTGCATGCCCGAAAGCGAGCGCTCGGGGCACGAGATAAAGTGCACGGTCTTGTGCCCCTGCTCCAGCAAATACTCGACCACCTGGCGCGAGCAATCGAACTGGTCGTTATCGACCGTTGAACAAAGCGGGTGCTCCAACATCGTAACGAGCACTGTCTGCATGCCGGGCAGTGGCTCGAAGGTGCCAAAGTCCGCCGGCATGCGATTCATGATCACGACCATGCCATCCACCGGCAGTGCGCTCATGCGCGACGATGCGCTCTCGAGGGTATACGGATGCCCATCTACTTTAGTGAGGGTGATGGCGTAGCCGTGCTTATCGGCGGCGGCAGCAAAGCCCTCCATACGGTCGAGGTTGCCGGTACCGGTAATGTTGAACATGGCGACGCCGACGGTCTTAAACTTGCCGCGGCGCAGCGATCGACCGGCAAAATTGGGGCGATACCCCAGCTCGCGCATGGCGGCACGCACGCGCTCCTTGGTCTCGGGGCGCACGCTGGGCGAATCGTGCACCGTACGCGAGACTGTCTGCTCCGAGACGCCCGCGAGACGCGCCACGTCCTTAACGGAAACCGATTTTTTAACAGCGGCCATAGGTCGATCTTTCTATGTCAACGATGCCATTAGTGGCATCCTGCGCAGTCAAATGAAACGTCTTCAAGTATATCCAACGCCTCCCCCACCATACGCTCACCACCCAAAACCTACCGTTCACCGACATTTTTGCTTCCCCGAACGGCTTTTGTCGCCCAAATGTTAACGTTGCCATTATGCAAACACAGAGCCACCGGGCGGCTCAAACGTTTACGCATAGGGAATCGACGGTTCGCAGGCACAGGAACCACCGGTTCGCGTCTTTTTTTGTGTCGCAAAATGGCAACGTCAACATTTTGGCAACCGAACGCCAAAAGCTACCATCGTTGTTAACCCACCGACTCTTAGGAGCATTGCATGGAGCAACTTATCGCCATCATCGAAAAGGGCCAGCCCTTTTTCAACGCGATCGCCCGCAACAAGTACCTCAAGGCGATTCGCGACGGCTTTATCTCCGTCATCCCCATCATCATCTTCTCGTCCATCTTCTGCCTGGTAGCCTCGGTCCCCAACATCTGGGGTTTCTACTGGCCCGATGACATCAACAACGCCCTGTGGAAGTGCTACAACTACTCCATGGGCATCCTGGCCATCGCCTGCGCCGCCACCACGGCCAAGCACTTCGCCGACGCCCAGAACCGCGATCTGCCCAAGAATAACCAGATCAACTTTATCTCGTGCATGTGCGCGGCCATCATCGGCTTCCTGCTCCTTTCGAGCGACACGATCGCCACGGACGCCGCCAGCGGCTTCAACACCACCTACCTTGGTTCCAAGGGCCTGCTGACCGCCTTCATCGCTGCGTTTGTGACCGGCATCATCTACAAGTTCTTCATTAAGCGCAACATCACCGTCAAGATGCCCGAGCAGGTTCCGCCCAACATCTCGCAGACCTTTAAGGACATCATCCCCTTCTCCGTCTGCATCACCGTCTTTTGGGTCTTTGACATCGTCTTCCGCGCTGCCTTTGGCTTCTGCTTTGCCCAGGGCGTCATCCAGGTGTTCCAGCCCCTGTTCACCGCTGCCGACGGCTACATCGGCCTTGCTGTGATCTACGGCGCCATGAGCCTCTTCTGGTTCGTGGGCGTCCACGGCCCCTCGATCGTCGAGCCCGCCATCGCCGCCGCCCTCGTTGCCAACATGACCGACAACCTGGCTGCGTTCCAGGCCGGCCAGCACGCTTCCGCTGTCCTGACCCAGGGTGCCCAGTACTTCGTCGTCTGCATGGGCGGCACCGGCGCCACGCTTGTCCTGGTCTTTATGTTCTGCTTCCTGGCCAAGTCCCAGGAGATGCGCGCCGTCGGTAAGGCCGCCATCGTTCCCGTGTGCTTTGCCGTTAACGAGCCGCTGCTGTTCGCCGCGCCCATCGTGCTCAACCCCGTCTTCTTTGTCCCGTTTGTCTTTGCCCCGATCGCCAACATCTGGATCCTCAAGATCTTTATCGACTTCTTGGGCATGAACGGCTTTATGTACACCCTGCCCTGGACCGTCCCCGGCCCCATCGGCACCATCATGGGCCTGGGCTTCCAGCCGCTCGCCTTTGTGATGCTCGCCCTTATCCTGGTCGTCGACTTTGCCCTGTACTACCCGTTCTTCCGTGCCTATGACGCCCAGAAGTGCACCGAGGAGGCCGAGATCTCCCAGGAGGAGCTCGCCGCCAAGAACGCTGAGAAGGCCGCCAAGCTCAACGACGCCTTCCAGGGCAAGGCTGACGCCAAGAGCGTTGCCGCCGGCGCTGCTGCCGAGGCCGTGAAGGCCGACTCCCCCGCCGCTTCTGCAGCATCCGCTGCCGAGGCAACGACCGCCAGCGACCTCAACGGCAAGCGCGTGCTCGTGCTCTGCCAGGGCGGCGGAACCTCGGGCCTGCTCGCCAACGCGCTGGCCAAGGCTGCCAAGGAGCGCGGCATCAATCTTGAAACCGCTGCTGAGGCCTATGGCAACCACGTTGACATGCTCCCCGACTTTGACCTGGTCGTCCTGGCCCCGCAGGCCGCCAGCTACCTGGCCGACCTGCAGAAGGACTGCGAGCGCGTGGGCAACAAGTGCGTCGCCTGCCGTGGTAAGCAGTACATCGAGCTCTCCCAGAACGGCGATAAGTCTCTCGCCTTCGTAAGCGAGCAACTTTCGAAGTAAGTAACGCCCAAGGCCAGCCGACCATCCAAGACCGGCTGGCCCTTCGATTTAGACGATTGGATCATCATGTCCGTTAACCCTGCTAGCGTCACCAACCCGCCTGCGCAGTTTCCCGAGGACTTTGTCTTTGGCGGTGCTACCGCTGCCTACCAGGTAGAGGGTGAGACCCGCACTCACGGTAAGGGCAAGGTTGCCTGGGACGACTTCCTGGAGGCCCAGGGGCGCTTTTCCCCCGATCCCGCTTCGGACTTCTACAACCAGTACCCCGTCGACTTGGAGCTGTGCGAGGAGTTCGGTATCAACGGCATCCGCCTCTCCATCGCCTGGAGCCGCATCTTCCCCAACGGTACCGGCGAAATCAACCCCGAGGGTGTCCAGTTCTACCACGATCTCTTCGCCGAGTGCCACAAGCACCATGTTGAGCCGTTTGTCACGCTGCATCACTTTGACACGCCGCTGCCCCTCTTTGAGAAGGGCGATTTCCTCAACCGCGAGACCATCGACGCCTTTGTGGACTTTGCCACCTTCTGCTTTAAGGAGTACGCCGACCAGGTGACCTACTGGTTCACCTTTAACGAGATCTGGGCCGACGCCTCCAACACCTACATCGAGGGCACCTTCCCCGGTGGCGTCAAAGCTCATCTGGCCGAGGCCTTCCAGTGCGAGCACAACATGATGCTCGCCCACGCCAAGGCCGTGCTGGCTTTCCACAACGGCGGTTTTAAGGGCAAAATCGGCGTCATCCAGTCGCTGGAGTTCAAGTATCCGCTCAACGAGAACGACCCCGCCGACATCAAGGCCGCCAACAACGAGCACGTGCTGCAGAACCAGTTCTTGCTCGACGCCACCTTCCGCGGCGACTACGCGCCCGACACCCTCGAGTGCGCCAACCGCTTGGCGGCCATCTCGGGCGGCACCATCGAGATCCTGGACGAGGATCTCGAGATCATGCGCGAGGCCGCGCTCTACAACGACTACCTGGGCGTTAACAACTACCAGTGCCGCTTCTTGAAGGCTTATGACGGCGAGAACGACCTGCACCACAACGGTACGGGCGAGAAGGGCACCGGCCGCTGGCGCGTTAAGGGCATTGGCGAGCATGTGAACAAGCCTGGCATCCCCACCACCGACTGGGACTGGATCATCTATCCCGAGGGCCTGTTCGATCTGCTCGTCTACATTAAGCAGCGCTACCCCAACTACAAGCAAATCTTCATCACCGAGAACGGCATGGGCTACAAGGACCCCTACAAGGACGGTTTTGTGGACGACCAGCCGCGCATCGACTACATCGAGCAGCACCTGCGCTGGTTGCTCAAAGCCATGGAGGTGGGCGTCAACGTGGGTGGCTACTTCCTGTGGAGCCTGCAGGATCAGTTCTCCTGGACCAATGGTTACAACAAGCGTTACGGCTTCTTCTACGTTGACTTTGAAACCCAGAAGCGCACGCCCAAGGCAAGCGCCTACTGGTATAAGCACGTGGCGCAGACCCGTCGTCTGGACTAGCGGCTTGCGGGGTTGTCTGCCCACATAACCTGTCCCCATTTCTCAGCCGGGGGCGGCACGTCACACGACGCGCCGCCCCCGGCCTTTTTGTGCAGGTCGGAAGCCGTTTGTCTCAATCTGTAACATCTAGCCGAGTTTTTTGGTCCTAGCTGTTACAGATTGAGACGAACAGGATTGCTCTTTCCGAAGAATCTAAATCTGTAACACGTAGCCCGCTTTTGACCGTCTACCTGTTACAAATCGAGACAAACGGAGTAGGACCTAACCCCGTATGTCCCTAACAGTCGAGCGTTCGACCAGCGTACTCGGCACATGAATCGCCTCGATAGACGAGCTCTCTCCAATCGCCGCCTCAAACGCAAGCTTACCGACACCGCGCAAATCAAATCGCAGCGTCGTCAGCCGATTGTGAGGAACAAGTCCCTCGAGTGCGTCGTCGATACCAACCACGCTCACGTCGTCGGGCACGGACAGGCCCGCGTTCTCGAGCGCGGCGATAACGCCCAGCGCCATCTGGTCATTTGCCGCAAGCACGGCAGTCGGCGCCTGCGACCCGCCGGCAAGCACCTCGGCCGCAATCCGCTCGCCCATGGCGTACCCACTGTCCGCACTCCAATCGCCACGCAGCATCGGAGCGGCATCGACATGAGCACGACCCAGCGTATCGCGCCAACCGGCCTCACGAAAACGCGAGGAAATCGAGTTTTCCGGACCCGCCACAAACCGCATATTCGAGTGACCATGTTCCAGCAGATAATTGGTCAACAGCTCGCACGAACCATACTGGTCGGAGTCGATCGTCGTGCAGCGCGGATGCGCATACATGGACAGGATGACCGTTCGCACTCCCGGCTGGGGAACAAACTCCTCAAAATCGGGAGCCATGCGGTTCATGTTGAGAATCATGCCGTCGACGGGTCGCTCGACCATGCGGCGCGAGGCATCGGCAAGTGTATAGGGCTTGTCGCCGCCCATCTCGATCATAGTGACGGCAAAATCGTGCTCGCGCGCCGCTTGCATGATACCCTCGAGCGTCGCCAGGTTACCGACACGTGTGATGTTGTACATGCACAGGCCAATAGAACGATACGACCCGCCGCGCAACGCCGCTCCAGCAAAATTGGGACGAAAGCCCAGCTCTTCCATGGCGGCCAGCACACGCTTGCGCGTCTTTTCCGTCACGTTGGGCATACCGTTGACCACGCGAGACACAGTCTGGCGGCTCACGCCAGCGAGCGCCGCAACCTCTGCCGCGCTCGCCGAATGACCATTCCTTGTCTGCTGAGCCATGCCTTCCACGCTAACCTGCTTCCCAACTATTCCCCGCGCCCATGGCGCATCGTACATACATTGATAACGTGCTCATGATACCCGAGCCATATACCACAACATGAAAACTTCTGTCAATCAAAACCGCTTACAGAACAAATACAACCGTTCGCGGCTGTTTGAAGTTGTTTTGTTTCTATACATCCCAGCCGGATGTTAATGTGCTCATTGTCAAATGTTCACGTGCTCATTTTGGTTCTAATCATTTTAAGATAGTGTTTATCGGGCTTTTTCACCGCTGAACGCTAACCAGGGAGCCTCCTGAGCGCAAACGCACAATATCGAACAGCGAGACGAGAGGGTGTATGCATATGTCTTTGCTAAACCGCGTACAGCAGCTGCCGAAGGGCTTTGTTTGGGGTGCCGCAACCGCCGCGTACCAAACGGAAGGTTCCACGAAGGTGGCAGGCAAGGGTAAGACCATGTGGGACGATTACCTTGTCGCCCAGGGTCGCTTTTTGCCCGACCCGGCCAGTGATTTCTACAACCGCTACGAGGAGGATATCCGCCTTTCTGCCGAGCATGGACTCAACGCCATCCGTGTGTCCATCGCCTGGACCCGCATCTTCCCCAACGGCGACGATGCCGAGCCCCTCGCCGAGGGCGTTAAGCACTACCACGAGCTGTTCGCCTGCTGCAAAAAGTATGGCGTCGAGCCCTATGTGTCCCTGCATCACTTTGACTCCCCCGCCGCCCTGTTCAACCAGGGCGACTGGCTCAACCGCAAGACCGTCGACGCCTATGTGCGCTATGCCGAGTTCTGCTTCCGCGAGTTCCGCGAGGTCAAGAATTGGTTCACCATCAACGAGCTCATCAGCCTCTCGCACTCCCAATACATCCAAGGCAACTTCCCGCCCAACCATCACTTTGATGTGACGAGCGGCATCCAGAGCCAGCACAACGAGCTCGTTGCCCACGCCCGCGCCGTCAACCTGTATAAGGATCTTGACGAGACCGAGCACCTGGGCGGACGCATTGGCATGGTCAACGTCCTGACGCCGGCATATCCTGCCACAGACTCGCCCGCCGACCAGCACGCCGCCGACCTGTACAACGCCTTCTACACCGACTTCATCATGGACGGCGCCTTCCTGGGTCACTACTCCGCGCGCACCCTCTCACTCATCAACGAGATTCTGCGTGCCAACAACGCCACGCTTACGGTTGAGGACAGCGACATGGAGGAGCTCGCCAAGGCGGCGCCCCGCAACGATATGTTCGGCCTCAACTACTATCAGTCGGCGTTTATCGCCGCCTACGATGGCGAGTCCACCAACAGCTTTAACGGCACCGGAGACAAGGGCACCTCGTGCTTTAAGTTTAAGGGCGTCGGGCAGCAGGTCGATATGCCGGGTATCCCCACCACCGACTGGGATTGGCTCATCTACCCGCAAGGCCTCTACGACACGCTCAAGCACATCAGCGCCACCTATCCCAACCTCCCCGTCATCTATATCACCGAAAACGGCCTGGGCCACAAGGACCCCGAGCCCGACGCAAACGGCATCGTCGCCGATCCCGAGCGCATCGACTTTGTCGACCAGCACATGGAGAAGGTGCTCCGGGCGCGCGCCGAGGGCGTCGACGTCCAGGGCTACTTTATCTGGAGCCTGCAGGACCAGTTCTCGTGGGCCAACGGCTATAACAAGCGCTACGGCCTGTTCTACATCGACTTCGACACGCAAAAACGCTACATCAAGCAGTCGGCACTCTGGTACAAGGAGCTCGCCGACACTATGGCGGACGCGCAGTAGCGCATCGCCTCGCTTTCCCCCGAGAGGGGAGCGGCCCTATGCGATACAAACCCAGCCGCTCCCCTCTCTCCCCCTGGGACCGACCCCGCCTGCACCCGGGCTTTTAGCAAGCGGGAGACCATATAGGTTTTCAACGTCCATGCCATTAAGATTTCATGCAAAGAGGAGCGTGAACTATGGAATCGATCGTTAAGTTCTTGGAGAAAGGTCAGCCGTACTTCGACAAGGTCTCTAAGAACATCTACCTTCAGGCCATTAAAGACGGCTTTTTGGCAGCAATGCCCATCATCCTGTCTTCTTCTGTCTTCCTGCTTATTTCGACCCTGCCGGGCGTTGTCGCCACGGTCGGCGGCTTTACGCTGCCCGACTGGTGGAACGTCGACGTCGTGAACTTCTGCAACAAGGTTTACAGCTTCACGATGGGCGTCGTGGGCATCATGGTCGCCGGCACCACCGCAAGCGCGCTGACCGGCTCCAAGAACCGCCGCATGCCTGCCGGCAAGGCCATCAACGCCACGAGCACCATGGTCGCCGCCATGTGCGCTATGCTCATCTTGGCCGTTACCCAGACGAGTGCCAAGATCGACGGCGCCGATGTCTCGGTGTTCTTTACCGACAACATGGGCACCAAGGGCCTACTGAGCTCCTTTGTCGCCGCATTTGCCACGGTCAACATCTATGCCTTCTGCATTAAGCGAGACATCACCATCAAGCTGCCCAAAGAAGTCCCCGGCGCCATCGCCCAGAACTTCCGCGACATCTTCGCCTTCAGCTTCTCCATCCTGTTTGTCGCCGTCATCGACGTTATCTGCCGCACCTGCTTGGCCGTCCCGTTTGCCAACGTCATCTCCACGCTGGTGAGCCCGCTGTTCGCCGCTGCCGATTCCTACGCCGGCCTCGCCCTCATCTGGTTCATGATCCCGCTGTTCTGGTTCATGGGCATCCACGGCCCCTCGGTCGTTAAGCCTGCCCTCAACGCCGCGCTGTTTGGCAACATCACCACCAACCTCGCCACGCTGCAGGCCGGCGGTCACCCCGCCCTCGCCCTGACCGAGAACTTCGGTAACTACATCGGCGAACTCGGCGGCACCGGCGCCACGTTCATTGTCCCGATCATCTTCCTGCTCTTTATGCGCTCCAAGCAGCTCAAGGCCGTCGGCAAAGCCTCTGTCGTACCCGTGATGTTCGCCGTCAACGAACCGCTGCTGTTCGCCGCGCCCATCATCCTCAACCCGTACTTCCTGATCCCGTTCCTGTTTGCCCCCGTGGCCAACGTCCTCATTGGTAAGTTCTTCATCGACTTTTTGGGCATGAACGGCTTTATCTATGCCATGCCGTGGGCACTCCCCGGACCGATCGGCACCTTCATCGACACCAACTTCCAGCCGATCTCTCTGGTCCTGGTTGTCGTCCTGCTGGTCGTTGACTTCTTAATCTACTACCCATTCTGCAAGGCCTACGACAACGTCCTGTGCAAGCAGGAGGCCGAGACCCTGGCCGAAGAAGAGGCCGAGGAGACCAAGGCCGTCAAGACCGCTGCCGCCCCCGCCGTTGAGGCTCCTGTTGTCGAAACCGCTTCTGCCACTGAGGCCTCCGCAGCTCCGTCCGCCCTTAAGGGCAAGGATCTGAGGGTTCTGGTTCTGTGCGCTGGCGCCGGCACCTCTGCACTGCTCGCCAACGCGCTTAAGGAAGGCGCCGACGAGCTGGGCATCGACATTACCGCCAACGCCGGTGCCTACGGCAGCCACTACGCCATCATGGACCAGTACAACGTCATCGTCCTGGCTCCGCAGGTTCGCACCTATTACAACGAGATGAAGGCCGACACCGACCGCCTGGGCATCACGCTGCTGTCGCCCAAGGGCAAACAGTACATCGACCTCACTAAGGATCCCAAGGGTGCCGTCGCCTGGATCGAGGAAAACCTCGAGGCATAAGACGCTGACGCCACCTGCCGCTCGCAGAAAAAAATGGCCCGTGCATCGATGCGTGATGCGCGGGCCATTTTGTTTAGACCGCACCCGTCCTCCTGTTCATCTTAATCTGTAACATCTAGCCGAGTTTTTGGGTCCCAGCTGTTACAGATCGAGGTGAACGCACAGGCCAAGCCAAAAATCTCAATCTGTAACATGTAGACCGCTTTTGACCGCTTAGATGTTACAGATCGAGACAAACAGATGGGTCAATCCAATCAATCTAGATCTGTAACACCTGGCTGGTCATTTCACTCCTAACTGTTACAGATCGAGACAAAGATGATGGCTGGGTAGACAAAATCTCAATCTATAACACCTAGTCGAGTTTTCGGGTCCCACCTGTTACAGATTGAGACAAACAGGCCGAGCACGTCTACGCCCGCAAGTCCTTTACGCTGGAACGCTCGACCAACACGCCCGAGACGAGCGTACGACTTCTGGAACTCGGGGCTTCCAGACCTGCGACGACCTCGTTAAGCGCACGGATGCCCAGCTCGCGGTGGCGAAACTTCACCGACGTCAGAATCGAGTTGGGAATCGTCTTGTAGAGCTCATCGTCGAAGCCGATCACGGACACGTCGTCGGGCACACTGAGCCCTTTGTCACGTAGAGCCATCATCACGCCGTTTGCCATGCAGTCGTTAGCAGCGAGGACCGCCGTGCAATCGGGTTTATCGGCAAGAACAAGACCCGCGGCATAGCCACTATCCGCATTCCAATCGCCTTGCAGAGGCTCGGGCGGCTCAATGCCACACGCCTCGAGTGCCGCACGCCAACCTTTCATACGGCACTGGCTCGACAGCGACTCTTTCTTACCCGAAACGAAGTACACGTTCTTGTGCCCGTGATTCAAGAAGTACTCGCACGCCATGTGCGCGCCACCCTCTTGATCGTCACTGACGGTGGAGCAGGTAGGATGCTCCATCGGTGTGATAATCACCGTCTTGAGGTCTTTCGGTGCCTCAAAGGTATCAAAGTCATCGACCATCTGGCGCAGGTTGAAAATCATGCCGTCGACGGGAAGCTGCGACATCCTACGTGCCGCATCGGCAAGGGTCATCTTCTCCCCTGCGCGCTTCTTAATCATCGTGAGAGCAAAGCCTCGCTCTTCGGCGGCATCGGCGATACCGTCAATCATGTCCACGGCGCCGCCCGACAAGTGGAACATCACCACGCCGATGCACCCGTAACGGCCCAACTTGAGTGAACGCGCGGCAAAGTTCGCCCGGAACCCAAGCTCCTCCATGGCCGCATGGACCCTATCGCGTGTCGACTCTCGCACGCTATCAGGCTCGTTGATCACGCGCGACACCGTCTTGAGAGAAACACCCGCGGCAATCGCCACATCATTCATTGAGACATTTTTCTTGTCCATCGTTGCCACTACTTCTCCAGTCGGTCTTGCATCGCTTGTTTTTTGCGTTCTAGCATACACTACCTGCCTGACTGACAAATCAACCGTTTACCGGACAATATCGACCGCTCACCCGTATATCCTTGTTGCTCTTCCAAAAATGTCTTACGTTGTCATTAACGAAATGACAACGTTGTCATTTCGCAATGCCTTCCTTAAGCAGGAAGGTTTCCGGGCAGTCCTGACCATCCATCGACGACCAGTTCCATCCACATGCATCGCGCATCAAGTAGCAAAGGAGCTCTATGGACGCCATCGTAAAGATGCTCGAGAAGCATCAACCGTTCTTTGAGAAGATCTCGAGGAACGTCTACCTCCAGGCCATCAAGGACGGATTCCTTGGGTGCATGCCCATCGTCCTTACCTCTTCGATCTTTCTGCTGATCGCCACCCTTCCCGGCGTCGTTGGCATCACGCTGCCCCAGCCGCTCATCGACTGGTGCAACAAGTTGTACAACTTCACCATGGGCGTCATGGGCATCATGGTCGCCGGTACCACTGCCAAGAACTTCACGGCATCCATGAACCGTCGCATGCCCGCCGGCAAGGTGCTCAACGACGGCTCCACCATGGTTGCCGCCCAGTGCAGCATGCTGCTGCTCGCTGTTACGCAGTTCACCACCAAGTTCGACGGCTCCGAGCTTTCGGTCTTCGATTGCACCAGCATGGGTACGCGCGGTCTGTTCTCGGCCTATATCGCCGCGTTCATTACCGTGTGGGTCTATAAGTTCTGCGTCTCGCGCGATCTGACCATTAAGCTGCCCAAGGAGGTCCCGGGCGCCATCGCTCAGAACTTCCGCGACATCATCCCCTTCGGTGGCGCTGTCATCATTTGCGGCATCATCGATGTGGTTGTGCGCAACCTCATGGGCGTTCCGTTCTCCGAGCTGCTTATCAAACTGCTCTCCCCGCTCTTCACCGCTGCAGAAACCTATCCTGGCCTTATCCTTATCCAGGCAGCCACCGCGTTCTTCTGGTTTATCGGCGTCCACGGCCCCTCGATCGTCCAGCCGGGCATCGACCCCATCCGTCTTGCCAACCAGGCCGAGAACCTGCAGGTTCTGCTGGCCGGTGGCCACCCCGCCCACTCCCTCACCTTTAACATGTCGCTCGTGGGTGAGTTCGGCGGCACCGGCGCCACGTTCATCGTGCCGCTTCTGCTGATTCTCTTTATGAAGTCCAAGCAGCTCAAGGCCGTCGGTAAGGCCTCGATTGTTCCTGTTGCCTTCGCCGTCAACGAACCGCTGCTCTTTGGCGCGCCGATGATCCTTAACCCCTACATGCTCATCCCCTTTGTTGCCGTCGGTTGCGTCAACGTGAGTGTTGCCAAGTTCTTTATCGATAACGTGGGCATGAACGGCTTCTCCTTCGTGGTGCCTTGGGCTACCCCTGCCCCCATCGGCATCTTCATCACCACGAACTTCCAGCTTATCGCCCTGGTATTTGTCGCGATTATCATCTTGCTGGACGCCATCATCTACCTGCCGTTCTTGAAGGCATACGATAAGCTGCTCTGCGACCAGGAGGCCGAGCGCGCCGCCGAGCTGGGTCTCGAGTCCGATGGTGCCGCTGCCATCGCCGCCAACGCCCCTGCGCCCGCTGTCGAGCAGGCTACCGCTTCCGTCGAGACGACTGTTGCCGCCGCCGACAACAAGCCTGTCGTCGATCAGCCCGAGCCCGCTGCCGATGCATCCGCCAAGAAGGATGTCGATGGCCTGAAGGTCCTCGTCCTGTGCGCCGGCGCCGGCACCTCTGCCATGCTCGCCAACGCCATCAAGGAAGGTGCCGCACAGACCGGAGAGAACATCGCTTCCTCCGCAGGCGCCTATGGCCAGCACACTGCCATCATGGATCAGTACGACGTTATCGTGCTTGCCCCGCAGGTCCGTAGCTACTACAACGACATGAAGGCCGACACCGATCGCCTGGGCATTAAGCTGCTCGCCCCGCGCGGCAAGGAATATATCGACCTTACCCGCGACCCCGCTGGCGCCATCAAGTGGCTCCGCGAGAACCTCGACTAGGTTCCTCCCTCTGTTGGTGCCCGGATCCCCAGTTCGGGCACCTCTCCCTATTCGAATCCCACAGAAAGGATGACTCATGACCAACCCCATGCAGTTCCCCGACGGCTTTGTGTTTGGCGGCGCCACCGCCGCTTACCAGGTTGAGGGCGAGACCCGCACGCACGGCAAGGGCAAAGTGCCCTGGGACGATTTCCTGGCAGCTCAGGGTCGCTTCTCCCCCGATCCCGCAAGCGATTTCTACAACAAGTACCCGGTCGATATCGACCTGTGCCAGCGCTTCGGCATCAACGGTATCCGCGTCTCCATCGCTTGGAGCCGCATCTTCCCCAACGGCACTGGCGAGATCAACCACGAGGGTGTCGCCTTCTATCATGAGCTTTTCGCCACCTGCAACAAAGCCGGCGTTATCCCCTATGTCACGCTCGATCACTTTGATACGCCCGAGGCCTTTTACCAGGACGGCGGCGAGGGCTTCCTGACGCGCACGACGATCGACGCCTTTGTCGAGTACGCCAAGTTCTGCTTTGCCGAGTTCACCGAGGTCAAGCACTGGTTCACGTTTAACGAGATTCCCGCAACCGCCGAGGGCAGCTTTATCGTCGGCAACTGGCCGCGCGGCGAGAAGTATCGCCTGGACAAGGCCTTCCAGCTCATGCACAACATGATGGTGGCCCACGCCAAGGCTGTCGTCGCCTTCCATGAGGGCGGCTTTGAGGGTGAGATCGGCATTGTCCAGAACCTGGAGCCCAAGTATCCCCTCGATCCCAACAGCGCTGCCGACTGCGAGGCCGCCCGCATGGCCGACGTCATCAACAACCGCTGGGTACTCGACGCCACCTTCCGTGGCCACTATGCAGCCGACACCATGGAGGCTGCGACCAAGCTTGCCCATATCGCCGGCGGCGAGCTCGACGTCCGCGACGAGGACATCGCCGCGCTGACCGCCGCGCTCCCCTACAACGATTGCCTGGGCGTCAACACCTACAAGTGCCAGTTCCTGCGTGCCGCCGAGGGTGAAAACGACATCAACCACAATGGCACCGGCGACAAGGGCTCCTCGCGCTGGTTCCTCAAGGGCGTGGGCGAGTCATGCGTGCGCGAAGGCGTTCCCACCACCGATTGGGACTGGATCATCTATCCCGAGGGCCTCTACGACCTGCTGCTCCGCATTAAGAACGATTACCCCAACTACAAGAAGATCTACATCACCGAGAACGGCATGGGCTATAAGGACGACTTCGAGGACGGCTTTATCGATGACGCCCCTCGCATCGACTACATGCGTCAGCATCTCGCATGGATCCTCAAGGCAATCGACGGCGGCGTAAACGTCGACGGTTACTTTGTGTGGTCGCTGCAGGACCAGTTCTCCTGGACCAACGGCTACAACAAGCGCTACGGCCTGTTCTACATCGACTTCGAGACCCAGAAGCGCTATCCCAAGGCGAGCGCGTACTGGTACAAGAACGTCGCGGAGACCGGCCTGCTCATGGCCTAACTTTTGCCGCATACCCCCTGTCGGCCGCATGTGAGTCCCTCCACGGGTTCGCATGCGGCCTTTTTGTTTTGGCTCGGCCCGAGCAGACCGTTTGTCTCGATCTGTAACATCTAGCAGGGATTTTTGGCCCCAATTGTTACAAATTGAGATGAACGGGGGCACCCGGTTCGAAATGTCTAGATCTGTAACATCTGATTCGCTTTTGGCCGTCTAACTGTTACAGATCAAGACAAAGATGATGGCTGGGTAGACAAATTCTCGATCTGTAACATCTAGTCGAGTTTTTGGGTCCTAGCTGTTACAGATTGAGACAAATGCACAGGACAATCCCCCCAATCTGTAACATCTGGTTGGTGATTTCACCCCTGCCTGTCACAGGTTGAGACAATTTGATCGTGGAGTCCTCATTTACGCGTCATATCGCGTAGCGCTCACGCGTTGATTCCCCACAATGACAGGAGGTAAAAGTCCTCCCGCATCGCCTGTTGGCAATCCCATAGCGTTAGCTAGCAGATGACCTGCGTGTGTTCCTCGATGGCGGCACGATTCTCGGCGGCGATACCCGGTTCGCACACCACGGCATCCAGGCTGTCCAAGCGACAGAAGGTGTAGAAGTCGCGCTTGCCGATCTTGCTGGAGTCGGCGATCAGATAGCGCGAGTCGGCCTTGCTAAAGGCGAGCTGCTGGATACGACCCTCATCCATATTAGACGTAGACACGTCGCCATCCAGAATGCCGTTGGCGCCGATAAACGCCGCATCGATACCCAGCGCACGCAGAGTATCCTCGGCCGTTGGCCCCACAAAAGCGGCGGTGCGGCGACGGTACATACCGCCCACGAGGCACAGGTCGCAGTCTTCGCGCGCCTCGAGCAGGTTAAACACCGAAAGCGAATTAGTCACGATGCGCAGGCGAAACGCCGGCAGCATCGAGGCCATCTGCTCCACCGTAGTGCCCGTGCCCAAAAAGATGGTCGAGCCCTCCTCGATGAGCTCCACAGCGCGGCGCGCGATCTGCAGCTTTTCCTCGGCATGCTTGGTGCGCTTTTCGCTGTGCGAATACTCGTGGCGCAACATAGCGTGGGGACGGCCCTGTGCACTGCGGGCGCCGCCGTGCACGCGCTCGATCTCGCCTAGGCTCGCAAGCTCCTCAAGGTCACGACGAATCGTCATATCCGAGACACCCAGTGCATCCGAAATCTCCTTGACCGAGACCGTGCCCTGCTCTTCGAGCAGCTGACGAACCTTATCCTGTCGCTCTGCCTTAATCACGATGAATCCTCGCCGTTCTATGCGTGCATATCATTCAAACAATAACGAACAAATTGTATCAGACTCGCGCGCGTCAAAAATGAACGCCCGCACAGCTCCAATCATCACTTTTTTGAGAAAAATACCCCCTGCTTTAGTGGGGTGTAGTGATAATCTCGCCTGTTCGCGCTACAGTTTGTCGGAAATACCTCGATGTTAGGAACCAAATGATCACTTCCGAGCTTTTCGGCACCGCGCCGTGCGGTACCCCCGTTCATCGTTACACCCTCAACGGGCCCGAGATCTGCGTTCGCATTATGGACTATGGCGCCACCGTGCTGGGTATCGATGTGCCCGACATTCCCGGCAACGTGCGCGATGTGGTGCTGGGCTTCGATAAGCTCGAGGATTACTTTGACAACCCCGCCTGCTTTGGCGCAACCATCGGGCCTGTGGCCAACCGCACTGCAGGTGCCACGATCACCATCGCCGGCACGGACTGGCATATGCCGGCCAACGAAGGCGCCAACAACCTACACAGCGATCTTGAGCACGGCCTGCACAAGCGCGTGTGGGACGTTGAGCTCGACGAGGTCCACAATGCCGTGCGCATGACCACCTCGCTTGAGGATGGCGAGCTGGGCCTTCCCGGCAACCGCACCTTTACGGCCGTGTTTACCGTTACACGCACCGGCGTCTTTCGCATCGAGTATGGCTGCGAGAGCGACCGCGCCACCTACGTGTCCATGACCAACCACACATACTTTAACCTTGCCGGCCATAACGCCGGCATGGACTGCGAGCACTTCTTTGTTGCCAACGCTGCCCACTACCTGCCCATCAACGAGCAGAATATCCCCACCGGCGAGATCGCTCCGGTCGAGGGCACGCCGTTTGACTTCCGTGAGCTGCACCCCGTCGCTCCTGGCATGGAAGCCGACGACCCGCAGATTAAGCAGGCCCGTGGCTACGATCACTGTCTGTGCATCGATGGCTATCAGTACGGCCGCAATCTGCGCCGCGCGATGCATGTCGAGGAGATGTGGACCGGTCGTGAGCTAGACTACTACACCACCGCCCCGGGCGTGCAGCTCTACACCGGCAACTGGCTGGGCGACGAGCACGCCAAAGGCGATGCTAACTATGGCTGGGGCGCCGGCTTTGCTCTCGAGGCCGAGATGTACCCCGACACGCCTCACCAGCCGCTGTTCCCACAGGGCATTGTGGGCCCGGATCACCCCTACAGCAATGTGATCGAATACCACTTTATGAGGCACTAAGCCCATAACGCAATATATCGCACAGCAGCGCCCGCCGGCACCACCGCCGACGGGCGTTTTTCTACCTAGTCATTGGGGACGTTCTTAAATGACTAGTCGTTGGGGACAGTCTTTAACGTTTGGTGAGAAGGACTGTCCCAATCTGCCGACACTTGGGGACGTTCCTAAAAGGCCGGCACATAAGGAACGTCCCCAAGTGCCAAGGGTGTCCCGTTTGACTAGTCATTTAAGAACGTCCCCAATGACTAGTTGGATGGGGTCGGGGTTGGAGCTGGGGAGGTAGCGGATTTCTAGTTCTATGCCGAGTTCTTGTAGCTCTTTGAAGGCAGCGATGTCCGTATCGTCTACGGCGACTGCGGGCGTTATGGGGTGCTTGCCCTCCCCCGCCTGCATATGGCCGATGCTGATCTTGGTTATTGGTACACCGCCCTTAACCAGCGCGAGTGCATCCGTGGGCGACGCCACCATGATGAGAATCCATTGGCGCGGCGTTGCGGTATGAATGATGTCGATGGTCCTTTGCACCGAGAAAAACCGTGTCCAAACGCCTTCTGGCGCCGCCACCCTCATGGGTGCCCATTGGCGCGAATCCGCCGCGATCTCATCGTTGACGATCAGGACAAGGTTGGAACCAGTCGCCTCATTCCACAGCTCAACGTCTTGCCCGTAAATAAACCGGTCATCGATGCGTGTGAGAAGAATCTTGGGTTGAGCCATCGCTGCCCCATTCTGTTTGAGGCCCGTAAGAGCGAGACATCACGTCTCCAATATTAGTGCATTTAAAGTGAGAAAAGCCGTCAGAACCCTTGCGCGGATGTGCGATGTCCCGTATCATAGACAGCCGTTGACGCCTCAGTTGCGTCACTACATGGCCGCCAGCGTAGCTCAGTTGGTAGAGCACCGCTCTCGTAAAGCGGGGGTCACCGGTTCGAGCCCGGTCGCTGGCTCCATTGCACAAGATAGCCGCCTTCGGGCGGCTTTTTTGTTGCCGATTTATCGCACAATGCCAATGCAAGCACAACGCCGCCGGCAACTCCCCTACTCAACAAAAAGCCCCGCCAGCCGCAATCCCCAAAGGAACCGCGATCAGCGGGGCCTAAGCGCGCTCCTCCAAAGGAAAACGCTCACAACACGAACAGCTCAGCCGAGCAGCGCGTTACTCCTCCCAGTAAGCATCTGCAAGCAGCTTAAAGCAGATCTTCTTGACCGGCTGCGCGCCATCGCCCGGGAACTCGAGCGTGGGCATGTGAGGCTCGCCGGCAACGAACAGTGCAAACTTATCATCAGCAAGATCGCCGGCGATCGAGGCGTCGGAATCGACCAGATCGTAGTCGTCCTTCTCGTCAAACTCCTGGACCAGCGTCAAGCTGCCCGTAGCGACCTTAAAGGCCTCGCGACCCTCAATGTCGATCTGCAGGTCGTGATAGCGCTGATGCGTCTCGTAGTGAGCCTCTGCCTCGGGACGCGTCGTGGGAGCCATGACGTTCGCAAAGACCTTGTCGCCCAGAATCGGATGGCTGCCGACCTCGAACTCCGCCGGATCGTTCTCCTCGAGCCAGTCGATCAGCACGTCGAGGCCCTTGAGCATTCCGCGGTACTCCTCGATATCACCCAATGCACCGTAAATCATCTAAATCCCCTCTCGGATCGTTTCTTTGGCGGCTACTCGGCAAACGCATTACCGACGCTGTTGCCACCCACATACGTCTCGACCAGGGTAAGGTCGGGATTGAACACGACAGCGTCGGCGTCGCGCCCCGGCATAATGCTACTGCACTTGTCGTCGACATGAGCTAGCAAACGATGCCGGGACCGTCACCCAAGCTCCTACAGCTCGGTCACGACAACGCCGTTGTAAACCTCGTCCCAACGATCCATAACCAAGTGGCCAGTCATGGGATCCATGGCATTGAGCTTGCCGCAGGTGTTGGCGGTACGCAGTACCGTCTCGTCGTCTGCGCCAGCAGCGATGGCATGTGCGAAGCCTGCGATAGTGGAGTCACCAGAGCCCGTGGCGTTAACGGCGGGGATATCGGGGGTCTTGGCGCGGAACGCACGGCCGTTATGGAAACCAACGGAGCCGGCAGCGCCCATGGATACGACGACCCAGGGGATATCGGAGAAGCGGGCGTCAGAGGCGAGCGCGGAACGGAGCTCGTCCACATCGTCGGTGGTAAAGCTCGTGCCCAGAAGGCCGTTAATTTCGGTCAGGTTAGGCTTAACCAGCTCAGGCTTGACCTCGGACTTGAGCGCAGCCTCGAGCGAGGCGCCCGAGGTATCGAGCAGCACCTTGGCGCCGGCGTTCTCTGCAATGCCCGTGATCTTGGCGTAGTAGTCTGCCTCGACACCGCGGGGCAGAGAACCCGAAATGGTGACGACGTCGGCCTTGCTCGCAAGCTCGGTAAACTTGGCGGTAAAGGCATCGAGCTCCTCGGGGGCAATCGTCGGGCCGCTCTCGAGCAGCTCGGTCTGGTTGCCGGCGTGGAGGATGTTGAGGCAAATACGAGTCTCGCCCTTGATGGGTACAAAATCATTCTTAATGCCGTTGGCATCCATGAGCTCAGCCATGTAGGCGCCCATGTGGCCGCCGAGCAGACCGGTCGCCACAACGTCGTCGCCCAGCTGACCCAGCACACGGGCCACGTTGAGGCCCTTGCCGCCAGCGGTCTTTTCGGGCGTCACACGGTTGACGTCGTCGATAACGAGCTCATCGAGCTGATAGCGCGTATCGACAGACGGGTTCATCGTAACGGTGAGGATCATTTTTAGCTCCTTATCTCGCAGGCTCCTTGTGCCTCGCGATACGAGTCGACAAAACGGAATTACAGAATCTCAATCGTGAACGAGCGTACGATGGTCTCCTTGGGCTTGGCGACAAGGCAGCCGCGCTTATGCTCAAGTACGTCGTCCTCATCGGAGCAGGTCGAGAGGCCGCCCCAGGGTTCAACTGCAACAAAATCGCCCTCGGGCTTACTCCACACAATGAGATACGGGAAGCCCTCAAAGCTCAGGCGGACGCCCTTGTCCTCCCCCTTCTTAGAAAGCGTAACCTGACGGCTCTCGAGCACGTCAAAGATGGTCTCCGCAAAATCGAAGAGCTCGTGCGACAGGGGCAGCGTCTTTCCCACCATGGGGTTCTTGGAGCGGTTTGCCACGTCAATCAAGCCAGTCGAGGGAACGGCGGTGCAGAGCTCCGCAGCCTCGTCTTTCTCAAAGCGCAACTCGTAGTCCGTATAGGCCTCGCCCTCATCGAGCGGACACCTAAAGCCGGGATGACCGCCGATAAAGAACGGCATGTCCTCGGTCCCCTCGTTGGTCACCTCATAGGAGACGCGCACGGCGGTATCCTCGAGCGTATAACGAGCGACAAGCTTAAACGGGTACGGATAATCGCTCAGCAGCGCGGCGTTATCCTCCGAAGCCAGGCACATCGCCAGCTCGTTCTCGCCTTGGCTCAGCAGCTTCCACTCCTGTTTGCGCGCAAACCCGTGGCGAGCGAGCTTTACATGATGCCCGGCAAACGTCATGGCGCTGTTGTCGCGCAAGCCTCCGCAAATCGGGAAGCAAATCGGTGCCTGGCCAGACCACACGGCGGGATCGCCCTGCCACAGATACTCGCGACCTCCGGCCTCAATCGAGGTAAACGAACCGCCAGCCGTGGACACCTTAATAGAAATCGAATCGTTGGAGAGAGCGTATTCCATTGCCCATCCTTTCGAACAACTGCTTTTTTGCTCGCAAGAACCCGTCTCGGCCCTGACCAAAGGACAAACCCGCACGTTCATCGACGCGTCCGGTATCCCAGCCATGTAACGGGGTACCATACAGACATTGATGCAATTACAGCTGAAAGGCCTTCTTATGCGAACCATCATCCTCTACGCCTCGCGCCATCACGGCAATACGAAAAAGCTCGTGGACGCCATCGTCGAGGCACACCCCGAGATCGATACCCTCGACGTCAAGGCGCTTGGCAAAAACGAGTATCCCAACCTGCACGAATATCATCTGATCGGTGTCGCCACGGGAATCTATTACTCCGAGATCGACAAGGACATGGCACGCGTGCTCACGAACGTGCTGCAGCCGCAGGACAAGGTGTTTGGCCTTATGACCTACGGTGGCAAAAACAAGTGGTACGGCAAGGATATCGATGGCATCTGCCGCATGAGGCAGGCCATCTTTATGGGTGTCTACGGCTGCCCCGGCTTTGATACGTGGGGGCCGTTCAAGCTCGCCGGCGGTGTCCAAAAGGGACACCCGACCGCCGAGGAAATTAAGGGCGCCGTCGACTTCTTCGACAAGATCGAAGACGAGTATGGCGACATCATCGTCGAAGAGTACGCCAAGCGTGAGAAGCGTCTAGCCTACGAAAAGGAGCATCCTGCGGGAGGTCTTGTGGCCGGCGTCAAGCGCACGGCAAAGAAGATCGCTAACAAGCTGTAACTGTGAAGGTGCTTTTGAGCGTTTAACCCATACGGCGGGTCCGAGCAGATTCGGGCCCGCCGTCTTTTTCTATCGTTACTCGGTAAAGGCGTTGCCGACGCTCTGGCCGCCAACATACGTCTCGACGAGGGTGAGCTCATGGTCGAACACGACAAAGTCGGCGTCGCGACCCGGCATGATGCTGCCGCACTTATCCTCGATGTGCGCGGAGCGTGCCGGCACCTCGGTTGCCATGCGAATGGCGATATCGGCGCTGGCGATGCCCCAGTCGACGATGTTCTTGACGCCCTGGGCAAGCGTGAGCACCGAGCCGGCAATGCTCTTGCCGTCAGCGAGCCAGCACAGGTTGTCCTTCATGATGACGTCCATGCCACCACTGGTGTAGCTGCCCTCGGGCATGCCGCCGCAACCCAGGCAGTCGGTGATGAGCACCGTGTGCTGCCAGCCCTTTGCCTGCAGCAGTGCCTTGATGGCGGCAGGGTTTACGTGCTTGCCGTCACAGATGATCTCGGCGTAGGTCTCGGGCGTGGACATGGCAGCGCCCACGACACCGGGCTCACGGTGATGCAGCCCGCGCTGACCGTTATAGGTATGCGTAAAGCAGCTGGCACCGGCGTTGATGGCGGCGATGCACTCATCGTAGGTGGCGTCGGAGTGACCGATGCTGGTCACCACACCCTTGGCGTTCAGAGCAGCCGCATAAGCAGCGGCACCGTCGCGCTCGGCCGCCATGGCGCTCTTAACGATGCGACCACCCGCAGCCTCCTGCCACTGATCGAAGACCTCCTCGGAGGGATCGATCAGGTAAGCGGGGTTCTGCGCGCCCACGTGCTTCATGGTAAAGAAGGGGCCCTCCAGGTAGATGCCCTGAATGCGAGCACCGCAGAAGTCGGGGCCGCGACCCTCGTCCGCCTGAGCGATGGCGGCGCAGGCGTCCTTGATCTGCTCGACGCCATCGGTGAACGTCGTGGGCAGCCAGCTGGTGGTGCCGCGACGGGCGAGCTCGGTCGAGCTGATATCGATGCCCTCGGGATCGTTATCGGTAGTTGAGTGGTTGTAGAAGCCATGGATGTGAGTATCGACCATACCCGGTGCGATCCACGATCCCGTGTAGTCCTTAATCTCACAAGAGGGCTCGTCGGCCTGCCAGGCGCCAAAGACGCCATCCTCGACCATAAGATAGCCGCCCAGTTGCGGGCCTGCCGGCAAGAAGAACTTGTCAGCCTTAATTGCGTACGTGCTCATATGCACTCCTTGCTTCTAAAGCAGTTGACTTTAGTGATGCTTATACCCAGCTCACGTAAAACAAAAAGCGCCCGCCCGCCGTTATGAGCGGACGGGCGCCCTTACAGGGGGACGCGATTAAGCGGTGAAGGGGTGAATCGTCACGCCCTTAACCACGCGGTTGACCGTGCCGGTGGGGCTCGGCGTATCGGGTGTGTTGCCCACGCGCACGGAGTTGAGCAAGCTGATAGCCTGGGCAAACATCACGAACGGCAGAGCAAGGTAGCCCTCGGGAAGTGCCTCGTAGCCCTTAAAGGTGAAGGACTCACCCTCATAGACGGTGGCACCTTCCTGCTGAACGGCGATGGTGTGCTGAGCGATCTCGTCGCCACCGATCTCGTTGAGGATGTCGATGTCGTACTGACGGGTGTAGGCGTCGTTATTGACGAACACGAAGACGAGCGTCTTATCGTCGACGAAGGACTTAGGTCCGTGACGATAGCCCATGGAGGTGTCGTAGGAAGTAGCGACCAGACCGTGAGCGAGCTCAAGGATCTTGAGCTGACTCTCCTGGGCAAGGCCACCGAAGGAGCCAGAACCCAAGTAGGTCACGCGGTTGAAGTCGCCAGCCAGGTAATCGGCGATCTCGGGCTCACGGGAGATGACCTCCTCGCCCATCTTGGCGATGGTCTCGACCCACTCGGCCTTCTGCTCGTCAGAGGCAGTGTCGAAAATAAGGGTGGAGAGCAGGGTCATGCAGGAATAAGAACCGGTCATGGCGAAGCCCTTGTCGTTGGCGCGCGGAATGAGCAGCGTCAGCGCGTTGGGATCATCGGCAGACTCGACGGCGAGCTTGCCCTCGGGAGCGCAAGTGATGTTGAGGAACTTGACGTTGTGGACGAGCTCCTTGGCAACGGCAACGGCAGCAAGGCTCTCGGGGCTGTTGCCAGAGCGGGCAAAGGAAACCACGAGCGTGGGATCCTCGGCGCGCAGGAAGTCGCGCGGGGCGCTCACGATGTCGGTCGTGGCGATGGGCTTAAAGTCGTAGAGATCAGTGTTGCCAGCGTGACGCAGGTACGGGGCGCAGGTATCGCCAACATAGTCGGACGTACCGGCACCGGTGAAGACAACGGACAGACGGCCCTCGCCCATAGCGCGAGCCTCGGCCAGGAAGGCCTCGATGGCCTCCTTGTTCTCGCGATAGATGTTGAGCGTATCACGCCAAAGCTCGGGCTGCTGAGCAATCTCGGCCGTGGTGATCTGGGCGCCGAGCTCGGTGAGCTCCTCGACACTCTTCTCGAACATTTTTAATACCTCTCTCTAGAAGTAATCCTCTGACGTGCAATTATACACTTCGGTTGGTTATCTGGTAGTAACCAGTTAAATGCAAAGAATCATCATATGGAAACGATGCGGACACTAATCGCTACGCTGGTGGTAAACCTTGTATTTAAACTGATCGGCACGAGCAACCGAGAGTGTGTACTCCACAACCTCGTTTGACTCGTTATACGTAGTCCTGACCAAATCGAGCACAGGCGAGCCCTCGACAATTCCCAAAAGGTGGGCGTCGGTGGGACGGGCTATGCTCGCATAGAACTCCTCTTCGGCCACGCGTATCTTTTGCTGAAAGTCTTGCTCAATCACATCGTAAAGCGGCTTACGCTCCAGCAGCGGTCGCTTTAGGGACAAAAATTGACGAACTGGTAGATAGCTGCGTTCGACCATCATGGGCATGTTGTCGGCAGAACGAAGGCGCTTAAGCTTAAAAATGCGATCACCGATACGCAATCCCATATGCTCGGCCAGATTTTTATCGGCCTCCATCTCGCAAAACTCGAGAATCGTGGTCTCGGGGTCGCGACCCATCGCGCGCATCTGCTCGGTAAAGCTGTAGGACTGCATAAGATTGGTTGCCTTTGCCGAACGGTCGGTCACAAAGGTACCGCGACCGTGCTGCCGAACCACCAGTCCTAAACGCTCCAGTTCCTGCAGAGCCAGGCGTACCGTAGTACGCGAGAGACCATAGCGCTCCGAAAGTTCGCGCTCGGAAGGAATCATGTCACCGGCGCGATATTCATGGTCGATCTTTTCGGTCAGAATATCGACCAGCTGATCGTACAGCGGTTGCTTACGCGCTCCGATCGCCATCCTATCCTCCCTTTTGCTCGAATTCGGCTAACTACCTAGGGTGTTTAGCATTATCTGTCTGCCACACCCGAATCATCAAGAAAACAAAAGCCGCGCGCTCTTTCGAGCACGCGGCTTTTAACATACACATGGCTTAAGGGGTCGGGGTGTGAGCCGCGTAGGGACACACCCCTCAAGCTAGAGCCTTACCAGATGCTCGGCCAGAGACCAAGCGGGCCAGCGCCCAGGATGCCAAGGACGAAGAGCAGGAGAATGCCCTTGGTCGGGGTCCAGCTGTGCTTAGCGAACATGTAGTAAAGCAGCAGCGTAAGCATAAGCGGGACGAGCTTCGGGACGATGGTGTTGAGGGTGTCGGCAACAGAGAAGTTGACCGGATCCTCGGTGACGGTAGCGTAGGTCACGGACTCCATGCCGTTGCCCAGATCGGCGACGCCGCACTTGACCTCGTTGCCGTCTGCATCGGTGGCGGTGAGGGCGTTGCCGTCCTCATCGGTCATGGCGATGGTACCGGCCTCAGCGGTCTCGGTATCGATGCCCTCCATACCGGTGAAGTTCTCGGCCTCCTTCTCGGAGACGATCACGGTAGTAGGGGCAAGGCCACGGGTGGTGCCGTTGGGGATCTGGAGGTTGATCTGGGTGCCACCCATGGTGACGACCAGGCAACCGACGACGAAGACGCCCATGATGGAAGCGGCACGCGTGAAGGCCTGCATGTTGGCGGTCAGAGCGTCAATAGCGCTGGTGCCAAGCTTGTAGGACCAGTTCATGAGCCAGAAGCGCAGAGCGAACTGGACGGCGTTGAAGATCACCAGGAAGATGATCGGCGCAGCGGCGTTGCCGTTGATGGCCATGTTGGAGGTGATGCCGGCCGTGATAGGCACGAGCGTCAGCCAGAACAGGGCGTCACCGATACCACCGAGCGGGCCCATTGCGGCGACGCGGACGGCGCGGATCGTGGGGATGTCAACCTTGTTCTGCTCGAGCGAAAGCACGATGCCCATAACAAAGGTGACGAGGAACGGGTGGGTGTTGAAGAACTCCAGGTTGTGGCTCATGGAAGCCGCGAGGTCGTTCTTGTTGGTGTGGATCTTCTCCAGACCGGGGATGATGGAGTAGAGCCAGCCAGCGGCCTGCATACGCTCGTAGTTGAACGAGGCCTGCAGGAAGCAGGAGCGCCAAGCCATCTTGTTGAGGGTCTTCTGGTCGAGCTGCGGAGCAGGAGTGAGATCCTCGTAGTGCTCCGGGATCACATACTCATTAGATGCCATCTTCGAAGTCACCTCCGTCAGAAACAGCTGCACCCTTCAGCTCGGTCTGCTGCTGGAAGTCCCAGAAAGCGATGCCGAAGCCGATGAGAGCGAGGATGAGCAGAGCAGGGGTTGCCAGCGAATCGTTGGCAACGGTGATGAGCGCGAGGCCAAAGCCCATGAGGAAGAAGCCCCACATATCGCGGTTCATCATAACCTTGAGCAGGACGGCGAAGCCGACGAAGCGCATCATGCCGCCTGCAGCGGACAGACCGGTCTGCAGCCACGTCGGGATGGCAGAAGCGATGGTCTGACCGATGGTAGCGCCAGCGATGAAGAACAGGGTGACGACGACAGCGAAGATCAGGCCGAGCAGAGCCATGGCGAAGTAGTTCAGGCGCTCGATGCCCTTGGTGTCCGCGTTGTGAGCCATGTTATCGGCCGTGGACATAAGCGGGGACATAAGCGTGAAGACCAGGGTAACGCCAAGCTGGCCAAGCAGAGCGAACGGAATGGCGAGGCCGACTGCCGCGTTGGGCTCGAGGCCCGTGGCGATAGCGAGAATGGCTGCCATGATGCCGCCGATGACGGCGTTAGGCGGCTGAGCGCCTCCGATCGGCATGTTGCCGATCGTCATGAGCTGATAGGTACCACCCACGAGAAGACCGGTGTTGAGGTCGCCAAGGATAAGACCGATGACGGCGCCGGTGACGATGGGCTGATAGAGAGACTCGAGGAAGTCAAACTGGTCGATTGCCGCGATGAACGTGACAACGAAGACCAGAGCGATCTGGATGATCGAGTATTCCATCTTGCTCCTCCTTTCAAAATGTATGTACGCACTTTGGATATCACGTACAGAACGTCAGGGTTTCACTCCTGACAACGTGGATCACGAGGATTACGAGAAGAGCTTGCTCGTGTCCTCAACAGGCGTGCTCGGAACGCGCCTGATCTCCAACTCCACCCCCAATTCCTGCAGCTCTTTAAACGCAGCGACATCCTCGTCGTTAACTGCGACGGAGGTGGCGACTTGGCGCTTTCCTTCCGACATGTGCATGTTGCCGATGTTTACCTTCTTTATAGGCACACCGCCCTTGACGAGCGTAAGCACGTCTTCCGGTGTTTCGGCCACGATGAAGATCTTCTGGCGCGGGCTCGCCTTGCCAATGACGTCGATGGTCTTCTGCAGGGAGAAGAAACGCGTAGCGACGCCGGCGGGAGCGGCCATCTTCATGAGGTTCTGGCGCATGGTGTTGGACGCCACGTCGTCGTTGGCGACGAGGATGAGGTTGGAGCCCAGAGTGGAGTTCCACTGGGTGGCAACCTGACCATGAACCAGTCGGTTATCGATGCGGGTAAGAAGAATGTTGGGTTCTGCCATGTTGATCAGCTTCCTTTCGATATTTGCTGACGACAGTTACTTGATCTCCTGAATCGCGTAACGCGAAACATCTACGACGGCTCCGGATCGGACTTTGATCTGGACCTTCTCGCCTTCGAAGCCTTTGACGGTTCCGTAGATACCGCCGGCGAAAAGAACCTCCTGACCTGGCTTGAGCTCGGTGTGCAGCTCCTTGAAGTACTTCTGCTTCTTCTTCATGTTGATTTGCGACCAGATGGTGTAAATCAAGCCCATGATGACAAGCAGGCCTAAAAGGGCGACCGAGGAGCTCAGGACGTTGGCTCCGAAATCGGCCATTAAATGCCGTCCTCGTCGCCGAAGATATCCTCTTCCTCGGAGCCGGCAACGGATGCGACCGTCTGGGCGGTGACGCCCGTCTGGCCAACGGTCACGGCCTGCTCGCCAAGCTCGGCGAGCGTGGCATTGCCGCGGAGGAACAGAAGCTCAATAACCATGGGAAGGTTGGTGCCAGTCAGAACCTCGACGTTGTCGACATCCTGGGCAATCATCATCGACTGGTTGAACGGGGTGCCGCCAAGCAGGTCGGTAAAGACAAGCACGCCATCGCACTCCTCGCGCATGGCGGTAATAGCGGCGCGGAGATCCTCACCGTAGGATGCGGCCTGGTCGCCCTCAAAAGGAACGACGGTAAAAGCAGGCTGGTCGCCGGCAACCATAGCGATAGCGCTTGCAAGACCGGGTGCGAACTGTCCATGACCGGTAAGAATAAAGCCAACCATTCAAATTTCCCTTCCGAAGGTGTGTACGATCTGAGTCCGATGATTTTCGGAAGCCAGCGGGCGCTCGCCCTTAAAGCTTCTTAGAAAGCGTTCTTTGAAGACCAGTGGTTTCTAAACTGGTAGTAACCACGTGACGTGTTGTTGTCACTATATCACCCCAGAAGAGGTCGCTTTCGTTGATTCATACGGTAAAACGTTTTTGCACCGCTCACGGTGATAAATCGACCGTTTACCGGTCGTTAACACTTCTACCTGCGGTTTTGAAACCGTTTCGAAATGCTTTGGCAAAAAATCTGATCTTTTCCTGTGTCTAAACAACGTAGGGCGGCTAAAAATAGCGTGTAGAAAAATTGCAGGTCATTGTGAAGATATGTGAATTGGTCTTTTTGACTTAATACCAGTTAGAACCAGTTTTGAGATTATCGGTGAACGGTAGTTTTCGACCGTTCACCGGTTACTTGCAATCGTTTGCAGCTGTTTTCCCATATGAATTAGGGGAACCCGATGGAGCGCTTGCGCGATCACAGGAAATTTTGGCATTTGTCCTTATCCCCCACGCGCCAAACTCCGGCATCCAAAATGAGCTAATAGCTCACGCTAATCGTTTTCAATCATTACATACTCAGTATCCGTAATTATTTATCGTTTGTCATTAATTCTGATAAGATACAAGTATCATCCAAAACGCCGATTGGAGGGGTTATGGTCCATCGAAACGCATCTATATCGAATGAAACCATCAGCCGCGAACAGACGGTAGCCAAACTGAGGAAGCTCGCTCGCATCTGCAAATGGGCCACGATCTGCATTACCACCGCGCTCGCTCTGGGGCTCCTCGCAGTCATTGCGATTGACCTTCTACTCATATTGCCTGGCCTCTCCCAAGGCTCGTGTCTCCAATCCGTAGAACTTCAAGCCGGCGAAGGGCCGTGCCTTGCTATCGTCGGTACCGATGCGCAGGCCCCACTTATGCTCGTCGCACACGATGGTCACACTGCCATAGGGAGCCTCTTGATGACATGCCTCGCGCTTACCATCGCGATAAGCGTGCGCAGGCTTTTCCTCAACATTGAAAAGGAAGGCAGGCCCTTTGACCTTGAATGTAACCAGACACTTCGTCGAGTAGGACATTTATTCCTTATCGGCGGCGTTGCCGTGAGGCTTCTTGGCGCCGTAATCACGGGAATGATACTCTCAGGATTTGGCGGCAGCTTTACGGATGCGTTCGTCGGCCAGTTATTCGAGCCCTCCATGCTCTTTGCAGGCCTGATTATTTGCCTGATTGCCAGCATCTTCCGCTACGGGTATATCCTGCAAAAGCAAGATGACGAGTTGCTCTAGGGGAAATCCATGATTATTCTGCGGCTTGACCGCATGCTCGCCGAACGCAAGATCTCATCCAAAGAGCTTGCGGAACGCGTGGGCATCTCCCAGGTCAATATGTCACGCATTAAGACGGGCAAGGTTTCTGCCATACGTTTTTCAACTCTTGACGCGATATGCCGGGCACTCGACTGCCAACCAGGCGATGTACTGGAATATATATCCGACGATGAAGCCGATAGCCTTTTTGGGCTTAAAGATGAATAGTCATAATTAAGCCGTCAATCACGCCCTCAACGCAAAAAGCCCGCTAGAACGTTGTCCGTTCTAGCGGGCTCAATCAGGTAGATCGGTTAGCGCGCAGTAGTGCAGGCAAACCTTACGCAAACAGGCCGTAGATGCTGATGTTGGCCTTGGCGTAGAGGCCGTTCGCATACTCGGTCCACTTGGAGCTGGCGCTCGAAGCCTGCGAGGAAT
Organism: uncultured Collinsella sp.; assembly: GCA_900543595.1. Taxonomy (GTDB): domain Bacteria; phylum Actinomycetota; class Coriobacteriia; order Coriobacteriales; family Coriobacteriaceae; genus Collinsella. Next base: position 2,759 of record UQRX01000011.1, on the reverse strand, counting down.
ACTGCTGATAAGCAGTGTAATAGGCGGTCATGGCTTGCTTATAGGTAGCGCTATCGGCCGTAAAGGCATCGTCAGCGAAGGCCTTGGCATAGGTGCTGTCGGCATCCTTCCAGGCGCCCTTCTCGCTATCCCACTCGTCACCGGCAAGGTTGATGATGTAGTCAGCGTAGTCCTTGCTCGCGGTCTCCTCGTTGCCGTCAGCAGGCTCGGTCGGGGCGGTCGGCATGCTTGCGGAGCTGTCGCCGACCTTCTTCTTGTAGAGCTTCTGCAGCGTCGCGGACTGACGGACAATCTGCTTGGCCTGATCCTTGGACACGCCGTACTGCGTGGCCATGGTCTTGTAGTCGGAGGTGCCGATGGAATCCTCGGCGTACTTCTTCATCTCCTTGGAAGAGACGGTAATGCCCTCGTCCTCGGCAGCATCGAGCAGGATCTTGTTGCGCACGTAGGACAGGATAACGTCGGCAGACGGAGCGGTGTAGTTGCCATCGCTATCCTTGACGGTGTCGAGGCTGTACTGGCTCTCGATGGCCTCGCGCGCGGTGATGTCGCTCTTCTTGCCGTTGTAGCTGTAGCTTGCCACGGTCGAATCGAGCTGGTCCTCGGTGAGGGTCGCCGAGCCGACGCCCTTGCCGCCAAAGCCGCCATTGCCAATAAAGAAGCCGACCATCGCAGCGATCACGACTGCAACCACGAAGGCGGCAATCATCGTCTTCTTGTGCTTGGATGCATGGTCGTCTTCGTCGGAGTCGTCCTCGTCTTGCTCCTCGGGCATCAGGTTCTCGTCAGCGGCATCCGCGGCAATCTGAGCCTCCAGGCGGGCGTCCTCCTCCTCGGCGGTCGTGCCGGCAGCAATGTGCTCGGCAGACGTACCGGCGACCAGATCGATCTTCTCCTCCTCATCACCGTCGGGGCCTTCGCCGCGCTCGATGATCTGGATACCGTCGATCTCGTCCTTCTCGTCCTTCTTTTGAATCAGACCCATATCAGTTACTCCTTATTAGGAAACATAGTCCGCAATAGAATACGCCCGACAGAGCGCCGGGCGTATTGATTCTTAGGTTATACGCAAACACTTAAGTACTATTTAGGCGTTTGCAGCGTGCATACCTTAGGCCAGGTGCGCGATAACGGCATCGGCAAAGGCTTGCGTGCCCACAGCACCCTCAACGGAGCCGGTCTGGGCACGACGAACGTCGCCGGTAACCTGCTCACCCTCGTCGAGCGTGGCAGAAACGGCGGCGCGAATGCGATTGGCCGCATCGTTCTCGCCCAGGTGATCGAGCATCATAGCCGCAGACAGAATCTCGGCCGTGGGGTTAGCGATATCCTGGCCAGCGATATCGGGCGCGGAGCCGTGCGTTGCCTCGAAGATGGCGCAGTCGGCACCGATGTTGGAGCCGGGGGCCATCCCTAAGCCGCCCACCAGGCCGGCGCACAGGTCGCTCACGATATCGCCGTACAGGTTGGGCAGCACCAGGACATCGAAGTCGTTGGGGTTCTGGACCAGACCCATGCAGGTGGCGTCGACGATCTTGTCGTTGAACTCGATATCGGGATAGTTGGCGGCCACCTCGCGCGCCACGCGCAGGAACAGGCCGTCGGTCGCCTTCATGATGTTGGCCTTATGCACGGCCGTCACCTTTTTGCGGCCGCAGCGGCGGGCATACTCAAAGGCATACTCCACAATGCGGCGGCTCTTGGCGATGGAGATCGGCTTGATTGAAATGGCGGAATCAGCGGCGAAGGTCTTCTGACCCGAGCGCTCGACAAGCTGCGAGAGCTCCTCAACCTCGGCAGCGCCCTCATCGAACTCGATGCCGGCGTAGAGGTCCTCGGTGTTCTCGCGCACGATGACCAGGTCGACGTCGCGGAAGCGCGAGCCGTCGCCCGGCTGCGACAGGCAGGGGCGCACGCAGGCGTACAGGTCGAAGTGCTTGCGCAGTGCCACGTTGACGCTGCGGAAACCCGTGCCGACCGGCGTGGTGATGGGCCCCTTGATGGCAACCTTGGTCTCGGCAACCGCGTCGAGCACGTGCTGGGGAAGCGGCGTGCCAAACTCGTCCATGACGCCGGCGCCGGCCTCCTGGACGTTCCAGTTGATCTGGACACCGGTGGCCTCGACCACGCGGCGCATGGCCTGCGTAATCTCGGGACCGATACCGTCACCGGGAATCAGGACTACATCGTGCGCCATAATCTGTTACTCCTCGTCTTCGGCGTCGTCAGATTTTTTAACGCTAGCACGCTTCTTCTTTTTGGAGAGATCCAGGCCAAAACGTTTAACAAGCATTTCGCAAATCTCGCTCGAACGGGCCTTGAGATAGCTGCCCTTGCCGTTCTCGGCGTCGAACTTAAGGCGCAGCGCGAGCTTCTCGGCGACCTCGGCGTCAATCTCGCCCTGGCCAAACTCGTACAGGCAACCGAGCATATCGCGATACTCGAGGTCGCCGTGGTAGCACTGGATGGCCTCGTCCAGGATGGGCCAAGCCTCGCGCGAGCGCTCGACGCTCGTGGCGCCCCACACGCACAGCAGACGGAAGGCGGCATAGCGCAGCGTGGAGGAAATCTCGTCGAACAGCGCGGTCTCGGCGCCCTCAAAGGCATCGCCCAGCTGCTCGGGGCAGGTGGTGGCGAGCGCCGCCAGGGCATCGAGGGCCTCCCAGCGGGTCTGAGCCTCGGGGCGGTCGAGTGCCTCGATCAGCGCTGGCACGCAGGGCACGACGCGCTGTGGATCGCGCTCGGCGAGCAGGTGCAGC
>UQRX01000010.1:0-58013 GCA_900543595.1 uncultured Collinsella sp. | reverse complement strand
GCTCGCACGGCGGCCTTGACGCTGGCGCTGGTCGCACCGCTGCGCGAGTGCATGGCCCGCGAGAATGCCGCCAACGTGTTCGATGGCATCGAGATGCCACTCGTGCCGGTGCTTGCCAAGATGGAGCGCGCGGGCATGCTCGTGGACCCCGACCGCCTGCACAGTTTGTCCGAGGGTCTGGCGACCCAGATTGCCGAGGTCGAGCGCAGCATTCGCGACCTGGCGGGTGACGAGACCTTTAATATTGGCAGTCCCATGCAGCTGTCGCACGTACTCTTTGATGTGATGGGGCTTCCGACCAAGGGCCTCAAGAAGACCAAGCGCGGTTACTATTCGACCAACGCCAAGGTGTTGAGCGATCTTGCCCGCGATCACGAGATCGTGCGCCTGATTTTGGACTGGCGTGAGAAGTCCAAGATTAAGTCGACCTATCTGGACACGCTAGGTCCGCTGCGCCGTGGTGATGGTCGTGTGCACACCACGTACAACCAGACCATCACCGCGACGGGACGTCTGTCTTCGAGCGACCCGAACCTACAGAACATCCCGACTCGCTCGGAGCTGGGGCGTACCGTCAAGACGGCGTTCTCGGCGGGCGAGGGCAGCGTCTTTCTGGCGGTGGACTACTCGCAGATCGAGCTGCGCCTACTCGCGCATCTTTCGGGTGATGAACATCTGGTGCGTGCCTTTAACGAGGGCGAGGACTTCCATGCCGAGACGGCCGCGCGCGTATTTGGCGTGCCGGTGTCCGAGGTAACGCCCGACCTACGCAGCCGCGCCAAGGCCGTGAACTTTGGCATTGTGTACGGCCAGCAGGCCTACGGCCTGTCGCAGTCGCTGCATATCTCGATGGCCGAGGCACGCGATATGATCGATCGCTACTACGAGGCCTATCCGGGCGTGCGTACGTTCCTCGACAACGTGGTGGCGCGTGCCAAGCAGACGGGCTACGCCGAGACCATGTACGGTCGCCGGCGTCATATTCCTGAGCTCAAGGCCAAAAACCCGCAGCTCCGCGGCTTTGGCGAGCGCACGGCCATGAACCACCCCATGCAGGGAACCGCCGCCGACATCATCAAGATCGCCATGGCCCGCGTAAGCCGCCGCCTGGAAGAGGAAGGCTTTGCCGCCCACATGATCCTGCAGGTACACGACGAACTGGACTTTGAGTGCCCCGTCGACGAAGTCGAGCGCCTCACCGCCATGGTCCGCGACGTCATGGAGCACGTAGTAGACCTCCGCGTACCGTTGATCGCCGAAGCCAGCACCGGCATAACCTGGGCAGACGCCAAATAAAGAAGCACCAACAAACCCAAAGTAACCAAAAGCAGAAGGGGGCTCCTTGCCAACAAGGAGCCCCCTTCATTCCAAAAAATCAGCCAAGTATCTAGACACCAAGACGCCATCTAGGCGGCAGGTAAGTAAACCTAGGGCCTGGCCGGGCGGCACGGGATAACTTTTCGTAGATTCCGCACGCAAAGAAAGCCACTAAATGTGGCTTTCGTCTTGCGCAGGACCTGACCGAGCGAAAAGTTATCCCGTGCCGCCCGGCCAGGCCCGATGGGACGGCTACCGAGCCGCCAAGATGGCGTCGATGAGCGTCAGTACGCCCCCGTCGTTGTTACTCGGAATGCGCCACTTAGCATGCGCGTTCATATGCTCCTCGGCGTTGTCCACGATAAAGCTGTGGCCGACGCGCTCAAGCATGGGGATGTCGTTGTAGGTGTCGCCCGCGGCGGCGGCGTCAGTGATATCGATGCCCAGGTGCTCGCACAGATGCGCGACGCCGGCGCCCTTGTCGACACCCAGGTTCATAAAGTCGATCCACTCGCGCCCGGCGTTGGTGACGTAGAGCTTGTCCGAGAACTCGGGGCTATAGGTCTCGCGGAAAGCGGGCTCGGCGTCGTAGCCGGGGAAGAAGACCGAAATCTTATTGGACTCAATATCAATGCCCTCAAAGGTGTCGACGTAGTTGATTGTGTTGTAGTAGACGCTGATCTCGTCGTGGTACTGATGGTCGCGGGCGAGCACATAGAACTCGTCGTAGCAGCATAGGACGGGAACGGCGCGCGGGTCCTCCGAGGCGCGGCTCAAGACCTGCTGATACAACGCCACATCGATGTTGCTCTTATAGATATAGCCGCCGCGATAGATGACGCACGCTCCGTTGTCGGGACAAAAGGCAAGGCGGTTTTTGATGCCCTCGAACATCTCCTCGAGCTTGGGGGCGGGACGTCCGCTGGCGGGGCAGAATACGATGCCGGCGTCGGCGAGCTTGTCCAGGCGCTCGTCGAGGCCTTGCGGCAGCACGCGCTCGTCGGTGAGAAGCGTCTTGTCCATATCAACGGCGAGAATCTTAATGTTTCCGATATTGGCGTCCGATTCGTAAGTTTGCATAAAAGCGAGCCTTTCGTTTCGAAATTGTTTCAGATGTTATAACCATCAACTCGTAGTCAGGCGTATTTTCGCAGGAACGGAGCGTATTTGCACCACGCTTCACAAAGTAATGAAAAAACTTTTCAGAAATTTGAATTTGTCGCTTGTGCTGCGGGTACTTTAGCGTAATATAGCGACCATCGAAAACGGAGACGGCAAAAGAGCCGCTTACCGAGGAAAAGGTACCGTTTACGATATTTGAATTGCGCCCGGCGATAGGTGAAAGGAGAGGCAGATGCAGTTCGTAAAGATCATCACTACTGCAGACAATGCCATCCGACGCCAGCGCGCAATTTCCCGACGACGATAACAATCGTCTCTGTCCGCATGGGGCGAATTGCCTCAACAGAGTCATTTTGAGGTCGTTGGGTTTTAGCACGACATTGCTGCATGTTTCTAGGGCATGTATGTGCTGATTTTTGCTATTTAACCTGATATTGCACGGTATATGACCTTGAAATGACTTGCAACTGACCGATGTTCTAACTAGCTACCAAGGGCGAAAGGAAACAGCCATGAGCAAGGAAAAAGTCGTTCTCGCATATTCCGGTGGTCTTGATACATCTGTATGTGTCAAGTGGCTCCAGGACGAGAAGAATCTCGATGTCGTTTGCGTTTGCGGCAATGTGGGCCAGGAGGAGACCGGCCTGGACGCCAAGAAGCAGAAGGCGCTTGACCTGGGCGTTCTCGATTGCCAGGTGCTCGACCTGCGCGACGAGTTCTCCGATGAGTTCCTGATTAAGGCCATCGCCGCAAACTCCATGTACGAGAACAAGTACCCGCTGCTCTCCGCCCTGTCTCGCCCGCTGCTTGCCAAGAAGCTTGTCGAGGTCGCCCACGAGTTTGGCGCGACCTACGTCGCCCACGGCTGCACCGGCAAGGGTAACGACCAGGTTCGTTTTGAGGCTGCCGTCAAGGCCCTCGATCCCGAGCTTAAGGTCATCGCCCCGGTTCGCGAGTGGGATCTGAAGTGCCGTCCCGACGAGGTCGCCTATGCCCACGCCCACAACGTGCCGGTTCCCGAGGGTGCCAACGATAACCCCTATTCCATTGACGACAACCTGTGGGGTCGTGCCATTGAGTGCGGCCACCTGGAGGATCCCTGGAACGAGCCGCTCGACGACGCCTGGGTTATGACCAAGAATCCCGAGGACACGCCCGATACCCCGACTTACACCGAGATTGAGTTTGAGGCGGGCAAGCCCGTCGCCGTCGACGGCAAGAAGATGAAGCTCTCCGAGCTCGTCATCGCCCTCAACAAGATTTCCGGCGACAACGGCTTTGGCCGTCTCGACCTGGTCGAGGATCGTCTGGTGGGCCTCAAGAGCCGCGAGTGCTACGAGGTTCCCGGCGCCCTGACGCTCATCACCGCCCACAAGGCACTCGAGGACATCTGCGTCGAGGGCGACCTGCTCAAGACCAAGATCAAACTCGAGCAGGATTGGGCGACCGCCGTGTACAACGGCCAGTGGTACAGCCCGCTCAAGAACGCGCTCGACGCCTTTATGGCCGACACCCAGAAGTTCGTGACCGGCACCGTCCGCCTGAAGTTCTTTAAGGGCAACTGCCATGTCGTCGGCCGCAAGAGCCCGTTTAGCCTGTATGACTACGGTCTGGCTACCTACGACCGTGACACCACGTTTGACGAGAAGGCCAGCGCCGGCTTTATCGAGATCGATACGCTGTCGCTCAAGACGTGGGCCAAGGTCCAGGGTCCCAGCTCTGCCGCTGCCCAGGCTTAAGTCTTCCTTTCCTTGGTATCCGCGCGGCCCATCCGCGTGATACAAAACGGGCGCATGGGGTCCCTACCTTTCGTTATGCTTGCTGACACTTCTTAACATCGGTGGCCCCTACGTTCCGCCCGCATATATGACGCCGCGACTGCGGCTGAGTCCGAGCCCCGCCGGGGTTGTCCGGCGGGGCTCCTTCTATCAATTTGGCGGCTCTGCGCCTATATATATGAGGAGTATCCATTATGTTCAATGCTGTCGTGCATGCTTTACTTGCCCTCGCGCCCGAGCTCGATGCTGCAAAGGTCGAGGACGTCCCTATGAGCCTGAAGGCTTGGATTGACGGTTCGCAGGGCAACATTCGGAGGGGGACGTTGGGTGCCAGGTGCATGGTGCGTCACTTCTTTGCAAATTAGCTATATGGCCTCGCGCACGGTAGGGAATATGCAAAACTAGCGGTTGAAAAATCGCTTTATCGACATGGCGCATTTCATTGGGCGCTTCGTTTGGTATTTGATGAAAGGGGACGATTCCATGGCTCTTTGGGGCGGTCGTTTTGAGGCGGGTGTGGCCGAGGTCACGCAGGAGTTTGGTGCGTCGTTGCCGGTCGACAAGCATCTCTATAAGCAGGATATCGCCGGCTCTAAGGCGCATGCCAAGATGTTGGCCGCCCAGGGCATCATCAGTGTCGAGGACGAGCAGGCGATTGCCGAGGGCCTGACCGGAATCGAGCAGGATATCGATGCCGGCAACTTCACCTTCGATATCAACGACGAGGACATTCATATGTCCATCGAGAGCGAGTTGACGCGCCGCATCGGCGAGGCCGGTAAGCGCTTGCATACCGGGCGTTCGCGCAACGACCAGGTGGCGACCGATACGCGCCTGGGCGTCAAGGCGCTTGCCAAGGAGCTCATGGAGGCCAATCTTGAGCTGCGCCATGTGCTGGTGGATGCGGCCAAGAAGTACGACAAGGTGATTCTGCCGGGCTACACGCATATGCAGCACGCTCAGCCCGTGCTGCTGTCGCATCATCTGCTGGCATATTCCTGGATGTTCGCGCGTGACTTTACGCGCCTGAAGGCCGCCTTTGATGCCGCCGACAACTGTCCACTGGGTGCTGCCGCGCTTGCCGGTACGAGCTATCCGCTCGATCGCCAGATGACGGCTGCCGAACTTGGCTTTGCGGGCGTGATTCCCAACTCGCTCGATGCAGTTTCCGACCGTGATTTCCTGCTCGACCTGCATTACGCCGGCTCCGTCATGGCGATGCACCTGTCGCGTCTTTCCGAGGAGATCGTGCTGTGGTCGAGCTCCGAATTTGGCTTTATCACGCTCTCAGACTCCTACTCCACCGGCTCGTCCATCATGCCGCAGAAGAAGAACCCCGACTTTGCCGAGCTTATCCGCGGCAAGAGTGGCCGAGTCTATGGCAACCTGGTGCAGCTGCTCGTGACCATGAAGGGCCTGCCGCTTGCTTATAACAAGGACTTGCAGGAGGACAAGGAGGGCGCGCTCGATACCGCTCACACGCTCATGCAGTGCCTGTCCGTTATGGCCGGTATGATTTCGACTTGGACCGTCAACGAGGATGCCATGGCGCGCGAGTGCGGCGTGGGGCACCTTGCCGCTACCGATGTTGCCGATTACCTGGCCAAGCGTGGCCTGCCGTTCCGCGAGGCACATGCCGCGGTGGGCCATCTGGTCCTGATGTGCGAGAAGCGCGGCTGTAATCTTGAGGACCTGCCGTTTGAGGTGTTCCAGGAGGCAAGCCCGCTCTTTGAGCGCGACATTACCGAGGCGCTCGACATCCCGTCGATTGTCGCCGCGCGCACGACCGAGGGTGGCACCGCCCCTGCCGCCGTTGCCGTGCAGCTGCAGCGTGCCGAGGCACAGCTCGTGGCCGACGAAGGCGTGTTTGGATCGCTAACCAAGGTCGTCGAGATGGGTCGCGGGGCAAAGTAGAGGTTTGGCTGAAGACGTATTGTCCATTTATTGATAAATCGTTTTCGCTTTACGGGCGCCTACTGATGTAGGCGCCCGTATTTTGTTGCTATGGGGGAGGGGCTTGTCGAGAACTTCTGTAGGACCTTTGGGCAGGTTGTGAAGGGGATACGTTCGCGGGCGGCAACCGACCGCCTGCTCTGTTCGATGTGGTTGATGAGCGGTCGGATGGTACTCTAATCGGGCTTCGAAACAGAAGTGACACATATGGAGCGCTTTAATAAATTGCAGCGTTTCAATAAACAGCTTTTTGTTTAACTGCAGCTAAAACTCTGTTACGATGCAGTCCAGGCGGGTGCCGGAATGGGACTTGGGCACGCGCGAACCTACTTGAAAGGCTACCTTATGGCTATCGAGAAGACCTTCATCATGATTAAGCCCGACGCCGTGCGCGATCGCAAGATCGGCGAGATTGTTGCTCGCATTGAGCGCAGCGGCCTTGTCATCGAGCGCATGGAGATGACCACGCTCGAGCGCGCTACCGTCGAGGAGCACTACGCCCATCTGGCCGACAAGCCCTTCTTTGGCGGTCTCTGCGACTTTATGACGAGCGGTCCGGTCGTCAAGATGGTCGTTTCCGGTCTCTCCGCTGTTGCTAAGATGCGCACCCTTATGGGCGCTACCAACCCGCTTGATGCTGCCCCCGGCACCATTCGCGGCGACTTCGCTGTCGATGTCAACGCCAACGTGATCCACGGCTCCGACTGCCTGGAGAACGCCGAGATCGAGATCAAGCGCTTCTTTGGCTAAACCAGCTTTGACTCCTTAAAGCTGTTAGCGTGTGGCTTTGGCGCCGCGGAATTCCATCCGCGGCGCCCTTTTTATTCCAAAATCTATGAAGGGGCCCGCTCGGACATGTGTTCCGAGCGGGCCCCTGCTGTTAGCTTGTGGTACTGAGTGGTTTAGGCCTCGTCGACGACCTTGAGTCCGCGGGTCTGGTCGATCTCGTTGAGGAGATTGACGCGACGCTCGTGGCGACCACCCTCAAACTCGGCGTCGAGCCACTCGTCGACGATCATCTTGGCGAGCTCGGAGCCCACGACACGGGCACCAAAGGCGAGCACGTTGGTATTGTTGTGCATGCGGGAGAGCTTGGCGCTGAAGGGCTCGGAGCACACGACGGCGCGTACGCCCTCGACCTTGTTGGCAGCCAGGCTAATCCCGACGCCGGTGCCGCAGATCAGGATGCCCAGGTCGACGTCGCCGTTGGCAACGGCCTTACCCACCTTGTAGCCGGCGATGGGGTAATCGAAGCTCTCGGAGGTGTCGGTGCCATAGTTCACGACCTCGCAGCCGCGCTCCTTCAGGTGCTCGGAGATGATGTTCTTGAGCTCGACGGCGGCATGGTCGTTGCCGATACCAATCTTCATGAGTGGTTCCTCTCTGGTCCGTGCGGCGGAATTGCTAAAGGTTTTACCGCGTTCGACTGCATGATAGCGCGACTTTTGTGTAAACGCTCGGGCGTTTTTTGGTCAAACGCTTTAGCATGCAACAAGACTTACTTCTCATGAATTAATGCCGTCAGTTTGCGCTTGAACGCCGTCCGCCGGAACTTGGGTTGCGGTTTTTGATGCATTGTTATCAAATAAATAGAGTTAACTATTATTGAGAGCCCAGTCCGTTATGTAAGCAGGAGATACCTATGCCTACCGATTCCATTCGCGATGCCGCTTTTTGCGATGTCTTGAACCGCGAGCTTGTCTGTGCGCTCGGCTGCACCGAGCCCATTGCCGTTGCCTATGCAGCTGCGCTGGCGAGCCAGACGCTCGGTTGCGAACCCGACCATATGGACGTTGCCTGCTCGGGCAACATCATCAAGAACGTCAAGAGCGTGACCGTGCCCAACTCGGGCGGCATGCATGGTATTGAGGCGGCGGCCGTGCTGGGTGCCGTGGGCGGCGATGCCAAGAGCGCACTCGAGGTGCTCGAGAGCGTTGACGATAAAGACCGTGCGCGCGTGGCCGAGCTCCTCGCTGACGCCGGCTACTGCGATGTGTCGCTTGTCGAGGGTGTGCCCAACCTCTACATTAAGGTGACTGCCACGGCCGGGGGCCATACCGCGGTCGTCGAGATTACCGACCACCACACTAATGTTACGTGCCATACGCTCGACGGTATTCCGGTATGCGGCAAGTCGGCGGGGGAGTGTGCCGCTTGCGCCGAGCGCGTTGTGGCCGAGCGTGCGGCAGATAGCGCCGACACGCCCATGTCGATCGAGTCCATCATTGACTTTATCGAGGACGGCGACATCGATGGTGCCCGCGCTGCCGTTGAGCGTCAGATTGAGCTGAATGGCGCAATTAGTGCCGAGGGCCTGGCGCACGCTTGGGGCGCCGAGGTGGGCCGTACGCTGCTGGGCGCACGTGCCGATGACGTCGCCTGCCGTGCCCGTGCCCGTGCAGCCGCCGGGTCCGACGCCCGCATGAACGGCTGCGCGCTGCCGGTCGCCATTGTGTGCGGCTCGGGCAATCAGGGCATTACTTGCGCGCTGCCTGTTATGGAGTATGCCGAGTACCTGCGCTGCGACCATGAGCGCCTGGTGCGCGCCGTGATGCTGTCCGATCTTATCGCCGTGCATATCAAGAGCTATATTGGTGCGCTCTCGGCGTTTTGTGGCGCTATTTGCGCCGCATGCGGTGCCGGTGCCGCGATTACCTGGCTGTGTGGTGGCACGCGCGAGCAGATTGGCGCGACGGTTTCGAACACGCTCGGTAACGTTGGCGGCATCGTGTGCGATGGCGCCAAGGCGAGTTGCGCCGCCAAGATTTCCGCTGCCGTTGATGCTGCGATTCTGGGCCACGATATGGCCATGCAGGGCCGCGGCTTCCGTGCTGGTGAGGGCCTCATTCAGGATACCGTTGAGCAGACGATCGCCAGCATGGGCTACGTGGGCCGTGTGGGTATGAAAGATACCGACGTCGAGATCCTCAACATCATGATCGGCAAAACGCAGGTGTGCTAGTTACGCGGTTTTACCAAACCGCGTAACCAGTCGACGCTGCAAACGCCCCTAAGCGGCAATCTGCCTTTCAATCGTCGGGCATGGCCAGAAGGCCTATGCCCTCCTCTTTCAAGGCACATTGCTCGCTTAGGGGCATTTTCGCTGACTTGTGCTCAACCTGCGGCGCCATTTTGTTTGGAGCGAGGGGTCCTATGACAGTTCGTCGGCTACTTGGTGTTCGTAGAAGGCTTCTACTACGGCGTTAAAGTCGCGGGCGAAGTCTTCCATGGTTCCGCGCCAAGTGGCTCGGCTGGGCTTGCCCTGGCCCACAAAGGCGGTTTGGATGCCGCAATCGGGGGACGGGAAGTCGCGCTTGGGATCGTTGCCCACCATAAGGACCTCGTGCGGCTCGAGCCCCATCACCTGAAGCTGCTCTAGATAGTAGGTGGCATCGGGCTTGCAGCGGGTTGTGTTTCCCATGTGCGTGACGAGCTCAAAGGGGGCGTCGGCCAGATCGCCCCAACCCATGCGGCACTCGATGGCCCCCTGCGGAAAGCTGGGGTTGGTGAAGAGCGCGCAGCGCAGTCCTGCGTCCTGTACGGCCTGAAGCGCGGCGTGTGCGCCCGGCATGGCGTGGGCGTTGATGACATCGTCGTTCTTGTACGGAAGAACTTCGCGGTCGTAGTAGGTAAACGCCTCGTAGATAAGTGGGTCCGAGAGGCAAATGCCGCACCGGCGCTCAACCTCTTCTTGGTAGAACTCCAGATTGGTGCGATTATCCGTGCCGCTGCGGCGGTTGGCGTTGAGGTCGACCAAGATGGTGCCGAGGCGTGCCATAGTGCCACCGCGGCTGCGTCGCCCGATATCCGCGAGCATCGACGAGACATCCTTAAAATAGCGAAGGATGAATGCGTTGAGGTTGATGCTAAGAAGCGTCTCGTCCATATCGAAAACGACTGCTTTGAGCACGCGGGCACCTTTCTCGTAAAATCGTTCCAGAATCGTTGGCTCCGGATACTTTACCCTAAAGGCGTATGGGCAAACTGCTTATCGTCAAGTTGTGGAGACAGCTGTCCATAAGATTACGAAAAAGTCTCCACACGAGTAAAAAAACGCAGTTCACGCTTGAAATCGAACCCATTTCCCCGTAACCTATACGAACGTGATTGCATAAGCGTCACATTAGTATCTGTCGGCTCCCGAGTGTTCCTAAACGTTGTGTGCTTGTCGCACCCTTCTGTAGGTCCTAGCAATCGGGGCCCCGTAGTTCGAAAGGGGTCCACCTTTGAGTGAGATTCAGAACTCGTCCATTTTCTCTCTTGACGATGTCAACGAGGAGGAGATGAACAACCTCATCGACGGTACGATTACCGACTTTGATGAGGGCGATCTCGTTAACGGCACTGTCGTTAAGATCGAGCATGACGAGGTGCTCGTTGACATCGGATTCAAGTCCGAGGGCGTTATCCCGGTCCGCGAGCTGTCCATCCGCAAGGACGCTAACCCTGCAGACATCGTTGCACTCGGTGATCCTATCGAGGCTCTGGTTCTCCAGAAGGAGGACAAGGACGGTCGTCTGGTCCTGTCCAAGAAGCGTGCCGAGTACGAGCGTGCTTGGAACCGCATCGAGGAGAAGTTCAACTCCGGCGAGAACGTCGAGGGCGAGGTTATCGAGGTTGTCAAGGGCGGCCTGATCCTCGACATCGGCCTGCGTGGCTTCCTGCCCGCTTCCCTCGTCGACCTCCGTCGTGTCAAGGACCTCACTTCCTACATGGGCACCCGCATCGAGGCCCGCGTCATCGAGATGGACCGCAACCGCAACAACGTCGTCCTCTCCCGTCGCGTCGTGCTCGAGGAGTCCCGTAAGGCCGAGCGCTCCGAGATCCTGTCCAAGCTCAAGTCTGGCATGCGTCTCCAGGGCACCGTTTCCTCCATCGTCGACTTCGGCGCCTTCGTCGACCTCGGCGGTATCGACGGCCTCATCCACATCTCCGAGCTCTCCTGGAACCACGTCAACCATCCTTCCGAGGTTGTCAAGGTCGGCCAGGAGGTCGAGGTCGAGGTTCTCGACGTCGATCTCAACCGCGAGCGCATCTCCCTGGGTCTCAAGCAGACCACCGAGGATCCGTGGCGCGCACTGGTCAAGAAGTACCCCGTCGGCGCTATCGTCGAGGGCACTGTGACCAAGCTTGTCCCGTTCGGCGCTTTCGTCGACCTGGGCGAGGGTATCGAGGGCCTGGTGCATATCTCCGAGATGGCCAACAAGCACGTCGATCAGCCTTCTCAGGTCACCCACGTGGGCGACAAGGTTCAGGTCAAGGTCATGGAGATCGACCTCGACCGTCGTCGTATCTCCCTGTCCATGAAGTCCGCTGCTGAGACTCTGGGCGTCGAGATCGAGGTTACCCCGCTGCCTTCCGAGAAGAAGGACGAGGAGACCGACGCCGAGTAAATCGGTTTGACGATCACTTGTTTTAAGGGATCCGTCCGCAATGGACGGGTCCCTTTTTGCATTTGTTGCTGAGGTGCGCGATGCTGCCCGTGTGCAATGCTGCCCTGGCTGTTCGCAGACTATTGGGTTGTCGGTGCATGAAAAATGCCGACATCCCGCCTCGGGGAGGAGGCGGGAACGCACCGAGTAGACGGAGGGGTGCGGAGCGCGGTCGCGTCTCGACTGGCGACGTTGCCCATCGACACTCCTATTGTACTGCATAGCGCGGTTCTTGGTTTATCGTGTCGAACGCTTGTGTTGTGCCATTGCCTGCGGCAACGGTGTGCTACACTCTTGCACTGCTGAGTGGGCCAGACGGTCGCGCGATGTGCTGCTTGCAGCACCCGTGAGGAAAGTCCGGGCTCCAGAGGGCGGGATGCCGGCTAACGGCCGGGCGGAGTGATCCGACGGAAAGCGCCGCAGAAAAGAAGACTCCCACCTGCGCCGCAAGGCGTAAAGGGAAAAGCTGAAACGGTGGTGTAAGAGACCACCAGCGTCGTGGCAACACGGCGGCTTGGCAAGCCCCATCCGGAGCAAGCGCGAATAGGAACGCTATGGGCCGGCCCGGTCCGCGTTCGGGTAGCGTGCGTGGAGCTGCATGGTAACGTGCAGACAAGATAAATGACCGTTCACGACAGAACCCGGCTTACAGGCCCACTTGGCATTTTTGTTACCCTGACAATCGATACGGCCTTTGCCGTATTATTGAGGCTGTTTGTTGCTGCGCTTTATTCTATTGAGGGGCTTTGTTGGACAGCTATTTTACTCTGCAATCGAATATTGAGGCTTCGGGCGAGTTTGTGGACCGCAAGAGTCGGTTTATTGCCCAGCTGGTCCATATTGAGTCCGAGGATGAGGCGAATGCCTTTATCGAGATGGTTCGCAAGCGTCATTACGACGCTCGACACAATGTTCCCGCGTGGATTTTGGTCGATGGACGCGAGCGCCAAAGCGATGATGGTGAGCCGAGCCGCACGAGCGGTATGCCGACGCTCGAGGTGCTGCGCGGCGCGGGGCTCAAAAATGTTTGCTGCGTAGTGACGCGCTATTTTGGCGGCACGCTGTTAGGGCCCGGTGGCTTGGTACGCGCCTATACCGCGGCGACGCAGGCGGCGGTGGCCGCGGCTCAGGAGGCCGGGCAGATCGTTGAGATGACGTGTGTCGTGCCGGTTGACGTGCATGTGGCCTATCCGCAGTACGAGCAGGTGCTTCGCTTGGCGCAGGATTCGGGTGCCAAGGTTTCGGATACCGATTACGCGGATGCCGTGACGATTCATTTGGTGTTTAAGGCGGGGGAGCAGGAGCCGTTTTGCGCTAAGATGCGCGAGCTTATGGCGGGGCGCGAGGAGATTGAGGTCGGCGCTCCCGAATTTGCCGAGTTCTGACGGCGACAGCCGGCGTGCTTTTGGATGGATCCCAAGCGCGCCGGCCGTCGTTTTATGTTGATGCCGTCTACTCGGCGAGCTGCTTTAGCACCTCGCAGGCGATCTCGATGGCATCGTCGATGCAACCGGGGCAGCTGCGGAGCGGACCCTTATCCGATCCGATGCCCTTGAGCGTGCCGCAGACGGTCGTCGTGTTCTTCTCGCCAAAACGCTTGGCGATTTCGCGCGACAGCTTGTAGGTCTGGCCCTTGGTCTTGGGGTTTTCCATGCCGTCGCTCATCACGAAGCCCATGATGGCCACGGCGCCCGAGATGGCGCCGCAGGTTTCGGTCATGCCGCCCATGCCGGCGCCAAAGCCCTCGGTGAGGGTAAAGGCGACCTGAGGGTCGAGTCCGACGGCAGGTGCGAGCGTGCAGGCGACGGCCTGCGCGCAGTTAAAGCCACGGGCGTGGTATTTGGCAGCCTGAGCCTGACAGGTGGTGATGTCGAGCTGGGCCGTATCGATTTGCTTCATCGTTGTCTCCTTGGTCACGGTGTACCCGCCTATGGTACCCGTGACGGTGCGTGTAATCATCGAGAGCTTCATGTATGCCTCATTTTTCTCTGTCGAGCAAATGCCCAAGGCTTGAGATAAATACCCCTGATCGATTTGTCCTATAACCTACCTTGGGGATGGGTTGAGAGGGGTGCAGGGTAGCGGTATCGTGAACCGAATAAAACGTAACCCAGGCAAGGGAGCTAGATATGAACGAGCAGACCATCGGTACTACATGTGTTCAGGGCGGCTATCACCCGGGAGATGCCGAGCCGCGCCAGGTGCCCATCTACCAGTCCACCACGTGGAAGTACGACACGTCGGAGCACATGGGCAAGCTGTTTGACCTAGAGGAGTCGGGCTATTTCTACAGCCGTCTGCAGAACCCTACGTGCGATTTGGTTGCCGCCAAGATCTGCGAGATGGAGGGCGGCACTGCCGCGATGCTCACGAGCTCGGGCATGGCGGCGAATTTCCTCGCGATCTTTAACGTGGCCGGTGCCGGCGATCACGTGGTCGCGAGCTCTGCCATCTACGGCGGTACCTACAACCTGCTCGCCCATACTATGGAGCGCATGGGTCTGACCTGCACGTTTGTTGCTCCCGACTGCACCGACGAGGAGCTCGAGGCAGCCTTTGAACCCAATACTAAGCTCGTCTTTGGCGAGACGATCGCCAACCCCGCCCTTGCCGTGCTCGATATTGAGCGCTTTGCCAAGGCCGCGCACGACCACGGCGTACCGCTGATGGTCGACAATACCTTCCCGACGCCCGTAATGTGCCGTCCCTTTGAGTGGGGCGCCGACATCGTTACGCACTCCACCACCAAGTACATGGATGGCCATGCGGCCTACCTGGGTGGCGTGATCGTCGATCACGGCCAGTTTGACTGGATGGCCCATGCGGACAAGTTCCCGGGTCTCACCACGCCCGATGAGAGCTATCACGGCGTGACCTATGCCGAGAAGTTCGGTCGCGAGGGTGCCTTCATTACCAAGGCAACCGCGCAGCTCATGCGTGACCTCGGCCCCATGCAGAACCCTCAGGCGGCCTTCTTCCTGAACAGCTCGCTCGAGAGCCTTCATGTGCGCATGCCGCGTCATTGCGAGAACGGCCTGGCCGTTGCCAAGTTCCTGCAGAGCCATCCCAAGGTACGCTTCGTGAGCTATCCGGGCCTGGAGGGCGACAAGTACTATGATCTCGCTCAGAAGTACATGCCCAACGGTACCTGCGGCGTTGTGAGCTTTGGCTTTAACGGTGGCCGTGCGGCGGCCGAGACCTTTATGAAGAGCCTCAAGCTCGCCCAGATCGCCACGCACGTGGCCGACGCCCGCACTTGCTGCCTGCATCCCGCTAATGCCACGCATCGCCAGATGAATGATGAGGAACTCATTGCCTGTGGCATTTCCGCCGACATGGTGCGCTTGTCGTGCGGCCTCGAGGACACGGCCGATCTGATTGCCGACCTTGAGCAGGCGCTCGAGCAGTGCTAGGCTAGCGTTCGCACAAGGCGCCGATGCTGGCGAAAGCTTCGGCGACCTTTCGTTCCGATTCCGTAGGCGGGGCCCCAATCGCGACTGTTTGCAGGCGATTGGGGTCCCGTTTTTGCGTTGCGCTACTCGAAAGGATGGATATGGAGAAAACCACAGAGCAGCTGCGCCGCGAGCACATTGCCCTTGAGGGCGACACCCATGGCAAGAACAAATGGGCTATTCTGTTTACCGTGCTCATCATGACGTTTATGTCGTGCCTGGATTCGACCGTCGTGACCGTGGCGCTGCCCGTGATGCAAAAGGAGCTGGGCGTGGGCCTCGATCGCATTCAGCTGGTAAGCTCGGTGTATCTGCTTGCGACGTGCGTGGCTATGTTGCCGTTTGGCCGTCTGGGCGACGTGCGCGGCAAGGTCGGCGTGTTCCAGCTGGGCGTCATCGTCTTTACGGTCGGTTCGCTGCTGTGCGGCCTTTCGGCCTCGCTCGAGGTTCTTATCCTGGCACGCATCGTTCAAGGCGTCGGTTGCGCGGCGGCCATGGCTAACAACATGGGTATCATCACCGAGTCGTTTCCGGCGCGCGAGCGCGGTCGTGCCATGGGTATCCTCGCGACCTTCGTGGCCCTCGGCATGATGTGTGGCCCCGTGCTGGGCGGCATGCTGGTGGCAAGCTTTCCCTGGGAGAGCATCTTCCTCATCAACCTACCCATTGGCGTCATCTCGTTTATCGTGGGGCTCTACACGCTGCCGCATGTTAAGCCGGAGGCTGGCGAGCGCCCCATGTCCCTGATCGAGGCCGCTCGTCGCTGTTTTGCAAATTCGGCCTTCACCATCAACCTTGCCTGCATGCTCATCGTGTTCGTTGGCATTGGCGCATCCGAGTTTATCCTGCCGTTCTATTTTCAGGATGCGCATGGGTTTGGGTCTGGCATTTCGGGCCTGCTCTTTTTGGCACTGCCGATGGTGAATGCCTTTATCGGCCCGCTTTCGGGAACGGTTTCGGACCGTGTTGGCTGCGAGGGTCCTACGGCGGTTGGTCTGGGCGTGTACGTGTGCGGCCTCTTCGCGGTGAGCACGCTCGACGAGCGCTCTTCTATCCCTGTGATCGTGTGCTGCGTCGCATTTATGTCGTGCGGTACGTCGATTTTCCAGAGCCCCAACAACTCGCTGTATATGGGTTCAGCCCCGCGCGAGGCACTTGGTTTTGCAGGCAGCTTGGGCAGTTTGGCGCGCTACGCCGGCATGGCACTCGGCATTACGGTGGCGTCGAATATCCTGTATGGGCAGATGAGTGTGGCGATGGGCGAGGCCGTGACCAGTTTTGTTGCAGGCCGTCCGGATGTGTTCCTGTTTGGCTTTCGCTCGGTGTTCTACGTGCTCATGGCTGTGGCCGCTATGGGCTTTGCGCTCGCCATGGTGCGTTTGGTGAGGATGCGCGCCCGCCATTAGCTTGTGGGGGGCAGGCTTGCCACGAATCGGGCCTATTTACTGGTCTTGCAGCTTTATGGTGCGATGCGGCTTGTGGGTCGGGCGGGGGTCGGTCCGTGGTAGACTATCGAACAACGTTTATTAATCGCGCGGTATCGTTGCCGCGAGAAGGGGTTGCGCCATGCAGGAGCTTGAGGATCGTATTCGCCATGACGGCATCGTAAAGGCCGGTAACGTCCTTAAGGTTGATGCCTTCCTCAACCACCAGTGCGACGTTGAGCTGTTCGACCACATGGGTGCCGAGTGGGCCCGTCTGTTCGAGGGTGTCGAGATCAACAAGATCCTGACGATCGAGGCTTCGGGCATTGGTATGGCCTGCATCGCAGCTCAGCATTTTGGCGGCGTGCCGGTGGTCTTTGCCAAGAAGGCCCAGTCCATCAACCTTGACGGCGAGCAGTATGCCACGACCATCTACTCCTTTACCAAGCAGAAGGAGTACCCGGTCATCGTTGGCAAGCGCTTCCTGTCCGAGGGCGATAAGGTCCTGATTATCGACGACTTCTTGGCCAACGGCTGCGCGCTCGAGGGCCTTATTAAGATCTGCGAGGCCGCGGGTGCCGAGGTTGCCGGCATCGGCATCGCCGTTGAGAAGGGCTTCCAGGGCGGTGGCGATAAGCTCCGCGAGCGCGGCTTCCGCGTTGAGAGCCTGGCCCGTATCGCCGAAATGGACTGCGAGAACGGTGAGATCACCTTCGCCTAGGCGCGCAACACAAGCGATTGGTATGCGATGTGACAAAGGGACTGTCCCTTTGTCACATTTTTTGTATGAGGGGAGGTATTGATATGGATGAGAACAAGATGGGATGGCGCGAGTATGCACGCTATGCCGAGATGTCGGTCGAGGAGCTGGCACGCGATTGCGAGGTGCAGGTGTTTCGCGCGACGGGTCCGGGTGGACAGGGCGTGAACACGACGGACTCGGCGGTGCGCATGAAGCATGGGCCCACGGGGATTGTCGTGACGGCGCGTGAGAGCCGCAGCCAGTTTCAGAATCGCAGCTGCTGTCTGCGTAAGCTGAGGGCAGAGCTTGAGCGTCGCGGGCGTCCACCGCGCCGACGCGTAAAGACCAAGGTGCCTCAGCGATCGCGCCAGCGCAGGCTCAACGACAAGCACTTCAACGCGATTAAAAAGGCCAACCGTCGCAAGCCAGGCGGGGAGGAATGATCTTCTCAATAAGTTGCGGTGAAATGGGGACTGTTTTGCGGCTTTAGCTGCATAAACAGTCCCCATTTCACCGCAACTTAGGGATGGCTAGTGGGTGGGGCGCCAGACGTGGAGAGCTCCGCCGAGGACGTCGACCTCGATGCGCGAGGCGACGATGGGCTCGCCGTCGGCCTGGATGGGGTAGTCGGGCTCCTCGAACGTGAGCTCGGCATGACGGCAACGACGCATGCGAACCGGCGGCAGCTTGGTATGGTGGCCGTCCTTGGCCGAAAGAAACATAGGCAGGGCGACCGCACGGGGGACGGGGCCGCAGGCGTAGCAGACGTCGAGCATGCCGTCGCAGGGGTCGGCTTCGGGGCAGATGCGATAGCCCGAGCCGTACGTGGGCCCCAGCTGGATGGCCATGATAATCGCCCTTACGCGCTCGGCGGGCGCGCCGTCAAAGCTGACGGTCATGGGGTAGTTGCGATAGCGCAGGCCAAACTGCTCAAGTCCCGAAAGAGTGTAGAGCGGAGCGCCGGCGAGGCCCGTCTTTTTGCGCAGCTCGGTGGTGCCAAGGCCGATGGCGGCATCGATGCCGACCGAAAGCGTCTGGTCGTAGTACTCAGCGGCAGCCTCGCCGCTGCCGCTTGCAGGGCTCCACGAGCGAATGCGCCCGATGTCCTGATGCTGCAGCTCGCAGGTGAGCAGCGCGCCAAAATCCTTGCCGGAGAAATCGTCGATGCCGAGTGTTTGGGCAAAATCATTGCCGGAGCCTACGGGCAGGACGGCAAGCGCCGGTCGAATCGCCTCTTCTTGCGCCATCAAGCCATTGACGACCTCGTGGATCACGCCGTCGCCGCCGAGTGCGATAACCGTGCGGTAGCCCTTAGCCTGTGCGGCAAGCTCCTTGGCATGCCCCGCGCGTTCGGTCAGCACCAAGTCAAACTGGGATGCGCGCGCGGTCATGTCCAAAAAGCGCTGCAGGCGCTCAGCGACCTCGCGCGCCGCACCCGACTGGGCGGCGGGGTTGGCGATGATGAGCGTGCGACCAAAATCAGTTACGTGCATGGGGCGACTCCCGGCGTATGACGTGACGGTGCGGTCGCGCTCAGGTCGAATTGCCCCCGATTGTGGCTGCACGGCGAATACTTACGTCTACTCTATCAGGTCGTTGTGGCGCTCGATAGCATCCGCTACCGTACCGCCCTCATCCACAATAAGCGAACGACGCTTGGGTGAGATAATGCGCTGGGCGGGGTACACGCCGCGGTGGCCGCCGACGAGATAGCTGATAAAGGCCACGATGACAAAGAACCCGGCGGCCGTGCCGTGGAACAGATCGATGGCCATCATGCAGGTGGTGATGGGCACGTTGAGGCCGGCGCAGAACACGCCGAGCATACCCAGCGCTGCCAGAAAGCTGGGGTCGATTCCGACGAGGCAACCGATCCAGCCGCCGAGCGCCGCACCGATACCAAACAGGGGCGTGACCTCGCCTCCTTGGAAGCCGGCGCCCAGGGTGAGCGCCGTCACCACGAGCTTGATGGCTGCGTCGGCAAGGGTCGTGTTACCGGCGAACCCGGCACCCGAGAGCCAGGTGGCAAGGCCGGCATACTTCCAGGCGTCGAGCATCGCGTAGGCCGCGAGCACTACGAGCGCGCCCACGAGTGCGCGAGCAATATAGTTGGTGATAAAACGACCGTACAGGCTCTTGACGGTTCGAACCGACCAGGCAAAGAGGCGTGCCGTCAGACCGAAGATGATGGCGCTGATAACAACGATGACGACCGTTGTGGGCGTCATAGCGGGAACGCTGGCGATGACATTCGCTTCGTACTCGGTACCCAGGGCAAGTGATGTAAAGTAGCCGGTAAACGAGGCGACCAGGCAGTAGATGCCCGCGGTGTAGTCGATCTTGCCGATAAAGCACATCTCCATGCCAAAGAAGGCTCCGGCGAGGGGTGAACCGAATACGGCGCCAAAGGCCGACGAGATGCCGGCGAGCATGAGGTCGTGGTGGTCATGCTTTTTGAGGTGGGCGAGGCTCGAGATGTTGCTGGCGATGGTGCCGCCAATCTGCACCGCGGCGCCCTCGCGGCCGGCCGATCCGCCTGTTAGGTGCGTGAGTGTGGAGCAGACGAAGGTGAGGACGGCCATGCGCATATGGATAAGGCGTGTGCCCAGGGCGGAGTCGATGACCAGGTTGTTACCTCGTTTGGCGGCAAGGCCGTGGTTTTTGTACACCCATGCGGTGGCAACGCCCACAACGGGAAGCAACGCGTAAATCCACACGTGGTACTCGCGATAGTCGGTCGCGATATTCAGCGAGGCCAAAAACGCCCAAGCGGCAACACCCATGGCGAGCGAGACGATGACCACGAGCGCGAGCAGCTTGGCGCTTGCAAGTAGGTTACGGGCGTTGCGGCGTGTGTCGGCGGCCAAGAGATGCTCGGAGCGGGTGAGCTGATGCCTGCCTGCCGTGATCACGTCGTTAAGGGAGAAAAAGCCGCCGTCGTCGAGCGGTTGGGAATGATCCTGCGCCTCGTTTGCGCTTTCGGGTTTGTCGTTATGAGCCATGCGTTCCTCTTTTAGGTTGCAACGCAAGCATTATAAAACGCGGTAAACGCAACGAGCCGGTGGGTTGGTTTCCATTCTGTTTCGCGGCTTGCGGCCGACAGGTGTATTTGCGGGTACAGGCCAAGTCGCGGTCGTGCGTCGGGGGATTATACTGAGACAAGCATAAAGAATCGGCGCCCCTGTTGTGCGCCGTGGCATTAAGAGGTGCATATGGCAGAGAAACTCATTCCGCTGGAGGACGCGCAGTCGATTGTTCTGTCGCACGTTGCTCCGACCGATCTCGTCGAGATTCCCGTGTGGCAGGCGGCTGGTTTTCCCTTGGCCGAGGACGCGGTGGCCGATATCGACATTTCGCCGTTTGCTAACAGCGCCATGGACGGGTATGCCGTGCGCGCAGCCGATCTTGCTGCGGCCACCGCTGACACTCCGGTGACGCTCTCCGTCGTAGGGCACGAGGCTGCGGGCCATGTCTTTGAGGGCGTGGTCGGCGTGGGCGAGGCGGTTCGCATTATGACAGGCGCGCCGGTGCCCGAGGGTGCCGACGCCGTAGTGAAATACGAGATAGTCGAGGTGCTTGACGGCGATGGCAACGAGGGCTCGCATGTGAGGTTCTCGGCGCCGGCCAAGGTAGGGGAGAACGTTCGCTCTGCCGCCGAGGAGGCCCATGCCGGCGATGTTGTGATGCACGCTGGCGAGGTCGTGGCTCCGGCGGGCGCGGGTCTGCTGGCAAGCGCCGGATACGCGAGCGTGAAGGTGCACGCTGCCCCACGTGTGGGCATCATCTCACTGGGCACGGAACTGGTCGCACCGAGGAATGTGCCGGCGCGCGGGCAGATTCGCGACTCCAACTCGTCGGCGTTGATGGCCGAAGCACTCGATGCCGGCGCCGAGCCCGTGTTCTACGGCATTGCGCCCGACGATGAGCAGGCGATTGCCGAGCTGGTGCATCGCGCCGTGCAGGAGTGCGATTTTGTCATTACGAGCGGCGGTGCCTCTGCGGGCGACTACGACTATGTGACGGCGCTGGTCCAGCGCGAGGGCGAGGTGCTGTTTGACCGCATCTCGATGCGTCCGGGCAAGGCCATCACGTTTGGCCTGCTTGGAGGCAAGCCGTATTTGGGGCTTTCGGGCAATCCTGCGGCGGCGTATGTGGGCTTTGAGATGCTCGCCCGCCCGGCGATCCGCAAGATGCGCGGCTTTGCCGAGGGTACGCGTCCCGTGCAGCAGGCGACGCTCACGCACGGTGTGAAAAAGCGCCAGGACCGACGCTTCTTCGATCGCGCCACGGTTTTGCGCGACCCCGAGACTGGTGAGCTGCTGGTGACCGAGGCTAAGACGCAGAATTCGGCGCTGCTCGGCACGATGCAGCGGGCCAACTGCCTGCTGCGTATTGATGAAGGACCGTGCGAGCTCAAGGCAGGAGATGTCGTGGACGTTGTTCGCGTCGACCTGCCCGAGGGCGCCGTGTTGTAGGAGGAATGCTGTGGAGCTGAAGATATCGATTGTGACGTGCTCGGATACGCGCGATCTTGCCCAGGACGAGGCTGGAGCCGTACTCGAGGAACTCATCGTGGCGCAGGGCTGGACGGTCGCCTCGCATGTGGTCGTGCGCGACGACGTCAGCGAGATCGGAGATGCCATTGTGGAAGCCGCCGATGAGTGCCACGCCAATGTCGTGCTCACCTGCGGCGGCACGGGTCTTTCGATGCGCGATGTGACGCCCGAGGCGACGCGTGCCGTCTGCGACCGCGATGTGCCGGGTATTGCAGAGGCAATCCGTGCGTACTCCATGACCAAGACGCGTCGCGCTATGCTCTCGCGCGCTATTTGCATGCAACGAGGTCATACACTTGTCGTAAACTTTCCCGGTTCTACGAAGGCCGCCCGCGAAAGCTGGGAGGCCATAGCAGACCAGCTGGAGCATGCGGCTCAGATGACAGCGGGCGGCGGACATACCAACTAAGCGGTTTACCTGCGGCGGGGCGACCTTATCGGTCGCTCCGCTTTTGTTTTCCGCCGAATCGACGCCGAGGTGCACAGTAACTCGAAACTATATTCTCTGGCGGGAATAATTTCTCAGTATCATTATTCGCGCGAAAGTATAATCTGATTGCAGATTAAAGCCCGCGGTGGGGTACCCGGGCACAAGGTCCGAAAGGGTTGAATATGTTCGATATGGTTTCACGCCGCGGTTTTGTCTCGCTTTCTGCTGCCGCCGGCCTTGGCCTTGCCGGCTGCTCGGGCAAAAAGACGTCCGAGCCCGCTGGTTCCGATGCCGGCTCCGCCAAGTCTTCCTCTAAGAAGAAGGCTGTCGAGCTGCAGGTTTTCGCTGCTAACTCCCTCGAGAAGGCCCTTCCCGAGGTCCAAGAGCTCTACACCGACCAGACCGGCACCACCTTTGCCGACACGCAGTTTAAGGCCTCCGGCGACCTCGTTGAGCAGATGCGCGCCGGCGCCACGGTCGACGTGCTCATCACTGCTTCCAAGGGCACCATGGATGACGCTGAGACCGCTGAGCTCGTCGACACCGACACCCGTGAGGATATGTTCGTCAACGACCTTGTTATCATTCGCGCCGAGGGCTCCGACACCAAGGTCGAGGCCATCGCCGACGTTGCGAACCTGGAAGGCAAGATCGCCATCGGCGACGCCAAGACCGTTCCCGCCGGCAAGTACGCAAACCAGGCTTTGGCTTCCGTGGGCCTCTACACTGGTACCGAGGGTGACGACGGCGAGTACGCCCCCGAGATCGCCAACAAGGTCGCCCTGGCCGACAAAGTTGGTACCGCCGCCGCCTATGTGTCCACGGGCGACTGCGTAGCCGGTTTTGTCTACAGCTCCGATATCTTCCGCTACGACGGCATCGAGGAGGCTTTCGTGTGCCCCGAGGATTCGCACAAGCCCATCGTGTACCCGGGTGCCGTTGCCGAGAGCTCCGAGCATGCCGACGAAGCCAAGGCGTTCATCGACTTCTGCCTGACCAACAAGAAGGCTCAGAAGATTTGGGCTAAGTACGGCTTTGAGCTTTCCGCGTAGTGCGGCTTGGCGCGATAATTCCATCGTTTTGTGTTTCACTCCGTCCTCGTATTCGCTTGGAGCTTTTCGTGCTTAATAGATTCCGCATGCTTGTCGCCTGTGCTTTGACCTTCGCGCTTTGCTGGGTGCCGGGGTTTGCGTTTGCTGGGGACACTGAGGACGGGACCCAGGTTGCTGCGACCGCTCATGGGCTTTCCTATGGGATCGAGGGTTTTGAGCGGTTGGCCAAGGGGACCGCCCGTACCATGGAGGGCCAGCCTGAAGGCTACCGGTTTCCCGTTGACGAGGACGTGGACCTTGTAGTGGCGCCTGCTGCCGATCGCGTTGTGGTGTGGATATCGCCCAAGGCGGTCGAGAAGTATGGATTGGATCCGCAGGACAACGAGTGCGTATCGGGTCTCAAGGCCCTCGTCTGTAAGCTCGACAGCGCAAACTGCATGGGGGGCGCGCAGTTAGGGGACGTGGATCTTCCTTGGTACGTGACGGCGGAAACAACCTTTGATGCCGGCGGGTATACCTATGGCTTTGACGAGCGCGGTGCGGATGGGGACCGCTATGTGGTGATTGCATCAGCCTCGGGTGATGTCAAGGGCGGCGCGCGTTGGCTTGATAGCGCTCAAATGGTAGAGGCATCGTCTGTCGCGTTGCGGGATGAGCAGGGGCCCTTGACCTTTCTGGCCTCCTTTTTGGGCGACATCGACTATCGCCCGTTTTGGGTGTCCATTAAAACGAGCGGCCTTGCCCTGCTGATCTCCTTTGCGCTGGGCCTGTTCGCCGCGTGGAAGACTATGGGTACCTCGAGTCGCATCAAGGGCCTGCTCGATTCGGTCTTTACGATTCCTATGGTGCTGCCGCCCACGGTCTGCGGCTTCCTGCTCCTCATGCTGTTTGGCCGCTCGACCGGGGTCGGTCGGTGGCTGATCGCGCACGGCATCTCGATTGTCTTTACGTGGCCGGCGGCGGTGGTCTCTGCCGTGGTGGTGTCGTTCCCGCTCGTCTATCGTACGGCACTCGGTGCCTTTGAGGGCCTTGACACGCAGATGCTCGATGCCGCGCGAACCCTGGGCTGGTCCGAGCGCCGCATCTTCACCAAGCTTATGATGCCGCTTGGCTGGCCCTCGATTGCCGCCGGTACGGTGCTCGCCTTCGCTCGCGCGATGGGCGAGTTTGGCTGCACGCTGTTCTTTGCGGGCAACTATGCCGGCATTACGCAGACCATTCCCATCGCCATCTATTTTGAGTGGATGGGCGGCAACACGTCGGTGGCGCTCTTCTGGGTCGTGGTCGTAATAGCGTTCAGTTTCCTGGTCATTCTGTTCATCAATATGTACACGGCGCATTCGCAAAAGTACCGCGAGCGTGGTCTCTCCCGTGCGAAGCGCAAACAGGCCAAAGAACTCGCCGGACAGGGCGATTCGCTCGACCCGGCGGGCGGCGATGCCTTGCGTATCGATCGCGAGGCGCTGGCCGAGCTCATGCACGATGACACGGCCGCAAAGGGAGGTCGATAAGCCATGTCGCTCGTTCTGGATATTAAGAAACGTTATCCCGGGTTTGTGCTCGACATGCAGCTTGAGGCCGGCGAGGAGCGCGTGGCCTTGCTCGGTGCCTCCGGATGTGGCAAGAGCTGCACGCTGCGCTGCATTGCCGGCGTGGAGACGCCCGACGAGGGCAAGATCGTCGTCAACGGCGTGACCTTTTTTGACTCGGCGGCAGGTATTAACCTGTCGCCCCAGGAGCGCAAATGCGCCCTGTTGTTCCAAAACTATCAGCTGTTTCCCAACATGACGGTGGCCGATAACGTATGCGCCGGTGTAAAGGATGCTGGCGACGCCGCCGCGCGCAAAAAGCTCGCCGAGCGCTATCTGGGCATTTTCGGTCTGGCCGATTTTGTCGATCGCTACCCCGCGCGACTCTCGGGCGGGCAGCAGCAACGCGTGGCGCTTGCCCGTATGGTGGCGGCGCATCCGGGCATTTTTATGTTCGACGAGCCCATGAGCGCACTCGATGCGTATCTCAAGAGCGCGCTTGAGCAAAACATGCTCGACCTGTTCGACGTCTGCAACCGTACCGTGCTCTACGTGAGCCACGACATCGACGAAGCGTGCCGCCTGTGTCAGCGCATCTGCGTGATGCACGACGGGCATGTGGAGGAGATCGGCTCCATCGAGGACGTGGTCCGTCGTCCGCAGACGCTGGCGGCACTGCGCCTGACGGGCTGCAAGAATACGAGCCGCGCGCGCAAGATCGGCGACGAAGAAGTTGAGGCCCTCGACTGGGGCATGACCTTTAATGTGGGCCGTGAGGTTCGAGATGACGTGGCGTACCTCGGTATTCGTGCGAGCTACTTCCATGTTGACAATCGCGCGGAGCGGGGCCGTAACAGCTACGATTTGCACGTGGCCCGTGTGAGCGATTCGCGCTTTGAGCGGCTGGTGCTGCTGGACGTGCCGCGCGTCGATGCGCCCACGCGTCTGCAGTGGAAGGTCAACAAGGTGGGCGTGCCTGTCGACGAGCTGCCGCAAGCAGGCGAGACGCTACGCATGCACTTCGATGCGAGTAAGATCCATTTGGTTTGTCGATAGCGCCGGGTAATGCCGTCGGGGATATAAGCCTCGGCGGCTTTGCCTTGCCGTTCGCCGAATGATGGATGACAAACTCTTATCAACACAGATAATTATTTATTAAACGACGGCACACGACGCTGTCGTACGCATGTCGGCGGTGTTCGTCTGGACGACAACCGTTGATATAGTTACCTTCGACGAGAAAAGGAGGGTGCGCCGGTGCTGCAGATGACATATTCGCGTCGCGTTGCCGCGCGCGCCCTGTATATGGCTCGGAGCCGCATATGAGCAGGTATGTTCACGGCTCCGGGAGAGACGACGCACAACTAAATAATCAGCTGCAAAGCAGGTTCCCCAAAATCCCGGGTTTGAGCACGGCTGGGTTTTCGCCACCCACCGTGCAGCAATACCGTAGCTATTCATTTTTGGTTCGAGAGGGGAACCGCCATGGCTGAAGAATTCGATTTCCATCCGATGTGGGAGAGCCTCGGCATGAATCTTGCCGACCACGACATGCTGCTGGGCGCCGTGGGCCAGATGTACGGCGATATGTTCCTGACGCAGAACAATCGCCCCAAGTCCACGTCCTACCTGGATTTTGTCGCCACCAACATCCACAGCGGCCGTATTAAGGAGATGCTCGACAAGAAGGAGGCCGGCGAGGCCACCGAGATCGTTGGTTCGTTCTGCGTCTACGTGCCCGAGGAGATCGTACTTGCCTGTGACGGCATTCCTGTGGGCCTGTGCTCTGGCGCTGATTGGGCAACGGACAAGGTCGAGGAGCATCTGCCGCGTAACACCTGCCCGCTCATTAAGAGCTTTGCCGGCTTTAAGCTGGGCGAGGTCTGCCCCTACATTGAGTCGAGTGACCTGGTGGTAGGCGAGAACACCTGCGATGGCAAGAAGAAGGCCTACGAGTTCTTTGCCACGCAAAAGAACATGTACGTCATGGATATTCCCAACGTACACGACGAGTCGACGCTCGTGACCTGGAAGGCCGAGGTCAAAAAGCTTGCCGCCAAGATTGAGGAAGAGTGCGGCGTCAAGATTACGCCCGAGCGTCTGAAGGCTGCCATCCATGCCGTCAACGAGAAACGCCGTGCCCTGCAGCGCCTCGCTGCCACGCGCGCTGCCGACCCGGCGCCTATCAGCGGTCTCGACAGCCTGCTGACCGTGCAGGCAGCCTTTATGGACGACACGCCGCGTTTGACCGGAGCCATTAACGAAATGGCGGCTGAGTGCGAGCAGCGTGTCGAGGCCGGCGAGGGCGTGGCGCCCAAGGGGACCAAGCGCATCCTGTACGCCGGTACGCCCATGGCCGTGCCCAACTGGAAGCTGTTCAACCTCATCGAGAAGGCCGGCGGCGTTGTGGTAGGCGAGGAGTCCTGCACGGGCTCGCGCTGCTACAAGGACCTGGTCGACGAGTCCGGCGAGACGGTCGACGAGATGCTCGACGCCATCGCCGAGCGCTACTTTAAGATCAACTGCGCTGTCTTTACGCCCAACGACCAGCGTATGAAGGACATTTTCCAGATGGCCAAGGACCTGCATGCCGACGGTATCGTCGACGTGGCCCTGCAGTTCTGCACGCTCTACGAGATGGAGTCGTTTGCCGTGGAGAAGGCCGCCGAGGAGGCCGGCATTCCGTTTATGCACATCACGACCGACTACGCCGGCGAGGATGCAGGCCAGCTCCAGACCCGCATCGAGGCCTTCCTGGAAACTATTTAGAGCTATCCGTCCCGGCGGCTTCCCCAGGTACCCGATCTTGCCGTTCAAACCGTCGCTTGCTACCAAAGTATGCGGCGCTCATCTTTCACGGCAACCACGGGCACCTGGGAAAGCCGTCTCCTTGGTTGGTTAAAAGGTTTGTTAAGGAGTTATATGTCGGAATATATTGAGCAGCCGTTGCCGTCCACGTTTGAGGAGTTCAACGAGCAGCGCAAGGCGGCGTTTATTCGCGTCAAGGATTACAAACGGGCCGGCAATCGCCTGGTCGGCTTTTTGTGCAGCTATACGCCGCTCGAGATTATCGATGCCGCGGGCGCTGCAAGTGTGGCCTTGTGCGGCACGTCCGATGAGGTGATTCCCGAGGCCGAGAAGGTGCTGCCGGCAAACCTGTGTCCGCTCATCAAGTCGACGTACGGTTTTGCCTATTCGCAAAAGTGCCCGTTTACGTACTTTAGCGACATGATCATCGGCGAGACCACCTGCGACGGCAAGAAGAAGATGTACGAGCTGCTCAACGAGCTCAAGCGCACGCACATTCTGCATCTTCCGCAGGGTCGCGATCGTGCCTACGAGCGTGAAAGCTGGTACGAGGAGTGCCGCCTGCTCAAGGAGGAGCTCGAGATCTTCTGCGGTATTACGATCACCGATGACGACCTGCGCGCCGCCGTCCGTCGTCGCAATCGCCTGCGTGCGGCGCAGCTCGATATGTTCGCGCTGCAGGCCAACCAGCCTGCGGCCATGAGTGGCGTCGACCTGATGAGCACTATGTTTGCCGGTACGTTCAGCTTTGATATCGAGGCCTATACGCAGCAGCTGGAGCAAAAGGTCGCCAAGCTGCGTGAGGCCTACGACGCGGGCGAGCGCCCGGTCGCGGCGGATGCCAAGCGCATTCTGATCACCGGCTGCCCGGTGGGCGGTGTGATCAACAAGATCGGTCGTACCATCGAGTCCAACGGCGGCGTGGTCGTGTGTATGGACGACTGCTCGGGCGAGCGCACGGCGGCCATGATGATCGATCCGGACGCTCCCGATATCTTGCGCGCCATCGCCGACCGCTACCTGGACATTAACTGCTCGGTCATGACGCCCAACGACGGTCGTATGGAAAATACGCTGGCCATGTGCGAGAAGTATCACGTTGATGGCGTGGTCGAAAACGTGCTCCAGGCCTGCCACACCTTTAACGTGGAGAGTGCTCGCATGCAGGAGGCCGTCGAGGGTGCGGATATTCCGTACATGAAGATCGAGACCGACTACAGCAACGGCGACATGGGTCAGATTGAGACCCGCATCGCCGCCTTCATCGAAACCCTCTAGCTTTCTCAGGCACCGGATCTTGCCCCTCAAACCGTCGCTTGCGTACCCAAAGTACGCTGCGCTCCTCTTTCGGGGCAATCTCCGGCACCTGAGAAACCTAGAGCTAAGGCGCCTGAACGCGCCGCTGTCTTTGATGTTTAGATTGGGAGAGAGCCATGATAGGGGTCGGGATCGATATCGGGTCTACGGCGGCTAAGGCTGCTGTGGTCGACGGGGAGGGTTCGGTGGCGTGGACGTGCGTGCAGCCAACCGGGTTCTCCTCGGTCGATGCTTCCGAGCGGCTGCGCGAGGCACTGGCAGCGGCGGGTTATGACGTGACGGGTGACGATGTTCGCGTGGTCGCGACTGGCTACGGCCGTGTCGCCGTGCCCTATGCGCACAAGGTCGTGACCGAGATCACCTGTCACGGTACCGGTGCCGTGCGCCTGTTTGGCGACCACGGCACCGTGATCGACGTGGGCGGCCAGGACACCAAGGTCATTCAGCTAAAAAGTGGCCGCGTGGCTAAGTTTGCCATGAACGACAAGTGCGCCGCCGGCACGGGGCGCTTTCTGGAGATTATGGCCGACCGCCTGGGCATTACCCAGCAGCAGATGGCCGACCTTGCGCGTTCCGGTGAGCCCACCAAGATATCCAGCATGTGCACGGTCTTTGCCGAAAGCGAGGTCATCAGCCTGATCGGTCGTGGCGAGCCGCGCGAGAACATTGCGCGTGGCGTGATCGAAAGCGTCGTGTCGCGCGTGGCGACTATGGCCGGCCAGGCGGCGGGCGTCCCGTACTATCTGACCGGCGGTCTGTGCGAGAACACCTACGTTGTGGAGCGGCTGGCCGCGCTGCTGGGGTCGCCGGTTACCACCTCGCCCCAGGCTCGCTTTGCCGGTGCCATCGGTGCGGCGATTCGCGCACAGGCGCTCATGTAAGGGGCGGTGTCATTCGCCGTCCGCTCTCGGCGCCGCCATGCGTATACTGGGAGGAACTGATTGACCTACGAGAGGAGGAATCGATGGCTGACGATGTTATTAAGCTCACGCAGATGACCGCTGCCTCTGGTTGAGCCGCTAAGCTGGCTCCCGGAGCCCTCGCCCAGGTCCTGGGCGACTTGCCTAATGTGCATAACGACAACCTGCTCGTGGGGTTCGATACCTCCGACGATGCGAGCGTCTTCCGCGTTGGCGATAACTTAGGCCTCGTGCAGTCTATCGACTTCTTCCCGCCAATGGTCGACGACCCGTTCCTGTTTGGCCAGATTGCCGCGGCCAACTCGCTGTCGGACATCTATGCCATGGGCGGGCGGCCGAGCCATGCCATGAACCTGCTCTGCATACCCAGTTGCCTGGGCGTTGAGGTTGCCGGGCAGATTTTGGCGGGTGGCGCCGACAAGTGCGTCGAGGCTGGCTGCGCCATCGCGGGCGGCCACACTATCAACGACGACGAGCCCAAGTACGGCTTGTCTGTGAGCGGCTTTGTCGTGCTTGACCGTATGCTCGCCAACAGCGGCGCGCGCGCGGGCGATGCTCTGCTGCTGACCAAGGCGATCGGCTCGGGCATCATCACCACGGCCATTAAGGGCGAGCTCATCGAGCAGGACGAGGCCGCAGCCATGTTTGACTCGATGCGTACCCTCAACGAGGCGCCGATTCGTCTGGCCGAGGGACTTGAGCTTCACGGCTGCACCGATGTCACGGGCTTTGGCCTGATCGGGCATGCATGCGAGATGGCCGAGGGCTCGGGTGTGCAGGTTGAGCTTGCGTCTGGGGCGGTGCCGCTCTTTGACCAAGTGCTCGACATGGCACGCCTTGGCATTATTCCTGCCGGCACCTACCGCAACCAGGACTTCTTTGGCCCGCGCGTGGCTGCCGATGAGGACCTGGAGCCGGGCATGCTCGACGCGCTGTACGATCCGCAGACGTCTGGTGGCCTGCTTATCGCGGCACCTGCTGCCGATGTGGATGAGCTTGCGCGCCGTTTGCATGCCGAAGGACGTGTCGCCGCCGTCGTCGGCCGCGCGTGCGAGCCGGTGCCAGGCGGTCCTGCCGTTCGCGTTGTCCGTTAACGACACGTTTATTGAGCTATGTACCGTTCTAAAACGATTTATTCGAAAGGAAAAACTATGTCTACCAAGATTGAAGTCAATGCCATGGGCGATGCCTGCCCACTGCCCGTCGTCAAGACGCTTAAGGCACTTAAACAGCTTGATGGCGAGGGTGCCGTCGTGACCTCGGTCGATAACGAGACCGCCGTCAAGAACATCTCCAAGATGGCGCAGGAGAAGGGTTGCACGGCCTCGGTCGAGAAGGTTTCTGACGCCGAGTGGCACGTGACTGTGGCGACCTCTGGCGCCGTTGCCGTGGCTGATCCCGAGCAGGATGGCGCTGCCTTCTGTGATGCCAGCGCCGACAAGGGCAAACTCGTCATTTCCGTCTACACCGATTGCATGGGCCGTGGCGACGACGAGCTGGGCCACAAACTCATGAAGGCCTTTATCTTCGCCGTGACGCAGCAGGATGAGCTGCCCGCGACCATGCTGTTCTACAACGGCGGCGCTAAGCTCACCGTCGAGGGCTCTCCGGTGCTCGACGACCTGAAGGGCCTGGCCGAGCAGGGCGTCGAGATTCTCACCTGCGGTACCTGCCTGGACCACTATGGCATTAAAGACCAGCTTGCGGTGGGCGAGGTCACCAACATGTACGTGATCGTGGAGAAGATGGAGCAGGCCGTGCGCGTCGTGCGCCCGTAGCGTATTGGTTGGAGTTGCCATGAGGGAGAAGCGCCCGGCGCTTGTCATCACGTTTCCCACCACGGCGGCCGCCATGGGTTGCGAGTCCCTGTGCACCGAGCGCGGCCTTCCCGGGCGAACGATTCCCGTGCCCGGGGAGGTCGCTGCCGGCTGCGGTCTGGCGTGGAAGGCGTTGCCTGTCGATGAGGAACTGCTGCGCGGCGAACTCGCCGCGGCGGGCGTTCCCACCGAGGGCTATACCGTGATTGATATGTGGGAGGTCGTGCGATGATCTACCTGGATAACGCGGCGACGACCATGCACAAGCCGCAGACGGTCATCGATGCCGTGACGCAGGCGATGTGCTCGCTCGGCAATGCCGGACGTGGCGCCACGTCGGGCGCCCTCGATGCCGCTCGTACGATTCACGCTTGCCGTGCCAAGCTCGCGCGCCTTTTGGGTTGCCCGAGGGCAGACCATGTGTGCTTTACGCCCAACTCCACCGCGGCGCTCAACACCGTCATCAATGGCGTGGTGCGCCCCGGCGACCGCGTGGTCACGACAGTGCTCGAGCACAACTCGGTGCTGCGTCCGCTCAATCGCCTGGCGGTAGAGCAGGGCGTGACCGTTGAGCATGCGGGCTGCGACGCGAACGGCGTGCTCGACTACGACGAACTCGAGCAGCTGTTCACGCCGGGCACGCGTGCCGTGGTGGTGACGCACGCCTCCAATGTGACCGGCAACGCGGTCGACATTGCACGCGTAGCCGCCATGGCCCATGCGGCCGGTGCGCTCGTGATCGTCGATGCCTCGCAGTCTGCCGGCACGGCGCATATCGATATGCAGGCCATGGGGCTCGACGTGGTGTGCTTTACCGGCCACAAGGGGCTCATGGGTCCGCAGGGGACCGGCGGCCTGGCTGTGGCAGAGGGTATTGACGTAGCCCCTTGGGCCATGGGCGGTACGGGCGTGCACAGTTTCGATGCGCTGCAGCCGCTTGAGTGGCCCACGCGCCTTGAGGCGGGCACGCTCAACGGCCACGGTATCGCCGGCCTTTCTGCTGGCCTCGACTTTATCGAGGCCCAGGGCGGGGTGGAGACGATTGCAGCTCGTGAGCGAGCGCTGGCTGATTGCTTTCTCGCTGGCGTGCGCGAGATTCCGGGGATTAAGCTCTACGGTGCCTTTGACCAGCCGACGCGCTCGGCGATCGTGTCGCTCAACGTTGGCGATATCGACTCTGCCGAGATCTCGGATGCGCTCATGCAGGGGTGGGGGATTGCGACGCGCCCCGGCGCCCATTGCGCCCCGCTCATGCACCGTGCGCTGGGGACCGAGCGCCAGGGCGTCGTCCGTTTCTCGTTTGGATATTTCAACACGACCGAAGAAGTCGACACGGCTATCGATGCTCTGTGCGATTTAGCCTGCTAAAGATTCTAGACCGTTTATACTTGCGGGACGGGTGTTTTTGCCCGTCCCGTTTTTGTTTCAACCCGAAAGGTGGACCCATGGCTTCATCCACCCCGCGCGGTCTGCGCTCCGACCATGTCGTCACCGTCGGCATCGCCCTATTCTCGATGCTCTTTGGCGCCGGCAACCTCATTATTCCGCCACTGCTGGCGCTGGAGGCAGGTTCTGCCACGCCGGTCGCCATGCTCGGCTTTCTCATCGCCGCCATCGGCCTGCCCGTCATGGGCTTTATCGCCGTGGCGCTTGCCGGAACGGCGCGCGAGCTTGCCGGCCGCGTGCACCCCAAGTTCGGTGAGTTCTTTGTCGCGGCGGTCTATTTAGCGATCGGTCCGTGCCTGGCCATTCCGCGTACGAGCTCCACGGCCTTCGAGATGCTGGTGCCGCTGCTGCCCGAGGGCGTCTCGCTTGGTACGGCTCGCCTGGTGTTTGCCGTTGGCTTCTTTGTCGTCGCGTTTGCGCTCACGCTGCGTCCGGGCGTCATCACGCGCGTGCTCGGTCGTATTACGGGCCCCGCGCTTATCGCGCTCATCGTGCTGGTCGTGGGTGCCGCCGTGGTCTCGCCGTTGGGTCCCGCTGCCGCGCCACAGGCTCCCTACGATGCCAGCGCCGCCGTGCAGGGCTTTTTGACCGGCTATCAGACCATGGACCTGCTTGCGTCGCTCGCCTTTGGCATCATCATCGCCGAGACCATCCATGAGCTCGGCGTTACCGACGATAAGCGCGTGGCCTTCGAGATCTCGCGTTCGGGTGTGATCGCCGGCGTGCTCATGGCCATCATCTACTGTGGCCTGGCGCTTGCCGGCATGCAGCTCGGCACGGTTATGCCCGATGCCACCAATGGCGCCGCCATCCTTGCCCGCTCTGCCTCCATGCACTTTGGCCTTGTCGGCACGGTCGTGGTCTTTGCGATCTTTTTCCTCGCCTGCATGAACGTGTGCATCGGTCTTATTAGCTGCTGCTCGCGGTACTTCTGCGAGACGTATGTGGTTAAAGGGGGAGCGGAGGCTTCCGAGGAGGCCATGCGCCGCCCCTTTGCGATGCTCGCCTTTGTGTTCGCGGCGTTTTCGTGCGTGCTCTCCAACGTGGGCCTCGACGTGATCCTTATGTTCTCGGTGCCTATGCTCAATGCCCTGTATCCCGTTGCCATTGTGCTGGTGCTTATGGGCCTGATGCACGGCTTTTGCGACGCGCATCCGCAGGTTTGGGTTTGGGTCGGCGGCGTGGTCGCGGTGCAGAGCGTGATCACCTCGGTCCGCGACGCGTTCTTTGCGGGCGCGTGGCTGCCGTTCGATGCGCTGCCGCTGGCGGACATTGGAGCCGCGTGGGCGCCGGTCGCTGTGGTTGCCTTTGTGATCGGTTTGCTCCATAGTCGTTTTGTTGCACATTCGAGGAGCTAAGGCATCAATGCTTGCACAGGCGGGGAGTCTCCCCTATAATTTCCTTCGCTTTGGGACACGCAAGGTTTAGACCTTAGCTGCTCAACACCTTCGGGACGTGGCGCAGTTTGGTAGCGCGCCTGCTTTGGGAGCAGGATGTCGCAGGTTCAAATCCTGTCGTCCCGACCATATCTTGCGGGCGTAGTTCAATGGTAGAACCCCAGCCTTCCAAGCTGATGACGCGGGTTCGATTCCCGTCGCCCGCTCCATAAGATAGATGAATGGCTCTGGTTCCTTTTGGGACCAGAGCCATTTTCATATACATGCCAGGGACCCCACATCCCCACCTAAGTTGCGGTGAAATAGTTCCTGGATTAGCCGCAAAAGCTGTTATCCAGGAACTATTTCACCGCAACTTATTGAGGCCGAGCGGGTTGGGTCGATGATGGGTTCTGTTGCCGAGAAGATGAGGGCAGCCGGTCAGGAGCCTGCGTAGGGTTTTGTGGTTGGTATACCGTAGCCGCGCATCATGGAGCCGAACGCTTTGACATCGTAGGTGTCTGAGAGCTTGAAATGAATGACGTTGTGGCCCATGGCGCGCAGGTTCGCGTCGCGCACGAGGGCAGCTCGATAGGTTTTTGCCGCAGTATGTTCCGGATCATTTTGGGTATCGTCCTCAAACTTGCCTAGTCCATGCAGCTCAGCCAGCATCCAAGAGCCGTTTGGCATCTGCCAGCCGTAATCTGCCAAATAATAGCCGGCGTTTCCCGGTCGAGTGATTTCAACCTGAAGTTCGGGAGCGGCAACTCCCGCCAGAATCATTGCCGCCCGTGCTTCGGATTCTCCACCGTTATCCGATCTGCCATCCATGTGTTCAAAAACGTCAAATGCGCGCGCGATGCCGTGCAGTCCGCGGCAGTTCGCTTGTGCATATGCACGCAATTCTTCACGCTCAACACCGTACTCACGAGCCAACCCGTCGACATAGCCTAGTGCATATCGAAAAGCGCTCGTTCGGGCGATGTCGACCACCGTGCGATATGGATCCGTTAACGTAAACGGGCCGAGCTGCCATACGTCGCCCGGCCGCCAGCGTCGGTATTCAACGAATTCGTACATATCGCGTCTGGCGGAACGCGGCAGCAGCACTTGCACCTTGTCGAGAAGCGAATATGCAGAACCGATGCCATAGAGCAGTGCCGCCGTTGCTCCACAAAACACGGCATCCGGTTCAACGACCGCAATAGCGGATGCCAATTGAAAGATGCGATCTTCGACGCCGAGGTCATTCCAATATGCGGGATCAGCGTAGACATGGTTGTAGAGTCGAATAATCATCTCTTTTTGCATGAGCGCGTAGGCACAACGTTCATCCCATTTTTTGGTAGCTACAAACAGGTGTCCGCCATGATGGGCCTCGAATAACCGGAAGAACAGCTCTATTTGCGGTTTGGAACAGCGTTTATCATGGCTCATTTTCGACCCCATGGTCTCGAGGGGGAGTGAATGACACTACGCTATCCCATATTTGGTCCGCCAGACCTTGCCATGAACTGACCAAAAGCTTGACGGGGCAGGTCAGAGCCATGAGTCGGAGCCAAACATATCGGCAAACGGTTGATTTGTGCCCCTCGGCGGCACTAAAAACCACCCTTACAGAAAGTTGCGGTGAAATAGTTCCTGAAAAGCTCGAATAGGCTTAAATCCAGGAACTATTTCACCGCAACTTAGGAGGGGATGGGGCTGAGGGGCGGGCGATGCCGTTGTCTGTCGGTTAGCTGCGGGGGCGGTGGCGGAGCTTGTCGATGGTGGAGTCGGTGCTTCGGCTGCGGGCTTCGGCGACGCGGTCGCGAGCGTCGGCAGCGGTTTGGCGCTTGCGGCGGTAATCGATCATGCCTTGGATGATGGGCTTGCCAAAGCTCACGACATCATCGTTGTAGATGGCGGTTCGGGCTGCGAGGAGGCAGTCGGAAAAGTCCATATGGGTCTTGCCAAAGAGTTTGACGGCAAGGGCGACAACGGTG
The DNA here is from genome assembly GCA_900543595.1 of uncultured Collinsella sp. Classification (GTDB taxonomy): domain Bacteria; phylum Actinomycetota; class Coriobacteriia; order Coriobacteriales; family Coriobacteriaceae; genus Collinsella. The sequence goes on along the minus strand of UQRX01000010.1, from coordinate 21,557 downwards.
GGCTCGTCGACCATGACGTCATCGAGCAGCCTTCTCATGGCCGTAGCAATCTCAACGCGGGGAACCTTATAGACGTCGCGCAGCGTGACCACGACGCGCGTGATGATTTCGGGGTAGACGCGAGCGGTGCGCGTGGCGATGACCTTGGCGGCGCGCGGTGACAGAACTTCGTCGTCGTCAAGCAGGTAGCGTAGGATGACGGTCTCGTCGATGATGGTGCTACTCATGGATATCTACTTCCTCGGGACCCAAAATCGAATCGTCGCTTTCTGTGGCAAGGTACTCAATCCAGGCATTGCGCTCCTCGGCGCGGCGATTGGGGTCACCATATGCTTTGAGCGATCCATAGGCGGCGGTGCCGTCCTTTGAGCGCACGGCAACCGGTTGAAAGGGGAGCTTGCGCATCAAAATGCTCTGCGCGACAAAAAGACGGACGGCCTCGGCAAGCGATGTGCCCATGGCGTCGTAGAGGCGCTCGGCATGCTGCTTGTCCTCTTCGCGAATGCGCACCTGCAGGATGGCTCGTTTTTGTGTCGATGACATCACTGGCCTCCTTAATGAGCGTGCAATATGAATGGTCAAATACAGCATTAGCTGATAATAACCAATCTTATAACCACTACTTTATTGCACTCAAGTTAATGAGCGCGAAATATATATCAAACGTATTACATCCTTTATAAACGAGCGTGAAATCTCCCTTGGATGTACGCATGTAATACACTCACCTTTATAGCTTCTAGAGAATAATTCCAACCTGCCAAAACCCCTGCAATACACCCGTATTGCAGGGCCTATGCTCAAGTTTGCCCCCTGCAACTGCGTATATTCAACCTGTATACCGTTGGAGAAATTCTACCGAGTGCCTGTTTCGCCGCATGCATTCGATGCGCCGATGCCAGGCCACGGGCGGCTTGGGGCAACGTCGACAGGGTCTCTCCGGCATGGGATTCAGGAGGGAGTGAACAACATGGGCAATAAACGAGTCGTAGCCGATTCCTCGCGCTGCATTGGGTGTCAAACCTGCATGGCGGCGTGTATCGAGGCACACGACATCCCCGGCAACATCGCCGCGCCGCGCCTGCGCGTGACGCGCACCTACGAGATCTCCGCACCGGTGGCTTGCCATCACTGCGAGGATGCCCCGTGCGCCAAGGCCTGCCCCACGGGCGCCTTGTTCTTTGATCCAAAGAACCATCGTATCGGCGTCAACGAGGACAACTGCATCGGCTGCAAGAGCTGCGTCATGGCCTGTCCCTTTGGCGCCGTGAGCGTGGCGACCACGCAGGTCCCCGTCTTGATGGGCGACGTGCGCGTGGGTTCGCAGACCAAGAGCTTCGTGCTCAAGTGCGACCTGTGCGTGGACCGTCCCGGCGGTCCGGCGTGTGCCGAGGCGTGCCCGACCAAGGGTCTCACCCTGGTAGACGAGGAGCGCCTGGCGGAACTGACCGCCGAGCGTGCCCGCGCCACCATCGAAAACGAGGCGTAGGCGGGCGGCCATACAGGCCCAACGATTGTCAAATACGTACCGATTAATCGGTAGCAGAAAAAGGAAGGAGGGTGTCATGGAGAAGCATAAAGTGATTTGCCCGTACTGCGGCGCCGGTTGCCAGTTTAACCTCTTGGTCCAAAACGGCCAGGTCGTGGGTACCGAACCGCTCAACGGCATCACCAATCAGGGCGAGCTGTGCCTTAAGGGCATGAGCGGCTACGACTTCATCAACGACACCAAGATCTTGACTCCTCGCGTACTGCACCCGATGATCCGCCGCACTAAGGGCGCGGATCTTGAGCGCGTAAGCTGGGACGAGGCACTGGATTTCACCGCATCTAAGATGCAGGCCATAATTGACGAATATGGTCCTAACGCTGTCATGACCACCGGCTCTTCGCGAGGCGGCGGCAATGAGGCGAACTACGTCATGCAGAAGTTTACGCGTGCGTGCATTGGCACCCACAGCGTAGACAACTGCGCCCGTACTTGACACGGCCCTACTGTCCTCGGTCTGATGGACACGGTTGGTTCAGGTTGCATGTCATGCTCCATCCCCGGTATGGAGGATGCGGGCTGCATTTTCCTCTTCGGCTATAACCCTGCCGATTCGCACCCCATCGTCGCAAGGCGTATCGTGCGAGCCAAAGAAAAGGGTTGCAAGATCATCGTCGCCGACCCGCGCCATATCGAAACCGCGCGTATCGCCGATCTCTACCTTCCGATCAAGAACGGTTGCAATGTTGCGTTCCTCAACGCCTTTGCCAACTGTCTGGTCAACGATGGCCTCTACGACAAGGAATTCGTCGCCGAGCACACGAACGGCTTTGACGAGTGGTGGGAGACCATCAAGAACTACACTCCCGAATCCGTACAGGACATCACGGGTGTCGAGCCCGCGTTGATCCACCAAGCTGCCGAGATGTACGCCACGGCGAAGCCCTCTGCCATCATTGGCTGGGGCATGGGCGTATGCCAGCAGAAGCAGAACCTGAAGACGGTGCATACCATCGCCTCCATCGCCTGCGTTGCCGGCCAGATCGGCAAACCCAACTCCGGCCTCGCGCCCGTGCGCGGTCAGAACAACGTCCAGGGCTCCTGCGATATGGGCATGCTGCCTAACCTGTACCCTGGCTACCAGAAAGTCACCGACCCCGCAGTGCGTGCCAAGTTTGCCAAGGCTTGGGGCGTGCCCGAGGAAAAGCTCCCGCTCGAGGAGGGCTACAAGCTCACCGACCTGGGCCACCTGGTCGACGAGGGCAAGGTGCACTGCTTCTACAACTACGGCGAGGACCCGGTTCAGACCGAGCCCGATTCGGCCGGTATGCGCAAGACGCTCTCCGAGCTGGATCTGTTCATTTGCCAGGACATCTTTATGACGCAGACGACCATGCTTGCCGACGTCATCCTGCCTGCCACCTCTTGGGGCGAGCACGAGGGTGTCTTTACCGCATCCGACCGTAGCTTCCAGCACTTTGACGCGGCCGTTCCGCCCAAGGGCGAGTGCCGCCACGACTGGGAGATCTTCGCGGACCTGTCTACGCGCATGGGCTATCCCATGCACTACGACAATACCGAGCAGATCTGGAACGAGTGCATTAGCCTGTGCCCCAACTTTGTGGGCGCAACCTACGAGAAGATGGCTCCCGAGGGCGGTTACGCCCAGTGGCCGGTCAAGAGCACCGATGTGAACGACCACGGCACGGCCGATATGTTCGCTGGTGGCAAGTTCACCACCAAGGACGGCCGCGCCAACCTGATGGCGCACGACTGGGAGGCGCCCTCCGAGCTTCCCGACGATGAGTACCCGCTCATCCTGTGCACCGTCCGCGAGGTCGGCCACTACAGCTGCCGCTCGATGACCGGCAACTGCAAGACGTTGGCGCTGCTTGCCGACGAGCCCGGCTTTGTCCGCATGAATCCCGCGGACGCCCAGGCGCGCGGCATCAAGAACGGCGACATCGTCTCGATTCACAGCCGCCGCGGCCAGGTATACAGCCGCGCCGACGTGAGCGACCGTATCAACAAGGGCACGGTCTATATGACCTACCAGTGGTGGATCGGCAAGTGCAACGAGCTGACCATTCACAAGGTCGACCCGGTCTCGCACACGCCCGAGGACAAGTTCTCCGCCTGCCAGGTCGACGCTATCGCCGACCAGGTCTGGGCCGAGGGCGAGGTGGAGCGTCAGTACACCGAGCTCAAGCAGGCTCTGGTGGACGCCGCCGCTCCCCAGGACGTTGAGCCCGGCGCCGCCAAGTTCGATGACGAGACGCACGTGAACCAAATCGTGTAGTCCCGTTCTCGTTGGCTTTTTGGGCCGGGCGTCCCGTACGTTCGGGAGCCCGGCCCGTTATTTTGAAAGGAAGTGGGGATGAACCGCTTCATCGACATCAACCCGGAGAGGTGCATCGGCTGCGGAACATGCCAGTCCGCCTGTGCCGACGCCCACCGGATGCAGGGTCTTCAGGATACGCCGCGTCTGGCGCTCGTGAAGACCGGCGGTATTTCGGCCGCCCTTGCCTGTCACCATTGCGAGGGTGCCCCCTGCGCCGAGGTTTGCCCGGTGAATGCCATCGAGCACGATGGCGATCGCATCCACGTCAAGGAGCAGGAGTGCATCGGGTGCAGGCTGTGCGCCATTGCGTGCCCCTTCGGAGCCATCCATCCCGATGGCACGTCTATCGCCGGTGTCGCAGGCATGTGCGACCCGACGCCTTCGTATCCTAAGTCCCTGAGCAGCCTGCTTACGTGGGCTCCTGGCCAGTACACCTGCGCCGTCAAGTGCGACCTGTGCGCCTTCGATCCGGACGGCCCGCATTGTGTGGCGGCGTGCCCCACCAAGGCGCTGACCGTCATGGGCGGCGCGGCCGATCGCGAGCTCGACGAGGCCAAGCGCCTGCGCTCGATCGAAAACGGTCCGGTCGTCGACGTTACCGCTGTGGCCCAGGGCCTGTCCGAGAAAGCAGAAGGGAGCGTAAACAATGGATAGCATGACGCTGTTTATCGCATCGCTTGCCGTCTCGTGCATCGGTGCGCTCGCCTCGGTTCTGCTGATCAAGGCCGATAACGCCGCCAAGACCGCCGGCTGCCTAATCGGCGCCGTCGCCGCGGTGCTTTCGTTTGTGGCCGGTATCCAGTCCGTGCTGGGCGATGTCACGTCGGTCGACACCATCGTGTTTTTCCCGTTTGCCCATTTCCAGCTGCTGCTCAATCAGCTGTCCGGCCTGTTCGTGGCGCTCATCTCGGTGCTCGCGTTTGCCGGCTCGATCTACGGTCTCAACTACTTTGATGAGTACCCGGGCAAAAAGGGCCGCGCCGGCTTCTTCTTTAACACCTTCGTGGCGTCCATGATGCTCGTCATCACCGCCGACAACGTGTTTTGGTTCCTGGTCGCTTTTGAGCTCATGTCGCTGACCTCGTACTTCCTGGTCGTGATCGAGGAGAACGAGAACTCCATCCATGGCGGTTGGCTTTACTTTGTGATCGCGCACGTGGGCTTTGTGCTCATCATGGCGAGCTTCCTCACCATGACCAACTTCGCCGGCGGCTCGTTTGCCTTTGCGGATTTCCGCGCCACGCAGTTTAGCCCCGCGGTCGCATCCGTGTGCTTCGTGCTCGCCTTCTTTGGCTTTGGCGCCAAGGCCGGTATCATCCCGCTGCACGGCTGGCTGCCCAAGGCACATCCCGAGGCACCGTCCAACGTGTCTGCCCTCATGTCCGGCGGCATGATCAAGATCGGCATCTTCGGCATCCTCAAGGTGGGCCTCGACCTGCTCTCCGCCTCGGGCGTTCAGGTCTGGTGGGGCCTTATGGTCATGGTCTTCGGCGCGGTCTCGTCGGTCCTCGGCGTGGCCTTCGCCCTGCAGGAGCATGACATCAAGCGCCTGCTTGCCTATCACTCCGTCGAGAACATCGGCATCATTCTGCTCGGCGTCGGCGCCTCCATGGCCGCCATGGCGCTCAACTCTGTCGGCATCGCCGTCCTGGCCCTGATGGCCGCCCTCTACCACACGTTTAACCACGCGATGTTTAAGGGCGAGCTGTTCTTGGGCGCCGGTGCGCTGCTGTACTCCACGGGTACGCGCAATATGGAGAAGATGGGCGGCCTGTTCCGTCGTATGCCGGCAACGGCCGTCTGCTTCCTCGTTGGCGCGCTTGCCATCTCGGCCATCCCGCCCTTCAACGGCTTTGTGTCCGAGTGGTTTACCTACCAGTCGCTGTTTAACGCCGCCATGCAGGGCGACAAGGCCGTTATGATCGTGGCCGTGTTCGCTGCCGTCGCGCTTGCCATTACCGGCGCGCTGGCTGTCACGTGCTTCGTCAAGGCCTATGGCGTCTCCTTTGCCTCCGCGCCCCGCTCCGAGGCCGCGGCCAATGCCAAGGAGGTTCCCGCCCCCATGGTGTTTGCGCAGGGCCTGCTCGCGGCCATCTGCGTCGTGCTGGGCATTGGCGCTCCCGTGATCGCTCCCGTGCTGGTTGATGTCGCCGCGTCCGTGCTGCATCCGTACGGTGGCGTGTTTGCCGCCGAGGGCATGGAGCTCATGAACCAGTACTCCGGCGCTGCCACCTCCACGCCCGCGATCGCCATTGCGCTCGTGGTGCTCGTCGGCCTTGCCTGCGGTTATCGCAAGCTCAAGACCGTCGGCAAGGTGCAGAAATCCCAGCCTTGGGCATGCGGTTATGCTCCCAACGAGCATATGCCCGTCGTGGCCACGACCTTTGCCTCCGAGGTGTCCTGGTTTATGCAGCCGCTCTACACGCTGCGCGACCGCTGCACGGCCGTCTGCTGGTCCATCGCGCACTTCTTCCAGAAGCTTACCGGTGTGGCCGAGGCTGTGGAGCCCGTACCCGACAAGGTTCTCGTCGATGCCCCGCATAAGGGTGTCGAGAAGCTCGCCGACCTCGCGACTAAGCTCGAGGGCGGCAATTACAGCATCTATATCTGCTACATCGTCGCGGCACTCGTGGTGTTCCTCGTGCTCGCCGTGCAAATGGGTTAAGGAGGGGAGAGCATGAACAACATCGTACTTGCCGTTCTGCAGGGCGTGGTCGTCATGGCCGTCGCGCCGTTCTTCTCCGGTCTCGGTCGCGTTATCCGCGCCAAGATGCACAACCGTCGCGGCCCCAGCATCATGCAGGACTACCGCGACCTGGCCAAGCTCTTTGCGCGCCCCGAGTCCCAGAGCGAGGACGCGAGCTTTGCGCTGCGCATTATGCCGCCGCTGTTCTTCGCCGTCGCCTTTATGCTCGCGATGGGTCTGCCGCTCTTTACGGCACAAAGCCCCATCCCGGTCTTTGGTGACGCCATCACCATCATGTACAGCCTGGCGCTCGCCCGCTTCTTCTTCGCCCTCTGCGGTGTGGATTCGTCCAACGCCTACGCCGGTATCGGCGGCGTCCGCGAGCTGCTCATGAGCGTGCTCATCGAGCCGTCCATGCTGCTGGCGCTGTTTGCCGCCGCCCTGGTGTGCGGTTCCACCGACATCGCCACCATGGGTCAGCACATCATGACGGGTGCCATCGACGCGCCGGTCGCCGTGATCCTCGCCGGCATCGCCTTTGCGATCGCCTGCTACATGGAACTCGGCAAGCTGCCGTTTGATCAGGCCGAGGCCGAGCAGGAGCTCCAGGAAGGTCCGCTCGCCGAGCTTTCCGGCCCGTCGCTTGCGATGGCCAAGCTCGCCATGTCCATGAAGCAGGTCCTGGTCGTCGCCTGGTTCTGCGCAATCTTCGTCCCCTGGGGCGAGCCCGCGACCGTGGGCGCCGCCGCCGTTCTGGGCGCGGTCATCTTCCTGGTGAAGTGCCTGATCGACTTTGTCGTATGCGGCGTGATCGAGAACTCCTGCTCGCGCTCGCGTTTTAAGGTGCTTGGCAATCAGACCTGGGCCGTCGTGGGCATCGCCGTTCTGGCGTTTGTCTTCGTGGTCGTCGGCGTGTAGGAGAAGGGAGAAACAATGTCATTTGCAGTCAGTCTGTCCCTTCTCGGCTTGGTCGCTATCGCGGCCCCGATGGTGGCCTCGGTGCTCGTCGCCCTGTTCCCCCGTCCGTACGCCAAGTGGTTCAGCGTTTTGGGTGCCGCCGTCTCGACGGTCTGCACCATCGCCCTCGCCGCGAATTTCGCTGGCGCCGGCATGCCCGACACGCAGGTCCCCCTGATCTCGTTTGGGCAGACCCTCGTCATGGGATTCACCTTCGATCGCATGAGCACGCTGCTCGCGCCCGCCTTTGTGGGTATCGGCCTGCTTGTCGTGATCTATTCGATTCCCTATATGAGCGAGAACAACCGTGAGCATCCCGACGCACCGCGTCGTCGCTTCTACGCGTACCTCGCGACCTTCATCGGCGCCATGGCCGGCCTCGTGTACAGCTCGACCCTTTTGGGCCAGCTCGTGTTCTTTGAGATCACGGGTGCGTGCTCTTGGGGCCTCATTAGCTACTACATGACGCCTACGGCCAAGAAGGCCGGCATGAAGGCCCTGATCATCACGCATATCGGTGCGCTCGGCCTGTATCTGGGCGCCGCCATCGTGTTTGCCCACACCGGCACCTTCGCCATCACCGCGATTGCCGGCCTCGATGCCAAGCTCAAGGCTATCGTCCTTTTGCTCGTGCTGTTTGCGGCCTGGGCCAAGTCCGCACAGGTCCCCATGTACATGTGGCTGCCTTCGGCCATGGAGGCGCCGACGCCTGTTTCGGCCTACCTGCATGGTGCCTCGATGGTTAAGGTCGGCGTGTGCGTGTTCGCGCGCGCACTCGTCTCTGCCGGCGAGATTCCCGAGATCGTGGGCTGGGTCGCCATTGTCGACGCCATGGTCACCATGCTCTTTGGTTTCCTTATGTACCTGCCGCAAAAGGACATGAAGCGTCTGCTGGCCTTCTCCACGATCGCCCAGCTCTCCTATGTGTTCTTTGGTCTGGGCCTTTCGGTCTTTGGCAGCCAGCTGGCCTTTGACGGTGCCGTGTGCCACATCTTTAACCACGCCTTCGCCAAGACCCTGTTCTTCCTGATCGCCGGTTCGTTCTCCTTTACGCTCGGCACGCGTATGCTGCCCAAGCTTCGCGGCATCGTAAAGAAGTACCCGATCTCGGGCGTGGGCTTTGGTGTCGCGGCACTCGCCATTGCCGGCGTGCCGCCCATGAACACGTTCTTCTCGAAGTTCCAGATCATCGCCGGTGGCTTCTCCGTGGGTGCCGGCAACGTCGCGATCCTGGTGCTCGTGTGCATCATGGTCGCCGAGACCGTCGCCACCTTTGCCTGGTTCCTCAAGTGGATGGGCTATTGCCTGCCCGGCGAGCCGAGCGAAGAGGTCGCTGCGGGGGCCCCGCTTCCCCGCGCGATGGCGTTCGTGTTCATTGTGCTCATCATCATGGTCATCGTCAGCGGCCCGCTTTCGGCCAGCTGGATCGGTTAGGAGGTAGAACGACATGGGTTATTCGATCGTCAACATCCTTGGCGGCCTTCTGATCGTCACGTCCACCATGGTGGTTGTCTCCAAGAACATCAAACATTCCATCCACTGGTATGCGGTGCAGTCGCTGGTGCTCGTGGGGCTGCTCGCCACGCTCGGTGTCACCACCGGTGCGCAGGAGCTGCTTATGTGGGCTGGATCTGCCTTTATCACCAAGGTCGTCCTGGTCCCTTATATCCTCAACCGCGCATACAAGAAGATGGGCGAGCCGAGCGACGCATCGCTCAAGGCCGGCCTTAAGCCCGCGTGGGCCATTTGCATCATCGCCGTGGAGGTCGCGATTTGCTTTGCCGTCGTGACGCAGATCAGCCTGCCCACGGCCGAGGTCGCAACGCCTGCGCTCGCCATTAGCTTCGCTCACTTCTTTGTGGGCCTCACCTGCATCATCTCGCAGCGCAACATCATGAAGCAGATTTTTGGATACTGCCTTATGGAAAACGGCAGCCATGTGACGCTCGCGCTTTTGGCCCCCACCGCTCCCGAGATCATCGAGATTGGTATCGCCACCGACGCCATCTTTGCCGTCATCATCATGTCCATTGTCGTGCGTCGCATCTGGGGCGACTCCCACTCGCTCGATGCGCGCGACCTGTCCGAGCTGAGGGGGTAGTCCATGGAAACGTTGATTCTCGCCCTGCTCGCGACTCCTTTGGTGTTCTCGCTGGTCATGGCTTTTTTGCCCAAGAACACGTCCTATAACGTGTTTGCCGGTCTCAACCTGGTCTCCGTCGCAGCCGTCCTGGTGCTGTCGATTATGACGGCCGGTGACGTCCTTATGAGCGGCGAAACCGCGAGCGCTCTTGGCCTGTGGTTCCACCTCGATTCGCTGGGCGCCATCTTTGTGCTGCTCATCGGCTTTATCGGTTTTCTTACGGGGCTGTTCTCGCTGCCCTATGTAAAGGCCGATATCGAGGAGGGCTCCATGCCCGCCGAGCGCGCCAAGCAGTATTTTGCACTGTTTAGTCTGTTCGTGTTTACCATGCTGCTCGCGTGCCTGTCCAACAACATGATCCTCACGTGGGCCGCCGTGGAAGCAACCACGCTTTCCACCGTGTTCCTGGTGGGTATCTACAAGAACAAGACGGCCCTCGAGGCTTCTTGGAAGTATGCGATGGTCTGCACCGCCGGCGTGGCCTTCGGCCTGTTCGGTACGCTGCTGATCTACGCCAACGCCGCCGACGTGATTCCCAACGCCCACGAGGCCGCATTCCTGTCGTGCGTGCTGCCGTATGCCGACCAGTTCGACCCGACGCTCATGCGCCTCGCCTTTGCGTTTATCGTGATCGGCTTTGGCACCAAGGCCGGCCTGTTCCCCATGCACACTTGGCTGCCCGATGCTCACTCCCAGGCCCCGAGCCCTGTCTCGGCCCTGCTCTCGGGCGTGCTGCTTAAGTGCGCCATGCTTGTGATCATGCGCTTCTACGGCTTTACCATCCAGGCCGTGGGTGCCGAGTATCCGCAACTTTTGCTGCTGATCGTCGGCACGCTGTCCATTTTGGTTGCGGCACTTTCGATGTTTCGCCAGGACGACCTCAAGCGCCGCTTTGCGTACTCGTCTGTGGAGAACGTGGGCGTTATCGCCCTGTGCCTGGGTATCGGTGGCCCGCTGGGTATCGCCGCGGCCCTGCTGCACTGCGTGTTCCACGGCTTTACCAAGACGCTTGCCTTCTGCGTGTCCGGCAACATCCAGCACGCCTTTGGCACGCGTAGCCTGGCCAAGATTCAGGGTGTCGTCGAGGTTGCCCCCGCAACAGCCGCGCTCGCCGTCCTGGCGCTGCTCGGTCTTGGTGCCTTCCCGCCCTTTGGCATGTTTATCTCTGAGTTCCTGACTTTTGTCGCCGGTGTTACCGCCGGTCCCATGTGGCTGGTCGTCGTGGTCGCCCTCGGTCTTACCGTGGCCATCTCCGCGCTCACCCGCATCGCGCTCAAGTCGGTGTTCGGCCATGCGCCCCAGGGCATGGGCAAGCATGAGGCCCCGGCGCTCATGCTTATCCCCGAAATCATCCTGGCTGTCATGATCTTGTGGTTTGGCATCGCCACCCCGCTGCCCCTCGTGCACGGTGTGGAGACCGCGACCGGCATCGTACTCGAGCAGAGCACCGAGGAACTTCACGCGACGCCGATGTACCGCGCTGTGTTCGGTACCGAGACCGCTCAGAGCGAGGTGGAGTAACGAATGATTGAAACTGAGAACAAGGTGTATGCCCGTCGCTGCGAGAGCCATGTCGAGGCCCTGCGCCGCGCCGTTCCGGGCTGCATCGAGAAGGTCGAGTGGCAGTGCGAGGACCAGCTGACGATCACCGTCAAGCAGGACAAGCTGCCCGAGGCCGTCCACTACCTGTACTACGAGCGCTACGGCTGGATTCCCGTGATCATCGGCAACGATGAGCGCAGCCTGTGCGGCCGCTACGCCGTGTACTACGTCATCTCCATGGAGGGGGAGGATCCCGGCTGGGTGACCGTGCGTACCGAGGTCGATCCCGCCAAGATGACGTTCCCGTCCGTGACGCCGTTCGTCCCCGCCTGCGTGTGGGGCGAGCGCGAGCTGCGCGACATGTTTGGCCTGATCCCCGAGGGTCTGCCCGATCGTCGCCGCCTGGTGCTGCCCGATGACTGGCCCAGTGGCCTGTACCCGCTGCGCAAGGACTCCATGGACTACCGCTTCCGTCCCGCTCCCGCGAGCGACATGGAAAACTACGAGTTCTTGGCCGACACCAAGGGCAAGGAGACCACGCTCGTTCCTATGGGACCGCTGCACATCACCTCCGACGAGCCCGGCCACTTCCGCCTGTTCGTCGAGGGCGAGACGATCGTCGACGCCGACTACCGTCTGTTCTACGTGCACCGCGGCATGGAGAAGGTCGCCGAGACGCGCCTGAACTATGACGCCGTGACGTTCCTCGCCGACCGCATCTGCGGCATCTGCGGCTGCGCCCACTCGGTGGCCTATGCCGAGGCCGTCGAGCGCGCCCAGGGCATTCATGTCCCGCCGCGCGCCCAGTACATCCGCGCCATCATGCTCGAGGTCGAGCGCCTGCACTCGCATCTGCTCAACATTGGCCTGGCATCGCACTACACGGGCTTCGACTCCGGCTTCCAGCAGTTCTTCCGCGTCCGCGAGAAGTCCATGGACCTGGCCGAGAAGCTCTCCGGTCACCGCAAGACCTACGGCCTCAACGTGATCGGCGGCGTGCGTCGCGACATTTTGGCCGAGCAGAAGCTCTCCACGCTCACGACCATCCACCAGCTGCGCTCCGAGGTTCAGGAACTCGTCGACATGCTGCTCTCCACGCCCAACTTTATTGAGCGTACGAGTGGCATCGGCATTCTGGATCGCAAGATCGCACGCGACTTCTCGCCGGTCGGCCCGCTCATGCGTGGCTCGGGCTATGCCCGCGACGTGCGCTTTGACCATCCCTTCGACGGCTACGCCGATCCGGACGTCCAAAAGATGCACGCCGCTACGGCCGACACCTGCGATGCCTTCGGCCGTACCGCCGTCCGCATCCAGGAGGTCTACGATTCGATCGACATGATCGAGACCATGCTCGAGAACTGCCCGTCGGGCCCCATCCTTACCACGGATTGGGAGTACACCCCGCACAAGTACGCCATCGGTGCCACCGAGGCGCCGCGCGGCGAGGATGTGCACTGGGCCATGCTCGGCAACAACCAGAAGTGCTACCGCTGGCGCGCCAAGGCGGCCACGTACAGCAACTGGCCGGTCCTGCGCTACATGTTCCGCGGCAACACCGTGGGCGATGCGGCGCTGATCGTCGGCTCGCTTGACCCGTGCTACTCCTGCACCGACCGCGTGACGGTGACCGATGTCGCCGCCAAGCGCGACCACGTGCTCGACAAGGAGCAGTTCGAGAACGTCTGGCGCGACAAGTCGCCGCTTGCGGGCGAGGGCACCATGGCCGCTCCGCTCGATGAGGAGGCGCTCTAATATGCTGAAGCTTTGGAAGGTTAACGCCAAGGCCGGCGACGCGACGGTCAAGTACCCGTTTGCGCCGTTCCCCACCAACAAGGACATGCGCGGCAAGCCCGAGCACAATGCCGAGCTCTGCATCGCCTGCGGAGCCTGCGGCGTGGCGTGCCCGGCCGATGCCATTCGCATGGACACCGACCTTGCGGCCGATACCATCACCTGGTCGATCGACTACGGTCGCTGCATCTTCTGCGGCCGTTGCGAGGAAGCCTGCCCCATGGAGGCCATCAAGCTCACCGAGGAGTTTGAGCTGGCCGTCATGAGCAAGGACGACCTCACCAGCAAGAGCGTCTATACGCTCGAGCACTGCTCGCGCTGCGGCAAGCCGTTTGCCCCGCACAAGGAGATCGACTACGCCAAGCGCCTGCTGCAAAAGGCCGGCGGCATGGAGGCCATCCAGGCTGCCCGTACCGTCGGTATGTGCCAGGAGTGCAAGCGCGAGCTCGACGCCCTGCGCGCCGCCTCGGCCGTAAAGACCGGCAACGCGCACGGCATGGCTGCCAACGAGACGCTTGCGTCCGGTGAGCCCCAGGGCCCCGGCATGGAGTATCTGGGCGGCCACGGCGTGAACCCGGAGTATATCGACCGCGAGCTCAACCCCGATGCGCCCGAGATTCCCGCCGGTCCTGCACCGGTCGAGGGCATCATCATGGATTTTGATACGAAGGAGGAGTAACCATGGCCGAACCCACGCTTTTGCCCGAGCGGCTTCAGTACCGCCCGACCAAGATCGAGCTCGACGAGAGCATCGAGAAGGCCAAGGCGACCCTTCTTAAGAAGATCAAGCGCTCGGTGTACGTCTACCGTGTTGACTGCGGCGGCTGCAACGGCTGCGAGATCGAGATCTTCGGTTCCATCACGCCCGTCTTCGACGTTGAGCGCTTTGGCATCAAGGTCGTGCCCTCGCCCCGTCACGCCGATGTGCTGCTGTACACCGGCGCCGTGACGCGTGCCATGCGCATGCCGGCCCTGCGCGCCTTTGAGGCCGCACCCGATCCCAAGATCGTGGTGTCCTATGGCGCGTGCGGCTGCACCGGCGGTATCTTCTACGACAACTACTGCGTCTGGGGCGGCACGGACAAGATTCTGCCGGTCGACGTCTACATTCCCGGCTGCCCGCCCAGCCCTGCGCAGACCGTCTACGGCTTTGCCATGGCGCTCGGTCTGCTGGACCAAAAGCTCCATGCCGAGACCACGGTGGAGGCCGCCGGCGAGCAGGCCGATATCCTGCATCCCGGCGTGCCGTACAAGCTGCGCGTTGCCATTGAGCGCGAGGCTCGCGCCATGAGCGGCTACCGTTACGGCCGCGACCTGGCCAACGAGTTTATGGATACGCTCGAGGGCGCGCCCAAGGGCGATATCCGCGGTGCCATGGCGCTGCTCATCGACAAGCAGGACGATCCGCGCCGCGTCGAGGTGTACTCGGCGCTGCAGGATCTGGTGCTGGCCGGAGGTCGCTAGATGGAGCTCACGGACCGCTCTGGTTACTTTGCGGGCCCCGGCATGCTCGGCGGCTCCTTTGGCGATGCCTCGCGCGCAAGCGATGAGGCCGCCGAGGGCGTCGCCGACCCCTGCCTGGGCCATGCGCCCGACCAGGTGGTCTTTTACGAGCTCACGCGTAAGTTTGTGGAGACCGAGGAAGACGTTCCCCAGGAGGCCTGCGACGTGCTGTACTACACGCTCGCCGTGGGCCACCACACCGGCGTGCTCGACTGCTTTGAGCCGCGCCTGTCGGTGCCGGTGGATGTGTTCTATTCGCTCGTCGACGCGCTGCCGGAGGGGGAGGCCCGGACTAAGTTCGAGGCCATCCGTTCCTTTGGCGAGTGCCAGCTCGACAAGGCGGCGGTGCCGTCGCTGCTCGAAGCCTGCGATGCGCTGCTCGACGAGCGCGGTTTTCGCGGCTCGGCCAAGGCCGGCATCTCGGTGTTCGACGACGACTTTGGCCTGCATGCCCAGCAGGTCGCGTTTCTGATGAAGTTCCGCGATCTGGTTGAGCGCGTGCGCGATGTGTCGGGCGTGTATCTGACGGGAAGGTTGCAGTAATGGGTCACGTTGTGGATGGACGTGTGAACGGCGCCCCGTTTGCGGGTATCGTGCTCACTGCGGGAAGCGTGCTGCGTGCCGACGATGCCGCCGGCCCTGTGCTCTCCAAAAAGATGGAGGACGCGCCCATCGCCGGTTGGTACACCATCGACGGCGGCCAAACGCCCGAGGATGACATCATCGAGGTCAAGCGCGAGCGTCCGCCGCGTCTGGTTTTGGTCGATGCCGCCGACATGGCGCTGCCCGTCGGGTCCATCCGCTTGCTCGACAAGCGCGATGTGGCCCGCAAGTCGATGTTCACCACGCATTCGCTTCCTTTGTCGATTCTGATCGAAGAGATTGAGCAATCGTGCGAAGATATCGTCTTCATAGGGATTCAGCCGGGCGATACGGAGTTCTACAACCCCATGTCCCCGGAAGTCTTTGACGCCGTCGACGCCGTGTACGACGCCGTGGCCGCCAACGACTTTTCCCACTTTGTCCGCTTGGGGCAAGAGCAATAGAAGCGCTTGTCCCTGCTGATTAGGAAAGAAGTGATTGACATGGCAGATTCCAAGGTGGAGTATCCCGCTCCCGATTGCCTGGCGCCCGCCGCGATCGAGGCCAAGACCGAGGTTGCCGGCGTGACCAAGGCCAACCTGCCGGTCGCAAAGGCCTTTCTGTTGGCAATGTTCGCCGGCGCGTTCATTGCCTTCGGCGGCCTGTTCTTTACGGTGTTCTTGAGCGATAGCACGCTGGGCTGGGGCGCCCAGCGCGTCGTGGGCGGCCTGTGCTTTTGCCTGGGCCTGGTGCTGGTACTGGTGTGCGGCGCCGAGCTATTTACCGGCAATTCGCTTATGGTCTGCGCGCTCAAGAGCAAAAAGATCACCCTGGCTCAGATGCTCAAGGCATGGGTCGTCGTGTGGCTTGGTAACTTTGTCGGTGCCCTGTTCATCGTCTTTTTGGTGTACATGGCCGGCATTTACAAGCTCAACGGCGAGGCGGTCGCCAATTCCATGGTGAGCGTCGCCGCCGGCAAGGTGACGATCGACTGGGTGACGATCTTCTTCCGCGGCATCCTGTGCAACATCTTTGTGTGCCTGGCCGTGTGGATCGGTACCGCCGGCAAGACCGTGGTCGATAAGGTCGTGGGCATTTTGTTGCCCATTGCCGCGTTTGTGGCCTGCGGTTTTGAGCACTGCGTTGCCAACATGTACTTTTTGCCCATGGGCGCCGTGATGCATGCATGCGGCTACGGTGCCAAGGTCGCCGGCGCCGATGCGCTCAACGCCGCGGGCATTGCGTTTAACCTGTCCGCCGCCACGCTGGGCAACATCGTGGGCGGCGCGGTTCTGGTCGCGCTCGGCTACTGGTTTATCTACGCCAAGAAGTCCGAGGCGTAAGGTATCGTCTGTTTGACGTTGGGCCTCCCGCGGGGCGTTGCCGTGCGGGAGGCTTTTTGGGTCTGGGGCCCGTTGCCGGGCTTTTGGCCTGTTGTGTTTGGCTGATGAAAGGGGTAATCGAGATGGCATCTGCTGTGAAGCGTGACGGTCGCGCCGTGGTGACCACATGCGGGGGATGCTATGCCGATTGCGCCTTTGCGGCACGTGTTGAGGACGGTCGCGTGGTGGCCGAGTTGCCGGTGTCGGGGCACCCGTGCGCGGCACGTGCCCTGTGCGCCCGCGGGCGGCATCGCCTGGACATGCCGTTTGACGAGCGCGACCGGATTTTGCATCCCATGCGCCGCCGCCAGGATGGCTCGGGGTTCGATGCGATTTCGTGGGACGAGGCGTTCGCGCAGATCGCAGCGCGCCTTGGGGAGATTGTTGACGGGCATGGTCCGCGCGCGCTGGGCATGACGCTTGGCGTGCCCTCGTTCGACCGCTACTGGGCCTATCGCCTTATGCATGCGTTGGGTTCGCCCAACGTGTACGGTGCCGACGGTGCCTGCGAGGTAAGCCGACTTACCGGTTGGGAGCACAGCCTGGGCTATAGTCCCGCCTCCGACCTGGCGCACACCGATTGCATCATGTATCTGGGGCGTTCCATTGTCGATTCGTCGACGATGGGGGCCGTTGATGCGCTCAACGATGCGCGCCGGCGCGGGGCGAAAATTATCGTCGTGGACCCGCGGCGCAGTGGCTCTGCGGCGCTTGCAGACCGCTGGCTGCGCGTGCGCCCGGGCTGCGACCTGGCCTTGCTGCTGGGTATCGCGCATGTGCTGATAACCGATGGCTTGTACGACCGCGAGTTTGTTGCCCGCTATACCACGGGTTTTGATGAGCTGGCGCAGGCGGCTGCTGCTTGGACGCCTGAGTGGGCCGAGTCGATGTGCGACGTGCCGGCCGCAGAGATAGTCGCCGCGGCGCGCGATCTGGCTGCCGCCGCGCCTGCCTCCGTGGTGGATGCGGGCTTTCATGGTGGCATCGGTATCGCGTATGCCAATAGCACCCAGACCGCGCGCGCTATCTGCATGGTCGATGTGCTGCTGGGCTGTATTGGACATGCGGGCGGTGCCCTCAACCCGCCCACGCCGCTTGCGTTGGGTGATTTGGACCCTGCGCGTTTCGCGACGCCGTCGATGCCACGTGAGCCCAAGTTGGGGTCCGAGCGCTATCCACTGGTCGATCCGGTGCGCGGTCTGTGCACGACCATCGGTCAGTCTATTCTTACCGGGGACCTGCGCGGGCTGATCGTTTACGCCAGCAATCCCGGCGCGGGCTATGGCAATGCGCAGGCTTGGTTGGGCATCTTGCAGCAGCTCGACTTGCTCGTGACGATTGATATTCGCTGGTCCGAGACGGCGCGCGCTTCCGACTTCGTGCTGCCCGATGTGACGTATCTGGAGGCCGACCGTGGCGTGGGCACGGTCGTGGGCGCCAACGATGCGCGCGTGTTCTACCGCAACGCCGTGCTGCCCGTGTTGCATGACGACACGCGACCGGGGCGGGAGATCTTTGCCGGTCTGGCGCAGGCGTGTGGCGTGGGCGAGTACTTCCAGTTTACGTCCGACGATCTGGCGGCTGCCCAGGTGGCGTCGTTTGGGATTGATCTGGACGAGCTCAAGGAGCGCGGTTGGGCCGATACGGGCGTGGCGCTGCCGTCGCGCACGGGTGAGCCGGCGATTCCCCTGGATGGTGGCAAAATTGCGCTGGCAAGCGACGTATGGGAACGAGCCGGCCTGGGTCGTGTACCCAACTGGATCGCTCCCATGGTGGAGCCTGGCCCGGGGATGTTTCGCCTCATTAGTGGCAATCGACCCTTTGAGTCGCATACCTCGCGAAGGCTTGCGGCGGCCGGTGCCGCCGAGGCTGGATCGGACCTGGATGCCGTGCAGATGAATGCCGATGCCGCTGCGCACATGGGCATCGCCGACGGCGAGATCGTCGAACTCGTGAGCGATATGGGCCGCGACCGCGTGCGCGTGGAGACGACGCCGTATCTGCATCCGGCGTGCATCTTTACGTCGGCCGCCCCCGGTGGGCGTTCGTTTGGCCGCGATGCCGGTGACGCTCAAGCCTTGGGCGTGGGCCCGCTCGACCATACGCCGTTGCGTTGGGATCCGTTGACGGGTGCCGCGCTCACCCAGGAAAACGCCGTTCGCGTGGAAAAGATCGCGGCGCGCGAGGATAATAACGAGTAATTGACTCAGCTGATGTATTCGACTGATCCACGTTTCTTTTGAAAGGCCGCACATGAGCGATAGCCAGAACATGTCCGATGAGGTACGCGCCCGCCTGCGCGCCATTCCTTCCGTTAACGAGCTGCTTGCCGAGTGGCCGGTAGTGAAGGCGGCGGGGGAGACCTGCGACGCGGTGGTGCATGCCGCCGTCACGGCCGAACTCGACGAGGAGCGCGCTGCGATTCGTGCCGGTGCCGCCCCGCGTTCCAAGCGCGAGCTGGCCTCGGCCATTGAATTTCGCGCACATCGCTCTGCACTGCCGAGCCTGCGCCCTGCCGTTAATGCCACAGGTGTGGTCATCCATACCAACTTGGGCCGCGCCCCGCTCGCGGAGTCGGCCGCCAAGGCCGTGGCCGAGGTCGCGCGCGGCTACAGCACGCTCGAGTACAGCGTCGACACCTGCTCGCGCGGGTCTCGCAAGGAGCATGCCGCGCAGCTGATCCGCTCACTCACCGGTGCCGAGGATGCGCTGGTCGTCAACAACAATGCCGCCGCGGTGCTGCTGGTGCTTGCCGCCCATGCCGCGGGCAAAGAGGCCATCGTGAGCCGCGGCGAGCTCGTCGAGATTGGCGGCAGCTTCCGTATTCCCGATGTTATGGCGGCCTCGGGCGCCAAACTCGTCGAGGTCGGCGCCACCAACCGCACGCATCTGGGCGACTACGAGCGCGCCATCACGCCCGAAACGGCCATGATCCTGAAGGTTCATCCTTCCAACTATCGCATCGAGGGTTTCTATGAGGAGGTGAGCTCAAGGGAGCTCGCCGCGCTGGCGCATAAGCATGGCCTGCTGTTCTACGAGGACCAGGGCTCGGGCGCGCTGCTGCCTGACGACATCCTGGTTCGCGGCGGCGAGGAAACCACGCCGGCTTCGGTTTCGGCAGGGCTCGATCTGGTGTCGTGCTCGGGCGATAAACTGCTCGGTGCCGCACAGGCTGGCATTATCATGGGCCGCCGCGATCTGGTCCAGGCCTGTGGGTCACATCCCCTTATGCGCGCCCTGCGCCCGGGTAAGTTGGCGCTCACGGCGCTCGAGGCCACGCTGCGTATCTACATGGACGGCGCCGATGTTGCCCATCGCGATATTCCGGTGCTCAGCATGCTCACGCTTCCGCAGGCTCATCTGGAGCGTCGTGCCCGCAAACTGCGCGATCGTATGGTCGCTGGGCTCGGCAAGGCCGGTTGCCCGTGCGCCGTTGAGTTGGAGATTGTCGAGGAGTCCTCGACGCCCGGTGGCGGTTCGCTGCCTACCATGGAGCTACCCACGATGTGCGTTGCCGTGCGCCTTGTTGACGAGCGCCTGACGGTCGACGCGCTCAAGCGCTCGCTTGTCCAGGACTTCGACACGCCGGTCGTCACGCGGACCTCGCACGATCGCATTCTGTTTGACGTCCGTACGCTCGTGGGCGACCGCGATATCGAGACGGCGGCGTCGACGCTTGCCGCGTGCGTTGAGAAGGCGATTGCTCGATGAGTGAGGTTCAAGCGCTGGTGGAGTGTCCCGTTATCGTAGGTACGGCAGGACATGTTGACCACGGTAAGTCGGCACTGATCGAAGCGCTGACCGGCAAGAATCCCGACCGCCTGGAAGTTGAGCGTCGTCGCGGCATGACCGTTGAGCTGGGCTTTGGCGAACTGGCGTTGCCGAGTGGCAAGATCGTTGGCCTGGTCGACGTGCCAGGCCACGCGCATTACTTGCGCGCCATGGTGCAGGGCGCCACGGGCATTGATGTTGCCGTGTTGGTAGTATCGGCCGTCGAGGGCGTGATGCCGCAGACCCGCGAGCACGTGCATGTGCTGGAGTTGCTGGGCGTCACACACATGGTGGTCGCGCTGACGATGTGCGACCTGGCCGATGCCGAGATGACCGAACTTGCCGAGCTCGATGTCGATGACTTTTTGTCGGGTACCGTGTTTGCGGACGCGCCGATCGTGCCTGTGTCGTCCAAGACCGGCGCGGGGATCGATGACCTGCTGGCTGCGCTCGACGAGCAGGTAAGTGCCTGCTGGGATGCCTGTCGCGGCCGTGCCGAGCGCACTGATGCCGTGTCGCGCTTGCCGATTGACCGCTGCTTTACGATCAAGGGCGCCGGCACCGTCGTGACGGGAACGCTGCACGATGCGCCGGTTGCGGTGGGTGATGAGCTCGTCGCGCTGCCGTCGCGCACGACCTGCCGCGTACGCGGGATCCAAGTGCATGGCGATACGCAGCGGGCGCTGCCCGGTCAGCGTGTGGCGCTCAACCTGGTGGGCGATGGCGTCGCTGCGCTCGATCGCGGTGAGATGCTCGGCGTGGCGGGTCGCTTTGGCCAGACGCTGCGCTTTATGATGACGTTTACGTATCTGGGTCGCGAGGGCGCCAAGCCGCGCGTGCTCGAGTCGGGCGCGCGTGTGCATGTGATGGCCGGCACGGCCGAGGTCGTCGGTCGCATCATGCTCATGGAGGGCGAGGCCCCTATGGCGGTGGGCGAGACCCGTACCGTACAGGTGCGCCTGGAGGAGCCGCTGCCGCTGCGAGCCGGAGACCATGCCGTGGTGTTGTCGTATTCGCCCGTTATGCTCATCGGCGGCGGGCGCGTGCTGCTATCGCGCTGCCGTCGCTCGCGCGAGCTTTCGGCGGGGGAGCGCACACTGCTTGCAGCGCTTGAGACCGGCGATGCCGTCGCTGGTGTGGACGCGTGGCTGGCGCTGCAGACGTTGCCAGTCGTGGTCGCCGACGTTGCCGCGGCGCTCGATCTTGTTTCCGGTGAGGCCGATGCCGCGTTGAACGAGTTGGTGGTGCGAGGTGTTGTGCGCGAGCTTGCGGGCTCGGGCGGTACGCTGTATGCGAATGCTGCCGTGCTCGATGCCGCCATGGACGTGCTGACGGCGACCCTGACTGCCATGCACGCGGCGGCGCCC
>UQRX01000009.1:0-60107 GCA_900543595.1 uncultured Collinsella sp. | reverse complement strand
GGGCAGCGAGCGCCAGGCCGCGAGCGCCGTCCGCGATAAACGTCGGCATCGAAGCCTTCTCGCGCAGGGCATCGAGCGTCGCGTCACCCAGCTCGGCCAGCCATGCGTTAACGGCACGGCTACGGATGTGCGTCTGTGTCACCGAGTCAATCGTCGATTCGGGAATGCGCTCGAGCATTGAGTCCGAGGCATCGGCAAGCGACTCGTTGATGCGGTCGGCAAGGTCAGCCCGGACGCGCTCCAGCTGATCGGACAGACGCCGCCAGCTCGCCAACGAGCACACCGCGTCAACCATCATCGCGACCGCGACGATAAAGGCGGACAACCGCACAATCAGCACCGGCAGATGGCCAAGCAGCCCCAGCAATGCCGGCTCCACTAAACGGCAAATGCACAACGCACCCAGGCCAAACGCGCAGGCCCAGTACAGGCAGATGCGCCCGTGCAGGTTAAACGGCAGATGCGAATAGTCCCAAAAGCGAGCGCCCGTTGTTTTTTCCAACAGCACGCCCACACTGTACTCAATCACGCTGCATACGAGCGCCGCAGCGACAAACTGGCTCGAGGCATCCGGAATCCCGCGCAGCAAAAGCCAGCAGGCTATGCCGCCCACACCATAGATAGGACAACACGGCCCCAGCAAAAATCCGCTGTTAGCAAATCGTCCGTGATTGAGCATGGCGCAGACTGTCGACTCCCACGCCCAGCCGCAAAAACCGTAGAAGGCAAACGAGAGCACCAGCGCCGAGAGCGGACAGGCGGCAAGCGTCGCGCCGTCAAATGCCATATCAATCGCGGTTCCCACCGTCTACCCCCTCCTCTTTTCACTCGATTCGCTGCTCACGCCATCGTCCGACTCGTCCTTGCGCGGTAGACGACCGGCAACCGTCTCGCGCAGCGCGCACCATTTATCTGCCAGGCATACAATCCATGCCTCACGACACGTCGGCGGCACCGGCACCAACGGAAACATATGGCGCACGATAATATTCCGCTCGCGCGGCGTCAGCTCAAAATCTTCCTCCGCACGTGCCAGGGCAAAAAACGGGTGGCGAAAGCCATGCAGCCGATGGCTTGGGTCGGGATCGTGCCAGTCATAGAGAAAGTAATCGTGCAGCAGAGCCCCGCGCAGCAGCGAGCCGCGGTCGACGGAGATACCGACGCGACCCAGGCACTCGGCAAAGGACAGGCTTGCCCGCGCCACTGAGGTCACATGCGTATACACCGTCACATCGCCATGCTGGATAAACTCGCGCGTCAGGTCCAGACGGCCCGCCTGTGCCAGTTGACGGGCAGCATGGTCTACTTCGCACGCGATTTTCTCGGCACGAACGACATCGGACATGCTGCCTCCTTCCAGCGACTCACGGCGACAAGCCACGGCCTGTGCGCAATCGATAAAAACATCATGGAACACATCAGTATGGCATCGGACAAAACGTTTTGCCCCGCCAGTTGGCGAATTACCGCGCCGCCGTCACATATCAAACGCCAAAATGTGCGAGACTGTTTTGTGCAATTGTGCCGGCCGAGGGAGCACCGGCGCTCGATTCGCATGGAGTAACCCACAACGATGCTGCTTACGCAAACGACAACGCCCGAGGACGTCAAGGCTCTCGACCGCGCCGAGCTTCCGCTGCTCTGCGGCGAGATCCGTCAGGCAATCCTCGAAAGCTCCGCCGCCGTCGGCGGGCACGTTGCCCCCAACCTGGGCGTCGTTGAGCTTACGGTTGCGCTTCATCGCGTGTTTAACTCCCCCATCGACAAGATTGTCTTTGACGTTTCGCACCAGACCTACGCCCACAAGGCGCTGACGGGGCGCGCGTACACCTATATCGATCCGGAGCGTTATGGTGAGGCTTCTGGCTTTGCCAATCCCGACGAGTCCGAGCACGACCTGTTCGCCATGGGCCATACCTCCACGTCGGTGAGCCTGGGCTGCGGCCTTGCCCACGCGCGCGACCTGGCGGGCGATACGTACAACGTCATCACCATCATTGGCGACGGCTCGCTTTCGGGCGGCCTGGCGTTTGAAGGCTTTAACAATGCCGCCGAACTCGATAGCAACCTGATCATCATCGTCAATGACAACGACCAGTCCATTGCCGAGAACCATGGCGGCCTCTATCGCAATCTGGCCGAGCTGCGCGCCAGCAACGGCACCTGCGAGCGCAACGTTTTCCGCGCGATGGGGCTCGACTACCGCTATCTGGACGCCGGTAACGATGTGTTGGCCCTGGTCGACGCGCTGCAGGGACTGCGCAATATCGATCATCCCATCGTGCTGCACGTCTCCACCGCCAAGGGCAAGGGCTTTGAGCCGGCCCAGAGCGACCCCGAGCGCTGGCACCACGTTGGTCCGTTTGACATGGCGACTGGGCGCAAGCTCTGCCCGGGCCATCCGAGCGAGCCTGCGCCGCGCACCTATGCCGACATTACGGGCGAGGCGCTCAGCGCCGCCATCGAGCGCGATCCGCAGGTCGTGGGCATCACGGCCGCCACGCCCTACATCATGGGCTTTACACCCGAGCTTCGTGCCGCGGCAGGCAAGCAGTTTGTCGATGTGGGCATTGCCGAGGAACACGCCGTGACCTTTGCCACCGCGCTTGCGCGCTCGGGCGCCAAGCCAGTCTTTGGTGTGTACGGCACGTTTTTGCAGCGCGCCTACGACGAGCTGTGGCACGACCTGTGCCTCAACGACGCCCCGGCAACCATCCTGGTGTTTGGTGCGTCGATCTTTGGCACCACGTCCGAGACGCACCTTTCGTTCTTTGATATTTCCATGCTGGGCGGTCTTCCCAACATGCGCTACTTGGCGCCGGCCTGCATGGAGGAATACCTGTCCATGTTGAGCTGGTCACTCGACCATCGCGAGCATCCTGTGGCGATTCGCGTGCCCGGCATTGGCTTGGTAAGCCGTCCCGACTTGGCGCCCGCCGAGGACACCGGCTACAGCGCCGTTCGCTACAACGTGGTGCGTCAGGGCCGCGACGTTGCCGTGCTCGCGCTCGGTGATTTCTTTGAGCTGGGCGAGCGCATGGCAAACCGCTTGGCCGCCGAGTACGGCATCGAGGCCACGCTCGTCAACCCGCGCTTTGCAACCGAGCTAGACCGCGAGTTCCTCGACAGCCTTGCCGCCGAGCATCGCGTCGTCGTCACCCTCGAGGACGGCATCTTGGACGGCGGCTGGGGCGAGCGCATGGCGTGCTACCTGGCCTGCACGCCCATGCGCACGCGCACCTTCGGCATCGCCAAGAGCTTCCCCGACCGCTACGACCCCAACGAGCTGCTCGCTCAGAACGGCATGACGGTCGAGAACATGGCCGCCGAAGCCGTGAGACTACTCAACGAGTAAGAAAACCTCCGCAAGGGAAGCATCCCTGCGGAGGTTTTTATTTTCGCGACGCGATTATCTCAATCTGTAACATCTAGGGCCCGAATTACCGTCTAACTGTTACAGATCTAGATAAGACGTCTTAGTCCCAGACCTTTGTCTCAATCTGTAACAGATAGAGACCTTTTGGCCGTCTAACTGTTACAGATCGAGACATTCGAATTCCCCTGAAGAGAAAATCTCAATCTGTAACAGTTAGAACCCATTTCCTCGTCTACCTGTTACAGATTGAGACAAAGCAGCGAGGCAGGCCACCACATCTGCAAGAACCACCACAAAGGTGCCTGTCCCTTTTTAGTAGGTACAATAACCCATAAGGCAAGTATGTTTCTGAGTTATTTCGTGTTGACCCATTTGAGCGCGATGGGGTATAACTCTACTCAACCGCTAGGGATTTTATTGAGAAAGGTGTTCTACCATGAGCAAGAACCTCTCCCAGCAGGTCGTTCTCGACCGTCGCGGCTTCGTTGCCGCCACTTTCGCAACCGTCGCCGGCCTTGGTCTTGCCGGCTGCTCCGACACCAGCGCCGAGGCCGACAAGGGTTCCGCCGCCGGCTCTTCCAAGAGCTCCAATGATACCGAGGCTTCCACCACACTCGATGCCAAGGCATTCGACAAGCTCGTCGACAACGGCCCCAAGGCCGATGACGACGCCATCGCCGCCAGCACCTGGGCCACGGCCGTCAAGGACGCCGGCGTCTTTAAGATCGGTGGCGTTCAGACCTCTACGCTCTTCTCCCTCCTCAACGAGAAAGACGGTCAGACCCGCGGCTTCGATGCCGGTATCGCACAGCTCCTGTCCAACTACATTCTGGGCGAGAACAAGGTCGAGATCACCCAGGTAACCTCGGACACGCGTGAGTCCGTCCTGCAGAACGGCCAGGTCGACGCCGTCTTTGCCACCTACACCATCACCGACGAGCGCAAGAAACTCGTCTCCTTTGCCGGCCCCTACTACTACACCCAGCAGGCCATCCTGGTGCTCGCCGATAACGACGACATCAAGGGCGTCGACGACCTGGCCGACAAGAACGTCGCCGTCCAGTCCGGCTCCAACGGCCCCGCCATCCTGGAGGAGTTCGCTCCCAAGGCCAGCCAGCAGGAGTTCAAGACCGACGAGGAGGCCCGCCAGGCACTTCAGCAGGGCCGCGTTGACGCCTACGTCATCGATAACAACATGCAGCAGAGCGCCCTGGTCCGCGAGCCCGGTAAGTACAAGATCGCCGGCAAGCCCTTCGGCAGTAAGGAGCCCTATGGCATCGGCCTGCCGCTCGATTCCGACGGCGTCGCCTTCGTTAACGACTTCCTTAAGAAGATCGAGGACGATGGCACCTGGACCGAGCTGTGGCAGATCTGCATCGGCGACCGTACGGGCGACACCAATGTTCCCGAGCTGCCCGAGATCGGCGCCTAGGCAACGAGCCTGGTAACGGCCACTACGAAACCATATGGAAACGCACGATGTGCTTTATTGCGCTAAACTGTTTCCTCACTGAGTTGTCGGGGCTTCCGTACACGCGGGAGCCCCTTTCCTTATCGGCAGGAGGTCCGCATGAGTCTCTCCGAGCTCTGGTCGCTCTATGGCCAGAACTATATCGACGCGCTGCTCGCAACCTGGGGCATGACGCTTGAGTCGTTTGCCATCGCCATGGCGCTGGCCGTCGCCGTCACCGTGATGCGTGTGTCGCCGCTCAAGCCGCTGCGCGTCTTTGGCGACCTGTATGTCCAAGTCTTCCGTAACATCCCCGGCATCGCGCTGCTCATCATCGTCGTCTACGCGCTGCCGCCGCTCAAGGTCGTTCTGCCCTACCGCACCTGCGTTATCGTCGCCACGGTGCTTTTGGGCTCGGCCTTTGGCTCCGAGAACTTCATGAGCGGCATCAACACCGTCGGCGTCGGCCAGGTGGAAGCCGCCCGCTCGCTGGGCATGGGCTTCAGCCGCATCCTCGCCAAGATCGTGATTCCGCAGGCGCTGCGCTCGAGCGTGCTGCCCATGACCAACCTCTTTATCGCCGTCATGCTCACTACCGCCTTGGGCAGCCAGGTGCCACTTAAGCCGCAGGAGCTCACCGGCGTGGTGAGCTACATCAACACGCGCTCGCTCGGCGGCGTCGCCGCGTTCTTTATCTCGGCGCTCGGCTACCTGGGCACGGCCTTTGTGGTGAGCCACATTGGCAACTACATCGATAAGAAGGTGAGGATCCTCCGATGAGCAAGCATTCCTCCCCTGCACTTACCATGCGCGATGCGCTCTACGAGGCTCCCGGCCCCAAGATGCGCGCCAAGATTCGCATCGGCACCGCCATCTCGCTTGTTGCCGTGGCCGCACTCGCCGTCCTTGTACTGCAGCGCTTTTATGTGACCGGTCAGCTTTCGGTCCACTACTGGTATTTCTTTACGCACCTCACCACCTGGAAGTTCTTACTTGCCGGCTTTGAAGGCACCGTTAAAGTCGCACTCACCGCTGGCGCCATCGCGCTGGTGCTGGGCTTAGCCCTTATGCTCGGCCGTACCAGCGACATTAAGCCGCTGCAGCTGGTCTGCCGCGTGCTCACCGATTTCTTCCGCGGCGTGCCGAGTCTGCTGTTCATCTACTTCTTCTTTTTGGTGCTGCCCCAGTACAAGATCGCGCTGCCGTCGTTTTGGATGCTCACGCTTCCCGTCGCGCTCGCTGCAGCCGGCGTACTTGCCGAGATTTTCCGCGCCGGCGTCAACGCCGTACCGCGCGGGCAGGTCGAGGCGGCCCAGGCGCTCGGTCTCTCCAAGGCTAAAATCACCTTTAAAATCGTATTGCCGCAGGCTATTCGATTTATCATTCCGTCGTTGATTTCACAGCTCGTGGTCGTAGTCAAAGACACCACCGTCGCCTACGTGGTGAGCTACCCCGACCTCATGCAAAACGCCCGCGTGCTCATTACCAACTACGACGCTCTCGTGTCGGTCTACCTGGTAATCGCGGTCATCTATATCCTCATCAACGTCGCGATTAACAAGGCTGCTGTCTACGTTTCGCACAAGACCGGCGCGACCATCATCCGCTAACGCTTTACCATTTCGAGTCATAAGGAGCCGAGCACCATGGCACAGAGCACTTCTTCTACCGGCAATCAGCCGCTGATTGAGCTCAAGCACGTCGATAAGCACTATGGCGACCTGCACGTTCTCAACGACATCAATCTGTCAGTCGATCGCGGCGAGGTCGTCGTTGTGATCGGCCCCTCGGGCTCGGGCAAGTCGACCATGTGCCGCACCATCAACCGCTTGGAGACCATCGACTCGGGCGAGATCCTCATCGAGGGCGAGCCCCTGCCGCAAGAAGGCAAGGATCTTGCCCGCATGCGCGCCGAGCTGGGCATGGTGTTTCAGCAGTTCAACCTGTTCGCACATATGACCGTACTGCAGAACGTCATGCTGGGGCCGGTCGACGTGCTGGGCGTGTCCAAGGAGGAAGCTCGTGAGCGCGCCATGGACCTGCTGAGCCGCGTGGGCGTTGCCGAGCAGGCCGATAAGGTGCCCGCACAGCTTTCGGGCGGCCAGCAGCAGCGCGTGGCCATCGCCCGTTCACTTGCCATGCAGCCCAAGGCCATGCTCTTTGACGAGCCCACGAGCGCCCTTGACCCCGAGATGATCAACGAGGTGCTCGAGGTCATGGTCCGTCTGGCCCAGCAGGGCATGACGATGATCGTCATTACGCACGAGATGAACTTTGCCCGCCGCGTGGCCGATCGCGTCGTCTTTATGGCCGACGGCCAGATCGTGGAAACCGGCACGCCCGACGAGTTCTTCGACCATCCCCAGACCAAGCGTGCCCAGGACTTCCTCAACTCCATCAAGGGCCACTAACCCAATTGCCACGCGGGCGAATTCGTCAGTAACGTTTGTCCCGCGCCACCCCTGTGCCATGTCCACCCGGATTCGAAAGCCACACCCATGATCGGAACCCGTACCTCATCGTCCTACACCCCGCACGTCGACGTTGCCCCCGCCGACCGTCCGCTCATCCTGGTGGCGCCGCGTTGGGAAGAGGCAAAGCCGTTTTTAAGCGAGACGCTCTCCCCCAACGAGGAAATCGCAAGCGTCTTTGTCGATGCCATCCTTGCCGCCGGCGGCCTGCCGCTGCAGATGTCCATCACCGAGGACATTGAGGTCATTCGCCATTACGTCGATATCGCCGACGGCATCGCCATTCCCGGCGGCCCCGATGTCAATCCCAAACGCTGGGGCGATGATCGACCCTACGACCCCACCCTCTGCTGCGAGATCCGCGATAGCTTTGAGTTTAAGCTGGTCGGCGAGGTACTCCGCGCCAAAAAGCCGCTCTTTACCACCTGCCGCGGCACGCAGCTGCTCAATGTCGCCACTGGCGGCACCCTGTGCATGGACGTGCCGATTCTGGGCGCACGCGAGGGCCGCACACAGTGGCGTCACACCCACGTGCTCAACGACCCTGTGCATCCCGTCGAGGTCGTGCCGGGCTCGCTGCTGGAGCGCGCGCTTGGCGGGCATAGGCTCATCCAAACCAACT
Organism: uncultured Collinsella sp.; assembly: GCA_900543595.1. Classification (GTDB taxonomy): domain Bacteria; phylum Actinomycetota; class Coriobacteriia; order Coriobacteriales; family Coriobacteriaceae; genus Collinsella. The sequence goes on along the minus strand of UQRX01000009.1, from coordinate 52,188 downwards.
CCGCACACCACTGCTGCGTCGATCGTCTGGGTAAAAGCACGCGCCTGGTCGCCAAGGCAACCGACGGCGTTCCCGAGTGTATCGAAGTCGAAGGCCAGCCGTTCTGCCTGGGCGTGCAATGGCACCCTGAGTACACGTGGAAGACGCTCGAGACCGACTTTAACCTGTGGAAGTCGTTTGTCGAGGCAGCGGCAAAGGTTAAGCAGGCTCGCTAGCTCGCGAATCACACAGGCTTAAACCTTCCATGTCAGGGGGCGGACACCAGCCACGGTGCCCGCCCCCTGCATTTGGTAAGCTCGGTATGATTATCCCTCACAAACAATCAAAGAAATCTCGACCGCAATCGGTCGACGGTAAAGCAAATGGCAAAAACGCTTGCTACGTTTATTAGGCAGTCAATTAGAATCGAAATGCATTGACTATTCCCCAACGGGGTCACGCCGCAAATCCACATGAGCATCGAGGCTGGAAGCGGAAGCATGGAATTGGCCCCGAGCTGTATGTAGATCGCTACAACGTTGACAAGCAACAGCATGCCAATCGGACCGAAGCCGGACCCAAAATAGGAAACAGCGATCACGCAAGAGACCACGTATGCAAGGCAGACGACACTCGCCAGAAGAAGTCGATAGCAAAAAATAATCAGGTCGAAATACTGCTGAGCATCTAAAACGATCGCGCAGTTAAGGCAGCACAAAACGACACTCGACAGGATAAACGCGCCCAAAAGGGCAAAAGAAGACAGCGCCACTCGCGCAACGATAGCGCACACACGCTTCCCTCCCCGAGCCTCCGACAACCCCCACGGTTCCTCAATAAAGCCCGAACTGACAAAGCGCGGCACAATGCAAGCCGCGATGAACGGAAAAAACAATGCATGAGCCAACGGGGCTACGTTGAACAGCAGACCGCGAAAAACCTCTGCATTACCAAATAGAAGGACATCCTCTGCCGATAGCCGAAGCGTCGGGTCTGGGAAAAAGCCCAAGAAACTGTTCTCACGGAGGCTACAGAACCACATCGGGAAAGAATTAAGCTGCAATACCACCATGCACGCATAAATTACCAGGATTAAGGCGTACGTCCATTTGCTCACATGCTTCAATTCTGAATGAAGGAATCTTCTAGTCTGACGAGCCATTGAGCACACCCCCAGCACGAAAGCTCACGAGAGCGTAAATCAATACCGATAGACAGCTGGCTACCGCGCCATATTCCAGAAGTATCAGCTGACCCATATCGCTATACCCAAGGGCACATCCGACTCCAAGGTACGGCCCCGGAAGAAAGAAGATCCATCGCAAGGACGGTATGGGCGTCTGAAGGTAAGTTCCGTAGAGCGTCAAGCTCATGACAAATCCGATTATTACCACAGCCCCGCTCAATACAGCGCTGCCTGTAATCCGATAGATGGTCACCGTCTCCAGCGCAACCGATATCACCAATACAGCGTTGACTATCATTGCAGGCAAAAATGCAGTTAGCATATCGTGCGAGAGGTTATGCCCTCCACGTATTATGGCTATTGCAAAAAGAAGAAGGCAAAGCGCACTATATGCTGCGCCAATTATTAAAGCAGACGAAAGCACATGTGCTAGGACCCCATTAAAGCGGGTAAGACCTCTTGCTGAAGAAATTCGGTGTCCCTCTTCATAGCCGCGCTCCTGTAAAATCGCCAGGCAAACGATGAGCGGAACGAACAGAGACGTGCCGGCAAAAGCACTGCGCACAAGGGACTCATCGGGTGCAGAAGGATCGATTACATTCCAGCAGAAACCAATATCCTCCCCAAAAACGCTATTGCCAAAGGCGAGCAACGTTGTTCCGTTTTTTAGAAAGACACCGAAGAGAAGGCCGAACGCCAGAATAAGCGCAAGACCAAACTTCGCCGGAAACATCCTGTGCAAACGCATCATATCTGCCTTTATGGGATGGATCGCCCGCTTCATAGCGAGACCGCCTTCATCAAGCGCCTGTAATACTCTTTTAGGGACGACGCCTCATCCCTTATGACGTCCATCGATTCCTTTTTCAGCAGTTCGCCGTCATGAATAAACACGCAACTTGTTGCAACTGATGCCAACTCATCCAAATCATGGCTAGAGATGAGCATGGTCTTACCCTGTTCTCGATTCAATCGACCGATAAGGGCCCATATACTCTCGATGCCCAGCGGGTCCAAACCGTTTGCTGGCTCATCAAAAATAAGCAGGTCAGTGTCACCCAACAAAGCCGTAGCTATATCCAGCCGCCGTTTCATTCCCAGAGAAAAACTGCTTACGCTCTTTTTCTCTTCGACGTCCAGTCCAACTAGACTCAAAACGCAAGGAACCTCACGTTTCTCATCAAGCCCCCATTCCGCACATCGGATCCGAAGATTCTCAACCGCACTGAGGGGCTGGAATGCTCCGCTGGAATCTGGCACATAGCCGACACGCGTCCGCATCAGGCTCAGCTCTTTTTTCGACTTGCCTCCAAAGAGCTCCACGCTCCCCGACGATGGTTTACAGAGGCCCAGCACTATTTTAATAAGCGTGCTTTTGCCAGCCCCGTTTGCACCAACAAGGGCGCAGAGCTCAGACTGGTGCACCTCGAAGGAAACATCATGCAACACACGCCGTTTCCCATAGCGCTTTGACACCTTTGATAGCTTTATCGCCGATGCGTTCATTGGACCCCCGTTCTGCTTGATAGAAAAACCGCTCATATCGTTCCTTCTTTCCTTTATCGTTTTCCATGGTTGTTATTGTTTTTCGATAACTCATATTTGTCAAGATAATCTAAAAGAAGGGACCCGTGTTAGACACGGGCCCTTCACGCTGATACTTCGTTTTAGTTGTTCGCCTTAAGCTACTCATCGCTCAAATCGACAGCAAAGACTGATGTCGGAAGCGACGCCTCATTGCCTCCACCATTCCGCATCTGCCTCACGACATTTTTTGCGCGCTCGACAATAAGCTCCTCAAGTTCCTTCTCGCTCACGCGCCGAATAATATCTCCCGGTTGACAATCAAGTTCATCGCAGATATCGAGAAGCGTCTTAAGACGAATAGCTTTAATTTTTCCGTTTCTTAGCTTTGAAATATTAGCCGGAGTATGCCCCGTGGCACGAATCAGATCAGCGCTGGTCTTTCCGGTCTTAAGTAGCTGCGTCTCAAGCTCGATGATGAGATAGCTCATGCTTCCTCCTACACAAGCTCGTCAGACTGCTCTTGGAGCAGCGAGGCATAACTCCAGATCACCGAGATACACAGACAGACAGCCGCGCCGATAAGCGACCCCGCATCAAAGGCAACGCCTTGGCAAATCTCAATAACGAAGGAATGAGGCACGACGTAAAGCTCCAGCCCACCAATGGTAAGATTGACCGATCCGTAGGCACCAATAAGCGAAACCGCGGCGTTAACAGCAAAGGCAAGCGCAAGAACACGGATAAGCCGCACATGCGTCTTGGTAAAGGGCGAGACGCCTCGCGAGATGTTACGGCTGATCCCACACAGAACGACAAGCGAAATACCCACGACGAGTGCCAGGCACAGTCCGCTTGGGATAACGATGCACCCGCCATCGAGAAGCGTCACGACGCCGAAAGAATCGACAGAGGCAACGTTTGCAACCGCATACCAGATCACGTAAACAACCAACGCGGCAAAAGCGACGAGCATCCCTGCAAAAACGGCTGCCATGCAAAAGCCAAGCTTCCTGATATTTTCACCCGCTTTGGCCATACGCTGAACGCTGTTAGACATACACTCACCCTCATCGACTCTATCGTTATTCGAACAGTTTATCGAACAACGATATGGATTGCATGCGGAAAGCCCAACCAGTGCGCATAGGCCATTCACTAATCAGAAGGGGTGAGAGTGGATTTTTGGACACGTATCGAACGAGAGTGGATAATCTCCCACTTTGAGGCCACCACCGGACCTAAAACGGGAGATTATCCACTCTCATAGTCATCAAAGCTCGCAAGCTCTTATTCAGCCGCTTCGCGCAGGGCCGACATCGTAGCCGCATATTGCTGCTGCAGCGCATGCATTCCCTCGCGAGCGCCGTCAACGGCATCGGCGCCGCACAGCGCTTCGGTCACCACGACCGCCGGCTCGTACAGATTATCGAATCCCAGGTTCTGGCTCACGCCCTTGAGCGTGTGCGCTGCCATAAACGCACCTTCGGCGTCTCCTGCCGCCATGGCAGCCTCCAACTTGTCCATGCTCTCGTCATCTAAAAACTTGAGGGCAAAGCGGGCAAGCATTTCCCCGCCCATCAGCCGAGCACACGCGTCATCATAATTAGCGCCGATCTTCTCATACGCCTCACGCATGGAAATCATGGATTAAAAACTCCTTTGGTCAAACTAAATCGTAGGAAACGCGACGACATCGGCGGGGCGTGCCAACGTCTCGGCAATTTGGTCTTGCACCTCGAGCAAACAGTCGAGCAGCAGCGGGTTAAAGGTGCCGCACTTACCGTCCAGGATCATCTGGATCGCCTCCTCGTGCGGGATAGCGTCCTTGTACACGCGCACGCTCGTCAGTGCATCGTACACGTCAGCCACCGAAACCACCTGCGCGGCGATGGGGATATCGTCGCCCTTAAGGCCATCGGGATAACCCTTGCCGTCCCAGCGCTCGTGGTGCCAACGCGCAATCTGGTACGCATATTCCATAAGCGCATTGCCGGCGTGATGGCTACCCAGCTCACGCAGCATGTCGGCGCCGATCGTGGTATGCGTCTTCATAATCTCGAACTCCTCGGGCGTAAGGCGCCCAGGTTTGTTGAGAATCGCATCGTCAATCGACATCTTGCCGATATCGTGCAGCGCCGAAGCCAGGGCGATCGTAGAACGTTCCTCATTATCGAGGGAGATCGTGCCGCTGCGCTGGACCAGACAGCCAAGCAGCAGCTCGGTCAGCTTCTCGATGTTCGTAACGTGCCTGCCGCTCTCGCCGTTGCGAAGTTCCATGACGCCGGCCATGATGTCGATGAGCATGCGACTGTTCTTGACGCGCTCGTTGTACTGCTGGGACAGCAGGTTCGTCAGGCGGCGCTGCTTGGCGTATAGGCGGATGGTGTTGCTTACACGGCGGCGCACGACACGGGAGTCAAACGGGCGGTTGATATAGTCCGAGGCGCCCAGCTCGTACGCGCGCAGAACCATATCATCGGAATCTTCGCTCGAAATCATGATGACGGGCAGATTGTCACTAACCGATCGGCGCGACAGATCGGCCAGCACCTCAAAGCCGCTTACGCCCGGCATGACAATATCCAGCAGCACGAGCGACAACTCATCGCCATAGCGGTCGACCATGTCGAGCGCCGCGCGACCGTTATCGGCCTCGAGGATGCAATACTCGTCCTTGAGCATCTCGTTGAGAATGGCTCGGTTCATCTCGGAGTCATCGACAATAAGCACCAAAGGCTTTTCGCTTTGGAAGGCCTCGATGGAATCGGCATCGGTCACGACCGTACCGGCTTTTGCCTTAGCGCGGCTCAATAACTGGACAGCGCGGCCAACGCCCTCATCGACCGTCTCGCCATGAATGCGAACGCCACCAACACATGCCGTCAAGCTCACGTACTCATGGCCCGGAATAATCGTGGAATGAACGGCTTCGGATACCTGATGCAGGCGACGGGCGAAGTCATCGGAGGGAATATTGGGCATGACGACCACAAACTTGTCGCAGCCATAGCGCACAAGCTCGTCAGTCGAACGAATTCCGCTGCGTATGGCTGTCGCCACAGCACCGAGCGCAAGGTCGCCGGCATGACGGCCACACGTATCGTTGAAGACCCTAAAATCATCAAGGTCGATCATCGCAACGCCGGCATTCATACGGGCGCTTCGGAGCTTTTCCTCGTAATACCGGCGATTGTGCGCACTCGTCAGCACGTCGGTGTAGACAAGGTCCTCTTCTGCAGCCTCTTGCCCATCGATCGGACGCACCATCAGCAAGACATGAGGCTCGCCCTCGACCTTTAGAGGGCGCAGACGGGCGCGGTACTCAACACCATCGTTGAGCAGTTGCTCCGACACCTCACCCGAATCTGCCAAGGCCTCAAGACTCGACTGACGCAGACAAGGGCAGCGATCGCCGGCGAGCAAGCAGTTAGGCTCGCTCTTAATCTGATCGGCCGACAGCAAACGCACCACGGGGTAGGTCTGCGCGACGCGGGCGACCTCGGCGGCAGCCTCCTCGTCGGTTAGATTGGCCTCGTGATTATTGAGCATATGGGGCCCTTTCGATAGTTTCGCATGGTAGCGGTGGGTTCCAAATGTCACAAGGGTAACACCTTGCCGATGCAGGTAAGCACGTGAATGCTGTTACATTTTTATGAGTTGGCAGACGGTGCGATTGAAGCCGCAGACGTGAGGTTTTGAGCACATTTGTTAACACAGCCGAAACGTTTGCGGGTGAAGGCTGTTTTGATTTTTACGGCTGCTAGAGCTCCAGGATGCCACGGACAGTCTGGGCAGCCGCTGCCGGGCGATCGCGCAGGCCGTTGTGCGCGCCGGGAACCATTACGAGCGGACAGTCCAAAAGCTCAGCCGCTATCCTCGTGCCCGCCTCGCGGGGCGTGCCAATCGAGAGCTCGCCCAAAAGCACGGCGGCCACCGTTTTTGACGCACGAACACTATCCCAATCGGGAATGCAGGTCATAGTAATCCCGTATTCGTTCGCCATGAAACTGCGGCCGTTGCGCAGGGCATGCCTGGCTTCTGCCTCGGTTAACTTGGGGGCCTCAGGGTCCGAATCGCCGATGGCGCCCAGGAAGGCCCGCAATGCCCTGGAGACCTTTCCCGCGGCGATCATCTCGAGCAAAACCGGGGCCGCGCCCAGACCGGCACCCTCATCCGTCACGGCGGGTTCATGCAGAATCGCACGCGAGATTATGGCGGGGTTTGCACGGAGAAGCTCCAGGGCCACCAACGTACCGGCACTGTGCGCGAGCACGTTTGCCGGAGCGCCAATATGTTCGATAACAGCCTGCAGGTCGGCGGCCTGGGCAGCGAGGTCGTAGCGTCCGTCTGCAGCGTCACCGCTCTCGCCGCAACCGCGGCGGTCGTAGGCAATGACGCGACAGTCGCGGGCGAGCTCGCGGGCGATGGCATCAAAAAAGACGCCGTCGACGCACGCACCGTGCACGCACACCAAGGCGGGTGCATCGGACGATACAACCGGGCCGGCATACTCGCGGCAGGCAATCGTGGTGCCCGCATTCTCGACCGTAAAATCCATGTTGTGCCCCATCGTCTTGTGTTTTGTTAACAGATTAACTGTACCCGACCCGATACCTTTCATGACGCGGCATCGAAGGCAGAGTTAAAAAACGAAACCTGCAAAGCACAAGGCCGGACCACACGTTGGAGCCGATGCTATGCTTAAGGTTAATTGTCTTGAGGAGCTTTTACCTATGTCTACGTTTTTGAATGCCAGCCCCATCTTTGGGCCCGTTCGCAGCCGTCGCCTTGGTCTCTCGCTCGGCGTCAATATGATGCCGGCCAGCGGCAAAATCTGCACGTTCGACTGCATTTACTGCGAAAACGGCCTCAACGCCGAGCGTCCCTGCCACGAGCCGTATAACACAGCTGCCGTAGTACTCGACGCGCTCGAGGCAAAACTGCGCGAAATGGCAGCCGAGGGCGAACTCCCCGATGTGATCACCTTCGCAGGCAACGGCGAGCCCACCGCCGCACCGGAGTTTCCGCAGGCCATCGTCGGCGCTGTCGCGCTGCGCGACGAGCTGGCCCCAAACACCAAGATTGCCGTGCTTTCCAACGGCACACGCGCCGATCGCCCCGAGGTGCACGATGCACTCATGATGGTCGACGACAACATCCTCAAGCTCGATACGATCGACCCGGCATTTATCCAGCTGCTCGATCAACCCGTTGGCCCCTACGATGTAGAGCACCAGATCGAGACGTTCGCGAGCTTTAACGGTCATGCCATTATCCAGACGATGTTTTTGAGCGGCGAGTACCGGGGCAAGCTCATCGACAACACCGGCGAGGAGTACGTTGTCCCCTGGCTCGCGGCGCTCGAGCGCATTCGTCCGCAGGAGGCGACCATCTACACGGTGGCGCGCGAGACACCGGTCGCCGGCCTTGCCAAAGCGGCGCCTGAGGTGCTCGACGCCATTGCCGCGCGCGTCCAAGCCCTCGGCATCCCCTGCCAGGTGAGCTACTAGCAAAACCACGCAGCAGCCAGTGTCCGCCATCCCGCCCCATCAGTTGCGGTGATATAGTTCCTATTTGTGCTGTTAAACCGCTTAAATCGGAACTATATCACCGCAACTTTTATGGACGCATGGGTGGGCTATACTAGCTGCGGATGAAAGGAAGTTAGCCATGTTTGACAATGGACCCGTGCCTGGCCGCAACGACGCTTGCTGGTGCGGCAGCGGCAAAAAATATAAGAAATGTCATAGCGCATTCGACGAGCGCCTCGAGCGCCTGTGGGAAGAGGGCTGGGAGGTCCTGCCCCGCACGCTCTACAAGACGCCCGCCGACATCGAGGGCATCAAGCGCTCCGCCGCCATCAACGTGGGCGTGCTCGACTACATAGGCGAGCACATCGCCGCGGGCATGACCACCAACCAGATCGACCAGATGATCTACGACTACACCGTCGAGCACGGTGGCACGCCGGCCGACCTCAACTACGAGGGCTACCCCAAGAGCGTGTGCACCTCGATCAACGACGTGGTCTGTCACGGCATCCCCTGCGATACGGACGTGCTGCACGAAGGTGACATCATCAACGTGGACTGCTCCACGATCTTGGACGGCTACTTTAGCGATTCGAGCCGCATGTTCTGCATCGGCGAGGTCTCTGCCGAGCGCCAGCGTCTTGTCGACGTCACCCGCGCCAGCGTGGAGGCGGGCCTGGCGGCCGTCAAGCCATGGCTGCCGCTGTCCGTTATGGCCGAGGCCGTACAAAAGACGGTCGAGGATGCCGGCTTTAGCGTGGTGCGCGAGTACGGCGGACACGGCATCGGCAAGGAGTTCCACGAGGACCCATTTGTGGGCTTTACCACCGAGGCACCCGATGTGGACACCATCATGGCTCCGGGCATGGTCTTTACCATCGAGCCCATGGTCAACGCCGGAGCGCCCGACATCAAGATTAGCAAGGGTGACGGTTGGTGCGTGCGCACCAAGGACGGCAGCGATTCGGCCCAGTGCGAGGTGCAGCTCGTGGTGACCGAGGACGGCTACGAGCTGCTCAGCTGGTAGTTGTGGATGCGCCGGATGCTGACGGGCACGCTCGTCTTGCATCCGGCGTTTTTATTTGAACGTTTTGCCTGATAAAACCTGTCAAAAATAAACCTGTCCCTTTTTGGCAGGTCGAGCGGAGAGGACTGCTTGTGAACATCCTGGTTTTGTTGCCCGTCAACGACCGCCATCGCGCAATTCTTGAGTCGAGTGCTCCGGGCGAGGACTTTATCTACACGAGCTCCGACGCCATCACGCGTGAGCAGGTCGCCAACGCCAACGTAATCTTGGGCAACATAGACCCTGCCTTGCTTACCGCATGCGAGCATCTCCAGCTGTTGCAATTGCAGACCGCCGGCTATGACGATTACTTGGCCGCCGGCACCGTGCCGGCTGAAGCCAAGCTGTCTTGCTCGATCGGCGCCTACGGCCAGGCCGTGAGCGAGCACATGTTTGCCATGGTCCTTTCCATGATGAAGCGCCTGCCCGGCTATCACGACTTGCAGCGCGAGCATCGCTGGGAGGATTTGGGGCCGGTTACCTCGCTCAAAAATGCCAACGTGCTGGTGCTGGGCGCGGGCGACATTGGCGGCCACTTTGCCACGCTCTGCCGCAACATGGGCGCGCACGTCCGCGGCATCAAGCGCCATCCACTCGTCTACCCCATTGTGTTTGAGGACATGGACGGCATGGACGCCCTACCTGAGTGCCTGGCAGAGGCAGACATCGTCGCATCCTTTATGCCGAGCACACCCGAGACCCGCGGCCTGGCGAACGCCGAGTTCTTCGCCGCGATGAAGCCGGGCGCCTTCTTTGCCAACGGCGGCCGCGGCGACCTTGTGGTCGCCGACGACTTGGTTGCCGCCTTGGAGTCGGGACATCTCGCCGGCGCCGCGGTCGACGTCACCGACCCCGAGCCCCTGCCCGCGACAAGCCCGCTGTGGGATGCGCCCAACATGCTCATCACACCGCATGTCTCGGGCTGGTTCCACTTGGAGGCTACGCTCAACAATGTGGTCGACATTGCCGCAGAGAATCTGCGTCACCTACAGGCCGGCGAGACCCTACGCTGCTGGATCGAACACTAATCTTGTTCCGCCGTTCTAACGAACGGCGGACCACTCGACGCTGCGACCCCGTCTGGACGGCAATCTGCCTTTCAATCGTCGGGCATGGCCAGAAGGCCAATGCCCTCCTCTTTCAAGGCACCTTGCTCGCCCAGACGGGCTCTCGCTGACTTTTGTTCGACCTGTGGGATCTTCAAATTGTTAGAGCGTTGCTAAGTAATTCTTTGCGTCTTCTACGCTCATTGCGGCGACTGGTGCGTGTGAGCAGAGCTTGACATCGTTGGTGACCAGAAGGTCTGTCTTTGCGCGCATCGCTGCCGCGATGATTAAATCGTCTTCGTAATCGCTATGGAGCTCACGCTGCCTACTCGCCATCCATATGTCGCTCAGGTCGCAGGGCACGGGCGTAGCAAGTTGCGACAACACATCAAGACAATCCCATGCGAGTGATGTCGCCGCCGAAGCGGCATCTTGAGACAGCGAACCGTGCTCTCGCCGATACCACGCCTTATGTTCACTCGAAATCAAATAGAACAGGTCTTTGGACGATGTCGCCGCATACATCAGCTCAGCCTGAGCCGTACACGCATCACGCAAAAACTCAATTGCCGCCGAACGACCGCGTCGTGAAGGGATGAAATAATCAAGCCAGACGTTGGTGTCAACCAAGATGCGCTTAGGATTCTCACTCATAGAGCCAGCTCATCTCCTCGCCATAGCGATCAGCATAGGCGTTCCGTTTGAGCTCTTCGTCGTCCGATGGCTGAGCCTTGACCATATCGATTCCTGACTCACGGCAAGCGGCAGCGAACAGCTTCGACCCCTGATCCATGAGCTCGAGCTTACGTTTGGCGGCCTTTTCACGTTCGCGCTGTTCCGCCCGGGCACGACTGGGCAGCAGGATATCCTCGAGCGCGCTGGGGCGATCGGCCAGCGACGCTGCAAGCTGCCAGAGCGCTCGCACCGCTTGGCTCGGCGTCATACCGGCCCTGGAGAGAACGGCGTCCCCACTCCTTTTAAGATCGGCATCGAGACGTACGTTGATCTGAGCGGCTGTTGTGGTCATGACCCCTCCTTAATACTTACAAATTATCATAAGACTCTATGGTAGATACGTAAAGCATGTATAGCATTTATTAGCATTAGCCGAACTCTGTACACAAAAGCCGCCGAGGCGCACGGCACCTCGGCGGCTACGCATCACCAATCTAGTTCGGTTTTATCCTTTGCATTTGCCCAGATAAAACCTGCCAAAATTAACATCCCTCTTTGGCAGGTTTTAGAGTTCCACGCTTTCGGCTCCGTTGATGCTGAGGTTGCGCTCGTAGAAGGCCGTGAGGGCACGGATGGCGTACATCACGTCGCGTACGCCGCCGGTCTCGTAGCTTGAGTGCATGGCCAGCTGCGGCAGGCCCACGTCCACGGCGTGCATGCTCGCCTGCATGTTCGACAGGTTGCCGAGCGTGGAGCCACCCGCCATATCGCTCTTGTTGGCGAAGGCCTGCGTGGGCACGTCGGCGTCATCGCAAATAGCCTGGAACACCGCACGGCTAAAGGCATCGGTGCAGTAGTGCTGGTTGGCGGCTTCCTTGATAACGATGCCGCCGTTGAGCACAACCTGGTTGCGTGCATCGCACTTCTCGGCGTGGTTGGGGTGCACGGCATGTGCATTGTCGCAGCTCACGAGCATCGAGGCGGCAAGCGCACGGTGGTACGACTCGTCGTCAAAGCCCAGCGATCCGTTGATGCGGCGCAGCGCATCGGCCAAGAACGTCGACATGGCGCCCTGCTTGGTCTCGGAGCCAACCTCCTCGTTATCAAAGCAGCAGAAGACCGAGACGTCATGCGCGTTCTCGGCACCCAAAAATGCCTGTAGCGAGGTATAGGCGCAGGCCAGGTCGTCGAGCTTGGGCGTCGAGATAAACTCGTCGGCCCAGCCCCAAATGCGCGCATCCTGACGATTGACCAGGAACAGATCGCGGCCCAGAATCTGCTCGGGCTCAACATCCAGCTCTTCGGCGATCAGGGCATCGAAGTCACCCTGCTTAAGCTCGCCGGCGCTGATGAGCGGGCACAGGTCGACGGCCCGGTTGGGAGCAAAGCCCTCGTTAACGCCGCGGTTCATGTGGATAGCAAGGCTCGGGATAATAGCGACCTCGCGCTCGGTGGCAAGCAGACGGCTCTCAATACGGTCGCCCTCGCGCACCAGCACACGGCCCGCAAGCGCCAGCGGGCGATCGAACCAGGTGTAGTCGATCATGCCGCCGTAGGCCTCGGTGTTCAGGCGCAGCGTCTCGCCTGCGCCATCGAGCTCGGGCACAGCCTTGACCTTAAACGTCGGTGAATCGCTGTGCGATGCCGTGAGCTGAAAATGATAGTCACCGGCAACGCCGTCCTCGCCCCACGTCGCGGCCAGGTCCTCGCCCACCTTAAAGGCAACAACGCTCGAGGTGTTGCGCTGCGTGTAATAACGCCCGCCCGGCTCGATGTCCCACGCCGCATTCTCGGGCAGGTAGGTAAAGCCCGCCTCGTCGAGCTCGGCCATAATGGTCGCCGCCGTATGGAACATGCTGGGGCATGCCTCGATAAAGTCGATAAGGTCGTTGGCGGCCTCGATATCGTCGGCCGTCACGTGCGCGCGCTCGGGCATTTCCTGATCCGTCATGCTCTCCCCTTTCGCTGGGTTGATGGTCCCCTCCAGCATACCCCGCCACGCCAGCGCCGCGCCTTTCATTCCATGTTTAATCCCGCGCCGCTCGCCAAGTTGAGCCATCATGCCCGTGCACCTTTTGCGACAATTACGTTAACAGGACGAGAGGAGCCGTCATGAAGCCACGTAACATTGCCATCGCCTGCGGCGTCGCGGGAGTCGCCGTCGGCCTTGCCGCTGCCGCCGGCATCGTTTACCGCAAGCAAATCAAGTCCGCCGCGTCGCTCAAACGCTTGACCGGCTATGCGGATGGCTATGACCTGTACGCAATCGACATCGCTTACGACTACAACCTCGACCGCATCATCGCCGCTGGCGTGCGCGACGACCAGGCCTACATTGATGCCGTAGTGGCTCAGGTGCTCCCCGGCGTGCCAGCACGTGTCCAAGCGCCGCAGTTTGCCTGCAGTGCCTTTGTCGCCGTGGATGCCGAAGGTCGCGTGCGCACCGGTCGCAATTACGACTTTAAGGACGATACTTCGGCGCTGCTGGTGCGCAATCACCCGCGCGACGGCTATACCTCCATCGGCTTTGCGGCCCTCAACAACCTGGGCACCAACACTCCACTTGACTCCGTCGCCGAACGTGCCGCGGCACTCATGGGCCCGTTTGCCCAGCTCGACGGTGTTAACGAATGCGGCGTGTCCATTGCCGTACTCACCCTGGATTCCAAGCCCTGTGACCAGGACACTCAACGCCCCGTCATCAATACCTCACTCGCCATCCGCCTGGTGCTCGACCGTGCCGCTACCACGCAAGAAGCCGTCGACCTGCTTTCCACCTACGACATGCACGCCATGGCCGGACGCGATTACCACTTCTTTATCAACGACGCCGCCGGTGACGCGCGCGTAGTAGAGTGGGATCCGCACGATCCGGACCGCGCTTTCAAAGCGACTCCTGTACGCCAGGTTACGAACTTCTATGCCTGCTATTGCGACGAAGTGCTGCCCAACCAAAAGAATGGCGAGCTGGGCCATGGTAAAGAGCGCGCCGTCGCAATCGCCGATGTCCTTGACGTCCATGTCGGCGCCCAAGACGAGGCAGTCGCTTGGAAGGCCCTACGCGCTGCGGCGCAAGAGCCCAATCCGGAAGACATCACCAGCAATACGCAATGGTCGGTCGTCTTTGACAACACCGAGCCCGCTGCCGCCATCACGCTGCGCCGCCACTGGGGCGACATCGACGCCTTTGTGCTGTAAGGAGCTGGCACCGTCGTCCTTACGCTCGCCTGACGTTGCTTACATTTCTATACATTTGAGCTAACACGTTTTACCCCCGCATCAACAGTGTGCGGGGGTAAACTTATGCGCATGTTATAACTTGCCCGGAAGGATTCACCATGCTTAGAATCGGTCTTCTTACTAGTGGCGGCGACTGCCAGGCGCTCAACGCCACCATGCGCGGCATCGTCAAAACGCTTATGACCAATAGCGAAGAGCCTATCGAGATCTATGGTTTTGAGGACGGCTACCAGGGCCTTATCTACAGCAGGTTCCGCGTCATGACGCCCGCCGATTTTAGCGGCATCCTCACCCGCGGCGGCACCATCCTGGGCACGAGCCGCACGCCGTTCAAGCGCCTGAACATTCCCGAGGCCGACGGCGTCGAGAAGGTGCCCGCGATGGTCCACACCTATCACAAGTTGCAGCTCGACTGCCTGTTTATGCTGGGCGGTAACGGCTCCACCAAGACTGCCAACCGCTTGCGCGAAGAGGGCCTCAACGTTATTGCCCTGCCCAAGACCATCGATAACGACACCTGGGGCACCGAGATGACGTTTGGCTTTACGAGCGCTATCGACGTCGCCACCAAGTGCATCGACGACATCCACACCACCGCCTCAAGTCATGGGCGTGTGTTCGTCATCGAGATCATGGGCCACAAGGTTGGCTGGATCCCGCTGTATGCCGGCGTCGCGGGCGGTGCGGACGTCATCCTGATTCCCGAGATTCCCTACGACATGGACCAGGTCATCAAGACCATCGAGCATCGCATGGAGACCGGCAGCCGCTTTACCATCGTGGCCGTCGCCGAGGGCGCTATCTCCAAGGAGGACACGGCGCTGTCCAAGAAGGAGTACAAGAAGAAGCTCGCCGAGCGCACGAGCCCGTCGATCGTCTACGACATCGCCAAGGAGATCGAGGCCAAGACCGGTCGCGAGACCCGCGTCGCCATCCCCGGCCACACGCAGCGCGGCGGCCAGCCCGATGCTCAGGACCGCATCTTTGCGACCCAGTGCGGCGTCGAGGCCGCGCTTGGCTGCCTGCGCGGCGAGTTTGGCTACATGATCGCCCTGCGCGACGGCAAGATGTGCCACATGCCGCTCGAGGATGTCGCCGGCAAGCTCAAGTATGTCGACCCCCAGAGCGATCTGGTGCGCGAGGCCAAGGCATTGGGCATCAGCTTCGGCGACGAATAGCCTCGGCCGAAACTGCTCTCATCGGAGGCCCCAGGGCTTACCTCCCAAATCGTCCTCGGACATGTCAGGACCCCGCTGCGCGCTTCGCGCGGCGGGGTCCTTCCGTCCTGCGGAAAGATTTGGGAGGTAAGCCCTGGGGCCTCCTGCGGTAACTAGGGAGGTCGAGGCTATTCGTCTTCTTGCTGCGGGTGCCTGGGGTAGGATGCGGCGTGCATTTTTGGGAGTATTCAGCAGCCGAGGGTGCCTGCATACTGGATTTTGGGAGAAAGGCAGGCACCATGGGCCGCGTTCTGTAAAAAATGACCAGCTCTTGAGGCATTGGGGGTCCAGGACCAGGGCATTCAGCGCGGTTTTGTGCACCCGTTCCCGTACCCGCGGGCTCCGGGATGCTGAATACTCCGGAATTTGCACGCCGCCCCCTGGGGTACCTGTGGGCAAAAAGCAACCGCCCCGCCGAAATATACATTCGACGGGGCGGTTTATGCAGTACAGCGCCTGTGGATGCGCATGTCGCTCAGCGTTCTTGCCGACCGATGCAACGTCGTGCGTAGCCCTTAATGCCTTCGGTGAAACCGTCAAGGTCGTCGAGCGTGATCACGTTATCGGAAAGCAAGTTGGCAATCTCATAATGCATGGTGCTGCGGCGAATATCGTTTGCTAGCACTCCCGAGGACAGCTTGTCCCTATTGATGCGCTCTTCTAGCGCCCAAAATCTACTAGACGCTTCGCTGCCGCCGTTTAGTATCTCGATGTATTGGCCGATGAGCATTTCCATATAGCTTTCTTGCCATTTTGGGAGCAGCTCCTTAAACAGCTTCCAGTCGCTTTCAGCTACCTCGCCCATATTGCCTCCGTTCGCCAAACAGACTTAGCCATTCGATTTTTATTCTATTTGGTATTTTCGCTCGCAGCCGTGAATGAGGGGACCATCGGTCTTCGAGTTCGAGCTTGAATGAATCGTTTGCTACAAAATGCGCCTAATTACTACGATGATTCGAATGCCTTCGACCATGCCGAAAAGGGTGAAAGTAAAACCGCAGGTAGAAAGCTTGCCGATTTTTGAAAAAGATGGATGTGGTCGGCCTCATTGAGTTCATCGTAGTAAATCGGCCTTTTCTTGGCATGCAGTGAGTTAAATGCCAATTCCTGCGCTGGAATTGCCCGCTCCATTCGTGAGTTGCGGTGAAATAGGGGCTGTTAGACGCTCCAAGGTCCTCAACGGTCTGTATTTCACCGCAACTTGAAAGGGGCGAGCGGTATTGGCCAAGCATTGCTGACGGGTTGGAGCGGCTTAGGCTTGTTTGCGGCGTTTCCATTGCTTTCGGCACCAGCGCATGAGTGCTTTGACAACTGGGATGGTAATGAGGATGACCCATGCGGGATGGGGCTGCGCCAAGCAAAGCCACATATAGAGGAACCAGGCAATGGCGGCTGTTGGATAGACGCTGCCGATTAGCTTAGATAGATGACGTCGGTCGATGAAGTCGCCCATCGCATAGTAGACGGGAATCAGAAAGACCAGAAAGAGCCCCATGCCCCACGTGCCGCAGACGATGCCGAGCGCGAGATAGGCGAGGACGACAAGTACAGGAAAGGGAAACTTGTTCCATGCGCGACCGAGCTTAGTGTGGAAATGCTTGCCATGATGGTCGAGCTTGTCGTGTGCCTCTTTCCAGCTCGAAAAGGTCTCGCCGTCGATGGTAACGGTGCCGTCGGCATTGGTATGTACGCTGTGTCCATCGTCCTCTAGCGTATCGATATGCAATCCGCCCGGCCCGACATGGACCTCTTCACCCTTGCGCTTGTTAGCCACATGGATACCATCCCAGCCAACATGGACCTCTTCGCCTTTGTTGGGATCAATAACGTGGATACCATGTGCGAGAGAAATATCGACAAGTGGCTTGCCGTCAGGATCCACGTGCTCGGTAGAAGACTCGGTGCCTTCAGTCTCGTCGTAATTATTTGCGTCAACGTCATCGTCGGCCGAGGTGTCGACATCGCTAGCCGCTTCCCCATATAGCAACTCATCCAGTGACACGCCATACAGCGCGGCGAGTGCAATAAGGTTATCGGTATCGGGTGAGGATTCGCTGCGTTCCCATTTGCTGACAGCCTGGCGGCTTACACCCAACTGGACAGCAAGAGCCTCTTGGGAAAGACCGGCGGCTTTGCGGCGATCGACGAGGCGCTGCGCCATCGCAAGATCCATAGCAGTTCCTTTCATGTGGCGACCGTAATCGAATGAGCCGAGTATGCCGAGAACAACCGGTAGCGACCACCATTTCTAGTTAGAATCTGCTCCAACCCTACCGCAACTACGAGTAGCAACCCCTAATGGCCTGCCATTTCATGACAAATGTCAGTACGCATAACAGCCAAGAGCCCTCTCAATATGTTGCGGTGGAATAGTTCCTGTTTGGCATAGCAGAGCCATAAAACAGGAACTATTCCACCGCAACTTACTATCAGGCCACGCACCCGCAGAGTAGCTACAGGTGCCTAGGGTAGGATGCGACGTGCATTTTTGGGAGTATTCAGCAGCCGAGGGTGCCTGCATACTGGATTTTGGGCGAAAGGCAGGCACCATGGGCCGCATCCTGTAAAAAAACGAGCGGCTCTAGAGGCGTTGGGGCTCAGAATCGGGGCTTTCAGCGCAGTTTTGCACCCCCGCGCCCGCGCCCGCGGACCCCGGGATGTTGAATACTCCGGAATTTGTACGGCGCCCCCTGGGGTACCTGTGGGCAAAAAGCAATCGCCCCGCCGAAATATGCATTTAGCGGGGCAGTTTATGCAAAAATACTGCTGTGGGCGCGTCGGCAGCTCGCCAGAACTTGAATCCCAGGACAGGCTACTCGGCGCTCTTGAGGGCGCCGACCATGTCGATCCTATTGAGAGTGCGATTGGTAGTGAGGTTGACGATAAACGTAAAGACAAAGGAAAGCACTACGGCGAGCACATAACTCAGCGGCTGGACCTCAACGTCAAAGTAGAGCGACGGCATCTGCAGAATGTACGTAAAGCTCTCGGCCAGCAGGCTACCCAGCGGCACGCCCAGCGCGGCGCCAATTGCCGTGAGGATTAACGTCTCCTTGTTGACGTAGTGGTGCACCTCGCCACGGCGGAAGCCCAGCACCTTAATGGTCGCCAGCTCGCGCTCGCGCTCGGAGATATTCGTGTTGGACAGTGTAAACACAACCACAAACGACAGGCACGCCGCCATAAAGGTCACGAGCGCCACGACCGAATTGATAATCGTAAAGTTCGCATCAGCGTTCGCCTGATGCTCGGCCGTACTCGAAATCGTAAGCCAGCCGTCACTCTTAATCTTCTTGCTAAACGCAATCTGGTCGGCCGACGAGCCCTTCAGCAACGCAAGGACACCGTTAAGGCGCGCGCTTCGACCGAACGCGCGCTCATAGGTGCCCTGCGTCATATAGAGTGTGTTGCCAAGATAGTTGAGCGAAATGTCGCTGACTTTGACCTTGGCAGCATTGAGCGACGAATCCTGAACGTGCGCCGTATCACCCGGCTGAATCCCCAGCGCCAGCTGTGAACTCTTGCTCAGATACACATCTCCGTCACGCAAAGACAGCGACTCTTTGGACTCGTCCTCAAGGCGCACGTAGTCGTCCAGATCGTTCACGCGGTCATCGGGCACCACGATTAACAGCACTGTCTCGCTTTTGCCGCCAAATGTAAAGGTGACGTTATCGGTCGTAATCGGCAGCGTCGAAGTCACGGTCACACCGGAATCCTTGACCGCGCTTCGCTCGTCGAGCGCCGCGCACGTCTGCGTAAAGTCGTCGGGATTGGCGACCGCCAGCAAGTCGTAGCGCGTGATATGCCCGTACTGCTTGGGCGAAAGCGCTATCGACGTATCGCGGATGCCCAGAGCGCAGATCACGAGCGCCGTGCAGCCGGCGATACCAAAGATGGTCATAAGGGCACGCTTTTTGTAGCGGAACAGGTTACGCGCCGCCACCTTGTTCAAAAAGCCCATACGGTGCCAGATAAAGCCGATGCGCTCAAGCAAAATGCGCGAGCCGGCACGCGGGGCCTTGGGACGCATGAGCGAGGCTGGGGTCTCGGCCATCTCGTGGCGGCAGGCGATAATCGTGGCGCCTACCACGCCCACGGCAAACAGCGCCACCGAGACGATTGAGGACACGATGTCGTACGAAAGCAGCATCTGGGGCAGTGAGTACATGTCGTCGAACACCGTGAACAGGAACAGTGGTAGGCCCACAAATCCGACAATGTTGCCAAGCACGCCGCCGATCAGACAAGCCCACAGTGAATAGTTCACGTATTTGGACAGGATACGCCCGCGTGAATAGCCGAGCGCCTTGTACAGACCAATGAGCGTGCGCTCCTCCTCGACCATGCGCGTGGCGGTGGTAAGGCTAATGAGCACGGCGACGACAAAGAAGATGAATGGGAAAACCGTGGCGATGGCTTCGATCGAAGAGCTGTCGCTCTCCACGCTCGAGTAGCTTGTGATGCTATCGCGGTCTTGGATGTACCAAGTGCATTCGCCCAGATCGGAAAGCTCGGTACGGGCATCGGCAAATTGCTGGTCGGCGGCTGCGCGGCGCTGGTTCAAATCGGCCTGTGCCTGAACGCGCTCCTCGCTGCCCTCGGCCATGCGATTGATGTTGTCCTGCTCTATCCCAAAGAGCATATTCGTCTGGCGCTCAGCCGCATCCAAGCTTGCCGGCGTGTCGACCGTCAGTTCCTGAACACGCGCCTTCTCGCGCTCATCGCGGATCTCCTCGATATTACTCTTGACCTCGTTGATCTTTGTCGTGTAGGCATCGGAATAGGAGTTGAGGCTCTTGGCTCCCTCAACAATCACGTGGACGGCGGAGTAGGAGGAAGATGTCGCGGCATCCTCGCTCACATAGAACTTATAGTCCGCAGCCGAAGCAGCGCGAAAGTCGTTGACGGTCGAGTCGGAGCTCACATCGGTGGAATCGAGGACCTCGGCCGTAATGGTGTAATCGCCCGCGGCAAACTGGTCCTTGGCGCTTTGGTTCGACGAGCTCGCGTCATTGGCGGCAAAGCTCACGGTATCGCCGAGCTTTTTGCCCGAAGCCTTCAGAAACTTCGATGTCACCGCAACCTCACCGGCACTCTCGGGCAAATCGCCGCTCACCAGCACCGGCTGATCGATATTCTCCTTGGAAAGGCTCTGCACGACCACGCGCTCGCGCGTTGTGCCCACGGCGGTGTAGGCGGTCTCGGTGTAGATGCCCTCGGCCGTCTCGACGCCGTCGACCTCTTGGATAGCCGCCAGATCGTCGCGTGTAAGGCCATAGGTCGACTGCACGTTAATGTCATAGACACTCTGCTGGTCAAAGTAGGCGTCAACCGAATCGCGCAGATCCTCGCAGCCCGCCTTAAGGCCGCACATCACGCTCACGCCAAGCGCGGTGATGACCACGATTGACAAGAAGCGCTTAAGACTGCCTCGGATTGTGCGGTAGATGCCACGGCGAAAAACCGTCGGGACCATATCGTTTGAGCTTTGGGCAGTGCGGTAGGTCGCGAACTCCCCGTCGTGGCCTGCGTGCTCCGTATCGTGGT
Source organism: uncultured Collinsella sp. (assembly GCA_900543595.1). GTDB lineage: Bacteria > Actinomycetota > Coriobacteriia > Coriobacteriales > Coriobacteriaceae > Collinsella. The sequence continues at coordinate 31,171 of UQRX01000009.1, read as the reverse complement.
TTTGGCTGTTTTGGCGATGTTGGTCCATGGGCGCTACCACTCGATCGTCTCGATAGGCACGGGATTTTGCTGGACCGTCTCGCTTTCCACGCGGCCGCTCTTAAAGCGGATCAGGCGATCTGCCATGGGCGCCAGCGCGGAGTTGTGCGTGATGATGATGACCGTGATGCCTTGCTTGCGGCAGGTGTCCTGCAGCAACTGCAAAATCTGCTTACCGGTTTTGTAGTCGAGTGCACCCGTGGGCTCGTCGCACAAAAGCAGTTTGGGGTTCTTGGCCAGTGCGCGGGCAATGGACACGCGCTGCTGCTCGCCGCCCGAAAGCTGCGCCGGAAAGTTGGCGAGGCGCTCACCCAGGCCAACCTGGCAAAGCGTTTGCTCGGCATCGAGCGAATCGGGGCAAATCTGCGCCGCAAGCTCGACATTTTCGAGCGCCGTCAGGTTGGGGACCAGATTGTAGAACTGGAAGACAAAGCCGACATCGGCGCGGCGGTATTCCACAAGCTGCGCCTCGTTGGCGGAGCTCACGTCGCGCCCGTCCACCGTTACGGTGCCAGAGGTTGCCGTATCCATGCCGCCCAGGATGTTGAGCGCCGTGGTCTTGCCGGCACCCGAGGCGCCCAAGATAATGGCGAGCTCACCGCGCTCAACGGTAAAGCTCGCGCCGTCGAGCGCGTGAATGCGGGCATCGCCCTCTCCGTACGCCTTGATGACGTCTTTGAATTCGATATAAGCCATCGATTAATTCCCATCTGGTCGGATAACTCCTTAGTATTACCCATTTCGCACCGACCAAAAAGGGACAGGTTTATTTTGGTAGGTTTTAGAGGCGGACAGTGAAGGTGATCTGACGATCGTGGCCAAATACGGTAGCGGAGCCGCCATGGGCTTCGGCGATGGCACGCACCACGGATAGGCCCACGCCCGAGCCGCCCGTCTTGGAGCTGCGCGATACGTCTGCACGGTAGAAGCGGTCGAACAATCGATCCAAGTCGCCCTCGGGCAGCTCATCCACGGCGTTCGATACGACAAGCTCGGCGGCGCCCTTACCCTGACCGTGCGAGGCTGCGCGCAGGCTTAGCTCGATCACGCTGCCCTCGCTCGCGTAGCGCGTGGCGTTGTCCAGCAGCAGCTCAACAACCTGCGCCACTGCCGCGGCATCGGCATGGGCTCGCACGCCGCTCGCGATCGACGTCGCCAGCCGCTTTCCGCGCGAAACCGCCACCGACCCAAACGGCGCCGCCGCCTTGTCCACTGCCTCTGAAAGATCGATCGATGTCATGGTAAAGCCGGCCGAACCCTCGTCCATACGCGCCAGGAACACCAGACGCTCCGTGAGCGCCGTCAACCGCGCAACCTGCTCGTGAATACTCTGCGTCCACTCGCTCTCGCCGCTCTCAATTTCCTGCACCTCGTTAGCGGCGTCGATCACGGCCAACGGCGTCTTGATCTCGTGGCTTGCATCGGTAATAAAGCGCTTTTGCTTGCTGTAGCTCTCGACCATCGGTCGAATCACCGCGCCCGAGGCACCCGCCACAATTGCCAGCACCGCCAGCCAGCCAATGCAACTGATCGCCACGCTCGCGCTCAAAAACGAATGAAAGCTTGCAAGCTCACGCGAGCAGTCCACGAACACATAGGTGGTCTCATCGCCTTGAACCGTAACCGTATAGCGGTAGTTACCAGAAAAGCCCGAGGTCCAACCCTTGGAATATAGTCCTGCAGCGATGCGTGCAGCACGCTTGGCGCCCACCGCGGCAATGCGGGCCGTGTTGACATCGGCAACCTGTCCGGCGTCAATCGTCACCGTAAAGTAGCGCGTGTCGAAGGGAGACTCCGCCGTCATACCTTCGAAGTGCCTGATGCGAACGCCCGCCTGGCTATCGCCGGCATCCTTGCCATTAGTGGGATCGTCTTTAGGCTCGTCCCCCCAATCGATACCGTCCTTGCCCGCCAGGATATAGTCCAGGCGAGCGTCGGCCATCTTGCAGACATGCGAATAATTGACGATGTTGATGCCGGCGATGATGAGCGTGAGCACCACGGTCACGGCGCCCATGGCAACGAGGATAAACTTGCGACGCAGGCGGCAGCCCATTGCGTCAACAGAATTAACCCGCCCCGTACTACTCGAGGCGGCGTGAAACCGCTCCGTCATGCGCTTGCACCACGTGTGCACGCTCACGCCTGCTCGCCCTCCTCGACTACCTCAAGCGAATATCCCTGATTGCGCGACGCGCGGATAGCCACGTTGGCACCAAGCGCCGCCAGCTTTTTGCGCAGGTACGAGATGTAGACCCACACCACATTGGCGCCCTCGGGCGCGTCCTCACCCCAAACCTCGAGCATCAGACGCTCGGTGGGCATGCGCGTGCCGGCGTTACGCATAAAGAGCTCCATAAGCTGAAACTCACGATTGGCCAGGTGCTCCTCGCCCAAAGGGCCAACGAGCGTGCACGATGCCGTGTCGAGACGCACGTTGCCCACGCTGAGCGTCGTGGCGTCAATTGCCGTCGCGGCACGCGTCATGGCACGAATGCGTGCGAGCAGTTCCTTGGCGGCAAACGGCTTGGTCAGGTAATCGTTGGCACCGGCATCCAGGCCCTCGACCTTATCGGACACCTCGCTTTTTGCCGTGAGCATGATGATGGGCAGTCGCTTGCCAGCGGCGTGCGTGCGCTTGAGCACCTCAATGCCATCCATGCCGGGCATCATGATGTCCAGGATTGCGGCGTCATAGTCGTTGGCGAGCAGATATTCGAGCGCCGTCAGACCGTCGAGGGCGGTGTCGACCTCGTAGTCGCTATGTTGAAGAATCGCGGTAAGGGCACGGGAGAGGCCGGGTTCGTCCTCGGCAAGCATCAGCTTCATAGTTGTTCCTTCAGCGCACGGCTATACAGGTTTTGATACTGCCGATAATAGCGCACCGTCAGCCGCCTTAGCGCAGCCTTAGCTACTCAACCTGCACGTTTTCAAATACGCAGGATATGGCTTAGCCAAACTTAAGACGCAGATGCCGAGCGCTTGGACGCATGCTGGTCGCGAATAGACAGCGACCCGTCCCTTCGCGGCATCCTAGTTATGCAAAGTGTTCGAGCGTTACGCCTCGTACGCGCCCTCAAGCCGAAGCAGCCACTCCTTGCGGTCAAGTCCGCCGGCATATCCGTTGAGCGAACCGTCGGCGGCAACCACGCGATGGCACGGCACAATGATCGAAATGGGATTTCGCGCGACCGCGGCCCCCACGGCACGGGGAGACACAACGGGTGCTTCGTTTCCCGGTACACGATGTCGAGCCGCAACACGCTGGGCGATCTCACCATACGTAGCGACCTCGCCACGCGGGATAGAAAGCAGCTCAAACCAGACCTCGCGCTGAAACGCCGTGCCAATCATATGCAACGGCGGCGTAAACCGAGGTTCCTGCCCCGCAAAATACGCATTCAGCCAAGCCCATGAACGCTCAAGCACCGAAGACGCCGCACCATTTGCCGGACTCACCGACGACATGCCGCCAGCACCAGAAACTGCATCGGCCCCTTCAACATGTTCGGGATCTTCTTTGAGCAGCGTAGAGCCGAAGTGCTCCTGCCCCTCAAACCAAAGCCCCGTCAAACCGCGGCCATCAGCGGCAAGCAATATTTCGCCCAAAGGCGAAGCAAACGTCGTCGTGACCACCAGCGGCCCCTTTCAAAACTCCGCAACATAATACCGCGAATTGTGCAGACAACCCCACAGATACGTCTGGGTGGGCTCGCAATTACTTAAACGAGGCTGTTTTCCCCAATCAAGCGAAGAAGACGCGGGGCTTCGACGCCAGAGCGGTACCTCTATCAGCTGAGCTCTAATACTTTCCCGAGAAGTGAACGAGTAAAAACGAAGCCCCAGAGCATCCGCACCTTTAGACCAAAAAAACCGCAGGATTCGCGCTGCAAAACCGCAGGAAATAGCAATCAAAATATGCCAATGCTTCGGGGGTCCAAATAAGGTCGTTCACTTCACGGAAAAGTATTAGACCCCGATTCACCCCAACCCCAAAGTCACCTCAGGCAGCAGGCGCAGCGCGCCGCAGCTGCCGTCACGGCCCACAGCCCCCCAAGGCGGCAGGCGCGAAGCGCCGAGGCCGCCGCCGGGACCAGGGCCCACAACAGCCACGTGCTCCCATCAGCCCAGCGGCCCCAACCAACAACGGCCCCATCGCAGACCGCTCGCAACAGCGTCACCGCAGGCGGGGGCCGGGCTTAGTTTTCAGAACACTCCGCAGACCAGTGTGGCGCCTTGTCCGCGGCTCCGAAGGAGCAGGACAAGGCGCCACACATGGTCGAGGACGTTCTGAAAACTAAGCCCGGCCCCCGCCGGACAGGTCACACTACTCGCAGAGCAGCTTAGCGATCTGGACGGCGTTGGTTGCCGCGCCCTTACGGATTTGGTCGCCGCAGCACCAGAAGGTGATACCGCGCGCGGCCTCGGGGTTCGAGATGTCGCGGCGCACGCGGCCGACCCAAATCAGGTCCTGGTCGGACGTATCCATCGGCATGGGGAAGCGATCGTGCGCATCCTCGGCGCTCATGTCGTCAACCAGCTTGACGCCGGGAGCGGTAGCAAGCGCAGCACGGGCCTCTTCCACCGTAATATCGCGCTCAAACTCGAGCGTAATGCTCTCGGAGTGCGAACGCAGCACGGGCACGCGCACGCAGGTGCAGTTCACACGCAGCTCGGACAGGTGCATGATCTTGCGGCCCTCGTTTTGCAGCTTTATCTCCTCGGAGGTAAAGCCTTCCTCCTTGACGCCGCCAATTTGCGGAATCAGGTTACTCGCGAGCTGGGCGGCAAATGCGCGCGGCTCGGGAATCTCCTCGCCACGGCCCAGGGCGGCCAGCTGAGCCTCGAGTTCGGCCATGCCGGGAGCGCCGGCACCCGAAGCCGCCTGATACGTCGAGACGATCATACGCTTCACGCCGGCGAGCTGGTGCAGCGGCCAGGTGGGAACCAGGCCGATGATGGTCGCGCAGTTGGGGTTGGCGATAAGGCCGTGATGCCACTTGATATCGTCGGCATTGATCTCGGGCACGACCAGCGGCACCTCGGGATCCATACGGAAGGCATGGCTGTTGTCGACCACGACGGCGCCGCGCTTGACGGCCTCGGGCAGCAGTTCCTTCGCGATATCGTCGCCGGCGGCTCCGAGCACAATGTCGCAGCCCTCAAAGGCCTCGGGGCAAGCCTCTTCGATCACGATCTGCTCGCCGCGGAACTCGACGGTTTTGCCCGCAGAGCGCGCGCTCGCCAGCAGCTTGAGCTTGCTGACCGGGAACTCCTGCTCGTTGAGGCACTCGAGCATCTGGGTGCCCACGGCTCCCGTCGCGCCCAAAATAGCAACCGTGTACTGTTTCATGCTTCCCCCTTTAAAGGTTTTGGCTTTTGCCCGCACGCCGAGCAGGCCGATTATTGTTGCCAGTGTATACAAGAACGGGGCGGACACGAAACCCGCCCCGTCGAAACGAAACCGAAACGAAACGCCCCGCCGTAGATTTTTGGCACTTGTCCCAAAAATGCACCGGGACGGCAGCTACTTGTGGAGCGCGGCCAGAGCGGGGTCGACCGGCGTGGGAGCCTCCAGGTCGGAGACCTTCACAATGCCGTTTTCGTCGGAGAAGGCACGGTAAATGGTCTGAATCGCCAAGTCGAAGTCCTTCTCCTCGACACCGATAATGATATTGATCTCGTCACAGCTCTGTGAAATCATACGCACGCTCACGCCCGCCTGGCCAAGCATGCCAAACAGGTGGCCAGAGATGCCGGCACGACCGCGCAGGTTACGGCCGACGGTCGCGATAAGCGCCAGGCCCTCGACAACCTCAATCTCGAGCGGCTCGACCTCCTGCTGAATGTCGCCCACGAGCGAGTACAGCGAATCGTGAACGTCCTGCTCCTGCACCACGGCGCCAAAGCGGTCGACACCGGTGGGCATGTGCTCGACGGAAACGTCATAACGCTCGAAGACCGAAAGCGCGCGGCGCATAAAGCCGACACGGGGCTTGGTGCGGTCGCGGGCAACGTTGATGGCGACAAAGCCGCGCTTGCCGGTCACGCCGGTAATGATGGGCTCCGCCTCGCCCTCGTCAGCCGTCTCGCTAATGATGGTGCCGGGGTCCTGCGGCGCATTGGTGTTCTTGATGACCAGCGGAATGCCCGCCTCGCGCACGGGGAACACGGCCTCCTCGTGCAGGACGCTTGCACCCATGTACGAAAGCTCGCGCAGCTCCTCGTAGGTAACGCGGGCAATGGGCTGAGCCTCGGGAACAATGCGCGGATCGGCAGAGTAGAAACCCGAGACGTCGGTCCAGTTCTCGTAAAGGTCGGCGCCCAGGCACTTAGCCAAAATCGAGCCCGAGATATCGCCGCCGCCACGATCGAGCAGCTTGATCTGGCCCTCACGCGTCGCGCCGTAGAAACCGGGCATAACAAAGCCGCCCTGCTGGCCGTACTCCTGCACCAGCTCGGAGGTGCGATTCATGCTGAGCGTACCGTCATGATGGAACGCCACAACCGTCGCGGCGTCCAGGAACGGCAGGCCCAGGTACTCCGCCATCAGGCGAGCGGTGAAGTACTCGCCACGGCTCACGAGCTCCTCGGTAGAGTAGCCGCCCGAGCGGGCGCGCTCGGCAAAGGCCGCGAACTCCTCGCGGATGGGATAGGTGAGCTCCAACTCGTCAGCGATATCAAAATAGCGCTGGCCAATGTCCTCGAGCAGCTCCTCACACGACACGTGATACTTAACGTGCGCGTTAACCAGGTAGAGCAGGTCGGTCACCTTGGTGTCGCCCTTAAAGCGGCGGCCGCAGGCGGAAACCACCACAAAACGGCGGGCAGGGTCGGCATCGACGATGGCCTTGATCTTCTTGAAGTGTTCGGCGTCGGCGACCGACGAGCCGCCAAACTTGGCAATCTTAATCATGGGCTTGAGGTTACCTTTCTAAAAGCCTCTGCAAACCTGTTTTGCGCGCTCTGATACCATGGTTTCACCGATTGGGACCAAGGCATCCGAGGAGCAGTGTTATATGGGAACTTATCATAGTACACGAGGACGCACTTTATCGTGCTCAAGTAAGGTGGCAATCCGCACCGGCATCGCTCCCGACGGGGGTTTGTTTGTCTCGGACGAGCTCGGCACCCAGCAGGTCGATATCAGCTCGCTTGCAGATAAATCGTACTTTGAAATCGCTCAAGATGTGTTGGGAATGTTACTGAATGATTACACGGCCGAAGAAATTTCGGCGTGTGTCGACGAGGCATACCGCGGCACGTTCGCGAGTGAAGAGGTTACGCCGCTCGTCAAACTCGACGCTGCGCCGGGCGCTGACGCCCCTCAGACCTATGTGATGGAGCTCTTTGGCGGTCCCACGAGCGCCTTCAAGGACGTCGCCCTGCAGATGCTCCCCCGCCTCATGGCCCGCACCTCTGCCAAGGACGGCGGAGCTGAGCGCATCATGATCGTCACCGCCACGTCGGGCGACACGGGCAAGGCCGCGCTCGCCGGTTTTGCTGACGCTCCGGGCACGGGCATCACCGTCTTTTATCCCGAGGGCAAGGTTAGCCGCGTCCAGAACCTGCAGATGTCCACGCAGGAGGGCGACAACGTCGCCGTGTGCGGCATCCGCGGCAACTTCGACGACGCCCAGAGTGCTGTCAAGCGCATCTTTGCCGATAAGGAGCTTGCCAAGCGCCTGGAGGCCGCCGGCACGGTGCTTTCGAGCGCCAACTCCATCAACGTCGGCCGCCTGGTACCGCAGGTCGTCTACTACTTTGCCGCCTATGCGCAGCTGCTGCGCGCCGGCGCCATCGAGGCCGGCGACGCCGTGGAGTTCTGCGTACCGACCGGCAACTTTGGCGATATCCTGGCCGGCTACTACGCCAAGCGCATGGGTCTGCCCGTCGCCAAGCTCGTCGTGGCGAGCGACAAGAACAACGTGCTTGCCGACTTCCTGACCACCGGCGTTTACGACCGTAACCGCCCGTTCTTCACGACCATCTCGCCGTCGATGGACATCCTTATTAGCTCCAATCTGGAGCGCATGCTGTACTTCCTGTCCGATGGCGACTGCGAGCTTGTTGCCGGACTTATGGAGCAGCTGGCGCAGACTGGTCGCTACGAGGTTCCTGCCGACCTGCTCGCAAAGATTCAGAGCGTCTTTGGCTGCGGTTGGGCCAGCGAGGACGAGGTCCGCACTGCCATCAAGAGCTGCTGGGATGCGAACGGCTACGTGATCGATCCGCATACTGCTTGCGGCTATCACGTCTTTGAGCAGGTCGCTCCCGCCGAGGGTGCCAAGGCCCGCGTGCTGCTTTCGACCGCAAGCCCCTACAAGTTCCCGCGCGCCTGCTGCGACGCCCTGGGCCTCGACGTTCCCGAAGATGATTTTGAGGCTATGCGTGTACTCGAGCAGGCCACCAACACGGTCGCCCCGACCCAGCTCGCCGAACTCGAATCCAAGCCCGTCCGCTTCGAAGACGTCTGCGACGTAGCCGACATGGCCAACTACGTAGAGCAGGCTGCAAAAAAGATGGCTACCAACTAAACCCCTTATTAAGCGCCGGCGAAAGCCGGCGCACCTTCTTTCATCAGATAACCCCCGGGATGGTGACGAACGCGCACAGCGTGCCTGGCTGTTTAGTTCGTCGCGAGTTCCGCACGCAAAGGAAAGCACTTAATGTGCTTTCCGTCTTGCGTAGGACTGCCCGAGCAGCGAACTAAATAGCCAGGCACGCCAGGAGGACTCACATGATCAAAATCACCGTCCCAGCAACCAGCGCCAACCTAGGCATTGGCTACGATACCCTCGGCATGGCCGTCAGCCTCTACTCGCACTTCACCTTCGAGCGCGCCGACAAGCTCACCATCACGGGCTGCCCCGAGGAGTTCCAAAACGAGAATAACCTGGTCTATGTGAGCTTTGTCGATGCTCTGGCCGCGTGGGGCGAGCCGGCTTTTCCCGTTGCTATCGACATTCAGACCGACGTGCCCGTCGCCCGCGGCCTGGGTTCCAGCTCCACCTGCGTCGTCGCCGGCATTATGGCGGCCGCCGCGCTGACGGGCCACACCGTCGACCGTGCCGAGCTCGTCCGCATTGCCACCGAGGTCGAGGGCCATCCCGATAACGTCGCCCCCGCCATCCTGGGCGGCGCCGTCTGCTCCTTTACGCCGACCGATTCGCTCCCCCAGTGCCTGCGCTACGAGGTGAGCGATCGCTTGCGTTTTATTACCGTGATTCCGCCCTACGAGGTGCATACGAGCGAAGCGCGCAAGGTTGTGCCGCAGGAGATTCCACTCTCCACCGCCGTATGGCAAATGGGCCGCATCGCCGGCATGACGCGCGGCCTGGAAACCGGCGACCTTGACCTGATTGCCGCCGCCAACGACGACCGCATCCAGGAACCCTATCGCCGCCGCCTCATCCCCGACTACAACGCCGTGCGCGACACCTGCCTTAACGGAGGCGCCAAGACCATCTGGATCAGCGGCTCCGGCTCGACCCTCATGGCCGTGACTGACGACACCATCGTGGCAAAGTTCCTGCAGGTCAAGCTGCGTGAGCAGTTCCCCAAGTGCGACACGCACATTCTGACGTGCGACACGGAAGGCGCTCAGATCGAGTACCTGTAGACATCGTCGATCGGTCTGCCCGGGCCACCCGGGGGCATCCCCTTAAAAACGTCCTCGCACTTGAGGCCCGCTTATCCTGCTCCTTCGGAGCTGCGGATAAGCGGGCCTCGTGCTGCGGAATGTTTTTAAGGGGATGCCCCCGGGTGGCCCTATGGCAACGTAGCTAGCGATGTCTACAGGGACCCACGCTTTGAAGGGGCGCCGGGCTGAAATTATGGCTTTTTATTGATAGGGGCTCTTGCTAGGCTGGAGCCCTTACTAGAGGCAGGCTTCGGCGATGTGCTTTTTGAGCTCGTCGATGCCGGTACCGGTCTGGGAGCTTGTGATGATCACGTTCTCGGCAGGGACGTTGAGCTGCTTTTTGATGGCTGCTGCCTGGCGGGCCTGTTGGGTGCGGCTGAGCTTGTCGGCCTTGGTGAGGCAGACGATAAAGTTGAACTCGTTGCCCTGCAGGTAGTCGATCATGTCATGGTCGAGCTTGCTCGGGTCGTGGCGAATGTCCACCAGCGATACAACCAGGTTAAAGCTGCGCTCGGAGTCGAAGAAGTCGCCGATGAGCTCGGCCCAACGGTCGCGCTCGGCCTTGGAACGACGGGCGAAACCATAGCCCGGCAGGTCGACGAAGTGCACGTCGTCAGCCTCAAAGAAGTTGATGTTGCTCGTCTTGCCCGGCGTGCTCGAAACCTTGACCAGGTTTTTGCGGCCAAAAAGCTTGTTCATGATCGACGACTTGCCCACGTTGGAGCGGCCGACGAAGCTCACCTCGGGGCAGGTGGACTCGGGAATCTGCGAAACCTTGCCATAGCTGGCAACGAACTTGGCAAGCTGGTAGTTAATGGAATCGGCCATGGACACTCCTTGGTCGTAGGTTTTTACAAAACGGGCGCGCTATTACGCGGCGGCGATACGACGAACGATGTCCAGCGTGATGCCGCTCGCGGTACGAGCGTACTCCTCCAGATCGAACTCGCGCTCACAAAACGCGTCATATGCCTCGTCACAATTATCGCTGATAGCGCGCAGCACCAGGCAATCGACACCATTCTTGGCCGCGATGTGCGCAATTGCCGCGCCCTCCATCTCGACGCAATCGGCATGCGTGGCCTCAATAGCAGCGTTACGCATGGCGTCACCCGTAACAAAGCGGTCACCCGTGGCGATAGTGCCACACAGGAACTGTTTGGGGTCCTTCTCAGTAGAAGTCTTATCCGCCGAGGCATCCACAAATCCATGCTCGGCAAGCACGGCGGCGGCAACATCAGCCAACGCCGGCGTCGAGACAAACTCCTCGAGCCCCGGCGCAGACTCGGCGATGAGTGCCGTATCGGTATCAAGATAGCGCAGGCACTTGCCTATAACCACGTCGTTAATATGCAGTTTAGGGTTTAGGCCTCCCGCGATACCCGAAAACACAACGGCCTGCGGAGCGTATTTGCTGATGAGATGCTGCGTTGCGGCAGCGGCGTTCACGGTACCCATGCCAGCGGTCGTGGCGACCACCGTCAGACCGTCAAGCTCGCCGCTCACAACGGTCAAGCCCGCCTCCTGCGCCTCATGCGCGCCACTCAGTTCTTCCTTAATCTGCGCAACCTCTTTTTCGAGTGCGCCTATGATCGCGATGGTTGCCATGCCATCCCCCAAATCCGTACAAATTGCTTATCCACGGTATGGTACCAGCATTTTGGATCTTTCACTTTTTACGAAGTCGCTAGGCCAACGAGGACCGCACATCAAAGAGCGCCTTTGCAATCGCGGCCACAGCCTCGCTCGAGTGGTCGCTCCACGGCATCGATGTCATGATGCTCATGACATAGGTACGGCCATCGATGTCGATAAGGCCCGCATCGCATGTCGAATAGCAACCATCCTCGCTAATCCAGCCTGCCTTGTTGCGCACCAAGGCTTGGTCGTCCGCAATCCCATCACGGATAAATGAGCGCGATGTTGATGACAACAGTTCAGATAACCACTGGGAGGCCTCGCTGCCACAGCTCAAATACTCGCTCATCTCGCGCCACAACTTGGTCGAGGTGCGCGGGCAATAGGTGGGAAAATCACTCATCGGATCGAGCGCGGTATCGTAATCGATGCCAAGACTGACAATCCAATCCTCGTAACCGGCATGGTCAAACGCCGCGCGTAACGCAATAAACGAATCGTTATCCGAATTAACGACCGCGGCCTCGATTAGGTCGCGCACCGTCTGCCAGCCCATGTTATAGCCACCATAGGTGCCAAGGGAATCATCGAGTGAGACCTGACCCGTCTCGACCAGGGATTCGCAGATGTACAACGCATAGAGTGCCTTGTAGCTACTCGCGCCGTAAACCTCGACATCGGCGTTATACGTCACGCCCTTGCCGCTCGACAAATCGTAAAACACCACGCCCACATCGCCCAATTCCTGGGCCTGATCAAGGGCATCTTGGAGCGCGGCGAGGCTCCCATCCTCCAGGGCGGGGATCTGATCATCAACCAATGAGAAGGTCTGCACGGTATCGCCTGAGGGAATATCGTTAAAGTCCGCCTTCGAAAGCCTCGTCTTAAGGCTCGCTGTCGACAGGGTTTGACTTGCGGTGGCTTTAGCTTCAGAGACCTTTTTGTTTTGCATCTGTACCGTTGACGCATCTGAGTGTGCCATTCGCTCCGACGCGTAGGTTTTGGCGGTAATTCCGAGGATAATAACCGCCAACGTTAGCATCCCAATGGCGGCAATCTTCGTCACGCGGATGCGAGTGGCAGCGAGGCCACGCGAAGGCGTGCCCTTCGTCTCATATCTGCTGCCATGCTGCGGCACATACTCGTCCCGCGATGCGTTGTTTCGCACGTGGTCTCCTGACTGCTACCGTTTATATACGAGCAGCATAATACCGAGCAGGCATTTCTTTCCAAAGATATTCAGCGGCGTTTAAGGTGTCTTTAAAGAAACCACAAGCGTTTCTATGCAAATTCACCGGTTATGTTGCGCATCTCTACCCAAAACGCAGTTGCGGTGAAATAGTTCCTGTTTGGGCGGCATAAGCCGAAAAACAAGAACTATTCCACCGCAACTTGACGGGGCTCTTTGGCAATCAGTTTGGTGTCCAGGGGCACTCATTTAAGTCTGTCCCCAATGAGTGCCTTTGGGGAGCGAAAATGGCTCGCTAGCCGATGGCGTTTTTGAGTTCCGCGCGGCGCTTTTTCATGCCCGTCATGACGGCGTTGCGCAGCTCGGGCATGCGCGCGGTATCCATCTGTGGAACGCCCTCGAGCTTATAGGGAATCCCCAGCTGCTCGTACTTGACAACGCCCATCGTGTGATACGGCAGCATTTCCAGGCCCACCACGTTGTGCCACGGAGCGATCAGACGGCCGAGTGCCTCGCACTCCTCCACTGTGTCGGTAATGCCCGGCACCACCACGTGACGAATAACAACCTTGATCTTGCGACGCGCGAGCTCATCACCAAACGCCAGAATGCGTGCGGGATCGCAACCGGTCAGCTTTTTATGCTCGACGGGATCGGCGTGTTTAATGTCGAGCAGCACCATATCGGTCTCGTTGAGTACGGCATCGAACTTCTCGGGATGCGCGGGATCGAACGCATAGCCGCAGCTATCCAAGCAGGTATGCACGCGACCATCGGGGTTATTGTGCATGGCGCGGAACAGGTCGGCTAAAAACGCGGGCTGCAGGAGCGGCTCGCCGCCGGATACCGTAATACCACCGCTGCGGTAAAACTCATGGTTGCTCTGGAACTCGTCCATCAGGTGCTCGACGGTCACCATGGTGCCGCCGTTCACCGACCAGGTATCGGGGTTGTGGCAATACGCACAGCGCATGGGGCAGCCCTGAACAAACACCACAAAGCGGATGCCGGGTCCATCGACCGTTCCCATCGTCTCAATCGAATGCACGCGGCCCAGGACAAACGCAGAGTCCTCGGGACGAGCGTCCACACCCTCGAGCGTCATCTCAGCCATTCCCGCTACCTTGCCTCTCATTGGTTTTAGCTACATAAATGCCAGAGTCATTCTAGCCCATATGCATGATGGCGAAACGGTTTAGCCGTCAATTGGGTTGTTCTATTTGACCCCACGCAAGAGCGGCGGGTAGGTTGTCGCAACCCGCCCGCCGCCGAGGCAATAGAAATCGATAGACGCCAGGCCTTACGCCTTGAGCGTGAGCACCGCGCCGAAGGCGGTCGGGCCGCAATGGCTCGAGATGACGCCGCCGACCTGAGTCCAGGTAATGTCCTTAAAGCCCAGGTCGTGCGCATAGACTTCCATGTCGTCGCGCAGCTCCTGGGAAAGGCCTACCGAATACGCCAGGCCAATGTGCGAGTAGTCAATCTCGCCCTTCGCAACCATGTGGTCAATAAAGGCACGGGCGCACTTGAGCATAGAGCCGCGGAACTTCTTGGTCGCCACAAACTTACCGCCCGCTACCTCAATGCAGGGCTTAATCTTGAGCAGGTGGGCGCCAAGGAATGCCACGTTGGACAGACGACCGCCTGCCTTAAGGAAGGCTAGGTCGGTAGGAACAAAGCCCAGCAGCACACGGTCCATGACGGAATTCGTAAAAGCAAAGATCTCGTCGACGGTGGCATCGGGGTGAGCCTCGATGTATTTGGCGGTCTCGACGACAACGAGCGACTGGCCCACCGAGACAAAGCGCGTGTCCATGGAGTAGACGTAGTCGCGACCCTTGGCGGCAATCTTGGAGGACTGATGCGAGCAGGTCGTGGCCTCGGAATACGCGAGATGCAAAATGGTCGCGTCAGGCTGCTCAGCGTGAATGCGGTCGTACACGTGAGCAAAATCCGCAGGCGCACAGCCACTGGTCTTGGGCATTACGCCAAACTCGTTGCAGCGCGAATAAATCTCGAGCGGATCGATCGAGCCGTCCTCGACGGTCTCGTCACCAATCGTGACATGCATAGGCACGCGCACGATACCGTAGCGTTCGCAGAGCTCCGGCGTCACATCCGACCCAGACTCAACCACGATTACGTACTTGCCCATTATTATCACGACCCATCTCTACGTTGGTTTTTCAATACATGACACGCGCCGCCGCACTGTTGCACAACGGCGTCCAAGCGCCAAAGAGACGCCGCCCCTTGCACACAACAAAGGACAGCGTCTCCCTGGAAAACTCCGTGCTTGGCTGAGATTTTACACGGTTTATAAATGAGTGTTACTTATCCCGCAAACGGTAGCTATACGCGATAAACGGTAGTTCGCTGCGGCAACTGCAACACATTCCGCCCAGCAAGTCCAATCGTGCCCCATGCACGGTTAATGCACGAGGCGGTAGAAATTCATCGATGCCGCGCCCTCGGCGTGCAGCTCCATCGCCGGAACCGCCGGCGAATAGGTACGGCTCGTAAGTGCCGCCTCGCCGCCATTTGCAAAAATCTCGACCATCGTAGTGTCCGAAAGCACGCGCAGGTCGCGAAGCTCGCTGAGCTCGATCGACCTCTGGTCGCGCCCATAGCCTTCGTCACCCATGTCGAGGGTAAGCATCCCGTCTGCATAGCACACAAAGACACCCTTGCGGATTTCGAGCTCGACCATCTTGGCGCCCTCACAGGAAACCACAAGATCAAACAGGCGGCCCGGCTCCTCAACGGTTTCACCGCCTGTCGCGCGAACGCAGTCGCCGCGCATCCTCCCAATCTCGTGCGCCGGCTGCTGGCAGAGCTTACCATCGCGCATGCTCAGCTCTCGCGGCACCGTCAACGCGCACTGCCACCCGCGCGCCACCGTCGGGTTTTCCGCCGTCGCATCGGGGCAACCCGACCATCCGATCATCAAACGCCGGCCTGCAGCATCCTCAAAGGACTGCGGAGCATAGAAATCAAAACCGGCATCGACCATCGGGGGCATGCCCTGCCCGGTGATCTTAAAACTCGGCGCCTCCCAATCGGCCTCGATAGGGAACCACACGCACTGATGCGGATTGCGGTAACGCCAACCATCGGCAGGCACACCCTGCGGACAGCAAACGAGAACAAGCTCGCCATCAAGCTCAAACAGATCAGGGCACTCCCACATAAAGCCAAACTTCTCGCCCAGCTCAATGCGCGTCGCATAGCTCCAGGCCCCTAAATCACGCGAAGTATAGACAAGCACGCAGCCACGGTCGTCTTTCGTACGAGCGCCCAGAACCATGTAGTAGATACCATCGTGCTCAAGGATCTTGGGGTCGCGCACGTGCGTACCGATATCGTCGGGGTAATCGACTGGTCCAACAGCCATGCGCTTCTCGCCCAATTCGTCGGGATTCTCGGCAACCATATGAATCTGGTTTTGCTCACGGCCCGTCAACACGTAGTCGTAATCATCGCGGTCAAAATGCTTGACGTTGCCGGTATAGAAGTAGTGAATCTTGCCATCACGTACAAAGGCAGAACCAGAATACGCTCCGCTCGAATCCAAATCGGAATCGGGGAACAGCACGGGGCCGTGATTCTCGTACGTCACAAAATCCTTTGTCGTCAGATGGTTCCAAAGCACTGGACCGCCATGCGCAGCATCGAACGGATCGTATTGATGATAGATGTGATACGTATCACCAATCTGAACCAAACCGTTGGGGTCGTTGAGCCAGCCAAGCTCAGGCTCCACATGGAACAGAAGCCTATCGGGGTCGGACGCGATGCGAGCCGCCGTCTCATCCTGTCCGACACGCCACTGCTCATAGTCCGCGCGTGTCACCTTGTTTTTTTGATTTAACATCGCCGTTGACTTTCTCGTCTATGGGGAAGGACGCTCGACTCACACGAGTCGAACGCCCTTCCTCAAATGGACTTATCCTCAGATTACACTGAACGGCTCAACTAGAAGCTAACGTCGAAGCCAGCGCCAGCGCCCTCTTCATCGGTGGTCGGCACGCCCTTTGCCTTGTTGTAGGCAAAGATCAAGACGATCGGCACGATAAAGGCGATGAGATTGCCAGCCACATACCACACGAGGGTCTCGGGCGTGACGATGAGCAGGCCAAGCACGCCGGTCAGACCCTGACCGATAGCGCGCACCTCAAAGAGCTTGACGAAGGCACCGCCGCAGCCTGCACCGATGCATGCGCAGATGAACGGAATGATCGAATAGCGCATGTTTGCAGCAAAGATAGCGGGCTCGGAGATTCCGACCAGCGTCGGGATAAAGGACGACATGCAGATGTTGCGCTCTTTGGAGTGCTTCTTGTGAATGAGGTACATACCGATGGCGCCGCCGCCCTGGGCGATGATGGAAACCGACCAGATGGCCTGGATGTAGTTGAAGCCGGTCGTGGCAACGAGGTTGGCCTCGATACCCTGGATGAACTGATGCGTACCGGTAACGACGAGCGGCTGCAGGAACGCGGCAAAGACAAAGGCACCAAAGACGCCCATCCTGTTGTACAGGATATCGATTACGCCGGCGAGGACGTCACCGATCAGGTTGCCGAGCGGGCCGAACACGGTGAACAGGGCGACGTTAGCAAGAATCAGGGTAACGGTCGGGACAAAGACGAACGAAACGACCTCGGGGATGTACTTCTGGGCAATCTTTTCGACCTTGGCCATAAACCAGGCAGTCAGGATTGCGGGGAACACACCGCCCTGGAAAGCAACCATGGGAATGGATAGCGGACCGAAGTTCCAGTACTCAGCACCCGTCGGGTCCATAACGAACGTGTTACGGTTCATAAGGCTCGGGTGAACCATGACGATACCGACGAGGATGCCCAGGATCGGGTTACCGCCAAAACGCTTGACTGCGCTGTACATAACCAGGACAGGCAGGTAGTCGAACGTGGTGGCGATAATGGCAAAGAAGCTTGCGAGGTTCTTGAGGAACTCGCTGTGATCGGCGAGGCTGCCTTCCATGCCAAAGAGGCCGTTGGCAACGATCAGCGACTTAAGGCCGATGATGATTGCAGCGCCGACGAAGGCGGGAATGATGGGGATAAAGATGTCCGAGAATACCTTGAGGACCGAGAAGAACTTGCCCTTCTTGTCCGCCTCGGCGCCCTTGACCTCGGAAGCACTGATCTCCTTAACGCCCGTCAGAGCCATAAACTCATCGTAAACCTTGTTGACGGTACCGGTACCGAAGATGATCATGAGCTGGCCGCTGTTGTACAGCACGCCCTTGACGCCATCGATGTTCTCGAGCTCGGCCTTGTTGTATTTGCTCGTATCCTTGAGCACCAGACGCAGACGGGTCACGCAATGCGTGGCGCCCTCGATGTTCTCCAGTCCGCCGACGTTGTCGACGACTTGCTGGGACACTGCCTTGTAGTCCATGTTCCTCTCCATTCCTTTTCTAAATCATAAAACGGTTCGTTGCCGCTACAGAGACGCGATCGTTGCGTTTGCGCACTTGAGCGCACCGTCGGTGACGGTAAGCGCCACACCCTGGCCCTGCTTGTTGCAGAAGCGAGCGTTGAGCGCAACATCATCGACAAAGATGGTCGCGATATCGTCGTCAACGACCAGGCGCACATGATGAGTGCCCTCGCCCTTAAAGAACAACGGACGCTCGAGGCCCATGTTGTTGACCTGGAACCACGGGTACTGGGGAGCCGGCGTGAACTCGAGCTTGCCCTCGCGCAGGTTGGCGCGGAACTCATAGGCAAGACCGGTCTCGGCGTCCTCAGCGAACTTGACCGAGAAGCCGGCAGCGTTACCGCCGAGCTCAATGTCGGCATCGAGCAAGTAGGTGGAGCCGGCATCTGCGGCGAGCACCTGCTCGACCTTGCCCGACTCGCAGGAAAGCTCAAAGGTCTCGACAGCCTTGCCCTCGCCAAAGGCGCCAAGCATGCTGTCGGGGAGCTTGGTGCCGAGCGTTCCGTCGGCACGCTGAACGATCTCGAGGGGCATAAAGGTGCCACCCCATAGGTAAGAGCTGGGGTCGCCGCCCTCGTCACGCGTAGGAACCCAACCAAAGAGAACGCGACGCTCGCCATCGAATGCGGTGCGAGCGGCGTAGTACGCGCGGCCGTCGAAGGAGTCGTCAGCGGGGGTAATCCAAGGACCGTTGATGGACTTGGACATGCGGTAACGGGTCTTGTTGCCGTCGCTGTACTCGGAAAAGACGAGGTACCACCAGTCGCCCATCTTAAAGAGATCAGGCATCTCAAACATGGTGTACAGGCCCGGATTCCACCAGTCGCCCTGGAACTCCCAGTTGGTCAGATCCTTGGAGGTGAACTTGACCAGGCGGCCGGTCATCAGACGCTTGTCCTCGCCCACACGCGTGCCGAGGATGAGCATGTACTCTTCGTTCTCCTCATCCCAAAGCACAAAGGGATCGCGCCAGTTGCGGTCATCGTAACCCTCCTGGGGCGGAAGCAGCGTCTCGGCGATGTTCTTCTCCCACTTGACGGCGTCGTCGCTCGTTGCGTGAAGAAGAACCTGCTTCATCAAACGTGCGCGGACCTTATCGCGATTGCAACCAGTGTAGAGCGCATGGTACTTGTCGCCCACCTTAAACACCGTGCCGGCATAAATGTACTGGTCGACTTCCTCGTCGCCGCCACGCTCAAGGCTCTCGCCAAAGTCCTTGTAGTTGACGAAATCCTTGGTCGTAGCGAGTGCCCAGCCAAACGGCTCTCCGAAAGGTTCGGGGTTACGCGTGTCACGCTGATGATAGAGATAGAACGTGCCGTCCTCGCCGTACGGCATGATGTCGCCTACCCAAATTCCCTCAGGCTGGTAATACACCTTGTGCATCCGAGACTTCCTTTCCACGACATACTAACTCGGTACAATGGCAAGATATGTCAATCGTTTTCATATGTCAAACGTTTTCACACCAATACGTCTTTTCGCAGTTCCAGTCGTCGGCAAACGGTTGACATATGCCGGTGAACGGTCATCAGAGGCGTTTGAGGATTTCTTTTGGCACGGGATGAACTACGCGGTTTTGCCCTCAATGAGTTCAACGGGGAGCTTGATATTCGATTCGGGATTATCGCCGTTAATAAGAGCGATGATGGATTGCGCCGCGAGCTCTCCGATGCGATCGATATCTTGACGTACGGTTGTTAAGTCAGGCATAAACGTCATAGTGCGGCGGGCACCATCCGCGCCCACGACCTTAATGTCGTCTGGAGCGCTCAAGCCGCGCTGCTTCATCACGTTGAGACAGATGGCCGCCATCGTATCGTCTCCCGCAAAGATGCCGTCAATGTCGGGGTTCTCATCGAGGATCTTCGCAACGACCGCGCCCTTTTCGTCGTCGGGCTTAACGAACTCGACCTCACGGACAAGCGCGGACAAACCGGCCTGCTCAACAACATCGAGGTAGGCATCGGTACGCTTATTGGCAGGCATGCGCATGCGGCTATTGCTGCGCAGGCACAGGATACGCCTGCAGCCGTCATCAATCAGACGGCGCGTGGCGATCTCGCCGATGCCATAGCTGTCACTTGCAATCTGGACAGAGCCCTCGCCAAGATCGCAGTCGATGCCAACCAGGCTCAAGCCCATCTCGGCATATGCCTCGGCACCGATATTGAGGGAGTTGACGATGACGCCGTCGACCATATTGCGGCGGAGCATGTCGATATAGGAACGCTCAAGATCAGGTCGATTGGCGCTGTTGCACAGCAACATCTTAAAGCCGTTTTCCGCTAACGTGCGCTCGACCGCCTGCACAACCTGAGCATGGAACGGGCTGCTCACAAAGGGAACAATCATGCCGATAAGGTTCAGGCGGCCATTGAGCATGGCACGGGCGATATCGTTGGGCGTGTAATTGATGCGCTCCATCGCCGCATGGACTTTATCGCGGGTTTCCTGGCTAATATAGCCGCGATTATTAAGCACGCGAGATACCGTAGTAGGCGAAACCCCCGCCACCGCTGCAACTTCCTTGATGCCAGGCTTAGCAGAATCCTTAGAACGAGCGCCCTCGCGAGCCATAGCACCCTCCCCCATCAACATGTCATACGTTTACATACGAACAAAGCATACCCCAACAACAGCGGGAAGACGGTAACAGCACAAGTAAGTAAACGACTCATCCAAATAATTAGGAGAGTTCCGCCTAAAGGGTGACTCCAAAGGACCCCACATGGCCGGTTTTGGGTTATTTTCCAAAACATCCCGCAGGACGCGAGAAGCCCCCGCCGCACGTAGTGCGCAGCGGGGGCTTCTCGCATGTCCGAGGACGTTTTGGAAAATAACCCAAAACCGGCCCCAGTAATCCTACAGGAGTTAAATCCCTTTAGAACTTGTTGTGGAAGGTACGCGCAATGACCTCGTCCTGCTGCTCCTTGGTGAGCGTGTGGAAGTTCACGGCATAGCCGGAAACGCGGATGGTCAGCTGCGGATACTTCTCGGGGTGAGCTTGAGCGTCGAGCAGCGTCTCACGGTTGAAGACGTTGATGTTCAGGTGGTGGCCACCCTTCTCGGCGTAAGCGTCGAGCATGTGGACCAGGTTATCGGCCTGGGTCTCAGAAACTTCAGAAACCTTCATAATGTGTCTCCTTCGATTAATAGGCGCCGGCCGAAACCGGCGCGCTAATCAGTAATCGTTATTGTTAGTATAGCACTAACAATAGTTACTCGCCCAGCTGATCAAGGTCGATATCGCCAAAGAACACCTGATCCTCCTTGCCGAGCGCACTCGGGATAATGGAGAAGGTGTTGGAGATGCCGTCCTGAGCATCACGGAACGGGAGCTTAGAAACCGAAGACAGCGAAGCGATGGCGCCGTGGCTATCACGCTTGTGCATGGGGTTAGCACCCGGGGCGAACGGCTGGCCAGCCTTGCGGCCATCGGGCGTGGAGCCGGTCTTCTTACCGTACACGACGTTGGAGGTGATGGTCAGAACCGAGGTCGTGGGCACGGAGTTGCGGTAGGTGTCGTTCATGCGGATGTACTCCATGAACTGATGCACAACGTCGTGAGCGATCTGGTCGACGCGGTCGTCGTCGTTACCGTACTTGGGGAACTCGCCCTCGGTCTCGAAGTCGACGATGATGCCGTTCTCATCACGGACGGGGTGGACCTTGGCGTACTTGATGGCGGACAGGGAGTCGGCCACGACGGAAAGGCCAGCGATGCCCGTAGCGAACCAGCGATGCACGTGCTTGTCGTGCAGAGCCATCTGGATGCGCTCGTAGCAATACTTGTCGTGCATGTAGTGAATGATGTTCAGCGAGTTGACGTACACGCCAGCGAGCCACTTCATCATGTCGTTGTACTTGGCCACAACGTCGTCGTAATCGAGCGTATCGCCCTCGACGGCGCGATACTTGGGGCCGACCTGCTTCTTGGAGACCTCGTCAACACCGCCGTTGAGCGCGTAGAGCAGGCACTTGGCCAGGTTGGCACGGGCGCCGAAGAACTGCATCTCCTTGCCGATGCGCATGGAGGACACGCAGCAGGCGATGCCGTAGTCGTCGCCGTGGTAAACGCGCATGAGGTCGTCGTTCTCGTACTGGATCGAGGAGCTGGCGACAGAAGTCTTGGCGCAGAACTTCTTGAAGTTCTCGGGCAGACGGGTCGACCACAGAACGGTCATGTTGGGCTCGGGGCTGGTACCCATGTTCTCGAGCGTGTGCAGGTAGCGGTAGCTCATCTTGGTAACGAGCGTACGGCCGTCAACACCCATGCCGCCGATGGACTCGGTGACCCACTGCGGGTCGCCGGTGAACAGGGCCTGGTACTCGGGGGTACGGGCGAACTTGACCATGCGGAGCTTCATGATGAAGTGATCCACGAACTCCTGGATCTGCTCCTCGGTGAAGGTACCGTTGACAAGGTCGCGCTCAGCGTAGATGTCAATGAACGTGGAGGTACGGCCGATGGACATAGCGGCGCCGTTCTGCTCCTTGACGGCAGCGAGGTAGGCGAAGTACATCCACTGGATGGCCTCCTGCGTGTTGGTAGCAGGGTTGGAAATATCGAAACCATAGGTCTCGGCCATCATCTTGAGCTCGCCGAGGGCGCGAATCTGCTCCTGCAGCTCCTCACGATCGCGGATGTTGTCGGCGGTCATGACCGTCGGGGTGGAAGCCTTCTGGGCCTCCTTGTCCTTGATCAGGTAGTCGACACCGTACAGGGCGACACGACGGTAGTCGCCGATGATGCGGCCGCGGCCATAGCCATCGGGCAGACCGGTGATGATGTGGGCCGAACGGCAGGCGCGCATCTCGGGGGTGTAGACATCGAAGACGCCGGCGTTGTGGGTCTTGCGCTCGAAGGTGTAGCGCTCGACAACGTTCTCGTCGACCTTGTAGCCGTGCTGGCTGGCAGCCTGGCAAGCGATGCGGATACCGCCGTTGACGTGCAGCGCACGCTTGAGCGGCTTGTCAGTCTGGAGGCCAACAATGGTCTCCTTCTCGCGGTGGGCGTTATCGATGTAGCCAGCGGGGTGGCTCACGATACCCGTGACGGTCTTGGTGTCCATATCGAGGACGCCGCCCTGCTCGCGCTCCTTGAGCAGCAGGTCGAGAACCTCGCCCCACAGCTCCTTGGTACGCTCGGTCGGACCGACGAGGAACGACTCGTCGCCCTCGTAGGGGGTGTAGTTCTTCTGGATGAAGTCTCGGACGTCAACCTCTCCCGTCCAGATGCCTTCCTTGAAGCCTTCCCATGCCTCCTGCATTGTGTAACCACGCTCCTAGTTACGTGTAATGCGGCGCTCTCTCACACCGCTGCTTATTGAATTCTTGAATTATCGGCTTGCACTACCGGCTTCTTCCGTTCTTCACCACACGTTGGTACAGGGAAAAACGTTTGTCCACCTTGGAACTGCAACCCAAAACCCAAGATTTCACCCGTTTGAGAAGGATAACATAGCTACCCCCTTCATCAGGGCTGTTATATGTTTCTTTTTTTATACCATTAGGGCGTTTTTAACAAATCCGCAGGAAATGTGAGCGCGAACAACTACCGTTCACCGATTTGTTTGGTATTTTTCCTTGCCTTTGTACGACGTTCACTCTAGCTGTTATGCCAGCTTTAGCAGGGTAAAGTGCCTCTGAGTAGGCTTTGGGACATGCCTAACGATCTGCCCCTAACTTTGCTGGCACCGACGGTGCACGGAGGTCGCCTAAAGGTAGTTTTCTAGGCATGTCCCAAAATCTACCGTATAGGGCGCGCGTGCAAGGGTATCATCTTTCACCGAAAATAGTTTCTAGTGTTAGGGGTTTTCGGTGGAAGATACCGATTTCCATGAGCTTGGGCGTCAGCTCCTTACCGAGTTTGGCGGCATTCACCAGCGCGTTTCGCGCTTTGTGGACAAAGCTCTCAGCGGCGAGATGGCTGTCATGCGCGCCCTTATGCTCGCTGGCGGTTCGCTCACGCCGAGCGAACTCGCTGATCGCGCCTGGGTCTCGAACGCCCGCATTGCCAATATCCTACGCGCTCTCGAAGCCAAGGGTTGGGTTGAGCGTGAGCACTCAAAGACCGACCGTCGTCGCGTACACGTCATAGTGACCGACAAGGGATTCCAGGATCTCGAAATCAAACGCCGGGAATTCGAGGACCGCACCGCGGCTTTCCTCGAGCAGCTCGGCGAAACAGATACCCAAGAGATGGTGCGCCTTCTAAGACGTGCCAACGAAATTATCGACTGCAACCAAGAAAGGAGAGATGCCGAGTGAGGATTCTCAAGCTCTTTAAAAAGCATGTCCTGGCACTGTTCGCAGCTATCGTACTCATCGTAATCAGCTGCAACGCCGACCTGGCGCTGCCTACCTATATGAGCGACATCGTCGACGTGGGCGTGCAGCAAGGCGGCATCGCCTCGCCCGTGCCCAACACCATTCGCGCCGAATCGCTCGACGACCTTGAGCTCTTTATGAGCGCCAAGGACGCCAAAGCTGTGGAGGCCGCGTTTAGCAAGGCGGACAAGAACGGCATTCGAACGTACAAGGGCACCGAGGAGGAGCGCGCCGACGGCGGCAAGATTGCCGACATCATGAGCCTGCCTGAGACCGTCGTGCTCGCCTTCAACCAGGGCATCGACGCCGACTCCATGGGCGACATGATGGGCGCGTCCAGCGAGAAAGACAACAACGACGCCCAGGCCATGCCCACCCCCGAGCAAATGGCGGCAATGACGCCCGAGCAGCTCGCCGAGATGCAGCAGAAGGCCGCAGCGGCGCAGAACATGCAAAAGCAGATTGATGCCGACGGCGGTAAGATCACCATGAAGGGTCTGCGTCTAGGCGTTGAAGGCGGCCTAATCGACCAGGGCAAGCTCGTCGAGGGCGCCAACGATATGGCGGACAAAATGGGCTCCATGTCGGGCTCCATCGTGACCCAACGCGCCGTGAGCTATGTGCAGGACGAGTACAAGGCGCAGGGCATCGACCCCGCCGACGTGCAGAACGCCTATCTGGGCCGCATGGCGACCACGATGTTTGGTCTGTGCCTGGTGTCGCTCGTCGCCACCATCCTGACCGGTGCCGTGGCTTCGCGCACCGCCTGCTCCATCGCCCGCGACCTCCGCCACGAGACCTTCAACAAGGTTATGCACTTCTCACCGGCCGAGGTGGGCAAGTTTAGCCAGGCCTCGCTCATCACCCGCTGCACCAACGACATTCAGCAGATTCAGATGGCCGCAACCCTGTTTATCCGCATGTGTCTGATGGCCCCCGTCATGGGCATCGTCGCCGTCATGCGCGTCCTGGCTAACCATACCGGCCTGGAGTGGACCATCGCCGTGGCCATCATCGCGGTCTCGGCCGTCGTCGGCGTGCTCATGGGCCTCACCATGCCCAAATTCAAGAAGATGCAGAGCTTTGTGGACCGCGTGAACCTTACCGCCCGCGAGCTGCTCGACGGCCTTATGCCCATCCGCTCGTTCAACCGCGAGAAGCATGAGCTCGAGCGTTTTGACAAGGCGTCGCTCGACCTGATGACCACGCAGCTCTACACCAACCGCGCCATGAGCTTTATGATGCCGCTCATGATGCTCGTCATGAACTGCATCACCGTGCTTATCGTCTGGTTTGGCGCGCAGGGCGTGTCCGACGGCGTGATGCAGGTCGGCAACATGATGGCGTTCATCTCCTACACCATGCAAATCGTCATGGCGTTTATGATCCTCACCATGGTTTCGGTCATCCTGCCCCGCGCCGAGGTCGCAGCCGAGCGCGTGGAAGAGGTCATCACCTGCCCCACCAGCATCAACGACCCTGCCTCGCCCAAACTGCCTGCTGCCAGCGCGCCGCGTGGTGAGCTCACCTTCCGTGACGTGAGCTTCCAGTATCCCGATGCCCGCGCCGATGTCATCAGCGGCGTGAACTTCACCACGCATGCCGGTCAGATGCTCGGCATCATTGGCTCCACGGGCTCGGGCAAGTCTACGCTCGTACAGCTGATTCCGCGCTTATACGACGTCACGGGCGGCAGCATTTCGCTCGACGGCATCGACGTGCGCGACATGACCCTTTCCGAGCTGCGCCGCCGCATCGGTTACATCCCGCAGCAGGGTCGCCTGTTCTCGGGCACTGTCGAGAGCAACCTCAAGTTTGCCGGCGACATGGTAAGCGACGAGGACATGCACCGGGCGGCATGCATCGCCCAAGCCGAGGACTTTATCGCCGAGCGCGAGGGCGGATACGACTCCCCTATCAGCCAGGGCGGCTCCAATGTTTCGGGTGGTCAGCGCCAGCGTCTGGCCATTGCCCGCGCGTTGGCCAAAAAACCTGAGGTCGTAGTGTTCGATGACTCGTTTAGCGCGCTCGACTACAAGACCGACGCGCGTCTGCGCGAGGAGTTGGCCAAAAAAGTCACCGACGCCGCGCTCGTGGTCGTGGCGCAGCGTATCGCGACTATCATGCACGCCGACCAGATCATCGTGCTCGACGACGGTCACGTGGTGGGCACCGGTACGCACGAGGAGCTGCTGCACAGCTGCCCGGCGTACCTGGAGATCGCACAGTCGCAGCTTTCCGCCGAGGAGCTGGGGCTCACCCAAGAAGAGATTGCAGCCGTTATGGAAGGAGGCGAGCGTTAATGGCAGACGAGACCAAGACTCAGATTCCCAAGCCCACCCGTCAGCGTGGACCCATGGGCCGCATGGGTGGCATGCGCCGTGGCGAAAAGGCCAAGGACTTTAAGGGCACCATGAGGCAGCTGCTCGGCTATATCGGCCAGCACAAGATTGCCGTGTTTACCGCCGTCGCCTTTGCCGTGTGCTCGGTCATCTTTAACATTGTGGGGCCCAAGGTGCTCGGCCAGGTTACGACCAAGCTGTTTGAGGGCCTGGTTGCCAAAGTCAACGGTACCGGCGATGTCGACTTTAACTGGATCGCCAAGACGCTCGGCTTTTTGCTCTGCCTGTACCTGGCGAGCTCTATCTGCAGCCTCATCCAGGGCTGGCTCATGACCGGTGTCACGCAAAAGATTTGCTACCGCATGCGCAAGGAGATCGCCGCCAAGATAGCCGTCGTGCCGATGAGCTACTTCAACGGTCACAGCAAGGGCGATGTGCTCAGCCGCATCACCAACGACGTCGATACGCTCGGCCAGTCGCTCAACCAGAGCGTGACGCAGCTTATTACGTCCGTCACGCAGATTATCGGCGTGCTCGTCATGATGCTGTCGATCAGCCTGCCGCTCACCGGCGTCACCGTGCTCACGCTGCCGGCAGCCGCGATTATCCTGACTGTGATGATTCACTTTTCGCAGCCGTACTTCCGCGAGCAACAGCAGGTCCTGGGCACCGTCAACGGCATTATCGAGGAGGACTTTGCCGGCCAGAACGTCATTCAGGTGTTCGACCGCGCTGAGGCCTCAATCGAGGAGTTCGACCGCCAAAACGACCGCCTCTTTATTAGCGGCTGGCGCTCGCAGTTTCTGTCGGGCCTGATGATGCCGCTTATGAGCCTGGTGGGTAACATGGGCTACGTGGGCGTCGTTGTGGTGGGCGCGCAGCTCGCGCTGACCGGCAATGCCACGCCCGGCGACATCCAGAGCTTTATCCAGTACGTTCGCAACTTTACCCAACCCGTGCAGCAGCTGGGCAACGTGAGCAACACGATGCAGTCGATGGCCGCCGCCACCGAGCGCGTCTTTGAGTTCCTGGCCGCGCCCGAGGAGGAGCAGAAGGCCGACGCGCAGATTCCCGAGAAGCGCCCCGGTCACGTGGAGTTTGACCATGTCAAGTTTGGCTACACGCCCGACAAGACCATCATCCACGACTTTAGCTGCGAGGCGCAGCCCGGCCAGACCATCGCCATCGTCGGTCCCACCGGCGCTGGCAAGACTACGCTCATCAAGCTGCTGCAGCGCTTCTACGATGTGGACGGCGGTTCGCTGCGCGTCGAGGGCATCGACGTGCGAGACTGGGATCGCGCGGCGCTGCGCGGCGAGTTTGCCATGGTGCTGCAGGATACCTGGCTGTTTAACGGCACAATCCGCGAGAACATCCGCTACGGACGTCCCGATGCGAGCGATGCCGAGGTCGAGGCCGCCGCGCGCGCCGCACGCTGCGACCACTTTATCCATACGCTTGCCGGCGGCTACGATTTTATGATCAACGAAGAGGGCACCAACCTGTCGCAGGGTCAGCGCCAGCTCGTGACCATCGCCCGTGCCATTTTGGCCGACCGTCCGGCGCTGATTTTGGACGAGGCGACCTCCAACGTTGACACTCGTACCGAGGAGCTCATCCAGCGCGCCATGGATGCGCTGATGCAGGGTCGTACAAGCTTTGTCATCGCGCACCGCCTGTCCACGATCCGCAACGCCGACGTGATCTTGGTGATCCGCGACGGCGACATCGTCGAGAAGGGCACGCACGACGAGCTGCTCGCCCAGGGCGGCTTCTACGCCGACCTGTACAACTCGCAGTTCGACGAGGCGGCGTAAACGCGGCCACAAACAGCAGCGATGCCCAAAAAACGGGGGCGCAGAATGAACTGCGCCCCCGTTTTGTGTCCTTTGGGCCTCGAAACGCCTCCCCTGGGACCTGATTGACGCTCTCCCTCAAGGCTCCGTGGGCAAAAAATGGCAAATATGAGTACTGTTACCAGTTTAGTAACAGCCAAAACTGCCCCAAACGACGTCTTTGCGGCCTAGATATGCCTTCAAATTGATCAAAACGCCCGGTAGCATGCTTCTGTGTGCCAACGTTAATGAACATATTTACTGTTGTGTCTATTATCTTGTAAGGTCTATATGATACTAAGCTAGCAACAGTACTCATATTTGCCATTTTTTGTCCACGGGGTATGCCGCAGGAGATCCAACTTGCTCCAGCGTGCCGTACGCCGGTCCTCCCCTTCCGGCGAGTGCCGACATTTCCCCAGATAAAACCGACCAAAATAAACCTGTCCCTTTTCGGCAGGTTTCGCTTGCACTTTAGCGTGCGACAGCGGATAATGCCGAACACTCGACAATACGTTTATTGTTCTTTCTATAGATTGAGGAGGCCCCGCATGGCCATGGATTTCAAACGCAGGCTGCCGATCCCCATGGAGATCCGCGAGGAAATGCCGCTTTCCGCCGAGCTTACCGCCAAAAAGCAGGCATTCGACGCCGAGGTCGCCAAAGTCTTTACCGGCGAGGACGCACGTAAGGTGCTCATCATCGGCCCGTGCTCTGCCGACCGCGAGGATTCGGTGCTTGAGTACATGAACCGACTGGCCAAGACCGCCGAGGAGGTCAAGGACAAGCTCATCATCATTCCGCGCGTCTACACCAACAAGCCGCGCACCAAGGGCACCGGCTACAAGGGCTTGCTGCACAATCCCGATCCCGAGGCGCCCGATGACCTGCTCGAAGGCGTTAAGGCCATCCGCCACATGCACCTGCGCGTCATCGAGGAGACTGGCTTCTTTACCGCCGACGAGATGCTCTACCCCTCTAATTACCAGTACCTCGTCGACCTGCTGAGCTATGTTGCCGTGGGCGCGCGCTCGGTCGAAAACCAGGAGCATCGCCTGGTGTCGAGCGGCATTTCAGTGCCCGTCGGCATGAAAAATCCCACCGCTGGTTCCACCACCGTCATGCTCAACTCCATCTACGCCGCTCAGGCGCATCAGAGCTTCATCTTCCGTAACTGGGAGGTTGAGTGCGACGGCAATCCGCTCGCACACGCCGTCATGCGTGGCTACATCGGTCTCGACGGTCGCACCTACCCCAATTACCACTACGAGCACCTGGAGCGCCTGGCCGAGCGCTATACCGAGCATGCCGGTTACGCCAACCCGGCGGCGATCATCGACTGCAACCACGACAACTCGGGCAAGCGCCCGCTGGAGCAGTACCGTATTTGCAAAGAGGTGCTCGACAGCTGCCGCCGCAACGAGTCCATCTCCAAGCTGGTCAAGGGCTTTATGATCGAGTCCTACCTGGAGGACGGTAACCAGCCGGTCGATGGCGGCGTCTTTGGCAAGTCCATCACCGACCCGTGCCTAGGCTGGGAAAAGACCGATTACCTCATCCACGAGATCGCGGAACGGATTTAGTTACGCGGTTTTACCAAACGCCGTAACGGCTCGACGCTGCGCGGGCCGCACCTGTACAATCTGACGTTCAACTTCAAGGGCGCGACCAGAAGGTCAGCGCCCTTTCGTTTCACGTCACCTTGTCTCAAATGCGACCCGCTCGCTGTCCGTTCTCTACTTGCGGCGTTGCCATGCTCCGGATGCGGTATGCTCAACCTGCGGCACCTTAGAGGTAGTCATTGGGGACGTTCTTAAATGACTAGGTTGGGCACATTGCTTTGAGATGTTACTCAATCTGTCTTGATGGCCTTTAGGCTGTTTGCCTGCTTAAAGTAATTAATGGTATGCGTCTGCAATTGAAAATATTGCTCGAAAAATCGTCCAAGAAGTCACGGGGCGATTTTTGACGCGTCGCGCGTCAAGTGATTTGGCAAGTTCTTGGTTAGATATTGGTCAGTTTTGGGGCAACCTTGCCAAAAGCTTGACGGATGCAGATTTAGACGTCGACGAATGAACACTCTGGGCAGGCTCCAAGCAAAATTCTGGGCTGATTCTCGATAATCGCTTCCAATCGTCCCTTGCCGCGTGCCACCCTCGCGTACAATCTGCTCCGACATTCGCGCGCCGCCCGGCGCTTAAGAGGGGAGGACCCCATGGCAAACGAGATCTGGACCATCAAGCGTTGTCTCGAGTGGACCAAGGAGTACCTGGCCGAGCGCGGCGAGGAGCATCCCCGTCTTTCTGCCGAGTGGCTGCTGTGCGCGGCAACGGGCCTGGCGCGTATCGACTTGTATATGCGCATGGACGAGACGCTCGACGCAGCGCAGCTCGAGACCATGCACGCGGCGGTCGTCCGTCGCGCGAAGGGCGAGCCGCTGCAGTACATCACCGGTAGCACGCAGTTTCGCATGATCGACGTCGCGTGCGCCCCTGGCGTGCTCATCCCGCGCCCCGAGACCGAGATGCTCGTCGAAGAGGTCCTGAACTATCTGGATGTCGAGGTGCTGAGCCCCGAGGCCGCCGCCCGCCAGCGCGTGGAGCTGCCTTGGAACGATGAGGTCGAGGAGGCACGCAAGGCCGAGGCCGCGCTGGCAGACGAACGCGCGGCCGCCGAGCGCCGT